>CADBXE010000025.1 GCA_902798595.1 uncultured Erysipelotrichaceae bacterium | reverse complement strand
CCAATGTACTGTCTTAAATACAAAACCCCACATCAGTATAAATCTGACATGGGGTATTGATACTTTTTTAAACTGTCTACTTTTCGTTGACTAGTTCAACTGAGGTCTTCTTTATTACTAAATCATTTATTCAATGACAATGAACGCTAATTGGTGGATCCAGGGGGATTCGAACCCCTGACCTCCTCGTTGCGAACGAGGCGCTCTCCCAGCTGAGCTATGGACCCATAGCGTTCTCTATGATATAGATTTTTTTGTTAAAAATCAATTAAACATTATAGGCGGAGATATCAATTTTCATTTCTTCGCTAGTATTTCCAGCGTGATGACCTTTGAATAAAGCGAAGCCTTTTGTTTCGCTTGCGGCGTATAAACAATACTCATCAATGCTCGTTGCGACGTAATCTCCGACGAATTCCACCGCTTTTGGGTTAATATCACCTTCTCCAAAGATTTGTGCCTCTAAGGCCTCTTTTTTGGTCATTAAAGTGAAATGTTGGCCATAATACTTTTGGAAAAGTTCTTCAAACTCTTTGTTTTTGCCTTCTTTGACAAAGAAAACTGGTGTTCTCTTCTCAAAGCTTGTTGGATATTTTAAGAGTTGGTAAAGATCTGGATGTTCATCCATGTTGAGATATTTAACGTTAATATGACCATGGTCAGCGAAAGTTAGGAACAATGTGTCAGGATTCTTCTTTGCTAAACGGCGGATTAAATCATTAATTCTTCTCACAATGACATGGATTCTCCAATTATCAATGCCATATTGGTGCATTTCGCAGTCTGGAGAATCGAAATAGAAATAGCCAAAGCAAGAATCCACACCTTGGATGGTTTTATTAATGATTTTTTCTAATTCTCTTAATTTTTTAGGACCGTTTGGATCAACAGGGAATCTCTTCACATTAAATGTTTGAACATTTGGGTTATGTTCTTTGATTAAATCTGTAATGTTTTGAATTGGTAATTCTTTTTCGGCAATGTGATCAGGTGTTAATTCTTCTTCAGTGTTATAATCTCTATTTCTAAAAAGAATAATATTGCGATTATACTTTTCAAAATATTGCGCCCAGGACATCCAACCTGTTTCGATTGGATATTTACCCGTTAAAAAGGCAGTTGTCGCTGCGGTTGTTGTGGGTGGGAAAGTAGAATTAATCGTGCATAAATAATGCTCTCTTATATAAGAACTTTCTTTTAAGTGCATTCTAACGATATTTTGGCCCATGCCATCAAAGAGAATGACCACGACTTTTTTATGGTTTGTTAAAATCTTGTCCACCGCTTCTTCGGTTTGGTGAAATGGTTTGACTCCAAAATGTTTCAGTAAGCTATTAGAAAAGGTGACAAGGTTATGTGTATTATAGTTGTTCACTATTATCTCCTTCGATTTGTTTCAAATCGTCACTGAGATTATTGCTAGTGTTAATAGCTTGGAACTTATTAGTGATACGACCGACACGGTGATCAAGTTCCTCTCTTCTCTTGCCAGTTTGTTCGAGGGCGTTAGAGAATTTGTCCCATTCGCGACCAAACATTTCAAAGTCTTTGGCAAGACGTTGCAAGTGACGATTGATTTCTTCAGCGTTTTTACTTCTTTCGACCTCTATTCTCACCATGTTAATAGTGACAAGGATGGCCGGTAAAGTTGATGGAGAAGTTAAAATGACTTTCTTACTTCTCGCATACTCCACGACTTCTTCTAAGTTGTGGTGAATAAACGCAAAGACACCATCGTTAGGAATGAACATTAATGCTTCAGGAGCGGTTTTACCTTCAACAATGTATTTATCTTTAATCACGGTAATATGCTTTTTAACAGCGTTACCAAATTCTTTTGTTAAGCGATCTTTTTCTTCTTGGATATCGGTTTCAAAGATACGTTGGTAGTCTTGGAATGGGAATTTGGAGTCGATACAAATCATCTTATTCGGTTCAGGCATAAATACGACTGCATCAGCGCGTACATCGTCCCCGTCCTTGACCTTTTTCATTGTAAATTGCTCTTGATAGCAGCCAGTTGTATCGCCAAAAACATTGTGTAACACCATTGATAGCTGGTATTCACCATATTGGCCGCGGGTTTGGTTACCTTCAAGAACGCTTTTTAAAGAGACAACATCACTAGAGAGCTTTTCGATGTTCTTTTGAGCGGCATCAATAGCCTGGAGTCTTTCTCTCACTTGAGCCATTGTTTCGCCTGTAGATTTAAAACCCTCAGCGAGTTTTTCATCCACTTTTTTGTTGATTTCAACGAGTTTATCATCGATTTGCTTATTCAAAGCATCGAAACGTTTGTTGAGTGATTCGGTAATGCCCGCTTGGAAACGTTCTAACTTTTCATTGTTAAGCTCGTTACTCTTTTGGGATTGTTCCATTACCTTAGTAATTTCTTCACTCACGGATAACTTAATGTTGGTCTTTAATTGATCGGTTAAAGAATTAAGTTGCTGTTGCAACATACCAATTTCTTTTAAATCTACTTGTGAATTTCCATTGTTATTTGGTTTTCTGATAATCAAAATAATCGCAACAACAATAGCGATCAAAGCAAGAGAAGAGATGATAATTGCAGCAATTTCCATATTTTTATACCCCACCACTTATTTTAAACAAGCGTGGAGGTAAAATATATCAAATATTATTTTAATAGCAAAGGAAAATGCAAAAAATTCTCCAAAAAAAGAAAAAGGACTAGTTGAATGATATGAACCCCAAAAGTTGGACAACCAACTGGAGGGGTTTTTATCATGAGATGGACAAAAGAAGAAAAACTCAAGATGGTGCTTGAGTATAAAAAGG
>CADBXE010000024.1 GCA_902798595.1 uncultured Erysipelotrichaceae bacterium | reverse complement strand
GAGTCCAGTTCAATATCGGATTCAGTCCCTTCAACAGTCTGTTTAGAAGTGATATGATTGTTGAAACATTTCAGTCCAACATAATGGGTTCACTTCAGACGTCCGCTTCTTTTTTGTTTTTATTATCTTCCGTAATCCACTATTTCTTTCGCTTTGGCAGCGTCGATTGTGAAATACTTAGTTAACCAATATGGTCTATTAGATTTATCGTGACCATAAACTCTAAACGTCGCATATCCATTTTCAAATACTTCAACTCTGAAGGAATAAATGACGTTATCGTTATCCTTGATACAGCTGTCTTTCTCAGGAGAATAATCATACAAGATATATGGGCATCTTTCGGTCCATACCTTGAGTTTTACACTGGTTTCATTTTCTCCATCAGTCTCAGTATATACACCTTCTTTGATTTTATTGAAAATATCGCCTGTGTCATTTTTGAAGATTCCTGACCCTGCACTGCCAGATCCATCAGGATAAACAACTGAAGAACATGGCCATTTTTTATTGTTAGAAATAAGGAATATATTTTCCATGCTTGCAAATCTTACGAAATCTTCTTCATCTTGTTTTGCTTTATTAATGATCTGTTCCGCTGAGGTGCATGCTTCTTCAGTGATGGAAGGGTCTACTGCATAGTAGAAAGTATCAACTGTATAAGTATAATCGATGTTATCAAACTTCAGTTCAAGATAGCCATCAGCGTAGACTTTCATTTCGCCGTTAAGGTAAAAAGCTGTATCATTCTCAATCTTCTTTAGATACATGCTTAAAAATGTGAAGCATCTATCTGTTTTTGGTTCAATTGTTTCAACTTTTGTAAAGGTATCGGCCTTTTTAAATGCTTTCTTAATCACACCATCTTTATCATAAACAGCGTTGTATTCTGCTACTGTTTCAAAAGGTAATTCAACTCTACCGTTTACATTTGAAAGAATTAACGAGTCAACGGAACCATATTCATAAACGACTAGTTCTACTTTTTTGCTGACATCAGCCTTACAACCAACCATTGTGGTTAATGATAATGCGATTAGAGGTAAGATCAATTTCTTCATTGTTAATCCCTCCTTTAAAACTATTTTCTCAAAGTATTAACGATTTGTTTGATTTTATCAACAGTTTCTTTCCCTTTTGTAGCATCAATCCTGTAATAATGGGCGATACGTTCACTAAGGCCATATTTGCTTTGACCGTCGAAATTAATAGATAAATAAGCACCATTTTCACTAAGCATTGCTTTCCAGGAGGTGTAATCCCAATCGTTGTAACTGAAATATGAACTATTTTCATTATTATCATCTACAATACGATATTCAATAAAGTTATTACCTGCATCTGTAATTGGGAATTCAGTGACTTCATTGCTCAAGTCTACTTCGTTTGCGAGCTTTTTAAGTTCATTTCTAATTGCCCCACCGTCATCATTGATGTGAGAGTTATCTGAATCAAAGCGCACGTTTGCGTGCTTTTCATCAGCGGTTTTAAAGAAATTGCTAAATGTAATTAATTCATTATGAATATAAGTATCATCTTCTTTTGCCGCATCAAATTCAGCATAGGCATTGTTATAAATCTCTTCCGCAATGTCGGCATCGAATTTGAAGCACACATTTTCTGTAATCATTGGGTCTTTAATGTCCACATAGTAATTCATGGAGCAGAAGAGATTGCCGTTTTTATAAAGAGAGAAATATGACAACGATACGCTTTTTTTAGATATTCGATGATTGAAAGAAAACATTATTGGATTACCGGACGCGTTAACATGTTCTGCTTTTTTAAACTTTTTAATCTTTTTTAAACCATTCTTAAGCACGTTTTCTTTGTCTCTCATCGTTTCGACTTTAGTAAATCCGGATGGAGTATTGAAAACTAAACTGACATCTTTTTCAGTATCAGCATACGGGTATGCTAGTTGAACGTAACGACTAGTAATATTTTTAAACATTTGATTAGGATTATCATGCTTGTATTCTTCACATCCCGTTAAAAATGCTGGCGCTACTAAAAATGGTAATAACAAGGCAATATTTCTTTTTGCTTTCATAATGATTTCCTCCTCATGTTTTTGCTGTTTTTAGTTTGAAACAATCAATCCTTTTTGATTCTTTCAACATGATTATACATATTTATACATAAGTTTACAATTATTATTGAAAAAATCGTTTAAGACATAAAAAACACCGACATTTTATCGGTGTTTTTGTTGTTTTTTGATTAAATATTAGATTTTGTCGTTTGAGCCTAACACATCAACAATTTTGTGTTTGACTAATTGTTTGACATAAGCACGGCCATCACCGACATATTGACGTGGGTCAAAGTGATCTGGATGAGCTTTCATGTGTTCTCTAATGCCAGCAGTCATCGCTAAGCGGAGGTCGCTGTCGATATTGATCTTACAAACGGCTAATCTAGCAGCTTGTCTTAATTGAGCTTCTGGAACACCAACTGCGTCCTTTAAGGCACCACCGTTGTCGTTAATGATTTTAACGAATTCTTGGTTAACGGAGGAGGAACCGTGTAAGACGATTGGGAAGCCTGGTAAACGTTTGCTCACTTCTTCTAAGATATCGAATCTTAATGGAGGTGGTAATAAGACACCTGTTTCTGGATCTCTTGTGCATTGTTCTGGTTTGAACTTATAAGCACCATGGCTTGTACCGATAGCGATAGCTAAGGAGTCACAACCAGTTCTACGAACGAATTCTTCGACGTCTTCTGGTCTGGTGTAGGATTCTGCACCGTGTTCAACTTTAACTTCATCTTCGATACCGGCTAATGTACCTAATTCAGCTTCAACGGTAACGTATGGAACGTGAGCGTGAGCATATTCACAAACTTTCTTTGTGATAGCGATGTTTTCTTCGAATGGTTTGCTGGAGCAGTCAATCATGACTGATGTGAAACCACCATCGATACAATCTTTACAAATTTCAAAATCTGCGCCGTGGTCTAAGTG
>CADBXE010000023.1 GCA_902798595.1 uncultured Erysipelotrichaceae bacterium | reverse complement strand
CTTGCATGTATTAGGCACGCCGCCAGCGTTCATCCTGAGCCAGGATCAAACTCTCAAAGTTTTATTCTAGTTCAAAATAATTATCTGGTTTTGTATTTTTGTTTATTTAAACAAATTGACGTTGTGATGTTTGTACATCTGTTTAGTTTTCAAAGATCAGTTGCACGTTATTACTTTAGTAATAATCTCTTTGGGTCTCCCCGACACGTGCTTTGATATAATATCACTTAACTTTATTTCATGTCAATGGCTTTTTTTAATTTTTTTTCACCATTTTTTTCAGTGATATTTCGCTCTCCCTTTTGGGGCGCGCTTTATCTATTATACGCATGTTAATAATGTGTGCAAGTACTTTTTAATATTTTTTATAAAAATATGTGTATATGTGCCTGTATAACGCGCGCGTACGCGTATTTATATAAAAAGAAAGAGACCAGATTCTTCTGATCTCCTTAATTAAAAATATTTATTTTTTTATTTATTTTGCTGGTTCGAGCATAATTTCTCTTATTTTATTTATTGTTTCTTGAGAAACTTGGCATTTATTTTTTAAATAATCTTCCATGCCTTCCTTAATTGTTTTGGTGGTACCCCAGCCTAAATTGTTACTTCCAGTATCTGTTAAATACTTAACTAAGCCTGGCCAATCGTTCCATGGACCATTACGTAAGTGACCACGATAGTTTCTAGAAGGATTGCTGCTATAACTTGTTAATTCAAAGTCGATAACTAGATCTGTATAGCTCATGCCAAGAAGTGCACCAAGCATAAATCCCACTACGCCTGTACGATCAGCGCCACCATAACAGTGATAATAAACTGGATGCTGGTCAGCTTGTGCGAAAGCTTCAAACAACTGTTTGATTTGTGTGGTATTGTTTTGCATGCCTTTATAATAACTGCTAATACTGATGAGTTTATAGGAGATATCGTTGTTCTCTGCGAAATTACAATAATTCTTGGTTTTTGGATAGCCGTTTGTTTCTGTACTGCTTCTAAGGTCGATTTCTAAGCCATTGACCATGCCCATGTCTTCTCTGAATGCTTTCTTGGAAGCATCAGTTTGAGAAACAATATGACCATCTCTAGCTTGAGAATTACCTGTATCATCGGTATAACGTTGTGTACCATACCAACCAGTTTTGTTATTAATCTCTCCACCTCTATAGACTAAACCTTGCTTAATTCTTTGACCTGATGAAGTCATATAACCACCCATATCACGGACATTAAACATTGGTCTAGCATCAATCCAACGTGGATAATCACCAGTTGTGAAATCTGCCAATGTGGAATCTTTTCCATCAGCAGTTACTTTGTAATAGTATTTTTGATTAACTAAGAGATTCTTAATATTAATCTTCGTTTCATTAGTGGTAATTGTTTTAGCGTTGCTTAAATCAGCATTAACGCTATAAGTGATTGTATATTCTTTATTCTTAAGAGCGTCCGCTGGTTTGAATTCAATTTCAATACCTTTGCTTTCATCGCTCTTTTCACCTTTGGTATAATCCGCACCAACAGGATCTAAGTAATCATTTTGAGTGGTGCCATCTCTATAGCCGCCAGTGTTGTCTTGGTAATCTTTTGTGCTTGGCAAAACGCCTTTAGTGATATCAACGCCATTTGTACCATATAAATCATTGATGTAGTAATCCGCTTGCGCGCCTTTTTCTTGAATGAGTTTTCTTTGTTGAGCACGCATGTCATCAACATACTTTTTGCAGTTTTTACTCATTGAAGATAAATCGTTTGGCAAAAGAAGAGTGAAATTACCATTTTTTACTTCTTGTTTAGGAGCGGATGGCTCTGAATTTGGTTGTGAATTGTTTGAAGAATCAGAATTGTTTGAATTATCTGAATTGATATTTGTGCTATCAGCGGAATCAGAATTAGAGGCTTCATCACCTTTTGATGAATGAGAAACGCCACAACCTGTCACACATAAAGCGGCAATCATTGAAAATAAAAGAAGAGACTTTTTCATAAGCATTCCTTTCTTTTGCTAATTAAGTAAATCTACTTATTTATCTTCTCTTAAAAATGTTAGAAGATAAAGCATTTTTTTCTTTTTTAGGCAAGAAAAAAGAGGGATACTCTGGCACCCCTCTTTTAAAATCTAATAGTTATTCAGTTTCTTCTAGTAAAAATCGCAAGGTAATAGATGACTCTCACTAATAAGGCAATGAAGTCGGAGAAGAGAATGAAGGCACAGTAATAAATCAAATTATTACTAGTCGCCGATGCTTTCTCAGCGATTCTTTTAATGCGATTGACATCATAGAGAGTCACAAACATTAAGAATGCGAATGTTAATAAGGAGACAATCCAAGAGAGCATAATGTTCTCTTGTCTCACACCTCCAACCGTAATTAAGACGAAATTGGCCAAAGAAAGAACGATAGCGCCGATAGCAAGGCCAAGTAGAATAAAGCCTATTCCAGCAAGTCTTCCCTTGCTCATATAGCCTAAAAGGGCCATTACGCCGAAGATTATGGTTGTAACACCAAACGCTTCAACAAGAATCACCCAATCAAACAAGACGGTGAATGCTGATAACATAAGGCCCATTAGTATTACATAGATTACTAGTGGGACGAGAATGTTGCTTCTTCCTCTAATAAATTTGATTGGTAAGACGAACGACATCACTAATAGAGCAATCGCGGAAACAATGATTGTACCATAGAAGGCATATGTTAATTGATTAATTAACTCAATGTTCTCAGCATTAGCGGCTTGAAACAATAAGAACTGGAAGCCATAGCCGAATCCCGCAGCCACTGAGGTGCAGATGAGTAAGAGGACAAACATCAAACCAAAGACCTTTGTTAAGAAGGCACCTCTGGTTTGTTTATCGGCTAAACCATACACCACTTGTGTGTTGTCTTCGTAAGAATTGTATGTAGACATTTTTTACCTTAGAGAATATTTGTTAATAATGCTTCGTAAGAATCAATCTTTAAGGAAGCACCACCAACTAAGCCACCATCAACATCTGGGCAAGATAAGTAAGCTTTGATGTTTTCTGGTTTAACAGAGCCACCATAGAGGACTCTAATTTCGTCAGCAACATCACCGAACATTTCTCTTAAAACATCACGGATGAATTTGCAGACATCTTCTGCGATTTCTGTAGAAGCGTTTTTGCCGGTACCAATGGACCAAACTGGTTCATAAGCAACGACTAAGTTTTTAACTTGTTCAGCGGTTAATTCTTTTAAACCAACGCGAACTTGTTCACCGACAACGGCTTTTGTTTGGTTAGCTTCGAATTGTGCAAGAGTTTCACCAACGCAGTAAACTGGCACCATATCATTAGCGATTAAAGCTTTGATTTTGGCATTGCACTTTTCGTTTGTCTCATTATCGTATGTTCTTCTTTCGCTATGACCGATTAAAACCCAGTCAATACCGAATTCTTTGAGCATTGGGATAGAAACTTCACCAGTAAAGGCACCATGGTCGTTGAAGTGGACGTTTTGAGCGGCCACAATCATTTCTTTAGCAGCGTTTTCTTTAACCGCGGCTAAGGAAAGGTATGTTGGAGCAACACCTAAGTCGATGTTGTTTGCTTCAGCTTTCTTAGCTAAGTCACGGGAAGCAATAGCAAACTCTTTAGCTTCGCTAGCGAGTTTGTTCATCTTCCAGTTACCTAATAATAATTTTCTTCTCATAATTATCTAACCACGTCGATGCCTGGTAAGTGGCCATCGTTTTCAATCATTTCTAAGGAAGCACCGCCACCTGTGGAAACGTGAGAGAATTTGTCTTTATATCCAAATTGTTTGACAGCAGCGGCACTATCACCACCACCACAAACGGTGAAGGCTTTGTCGTTTTTAGCAATTGCTTCACAAATGGCTAAGGTGCCTTTTTGGAATTCGTCTTGTTCGAAGACACCACTTGGGCCGTTCCAGAAAATCATTCTGGCTTTGGCGATTTCGTTGGCGAAGAGTTCTCTGGTCTTTGGACCGATATCTAAGCCTTGGAAACCTTCTGGAATTTCACCAGATTGAACTGTTTCAACAGTTGTTCTTTCTGCTGGGTCAAAAGCATCACCGATGACAGAGTCGACTGGTAAGACGATTTTGCCGTTAGCTTTAACATAGCAGTTCTTGGCGTATTCTAATTGGTCTTCTTCCACTGGAGAATTGCCGGTTGTGTGACCTAAAGCTCTTAAGAATGTGAATGCCATGGCACCACCGATAAGGACTTTGTCGCATTTATTTAATAAGGATTCAATGACTTTGATTTTGTCAGAAACTTTTAAGCCACCTAAGATAGCGACATATGGACGATCTTCGTCTTTAACATCAACACATCTTGTTAAGTTAGCGACTTCTTTTTCAACGAGGTAACCAACAGCAACTGGTTTGCCTTCGCCTTTTAAGATTTCTGGAATACCGTATGTGGAGGCGTGAGCACGGTGTGCGGAACCAAAGGCATCCATGACGAATGCATCACCTAAAGCAGCCCAGATCTTGGCTAATTCAGGATCGTTCTTTTCTTCACCCTTTTCATAACGGGTATTTTGCATTAATAAGACTTCGCCATCTTTTAAAGCATTGACAGCGTTGACTAAGTTTTCACCACGTGTTTCAGGAACAAACACGACTGGTTGATTTAATAATTCACCTAAACGTTTGGCAACTGGTTCTAAGTTGCCATCTTTGATTTGTTTGGCGAACTTTTCTGGATCTTCTTGGGCTAATTTGTGTTTGACTTTGCCTAAATGGGACATTAAGACAACTCTTGCACCTTTAGCAATTAATTCCTTGATGGTTGGTAAAGCGGCAACGATACGGTTGTCATCGCGGATTTCACCGTTCTTGAGTGGGACATTGAAGTCAACACGAACAATGACACGTTTGCCTTGAAGATTGTTCATTTCTTTAACTGTTAACATAGTTAAATTACTCCTTTATTTCAATAATAACGGCACCCATAGTACACAGGTGCCGTATATTTTTCTATGGGTTAATTAGACTCTATTGAGTTAATTAGCACTTTTCCGCAAAGTATTTGATGGTGCGGACCATTTGTGATGTATAGGAGTTTTCGTTGTCATACCAAGAGACGACTTGGACTTCATATA
>CADBXE010000022.1 GCA_902798595.1 uncultured Erysipelotrichaceae bacterium | reverse complement strand
GGTAAAAACGAAAAAGACACTGGTTCTGTCCAAGTTCAAGTTGCCTTATTAACCGAACAAATCAAAGCCTTAACCGCTCACCTAAAGAAGAATCATAAAGATGCCGCTAGCAAACGTGGCTTAATGATTCTCGTCGGTCAAAGAAGAAGTCTCTTAGACTACTTAGTTAGAACCGATCGTGAAGCTTATCTTAAACTCATCGTTGATTTAGGTTTAAGAAAATAAGTTATCAGCTTAGAAAGAAAACCGCTTAATTGCGGTTTTTTTCTTTTTCACTCAAGTGATTACAAAGCTTTTGAAATAAATAACCTAATAGCAACGCAACTATTAAACCAGTGAAATAAATTCCAGCGGATAAATATGAATTAGAAACTAACACTACATTATAAATGCTGTGTTTGCCATTAAGAGATAAACCAAAAAAAGAACGATCAAAGATAACATTGAGCATCAGCATAATTATGGCAGTTGCGACTAGTGATGAACCACTAATGATTGAGTCTTTAATGTTAAGAGTGATTTGTTTAGATTGAATAATATAGACACCCCATAAGGAGAAAACCAAGTGAGGGACAAAATCCAATAAGAATTTAGCGTGATACGCATAGCTAATAGAGATGTAGTGGACCAGACTAGCGATAGGGGAAATAATCATGCCAATAGTTAGTAAACTAACTAGGTTTAAAAAATATTTCTTAATTCCCTTTGGTAAAACAAAATAAATTGGACTCGTAATAAATAGGAAAGGACTCACATTTGCGTAAGGCATCATGTTTTGGAAATTCCAATCATTAAAACCCACATCAAATAGAGTGATTAACATGGAAATAATATGACAAATAAAACAAAAAATAATGCATAACAAGTTAACGAGTTTTGGTTTATTAAAAAGCGAACTTTCTTTGACTTTAACAAGATAGAAACATCCCGCTCCCCAAAGAACAACTAAGCCAATTAATATCACAATATTTCCATACATACCTCATTTATTATAAGAAAGCGGTGGTTTATTTCACTATATTTTTACAATAATTGACAAAGTGTTTAACAAAGTTAATGCTTTCGAGTATAATTGACACGATTAAGATTTAAAAAAGAGGTAAAAAAATGAAAAGAGTATTCGAATTAGAATTCGAAGGAAAGAAGTTCGTTGTTGAAGCCGGCGAAATCGCTAAACAAGCTGATGGCGCTGTCTTAGTCAGATTAAACGAAACAGTTGTTCTTTCCACAGCGTGTTGCTCAGATGAACCTAAAGAAGGTGATTTCTTCCCATTAACAGTTGGTTATGAAGAAAAGCAATACGCAGTTGGCAAAATTCCTGGTTCCTTCTTAAGAAGAGAAGGCCGTGCAGGGGAACATGCCACCTTAACCGCGAGACTCATTGACCGTCCAATTAGACCAATGTTCTCCGAAGGCTTCCGTAACGAAGTCCAAATCGTCAACACAGTGATGTCTGTTGACCAAGACTGCACTCCAGAAATGACCGCTATGTTAGGTTCTTCCTTAGCGTTAGGTATTTCCGATATTCCATTTGATGGCCCAATCGCTGGTGTCTATGTTGGTAGAGTGAATGGTAAATTCATCATCAACCCAACAGTGGCTGAAAAAGAAGCCAGTGATATCAACTTAGCCGTTGCTGGTACTGAAGAAGCCATCAACATGGTTGAAGCTGGTGCTGACCAAGTGAGCGAAGAAGATATGCTCGACGCCTTAATGTTTGGTCATGAAGCTATTAAAAAACTCTGCCAATGGCAAAAAGAAATTATTAAAGAAATTGGCAAACCAAAAAGAGAAATTGAATTATATCAATGTGATCCTGAAATTGAAAAAGATGTCACAGATCGCGCTGAACAACGTTTAAAGAAAGCCATTTCTATCTTTGATAAGTTAGAAAGACAAGACGCTATCGACGCTATCGAAAACGAAATCTTAGACGATTACGATACACGTAAATACGAAGATGAAAAGACTCATCAAAAAGTCATGCACATGGTTAACGAAACCCTCGAAGGTCTTGTTGCTAAAGAAGTGCGCAGATTAATTACTGATGAAAAGATTAGACCAGATGGTCGTAAGGTTGATGAAATCCGTCCATTAGACGCCCAAGTCGACTTATTACCAAGAACTCATGGTTCCGCCATGTTCACTCGTGGCCAAACACAAGTCATCAGTATCACAACATTGGGTGCTAAGAGCGATGCCCAAATCATCGACAACTTAACCGAAGAAGATACCCGTCACTGGATGCATCACTATAACTTCCCACCATACTCTGTTGGTGAAGTTGGTAGAATGGGTTCTCCAGGTAGAAGAGAAATCGGTCACGGTGCTTTAGGCGAAAGAGCTCTCTCCTATGTCATTCCAAGTGAAGAAGAATTCCCATACACAATTAGAACAGTGGCAGAAGTCGTGGAATCTAACGGCTCCTCCTCACAAGCTTCCATCTGTGCTTCCTGTATGTCCTTAATGGCCGCTGGTGTCCCAATCAAAGCCATGGTTAGTGGTATTGCGATGGGCTTAATCAGTTCTGGTCCATTAGATGGCAAACACCCATATACAATCCTTACCGATATTCAAGGTTTAGAAGACCACTTCGGTGATATGGACTTCAAAGTGGCTGGTACAGAAAAAGGTATTACTGCTTTACAAATGGATATTAAAATCAAGGGTGTCACCCGTGAAGTCTTAAAAGAGGCGTTAGCCCAAGCCCATGTTGCTAGAGCCCAAATCCGTGAAGTTATGGCTAAAGCCATTAGTGAACCACGTCCAGATGTCGGTAAATACGCTCCTAAGATGGATACATTCTTCATTGATCCAGATAGAATCAGAGAAGTTATCGGTACTGGTGGTAAAGTCATTAATGAAATCATTGCCCAATGCGACAATGTGAAGATTGATATCGAAGATAATGGTCAAGTCACTATCTACCATATGGATAGAGAAACCATCAACAAAGCTAAAGGTATGATCCAAGACATCATCCGTGAAGCTAAAGTTGGTGAAGTCTTCGAAGGTGAAGTCAACCGTGTTGAAGACTATGGTGCCTTCGTCCACTTATTCGGTAATGTCGATGGCTTGTGCCATGTTAGCCAGCTAGGCTATGGTTACATTGATAGAGCCCAAGACGTCGTCAAAGTTGGTGATATTCTCAAAGTTAGAGTCACTGAAATCGACGAAAAAGGTAAAGTCAAAGTTTCCCATAAGGAATTCGCTGAAAAACCAGAAAACTACGATGAAGAAAAAGAAAGAGCGTCCCGCCCAGAACATCTCCATCGTCCAGACAAGTCCTTCAAAGGACCAAAGAAATTTAAAAAGTAAGCTTTAATAAGCTGAAATATAAGGCCATGTAAAAGTGGCCTTTTTTCTTTTTCATATTTTCTTTCATATTCAATTTTTTCTTATTTTTATATATTTACAGGCGCAATGAACGTGTATAATGAAAGTAGATAAAGGGACAACAAAAGTAACATTTTTCTGTTTTTAGGGTGTTATTTTTAAGTCCGATAGAAATTATGTTTTCTAAAAAAGAAAGGATTTTACAATGAAGAAAAACAAGATTTTTCTACCAGTTGCCTTATTGGGCTTAATTTTTGGTGGCTTAGTGGCCTGCCAAAATGGTGGAAATAATGGTAGTAGTGACAAAACTCCTACAACAAGCTCTCCTGCTGCAAAAGAAAAAATTACTATTACAGCAGCCGACAACAAAACAACTTTAGAAGTTGAACAAACAGTACAATTGACCGCTAATCCTAGTGATGTCGCATGGTCCAGCTCAAATGAAAAGGTAGCCACTGTTGATCAAACCGGTAAAGTAACCGCTGTTGCTCCAGGTGATGCTGCAATCATTGCTAAGAAGGATGGCTACCAAGATGGTAGACTTGGTATTAAAGTCACTAGAGCAGCTGCCTTAGCAAAATTACATTTTGAAGATGCTGAACACTATTCCGCTGATGGTTGGTGGGGCACAGGCGATGATGGCTATATGCCAATCTCTGAAAGAACTGAAGGTAATGCTTCTGACAACAAGTGTCTCGCTCATTTAGATGAAGGCGATAAAGAAACATTAACATTTAATGTTAGTGCTGCAATCAAAGCTGAATTAGTCATTATGATGGCTTCCTCTAACGGTGTCGAAGATATGGGCAACGTGATGGGCGTTAAATTAAATGATGCCGCTATTTCCATGACCGGCAAAATCTTCGAAGCTACTGATTCAAATAATGACTTCGCTGAATTCTCACTCGGTGAACAAAATCTTAAAGCTGGCGACAACGTTTTAGAATTATCATTCTTAGCGTCCGCTCCATATATTGATGACTTAGCGTTCTATACCAAACAACAAGCCACAATTACTTCTAAACCAGCCGCAGCGAAAGAACAAATCGTTGCCGCTAATACCGAATTAAGTATCAATATCGGTGAAACAGCTCAAATTAACCTTACTAAGCCAACTGACAAAACAGGTGTTTCTTATGTCTCTGGCAATGAAGAATTCATTGAAGTCAATAGTACAGGTTTAGTTACTGGTAAAGCCTTAGGTTCTACCTATGTTACAGTTAAGAAAGATGGTATGTACTCTGCTAGAGTAGCAGTTACTGTTACTGATAAACCAGTTCCAGGTGAAATTAGAGTTGAAGCCGAAGCTCAAGAAGAAGGCTTTGATTGGGAATCTTTAGGCTTCCATATGTACCCAGATGGTTCATATATTAGGTATGGCCACAGTGGTGGTGCCTATATTACCGGTTATGATGTTAGCGAAGAAATTTCATTAACATATAAATTCAATTCTGAAAAGGCACAAACAATGACATTAGTAATCTCTGGTGCTCCACATTATCAAATGACTGAAGATTATATCTTCGGTACTGACGCCACAATCAAACTTAACGACGCTGCGGTCACTTGCCCAGCAACAGCTAAGATTGAAAGAGGCGAAGGCAGCACAATGGGTGCCAAGACTCAAAACGTCACAATCGGCGATGTCCAAGTTAAACAAGGCGAAAACACATTCGTTCTTGAATTCCATGGAAAAGCCCCAGCATTAGACTGCTACAAATTCTTACCAAAGAACTAAGTTAGACTAGTTTTTATACTAATAAAGGCCCTCGTAAGAGGGTCTTTTTTATTGTGGCATCAAGAAATTTTAGATTTTTGTTACAATTGTACACGCATTCATATATAATGGAACCATAAAGGGGTTTACATTGTTATTTAGGGGCATTCTCACGGATGCCCTTTTGACGTTGTAATCCACATTTGAGAAAACATTTTAAAGAAAAGAGAAAGGAATTTTAAAATGAAGAAAAAAGTTTTTCTCCCAATGCTTGCTGCTACATTACTTTTTGGTATGGGCTTAGTTGCTTGTGGTAATCAAGGTAATTCAAATGGCAAACAACAAACAACATCTTCCGTCCCAGCCAGACCAAAGATTAACGCTACAGCTCCTGGTGACAAGAAGTCAGTCGAATTAGAAATCGACGGAGAAGTTCAATTAACTGCTGACCAAGCCGACGTCGCATGGAAATCTTCCGATGAAAAGGTCGCAACAGTTGATCAAACAGGTAAAGTCAAAGCAATCGCTTCTGGCTCTGCCACAATTACTGCCTCTAAAGAAGGCTACACCAGTGGTTCAGTGAGCATCACTGTTAGAAAACCAGCTGCTTTAGGCACATTAAAGATGGAAGATGCTGATCACTATGCCGCTGATGGTTGGTGGGGCACAGGCGATGATGGCAGTACTCCACTTTATGCCAGAACAAGTGGTAACGCTTCTGACGCCCAATGTATCGCTCACATGGATAATGGCGATAAAGAAACATTGACATTCGCTTCTGACAAAGCCATTAAAGCCGAATTAGTCGTTATGATGGCTTCCAGAACTGCTGTTGATGATTTAACCGCTGTTATGGATGTTAAATTCAACGAAGCTGCTATCACTCCAACAAATAAAGCTTTAGAAGGTGGTTCCAGTAGTGAATTCGCCGAAGTGTCCTTCGGACAAGTTGACATCAAAGCTGGCGATAATGTCTTATTATTCGAATTCAAAGCTTCCGCTCCATACATGGATGATGTCATGCTTTATTCTAAAGAAGCAGCTACAATCACTGCTAAACCAGCCGCCGCTAAAGATGCAATCGTCATCACAAATACAGAACTCGCTGTCACAGAAGGTGAAACATTACAATTAACAGGCGCTCCAGCTGGTGCTAGATATGTTTCTTCCGATGAAACCAAAGCAACAGTTGATGAGAATGGTTTAGTTTCTGCCGTTGCTAAAGGTAGTGTCGCAATTACTGTCATTAAAGAAGGTATGCTCTCAGCCAGAGTGTCCATTACAGTTAACGAAAAAGTCGTCGAAGGTTCATTCCTTACTGAATTTGAAGCTGGCGAACAAGAAGGCGCTGCTATCACATTCAAAGATGCTACAGGTGGCTACAGAGTTACTAATGCATTCCCACAAGGTGAAACATTAACTGTCCCAATTAATGCTCCAAAAGCTGGTAAGTTCACAATGATTTTCGTTGCTAGAATTGCTTATAGTGTTACATTTGATGGTAACTTAGCATCCGCATTTGAAATCAAATTGAATGGTAACGCTGTTTCAACATCAGTTACATTAAACGGCAATAGCTGGACCGAATATACAATTGCTGATGTCGATCTCAATAATGGTGCCAACACCCTCACACTTAAGGCTCTCGCTGATAACAACCCAGTTAACTTCGATACCATTAAGTTCGTTCCAAAGGCATAGTTTAGTTTTCATTAAATAAATACTTGGTCTCTCACTTTGTGAGGGACCTTTTTTGTTTCTATTAAGAAAAAATAACGATAATGACTAGCAAAAATAAAGAAATATCTTATATAATAAAATTTAGAGAAAGGATTTTGTTATTAAAAACAACATTCGTTTTGAAGTGTTTTTTGTAACATGAAAATTTTAATAATGAGAAAAGGAAAACTATTTTTACCACTTATCGCTTTGTCTTTAACATTTGGTTTAGTGGCTTGCGGAGCTAACAACGATCAATCAAGTGATTGCTCAAAGTGTGGTAACAAACAGCCAACAACACAACAAACATCCAGCACACCAAAGAAAGAAACAATCAAAGTTACCGCTGCTGACAACAAGGTTTCATTAGAACCACAAGAAACAGTCCAACTTACTGCTAAAGTTGGCGATACTGTGATTACCGACGCAACATGGGAAACTACCGATGCCACAATTGCTTCTGTTAACGCTGGCTTAGTCACCGGTCTTAAGAAAGGCGAAGTTACAATTACCGCTAAAAAAGATGGCTACAACGCTGGTACTTTAGCAATCACTGTCACCAATGGTGGTGTTATTGTTCAAGTTGAAAGCGGTACAAGTGAAAACAACGCTATCACATTTAAAGATTCACATAACGTTGAAACCGATATGGTTGATGCCTGGCCACAAAACGCAGTTTTGACATTAGAATTCAATGCCAAAAAAGCTGGTGCTTATGAACTTCATGTTTTCTGTAGAGCACATGGCGGTTATCAATCCACAAATACCGATGTCTTCGCTGACATAATGGAAGTTAAGATTAACGATACCGCTGTTACTCTTTCAGGACAAGCAGAAGGTGGCACATTTACAGACTACAAGATGGCGGATGTTAATCTTGTCGCTGGCAAGAACACCATGACAATTAAAAACCTCGCTGCTGATGCAGACGATGGCTCTACATGCATTTCTACAATCGATTTGTTCGAATTCGTACCAAAGGCATAATAAAATATACTTCTAAACTTAGCCTCTCACTTATGAAGTGAACCCCAAATTGGACACACTTCAAAAAAGCCGGGTAAAGACAGGAATCAATTAAGGTTCCTGTTTTTTATTCGAGTCGTGTTATAGAAAGCA
>CADBXE010000021.1 GCA_902798595.1 uncultured Erysipelotrichaceae bacterium | reverse complement strand
TTCAAGTATCTAATTCTGGATTGGATGGTCTTGAAGTTTGTTAATGTACCACCTAACCAACGGTTGGTGATGTAGAAACTGCCAGAACGTAAAGCTTCTTGTTGGACAGCTTCTTGGCATTGTTTCTTTGTGCCGACGAATAAGACTTTGCCACCGTTATCAACGATTTCTTTCATTTTAGCGTAGGCAACTGTGATTGCGTCGACTGTTTGTTGTAAGTCAATGATATAGACACCATTTCTTGCACCATAGATGTACTTTTTCATCTTTGGGTTCCATCTACGGGTTTGATGACCAAAGTGAGCGCCAGCTTCGAGTAACTTTCTCATTGTGATAACTGGTGCATCAGGATCATGCATAACTGCTTCCATTGTTGGAGCAGCTTGTTCTGGAGCAGCTTCAACTTTAGCTTCTTCGAGAACTTCTTTCTTTTCTTCTGCCATTATTAGGCCTCCTTTTGTTTGTACCTCCATTGCTTCTAAGAACCCGGCCACTTGTTTTTAACAAGCACATTGGCGGTTCAATCCACAATGTGTGTATTTGCTGTTTCCACAGCGCTTAATATCTTACCAAAGCGCATTTGCGCATGCAAGTAGAAAATAATATTTATTATTGGGTGAGATTTACTTCTTTTTCGCTCTTGGGTGAGCAGACATATATGTTTCTTTCATTGCTTCCTCGGTGACATGAGTGTACACCTGGGTCGCGTTTATACTCTCGTGTCCGAGAAGTTCTTGGATGACACGAAGGTCCGCTCCATTCTCTAGTAGGTGTGTGGCAAATGAGTGTCTGAGGATGTGTGGGTGTAAACCTACAAATAGACCAATTTTCTCTTCGATAGCGTCTAAAATGTATTCTAGACCACGAGTTGTTAATCTTTCACCTTGAGCGTTTAAGAATAAAGCTGGCGTCATGTCTTTGCTTTTTCTTAGTAGGACAATTCTTTCCCTATCGATATAGGCTTTTAAAACCTTTTGACAATCCGCGGTAAAAGGAATGATTCTTTCCTTGTTTCCCTTACCAAGCACACGCACTACTCGGTCCTTTATGGCAATTGATTGCACATCTAGCTTAACTAATTCATCCGCTCGAATGCCAGAATAATAGAGCAAATAGAGAATAGCTTGATCTCTTAAAGCGAGTTCATCTGTTCTTTCAGCGTTTCGTTTAAAAAGCTCCGCAATTTGATCTTTATAGAGAGCATGTGGATATTTGGTTTCCACTTTTGGAGCGGATACAAAAACAAATGGATTATCTTTTATATAACCTACATTAACCATATACTTATAAAAGTGTTTCAAAGATGATAGGCGTCTTTTGCAACTTCTCTTGCTAATGCCTTGGTTTAATTCTTCAGTCAAAAAGTTACGAATACAAATCACATCAACGCCATCAATCATGACACCTTCGTGATAGATAAATTCGCAAAACTTATCAATATCTTCCTGATAACTTTTAACTGTGCGAGGTGAATAATTTCTCACCACTAGAAGATGATCCAAGAATTCTTGTTCTGGTTTGTTCATACATTAATAATAGCAAATAAAAGAAAAAAACGGATTTTTAATTCCGTTTCTTCCTAACTATTTTTTCCATGTGATTGCACTTTGGATAATTGATGCAGCCAAGGAAGTAACCAAATCTTCCTTTCTTTTTAACCAAGTAGCCATCACAATCTGGACAATCTTTGATACGTTTTTCTTCTTCAACAACTGGGGAAGAGTTTGTAGACGCAACCTTTCTTGTGTAGCGGCATTTTGGGAAATTGCTGCAAGTGATGAAGGAATTACCATTTTTGTTTCTGAGCAATAACTCACCACCACATTCTGGGCACTTTTCACCAATTGGTGTTGGTGCTGGAGCATCGCTTTCTTGTTTCTTGACATATTTACAGCTTGGGAAGTTCGAACAGCCAACAAATTGACCATTCTTACCTTCTTTGATTACTAGAGGAGCACCGCATTCTGGGCACATTTCACCAGTTTCAACGAAGCTTTCCTTATACATAACTTTGCTAACTTTATCGAATAATTCAATAAATTGATAGTAGAAGTCATTGAGAATCTTGTTTCTGGATTGGTTACCTTCTTCAATGTTATCTAATTTCTTTTCCATTAACGCTGTGTACTTAGCATCAACGATTTCTGGGAAGTATTTATTTAAGACAACAGAAGTTAAGTTACCTTGTTTTGTGGTAATTAAGATACCACTTTCATCGGTGACATATTTTCTTTTTCTAATTGTATCGATTGTGGAAGCATATGTTGATGGACGACCGATACCAACTTCTTCCATAAGTCTAACGATTTTAGCTTCGGAATAATGGGCTGGAGGTTGAGTGAATTTTTGTTCAGTTTCCTTAAGCACCACTTCGAATTGTTCATCATCAGCGAAGTCTGGGAAGGAGTCAAAGTGATTTTCTTCTTTTTCGGTATCTTTATAGACCGCTTCATAACCTTTGAAAAGGGTACGAGTTAAGTCTAATTTGAATGTTAATCCATCACCTTCAAGATAGACGCTCATTTGTTCATCCTTCTTGGACTGCATCAAAGATGCAATTGTGCGGTTATAGATTAATTTATAAAGATTGTATTGATCGTTTGTTAAGAATTTTTTAACAGATTCTGGAGTACGGTGGTTACTTGTTGGACGAATAGCTTCATGAGCGTCTTGCATCATACTCACTTGTCTAATCTTTCTAGTGTGGCCCAAGTACTCTTTGCCGAATCTTTCGGTAATGTAGGCAGTCGCACGTTCCACAAATGTTGGTGATAAACGTGTGCTGTCAGTACGCATATAAGTAATCAAACCAACGTGTTCACCCTCAACTTCGATACCTTCATATAATTGTTGGGCTACGAGTTGAGTTTTCTTGGTTTTGAATTTTAAACGAGAAAACGCTTCTTGTTGTAAAGTGGAAGTGATGAATGGTTCTTTGCTATCACTGACTTTAATCTTCTTCTCAACTTTAGAAACATTGAGCTTTTCTGGAATTCTATCCAAGATAGCGTGTGCTTGTTCACCGTTCTTTAAATCGATTTCTTTGCCATTGTCATTGAGTAATGCGACATTAAATTCTTTACCAAAAGCATTGATCTTTGTGGTAATTGTCCAATATTCTTCTGGAACGAATTTAGCGATTTCATCATCGTGATCCGCGATCATCTTTAATGTGGCGGATTGCACTCTACCCGCAGAACGGGAATGAATCTTTTTGAATAAAAGTGTGGATAATTTGAAACCAATAATACGGTCAATAATACGACGTGTTTCTTGTGAAGAAACAAGACTCTTATTAATTGTTCTTGGATTCTTCATCGCTTCACCGATGGAATCACGAGTAATTTCATGGAATTCCAAACGTTTAGTGGTTTCAACATCCAAGCCTAAAACTTGGGCTAAGTGCCACGCGATTGCTTCACCTTCTCTATCAGGGTCGGTTGCAAGAATAACTTCATCGCATTTATCCATAGCGTTTTTAAGCTCACGGATAATGTGTTGTTTATCTTTATTGACAATATATGTTGGTTGGAAGTCATTTTTGACGTCCACACCTAAACCATCTTTACCAGATGTTGCTAAGTCACGAATATGTCCAAGAGACGCCATGACGATATAGTTGTCACCTAGATAACGCTTGATGGTTGTGCATTTGGCTGGTGATTCAACAATAACTAATTTCATAGGTTCTTTGGTTTTCCGTCTCAAAAATATAAGCCTCTTTATTATGCTTGTCAACGAACAAATTCCTTTATTCCTTAATTAAATAAAAGAGAACTTTATTTAAGAAAAAATTATGACTTTAATTCCAATTCATTTCTTCTAATATTTGCCCACCGCTTTCCGCAAGTTCGGCACCTTCCATCAGTATTTGATTGTTTATTGTCTCCTCGGTAATTGGGGATGGAACAATAAATATTTTCCTGTTCAGCGAAAGCATGAGATTAAGCGAAATCATCGTTCCAGACATATGGCTTCTAATCTGTGGAACCACCAAAACGTCTGAAAGTCCCACTATGATGCGGTTACGCAACGGGAAATGAGAACCATCCGGTTCCACCATGCCTGGATATTCGCTTAACAATAGATGTTTCTTTTTAATCTCTTTATACAATTCTTTGTTTTCTGGCGGATAACAGTTATCAATGCCAGAACCTAAAACAGCAATTGTTCTAGCACCATTTTCTATTGCCGCTGAATGTCCGATTGTATCTATTCCTCTAGCTAGTCCTGAAACTAGTATTGGCTTATTGCCCATTTCTTTAACAATCTTTCTTGTAGCAAGTTGTCCGTATTCTGTATAGTCTCTAGAACCCACTACACCATACTTTTGGTTTTTATCATCTAACAAAGTTATATCGCCATAATAGAAAAGCACAATCGGTGGGCGATGGGCATATTTAAGTTTTTCGGGATAGTTATAATCGATAATCGTAAGTGCTTTACACTTTAAAGAAGAAACCACTTTCTTGACTTCCTCTGGCGATATCTCTAAGTCTTCATGCAAATGAAGCGCAGTCAATATTTTCATATTATCTCCGTTATATTTGACCGCTAAATATATTAGTAATTCTCGTGAGTCATGTTGGAACATTAAAAAACCCTCCTATTAACTAGTAAGGGTACAAATTTGTTTTTTTCCTAAAAATCTTTAAAATAATGAAACTTTTTCAATAAAGCAGGCTTTTACAGGAGCGTAAGAGAAGCGGTGCAAGTGTTTTACTGGGCCATATTTTTTGAGCGCTTCAAGGTGATATTTGGTGCCATATCCTTTGTTTTTCTTGATATTGTACTCAGGATATTTCTCGTCTAATTCCAAACATAAGCGGTCGCGAGATACTTTCGCTAATATTGATGCAGCGGCAATGGATAAAGAAAGCGCATCACCGTGAATAACATCAATGACTGGTTTTGGATAATTTGGCATTTTCATCGCATCTGTTAAAACAAGATCAAAGTCCTGATTTAGTTTGTCGATTGCACGTTGCATAGCGAGTCTAGAAGCGTTATAAATATTAACCTCATCTATCTCATCAGCATCCACGGAAGCAACGGCGTATGCAATAGCGTGGTTGACGATAAAATCATAGGCTTCTTCTCTTTTCTTGGCGCTCAATTGTTTTGAGTCATTAATTAAAGGAGAAGTGAGCCCCTGAGGTAAGATAACAGCCGCCGCAAAAACAGGACCAAGGAGGCACCCTCTTCCCGCTTCATCACAGCCAACTATAAACTTATATCCTTGAGCGTAATATTGCTCATCTAAATCAAGCGCCATACTTTTCTAATGTAATTTTGCCAAGAAGGCCATCTTTGAATTCTTTAAGCAATAGCGCCTCGGCTCTAAGTAAGTCATTTTGTCCAACACTGTCCACTAATTTACGTCTTTCAGCGATTTGATTTAAGACGGTTAATCTATCACCAACAGTTTCGATATCAAATCTATCTTTTAAGGCAGATGGATATTGGTTTTTCAAATATTCTAAAAGCATTTCACCAAGTGTTTCATTCGGGAGTATTTCTTCACGTATTGCACCAATTAAGGCGAGATGTGCTGCTTTTTTCTGGTTTTCATAGTTCATCGGAAGAATACCAGGGGTATCTAAAAGCAAGAAATCTTTATTGACCTTAATCCATTGTTCGCCGCGGGTAAAACCTGGTTTGTTTTGAACGCCTGCAGCCTTTCTTTTAGCGATGCGATTAATGAGAGAAGATTTACCAACATTCGGAATGCCAATGATCATCGCTCTGATTGGTTGTGGTTTCATTCCTTTAGCCATTTCTTTGGCCCATTTGTCTTTTCCCAAGGCAATAACGGCTTTGGAAAGAATGGTTTCTGCACCATTATTTTTTAAGTCTAATGTGAGAATGGAATCGTATTTTTTCTTTAAAGCCTCAACCCATTCTTTTGTGGCGTTTTGATCCGCTAAATCAATCTTAGTTAAGACGATTAATTTCTTCTTATTTTGGATGACTTTTTCTAGATTTTCATTGATGGAAGAAAATGGCGCTCTCGCGTCTAAAAGCTCAATAACAACGTCAACAAGTTTAACCTTATTTTCGACTTCGTTAAAAGCCTTATTCATGTGTCCTGGAAACCAGTGAATTTGTTGTCCCATGTTATTTCCTTCCCTTAATAAAATACTGGCCAACGATATTGTTTATCTTTAACATCGTATGTCCCTTTTTTATTCATATAAAGTTTACCTTTGCCTTCGATAGCTACTAAAACTCCATATATGTTTTCATATTTAATTGGTGTTCCGATAGAGGCGCAATCTCTGCTTGCAGGGCGGTTATCTCCTAAAACCCAATATTCATTATCTTTCAATGTAATTGGTTCTGCGGTATCTTTTACTCCCAATTCGCTTGTAACGATTTTGAATTTATATGGGACTAAATCAAATTGGCCATCCTTCATAACATAGAGTTTGTCTTCTTTAATCTCAAATGTTTCGCCTGGAAGAGCTATAATGCGTTTAATTTTCTTTTTAGCATTAGGTCTAACTTTGTTAGTGGTTAAATCATAATCTGTGCTATCTGGATAATATGTGCTAACAATACTGAATCTTTTGATGTGCTTTTTTGCGGATTCGTGGGCATCCACAATACCAAAGTCCACTATTGAGCCTTGTTTCTCGTCTTCATCACCATTTAATGTCGGATACATAGAAGCACCGGAAACATAAATTAATTCATAGTAATAGGTATGAAAAAATAGGGCGGCACTAACGCAAACGCCAACGAGCAATAGAAAGGCTCCTACTGCTTTAACAATGTTATATATTTTCTTGCTTTTCATCTTTCTCATTATATGAGGTTTTGCGCGCACAAGGCAATAAAAAAGGGCTTTTCCAAGCCCATTTTTTATCTGACCACTAGTATTAGAGAATTTCTTTAATACGAGCAGATTTGCCAGACAACTTACGGATATAAGTGATTTTGTTTCTTCTCACTTTACCTTTGCGCACTACTTGCACAGAAGCGACGGATGGAGAATTAACAGGGAAAGTTCTTTCCACACCGATGCCACCGGACATTTTACGAACTGTAAATGTGGCGGAGACACCACCACCACGGCGACAGATAACGACGCCTTGGAAGTTTTGGATACGAGTCTTGTTGCCTTCAACAATACGGACAGACACTTTGACTTCGTCACCAGAAGTGAATTCTGGTAAATCATTACGTAATTGACTAGCGGTGATCTCATTGACTAAGTTATTGTTCATAATCGTTTTTGACCTCCTTCAAGTAACGTTCTCTTGATGTTCATTCTCATTTCGACAGCGGAACATCCGTATCATGTTTTAAAACATGCTTATGTATAATAACAATTAGAAAGAGCTTTTGCAAACCTTTTTTATATAAATGTTGTTACTGTAAAGCAAAAATGCTTGACACTACTTATTATTACTAGTAATATTGCTACGGACATAAAAATTAGGAGGCTATTATTATGGCAGTTAAAATTAGATTAACAAGAATCGGTAGACATAAAGATCCATTCTTCCGTGTCGTCGCCGCTGACAGTCACTTCGCTCGTGATGGCCGTTACATCGAACAAATTGGTTACTATGATCCAGCCAAAGGTATCGAAAACGCCGTTATCGATGAAGAATTAGCATTAAAATGGTTAAACGCCGGTGCTGTTCCATCAGAAACAGTTAAAGCCATGTTCAACCGCAAAGGCTTAAACGCCAAATTCGTTGCTAACAAGAAAAACGAAAAATAGGAGTTCACGATGGATTACGAAAAAATCGTTAAGACTATCATCGATCCAATCGTTGAAGATTCTGATTCCGTTCTTCTCAGAGTGAACGAAGAAGAGAAAGACGTCTTAATTATTATCGCAGCCGAAAAAGACGATACCGCTAGATTAATCGGTCGTCGTGGTGTCATTGCTAATGCAATTAGAGAAGTTGTTTCTATTGCTGGCAAGAGCGAAGAAAAACACGTCCATCTCAAATTTGAATCCTTTGATGATGAAAGAAAAGAGGATTAATCCTCTTTTTTGTTAATAGTATGCAAAACGAATACTTGTTACTTGGTTATATCACTGATGCCTTCTCTTTAGATGGTACTTTCAAGGTGCTCAGCAAAACAGATTTCGCTAGTAAGCGTTATCAAGAAGGTAAAGAGATTTTCTTATATCAAGCTAATACCAAGCAACGTATGACATGTATTGTGGAAAGTTATAGAAGCAACGGTCAATTCGATTTCGTTAAAGTACAAGGCATCAACTCCAAAGAAGAAGCTTTAGAATTTAAGGGCTATGAAATTCATGCCTTAAAAGATTATGACAGCATGGACAAAGACACCTATTATTTTGTGGACCTTGTAGGTTGCAAAGTTCTTGATGAAAAAGGTCAAGAATTGGGCGTTGTCAAGGAAGTAGAAGAGTTCCCAGCTCAGCTCACATTGAGAGTCAAAAGAGCGGGTAAAGAAGACTTCTTCGTCCCATTTGTGAAAGCTTTTATTAGAAGAGTTGATATTAACAAAAAGGAAATTGAGATTAATGTAATTGGAGGTATGCTATGAAAATAAGTATCCTCACATTGTTCCCTGAATTCTTTGATGGTTTTTTAACCAACTCAATCATCAAGCGCGCAATCGCCAAAGAACAAGTGGAAATTGAGATCGTTAATATCCGTGATTTTACCACTGATAAATACGGTCGCGTGGACAGCGCTCCTGTAGGCGGAGGTGCTGGCTTGATTATGAAGTGTCAACCAGTTATCGACTGCTTAAAAAGTGTCAAAAAAGATAACAGTCACGTTATTCTTCTTTCACCAAGAGGAAAGACATACAATCAAGCACGTGCTAGATATTTCGCTAAGAATTATGAACACATTATCCTTATTTGTGGTCATTACGAAGGTACTGATGAACGCATTAACAAGTACGTTGATGAACTAGTGTCCATTGGTGATTACATTCTCACAGGTGGAGAGATCGGTGCGGAGATTATTTCTGATTCTATTATAAGATTATTAGATGGCGTTATTGCTGCGGATTCCATTGTCGATGAATCATTTGAAAATGGCTTACTTGAATACCCACAGTATAGCGAACCATTTGAATATGATAGTCGCTATATTCCAGATATCCTATATTCAGGTAATCATGGGGCTATTGAGAAGTGGCGTAAAAAACAATCATTAAAACTCACAAAAGAGTATCGTCCAGACTTATTAAAGAACTATCAATTAAGTAAGCAAGAAAAGAAGTTGATGGATGAACTTAACAACGATGAAACTCCAAAATGGGAAAAAGACGCTATCGAAAAAGGTAAAAAGTTTATAAAAGAAAAGTGAGGTTAAATTGTGAACTAGTCAAGCGAAAGTAGACAGTTCAAAAAAAGACCTAATACCCCATGTCAGTTTTGTACTGATGTGGGGTTTTATATTGCAAAGCATATGCTGG
>CADBXE010000020.1 GCA_902798595.1 uncultured Erysipelotrichaceae bacterium | reverse complement strand
TTAGGAGGAAAAAACTATGAAAGTCAGACCTTCCGTCAAACCTATCTGTTCCAAGTGCAGAGTCATCAAAAGACATGGCAAAGTCATGGTCATTTGTTCTGATCCAAAGCACAAACAGAGACAAGGTTAATTTAGGAGGAAATTAGAATATGGCACGTATCGTTGGTGTTGATATTCCTAACGACAAACAAGTAGGTACCGCTCTTACCTACATCTATGGTATCGGTCGTTATACCGCAAAATTAATTTGCGAAGGTGCTAAAGTTGACAGCACAATCAGAGTCAAAGATTTAACGGATGAACAATTAGGTGCTATCCGTAATGAAATCAGTAATTATAAAACAGAAGGTGATCTCCGTAGAGAAGTCGCCCTTAATATCAAGAGATTAACCGAAATTGGTTGCTACCGTGGCACACGTCATAGAAGAGGTTTACCAGTTAACGGTCAAAGAACAAAAACAAACGCCAGAACTCGTAAAGGTCCACGTAAGACCATTGCTAACAAGAAGATGGCGCCACAAGGTTAATGAAAGGAGTATAGAATTATGGCTAAAACAACAATTCGTAAAAAGAAAGTCAAACGTTCATTTACACGTGGTGTTGCCCACATTCACGCTACTTTCAATAACACAATCGTCACAATCTGTGATGAACAAGGTAACGCCTTAGCTTGGAGCTCCGCTGGTGCCAATGGTTTCAAAGGTGCCAAGAAGTCTACTCCATTCGCTGCTATGCAAGCTGCTGAAGCTGCTGGCAAAGCCGCTTATGAACAAGGCATCCGTCAAGTTGACGTCGATGTCAAAGGCCCAGGCCCAGGCCGTGAAGGTGCAATCCGTTCCCTCGCAGTTGCCGGCTTACAAGTCTTAAGTATCGTTGATACAACCCCCATCCCACACAATGGTTGCCGCCCACCAAAGAAACCAAGAGGCTAATTATTTTAGGAGGTTATCAATCTTATGAAAATCGCAAACCCATTTGAAAGATTTGGTATTACTCAAGCCGACTACGATGGTAATGAAAACTATGGTCGCTTTGTAATCGAACCATTAGAAAGAGGCTTTGGTCTCACATTAGGTAATGCCTTACGTAGAGTCTTATTATCCTCTTTACCAGGCGCTTCTGTTTATGCCGTTGAAGTTGAAGGTGCTCGTCATGAATTCACCGCACTTCCAGGTGTTGAAGAAGACGTTACAACCATCGTCTTAAACTTAAAAGATTTAGTCTTAAGAATTGACGCCGAAGATGCTTCTAATAAGAGATTAGAAATTAACGTTACCGGTCCAGCCGTTGTTAAAGCAAGCGACATCGTTTGCCCAGCCGGTGTGGAAGTTGTCAATCCAGACTTAGTGATCGCCAATGTTACAGAAAGCGGTTCCTTACACATGGTTCTTCATGCTCGTAATGGCCGTGGTTATGTCACTGGTGAACAAAATAAGATTCTTCACCCAAGTTTACAATTAGGTACTATCTGCACAGACAGTAACTATAGCCCAGTGAAGAAAGCCAATTATATCGTTGACGGCACACGTGTCGGTCACGATTCCCGTTTCGACGCTTTAACAATCGAAGTTTGGACCAATGGTTCCATGCTTCCACAAGAAGCTCTCGCAATGGCGGCTAAAATCTTAATCGACCACTTCTCTAAATTCCTTGACGTTGCGGAAATCGCTCGCGATATCAACATCGAAAAGGATGTCGTCCAAGTGGAAGAAAACAAATATGAGAACTTCATTATTGAAGAACTCGACTTATCTGTCCGTTCTTATAACTGCTTAAAGAGAGCCGGTGTTGCTACCGTCTTAGAACTCACAGAAAAAACCGAAGAAGAAATGATGAAAGTCAAAAACCTTGGTAAAAAGTCTCTCAAAGAAATTAAAGAGAAACTCGCGGCTTATGGCTTATCATTCAAAGATTTTGAATAAGGAGGCCAATCAACATGCCAGCACAAGGTAGAAGAAATGTTCACGGTAAAACCGGCGTTAGATTCAAAGCCGCTTATACCAAGAGCAAATACGAAAATATGCTCCGCAATGTCGTCACTGACTTAATCATCCGTGGTTCTGTCAAAGTGACCGCTGCCACTGCAAAAGACGTCATTAAAGAAGCTGACCGCTTAGTGACATTAACAAAAAGAGAAGATGTCATGAACGCCAAACGTCAAGCTGCTGCTTTCGTCCGTAACATCGTTGCTGATGAAGCTACAGGCGCCAATGCATTAGATAAATTATTTGCCGAAATCGGTCCTAAGATGAAGGATCGCAATGGTGGTTACACAAAGCAATATAAGCTCGAAAACCGTCGTGGCGATAACGCTCCAGTTGTCTTAGTGACCTGGGTTGACTAATTATCAACATATTTAGATTAAAGAGATGTCCAAATGGGCATCTCTTTTTTGTTACACAAAACGCTAAATGCCTATGTGGAGACATAGTCATTAATCTTCGATTGTGGTAATGTATTATAGTTACAAGGAAGTAAACTATGAAACGTATTGGTATATTAGGCGCAGGAACATGGGGTACCGCATTAGCCAACCTCTTATGTAAAAGTGGACATGAAGTAATGTTATGGTCACGTATTACCGAAGAAGTTAATATGCTTGTTAAAACCCACAAACACAAAAACCTTCCTGGCGTAGAAATAGATAAAAACATTCTCTTCACTTGCTCTATCGAAGAAGCAGTGGAAGGAAAAGACGTGGTGGTAATCGCTGTACCATCCATTTATGTGCGCGAAACGACCGCGCTAGCGAAGAAATACTTCCAAAGTAACCAAATTATCGTCACCGTCGCTAAAGGCGTGGAAAAAGGCACTTTAATGACCACTAGTGAGATTATTCATGATGTTTTAAAAGAAAAAGATCTCCCAGTCGTCGCTTTAAGTGGTCCAACCCATGCAGAAGAAGTGGCTATTGGTTTACCAACATTAATTGTCTCCGCTTGTGAAAGACTTCCAATCGCGGAAGAAATTCAAAACATTTTCTATAGCTCTTCTTTAAGAGTATATACAAACCAAGATATCTTAGGCGTCGAATTATGTGGCGCTCTTAAGAATATCATCGCTTTAGCCGCTGGTATGAGCGATGGCTTAGGATATGGTGATAACGCTAAGGCAGCGTTAATTACCAGAGGCCTTAGAGAAATCACTAAGATTGGTTTAGCGATGGGTGCGAATGTCAATACATTCTCTGGTTTAACTGGTATTGGTGATATCGTTGTGACTGCGACCAGTGTCCATTCTAGAAACCATAAAGCGGGTTACTTATTAGGTCAAGGTTATTCTTTGGAAGAAACAAAAGAAAAAGTTGGTATGGTCATTGAAGGCCTTAACTCCTTAGAAGCCGCGATTGAATTAGAAAAGAAATACAATTTACAGCTTCCAATCATCGATACCGTTGCAGCGATTATTGATGGCAAAGTCAAAGTAAAAGAAGCGGTGAGTAAATTATTCGCCCGTAAAAAACAAAACGAAATCGCTTATCTATAATCCAAAAACTAGCTAGACTATTCACGTCATAGTAAAAATGTTATGATATAGTCAGGAAAAGGACTAAATAATATGAAACAATCAAAACTCTATAAGGTTTGTTCTGGCGTTGAAATTTTTGTAGGTACCATCGCTGCGATTATACTTCTAGTGTTGCTTATTCCTTTTGCTTGGGGCGGCATCATTCTAGCGGCCTTTGGCGATCCATTTATTCTTATCGCAGTGGTCCTTATCGGAGGAACTATTCTTACGTTGCTCATTATCGCAGTTGTTTCCGCGATACGCGATATAACCGCAAAAAATAAAAAAGTGGAAGCAAAGACCACTGTGAATCCACAATAATTTTTAAAAAATTATTCAAACAAAGCGGCGAGATAATCGCTGCTTTTTTATGGTAAAAAAAGTAAAAAAAGTTTGCATTTAATCAAAGAAAAATAATATAATCCCCCACAATAAGAGGATTCGGTATGAGATTGCATTTAATTCCTGACCACTTCTATAGATTTTATACATTAGGAGACGTGATAAAAGGCGCGATTATGCTTGTTGTCATGCATGTCTTGCTCACACCTTTTATTATTTGGGCTGTGCAATTTTTCATATACGGTCACTCTATCTTTCTTATCGTACTGCTTTCAGGCATATCACTTATTAATATCGGATATTTCATAAAAGCAGTTATTTGTTGGCGAATCTACGTTGGACAGATGAAATATTTGAAAGATAATAATCTATTGCCAAATCCAAACGTTGATATTATCTGGCAAGTAAAAAGACCTTGGTAAAAGAATAAGGAAGAGCAGCGATAGAAAACCGCTGCTTTTTATTGGCTAAATCAAAATATAATTGAATAATCTATATTTACATATAGAATATAAACGTTACGAGGCAATCGTTATGAAATGTCCAATTTGTTCAAGTACCTTTCCAAGCAAAGCAAGTTATTGTCCTTATTGTGGTCATAAGATTTCAGAAGAGGATAGAGATGCTTATATCGATAAAATGATTGATAATCCAGAATCAGCTGAAGAACCTGATTTCGAAACTGATTATGAACCAATAGTGGTGCAACAAGGTTCAATGTTTGCCGGTTTTATCTTAGGCGTTCTCTTTGGCTTTTTGGGTGTTTTTATTGCGATTATGACAAGAGGAATGAAGACAAAAAGAGGGTCAGGAATTGGACTCATTACTCATTTGTCGCTCGGCATAGTAATATTTGCTGCTTATTTCTTTACCCACATGTGGTGGGGAATGTCTCATTAATAACAAAGAGGTCAGAAAAAGACCTCTTTTTTTGTTACTTTGTAACAAACACACATATATAATAGTACTTCGGTAAAAAAATATTGAATTACCCATAAAAAGAGGGTATAAAAAGATTGGTAAAAAAATACCGAACTAGTGTATGAAAGCAAAAGTTTCGTTAAAACAAATTGAAAGATATCCCGTCTACTTAAACGTTTTATTATCTTTAAGAAATAGCGGTATTAACAAAGTTAATTCTCGCTTATTATCGGAGGCTTTAGACGTTAGTGAAGAACAAGTAAGAAAAGATTTGCAAATCGTTTCTCCTAATAGTTCTAAACCTGGTTGCTGTCGAGATGTCAATCTTTTGATTGAACATTTAAAAGAATTCTTAGGCTATAACAAGGTTAATAAAGCCATCCTTGTGGGCGTCGGTCATTTAGGTAGTGCGTTATTATCTTTCAAGGGCTTTGATGATTATGGCTTAGAAATCATCGCTGGTTTTGATATTGATCCATCCATCACAGGAGGATTTGTTAACGATAAGCCAATATACTCCATTTTTAATTTAGATAATAAGATTAAAGAATTAGGTGTAGATGTCGCGATTGTTGCCACTCCTAGAGAGGTGACACAAGAAATCGTTAATAAACTTATTAATAGTGGCATTAAAGCAATATGGAACTTTGTTCCAATTCATTTAGTGGTCCCAGAAAACATCATTGTAGAAAATATGGATTTAGCCCGTTCGCTAGCGGTCTTCTTCCACAAAATTAATAAAAAATAGGGAGGCAAAAAAGTATGCCTGAAGAAAAAGTAGTAGCCCCAGAAGTAACTAAAGAAATTAATGATTTAGTGGCCAAAGGTGTCAAAGCTCTTGAAGAGTTTGAAAATCTTAATCAAGAACAAATTGACTATATCGTCGCTAAATGTTGTGTCGCGGGCTTAGATCATCATGGTACATTAGCCAAAGCCGCAATCGAAGAAACACATCGTGGTGTTTTTGAAGATAAGGCTACAAAGAACTTATTCGCTTGCGAATACGTGCAAAACAATATGCGCTCTTTAAAGACCGTTGGTGTGGTCGATAACGATCCAGTAACTGGCATCACAAAGATTGCTGAACCAGTTGGTGTTATCTGTGGTATTACCCCAGTCACAAACCCAACAAGTACAGTTATCTTCAAATCTTTAATCTGTTTAAAGACCAGAAACCCAATTATTTTCGCGTTCCATCCAAGCGCACAGCAAAGTAGTAAACAAGCTGCTGTCTTAATGAAAGAAGTGGCAGAAGCTGCTGGTGCACCAAAGAACTGTATTCAATGGATTGAACATCCAAGTATGGACGCTACACATGCGTTGATGAATCACCCAGATGTCGCTACCATCTTAGCAACTGGTGGCAACGCCATGGTTAAAGCCGCTTATAGTTGTGGTAAACCTGCTATGGGTGTTGGTGCGGGTAACGTTCCTGCCTATATGAATAAAACATGTGACGTTGAACAAGCAGTTAATGACATCGTCTTATCTAAATCATTTGATAATGGTATGATTTGTGCTTCTGAACAAGCCGCCATCATTGACCAAGATATTTGGGATGAAGCTATTGCGTTATTCAAACGTTTCAAAGTTTATTTTGTTAACAAAGAAGAAAAAATTAAGCTCTCTAGATATATGTTTGGTTATGCCGAAGGTGATAAGGATGCCGAACTCGGAAAACTCAATCCAGACATCGTTGGCCAATCCGCTCACTGGATTGCAAAACAAGCTGGATTTGATGTTCCAGAAGACACTTCTTTGCTTGGTGTTTTCTGCCAACAAGTTGGACCAAAGGAACCAATTTCTAGAGAGAAACTATCACCCGTCCTCGCTTATTTCTGTGTAAAAGACGAAAAAGAAGGCTTTGAAAAAGCAAAAGAAATGGTGGAATTTAACGGCTTAGGCCATAGTGCTGCGATCCACTGCAAAGAACAAAAAATGGCCGATGATTTTGGCGAACTTGTGAAAGCCATTCGTATTATTTGGAATTCTCCATCTACCTTTGGTGGTATTGGTAATGTCTATAACTCATTCCTACCATCACTAACACTTGGTTGTGGCTCATATGGCCATAACTCCATTGGTGGCAACATCAGTGCGGTTAACTTACTCAATATCAAATTAGTTGGTAAAAGGAGAAATACTATGCAATGGTTTAAAGTTCCTGCGAAGATTTATTTCGAACGCAATTCCATTCAATATTTAAAAGACTGTAAAGAAATGCACAAAGTCTTTATCGTCACAGATAAATCCATGATTGAATTAGGCTTCTTAAGTAAGATTGAGGAACAACTCAACCAAAGAAGAGAAAGACCAATCATGCAAATCTGCAGTGGCGTTGAACCAGATCCAGATATTTCTAACGTCAGAAAAGGCGCAGAAATGATGAAGCAATTTGAACCAGATACCATTATTGCTTTAGGTGGTGGTTCTGTTATGGACGCCGCTAAAGGTATGTGGTTGTTCTATGAACACCCAGAAGTCAATTTTGATGACTTAAAACAAAAGTTCATGGATATTAGAAAGAGAGCCTTTAAGTATCCAGAATTAGGTAAAAAATCACGTTTAATTTGTATCCCAACTACATCTGGTACAGGTAGTGAAGTAACCCCATTCGCTGTTATTTCCGATAAGGCTAATAACAAGAAATATCCTTTAACTGATTACTCCTTAACACCAACAATCGCGATCGTTGATCCAGAGTTCACAACTCACCTTCCAAGAGCGGCTACAGCGATGACTGGTTTGGATGTTTTAACCCATGCGATTGAAGCTTATGTTTCCGTCATGGCCAACGACTTTACTGATGGTCTTTGCTTAAAAGCAATTCAATTAGTATTTGAATACTTACCACGTGCGGTTAAGAACGGTCCAAATGACCTTGAAGCTAGAGAAAAAATGCACAACGCTGCGACCATCGCAGGTATGGCGTTTGCGAACGCATTCTTAGGTATGACACACTCACTCGCTCATAAGGTGGGCGCTGAGTTCCACGTGGTGCATGGCTATGCTTGCGCTATCTTGCTCCCACACGTCATCCGCTACAACGGACAAGTGCCAACCAAGTTAAGTGTTTGGCCAAAATACAACCATTACTGTGCTGATAAGAAATATCAAGAAATCGCTGGTCTATTAGGTCTTAAAGCTAGTACTCCAGAAGAAGGTGTTGAATCCTTAGCGAAAGCAGTCACAGCCTTAATTAGAGAAACAGGCTTAGATCCAAACTTCCAAGCTTGCGGTATTGAAGAAAAAGACTGGATGGCTAAGCTTGATGAAGTTGCAACACTTGCTTACGAAGATCAATGCTCTCCAGCCAACCCACGTATGCCAATCGTCGAAGACATGAAGAAAATCTTGGTCGATGCTTACAAAGGCAACTAATTGATTAATAACTAACAAAAGTTAGGTTTGGTGTTAACAAAAACGCATGTTAGTACCGCCTAACTTTTTATTTTATAAATAATTCCGCTTTTTCTTATTGATTACACTCGCTCGTATGCGTAAAATAATATCGCTGAATTACTTTATGTAATCATTAGGAGGCTATTATGGCAAAATTACAACCACAAGCTGTAAAACAAATTACCGAAATAGTGGAACGCTATAAAGACGAACCAACTCCAACCATGATGATTCTTGAAGACATTCAAAAGGAATATGGCTACATTCCTCTAGAAGTTCAAGAATTGGTCTCTGAATTAACTGGTGCACCAGTCAGTGACATCTATGGTGTTGTGACTTTCTATTCGTTCTTCTCAATGGTCCCAAAGGGCAAATATGTCATTGGTGTCTGTTTAGGTACTGCTTGCTACGTCAAAGGCAGTCAATTAGTGTGTGACAAGTTTGGCGAATTATTAGGTATTAAACCAGGTGAAACAACACCAGACGGTTTATTCACATTAGACTTGCTCCGTTGTATCGGTGCATGTGCTGTTGCTCCAGCAGTGAGCATCAATGGTAAAGTTTACCCACAAGTTAAAGTTGATAACGTTAAAAACATTATCGAAGAATATCGCGCAAAGGAGGCTAACTAGTTATGGAACAAATCAAAACTGAAAAAGAACTCCAAGCGAAATTTGAAAAGTGTGGAGCTTGCTTACAAAAGAAATTCCACTGCGAACCAGGACACAAAGCCATTGTTGTCTGTGGTGGTACAGGCTGCTTATCCGCTGATTCTCAAGTCATCATCGATAAGTTCAACGAATTAATCAAAGCTAACGGTTTAGAAGATAAAGTTACTGCGAACATCGTCGGTTGCTTCGGCTTCTGTTCCCAAGGTCCTTTCGTGAAAGTCTTCCCAGAAGAAACTCTCTACGTTAAGGTCAAAGTCAGCGACGTTGAAGAATTATTCGAAAAAGATATTAAGAACAATGAAGTAGTTGAACGTTTACTCTTCGTTGATCCACAAACAAAACAACACGTTCAAAAACAACACGAAATCAACTTCTATAAATTACAAAGAAGAGATATCGCTTTAAACGGTAATGGCGAAATTAACCCAGAAGATATTAATGAAGCCATTGGTAACGGTGCATTCCAAGGTTTAAATAGAGCCTTACACATGAGTCGTGAAGAAGTTATTGATGAAGTCTTAAAATCCGGCTTACGTGGTCGTGGTGGTGCAGGCTTCCCAACTGGCCGTAAATGGTCTTTCGTTCCAAAGACAGATGAACCAAAATACATGATCTGTAATGGTGACGAAGGTGACCCAGGTGCCTTCATGGACCGTTCCATTATTGAAGGTAACCCATGTGCAGTTATTGAAGGTATGATGATTGCCGGTTACGCAATCGGTGCTCAAAACGGTTACTTCTATGTCCGTGCGGAATACCCAATCGCTGTTAAACGTTTAGCAAAAGCAATTAAAGAATTAGAGGAAATTGGTATCTTAGGTGACCACATCTTAGGTACAGACTTCTCATTCCGTTGCCATATTAGATTAGGTGCTGGTGCCTTCGTCTGTGGTGAAGAAACAGCCTTAATTAACTCCATTGAAGGTAAACGTGGTATGCCACGTCCTCGTCCTCCATTCCCAGCAGTTAAAGGTTTATGGGGTCACCCATCAGTCGTTAACAACGTCGAAACCTTAGCCTGTGTTCCTTACATCTTAAGAGAAGGTTGGGAAAAATTCGCCGCTATTGGTACAAACGACACCAAAGGTACAAAGGTCTTTGCTCTCGGTGGTAAAGTCAACAACGTTGGTCTTGTCGAAGTTCCAATGGGTACAACACAACATTAAGACAATTAATCTATGATATCGGTGGTGGTATCCCAGGCGGAAAGAAATTCAAAGCCATTCAAACTGGTGGTCCTTCCGGTGGTTGCTTAACCGAAAAAGACTTAGATACTCCAATCGACTTCGGTAGCTTAGTCGCTGCTGGTAGTATGATGGGTTCCGGCGGTGCTATCGTCATGGACGAAGACAACTGTATGGTCGACGTCGCTAAATTCTATATGACATTTATTTGCGACGAATCATGTGGTAAATGTTCCCCATGCCGTATTGGTACAAAGAGATGTTTAGACATCTTAACAAAGATTTGTGATGGTAAAGGTGAACCTCAAGACTTAGAAGACCTTAAGGAATTAAGTAACGTTATTAGAAATAACTCCTTATGTGCCTTAGGCCAAACCGCCACAAACCCAATTCTCTCCACAATTAAAGCTTTCCCAGAAGAATACGAAGCTCACGTCAAAGATCACAAATGTCCAGCCCACGTTTGTAAGAACATGATGGAATACTTCATTCTTCCAAACAAATGTATCGGTTGTGGTCTCTGTATGAGAAACTGCCCAGTTGGCGCTATCGCTCCTGGTACAGAACCTGCTCACTTACCAAATGGTAATGTTAACCCAGGTAAATTTGCCCACGTCATTGATCCTAAGAAGTGTGTCAAGTGTGGTTCATGTTTAAGTGGTTGCCGTATTGGTGCAATCACCAAGAGATAGGAGGAAATAACCATGGCATTAGTTAATATCAAAATTAATGGTCAACCTTACCAAGTTGAATCCGGTCTTACAGTTTTAGAAGCTGCAAGAAAATGTGGTTACGTCGTTCCTTCCCTCTGTGCCTTCAACCATGGCAAATGCTCTTTGGCCTCCTGCCGTGTTTGCTTAGTTGAAGTCGTCGGTGCTCGTGGCTTGGTTGCTTCTTGCGTCTATCCAGTTAACGAAGGTATGGAAATCATTACCAATTCCCAAAAAGCCGTCGAAGCCAGACGTGCCTCCGTGGAATTAATCCTTTCCAACCACCAAAAGAACTGCTTACAATGCCCAAAACAAGGCAAGTGTGAATTATTAGAAGTCGCTAACATCGTTGGTGCTCGTGATCAAAAGTTCGTTGGTGAACAATCCAAAGCAACAATCGATCAATTAGCCCCAGGTCTAATGAGAAATACCGCTAAATGTATCTTATGCGGCCGCTGTGTCGAAAGATGTAAAGAAGCTCATGGTATTTCCATCCTCGGTTTCGAAAACCGTGGTTTCAACGCTATCGTTGGTCCTGCTCAAAACAGAAGCTTCGCTGAAAGCCCATGCTTACAATGTGGTCAATGCGTGAATGTCTGTCCAACAGGCGCCTTATATGAAAACGAAGAAATCGCCAAAGTTGACGAAGCCTTCAGAGCCGGTAAGAAAGTTATCGTTCAAACCGCTCCAGCTGTCAGAGCCGCTATCGCTGAAGAATTCGGTGAACCAATTGGTACAACCGGTACAGGCAAAATGGTTGCCGCTTTACGTAGATTAGGTTTCTATCGTGTTTTCGATACAAACTTTGCTGCTGACTTAACAATCATGGAAGAAGCACACGAATTAATGGACAGAATTACCAAAAAGACTGCGCCACTTCCACAGATCACATCCTGTTCCCCAGGTTGGATTAACTACTTAGAATACTTCTATCCAGAAGTCATTCCAAACGTCTCTTCTTGTAAGTCCCCACACATGATGATGGGTGCTGTCATTAAGTCCTACTTTGCTAAACAACATGAATTAGATCCAAAGGATATCTTTGTGGTCTCCATCATGCCATGTACCGCTAAGAAGTACGAAAGACAAAGAAAAGAAATGCCAAACGACGTCGATGCTGTTTTAACAACCGGTGGTGTTATGGAAGCCGCTTTAAGAACAGCTTATTTCTGGTTAACTGGTAAAGAATATCAAGAAATCAACTTCACCGCTGTCCGTGGCTTAGAAGGCGTCAAAGAAGCTGCTTTAAATATCAATGGTACTGAAATCAAAGTTGCCGTCACCTCTGGTATGGCTAACGCTAAGAAGCTTTTAGACCAAATTAAAGATGGTACTTCTCCATACGCTTTCATTGAAGTCATGTGTTGTCCAGGCGGATGTATCAACGGTGGTGGTCAACCATTCGTCAAACCAATCTTCTTACCAAATGAAGATGATGACATCCTTGAAACATACCGCGCTAAACGTGCCAGCGTGTTATACAGTGAAGATGAACGCTTAGTCATTCGTCAATCACACAATAACAAAGACATCCAAAAACTCTACAAAGACTATTTGGGTGAACCTGGTAGCGAACTCGCTGAAGAATTACTCCACACATCTTACGATGCTAAGAGAACAAGATTTCCAGAAAAATAATTAATTTACTATTTGGGGCGGGTACTTAAATACTCGCCCCTTATTGTCTTTAAAGGAGACAAACTTATGAACATCAAATTTTATAATTCCCTTTCTAATTCATTAGAAGACTTCAAGACTATTAAGAATAACAAAGTCAGCATGTATGTCTGTGGTCCAACAGTTTATAACTATCCACACATCGGCAACATGAGACCAGTCGTTGTCTTTGATACTTTAAGACGCTTTTTGACTTATGTCGGCTACGACGTCACTTACGTGAGTAACTATACAGACGTTGATGACAAGATTATCAAAGCCGCGAAGCAAGAAGGTAAATCAGAAAAGGAATTAACCGATTTCTACATCGGTGAATTTGAAAAGACCGTCAAAGGTATTGGCTCTCAAGTACCAACCATCACTCCACGTGTTACCGAATACATGGATAAGATTATCGCTTATATCGATAACCTTGTGAAAATCGGTGCGGCGTATGAAAGGGATGGTGACGTCTACTTCCGTGTGGAAAATATCAAAGATTATGGCGCTTTAAGCGGCATAAATGTAGAAGATTTACGCGTAGGCGCACGTGTGGAGGAGAACTCACAAAAAGAAAGTCCATTAGACTTCGCCTTATGGAAAAAGACTGATGAAGGTATTAAATGGGATTCCCCATGGGGTTTAGGTAGACCAGGCTGGCATACAGAATGCTGCGTTATGATTGACACTATCTTCCCAGGTGATCATATCGATATCCATGGTGGTGGTTATGACTTAAAGTTCCCACATCATGAAAATGAAATCGCTCAAGCGGAAGCCACACATAGTTGTAAAATCGCTCATTATTGGATGCACAATGCCTTTATTAACTTTGGCAATGAAAAGATGTCCAAATCCTTAGGAAATGTTGTCTTAGCCAAAGATATGATTGCGATGTATGGCGGCTTAGTCACTCGTTTAGTAATTTTAAATGCCCACTATAGACAAGCAGTTAATTTCACTGATGAAACAGTCAAAGAAGCCCAACAAGAAGTTTCTAGAATGCAAATGGCCTATAAACAAGCCGCACTTAAATTACAAGCTAACAAAGTTAATTTAGATGAAGGTAAGCCAGAATACATCGGAAAATTCTTAGAAGCCTTAGCTAACGATTTAAATACTGCTAACGCCTTGGCAGAGTTATATAATGTACTTAAAGATATCAACCAACTTATTAGAAATAAGGACGCTGATTTAAAAGTGCTCAATAACTTATTTAAAACACTTACTGACATGTTCTACGTTTTAGGACTAGACATTAAGTTCGTAAAGTTTGATAATGATATCTCGCACTTATACGAGGAATACTTATTAAGCAAAGAGAATAAAGACTTTGCTAAATCTGATGAGATCAGAAAACTTTTAATTGAAAAAGGAGTCATGTAATTGAACGATACCACAAATCCATCACTAATCGAGAGATTGCTAGATGCGCTTAGTATTACGGGTTCGGCGAAAACAGCGTGTAGTATTATCATCGCGCTAGGTGTGATTTTAATTTGTGGTTTTTTAATGACCAGACTCACCAAATTATTAAGATTACCAAATGCCACCGCTTATATTGTGACTGGTATTTTAATTGGACCAAGTGTCATTAATCTCATTCCAAGAGACTTTATATCAAACACTGACTTTATTAGTGATATTGCTTTAGTCTTTATCGCTTTCACTGCCGGTGAATTCTTTAAGATTAAAGAAATAAAAAGCAGCATCGGGAAGGTACTTATTATTACCGCTATTGAAGCTATTGCATCGTTTGCTTTAGTCTTTGCTCTATGCGCCTTTGCTTTCCGTTTACCAGTACCATTGTCTCTCCTTTTGGCGGCTTTAAGTAGTGCGACTGCCCCAACGAGTACAATCATGACCATCAAACAAACCAAGTCTAAAGGTCATTATGTGAATATGCTTTTACAAGTCATTGTTGTGGATAGCATTATCTCTTTATTACTCTATACAATCTCCATTTCCATCTGCGTTGGTATGAACCAATCTAGTGGTGGTGAAGGATTACAATTTATTGATGTAGCATGGCCAATTGCCAAGATGCTTATATGTTTAGTCATCGGTGTGGCGTTTGGCTTTGCTCTAAGATTCTTAATATCATCAAAAAGAACCACGGACAACCGTCTAATCGTTGTGATTGCAGTATTACTACTCTTCTGTGGTATTTGCTCTTTATTTGGCCAATCTCCTTTACTAGGAGGCATCGCTATTGGTTTAGTTTACACAAACCTATCAAAGGGCGAAGAAAAACTCTTTGCGCAAGTTAATTACTTCATTCCACCTATTATGCTAATCTTCTTCGTTAGAGGTGGTATGAATCTTGATTTTTCAAACTTTGGAAAGCAAAGTTCTTTAACTCCTGTTCCATTAATTGTTATCGTCCTAGGATTCTTAGTGGCCCGCTTTATCGGTAAATTAGGTGGTTGTTTTTTAGGCTCATTAGCCGCGAGACAACCAAAAGATACAAGAAAGTATTTAGGCTTAGGATTAATTCCTCAAGCGAGCGTAGCGATTGCTTTAGCGACGTTAGGATCGAGAGCCTTGTCTTCAAATAACATGGAAAATGAAGCGTCATTAGTTATGACAGTTATTTTGGCCTCATCCATTATCTTTGAAATCATTGGTCCAGCATGCGCTAAATTGGGTTTATATTTAACAAAATCATACGGACACGATATCAATGTTGACGCTCCAGAAAGCGCTGTCAAACATGAAGTTGTTACTGATGCTGGTTCATCTAAAGAAATTGACTTATTAGCCGCGCAAATTAATCACATATCCAAGGAAATTAAAGAATTAGAGCCTGAAGAGGCAGAAGAACAAGCCTTTACCGAGGCTGCTGAAGAATACGAAAACGAAGTATTTATTCGTAATCATAGAGGTTTTATTAACCGTAAGTAGGAGGAATTCTCATGAAAGACTTTATTGCAATGGATCCCATTAATCAATTAACAAATGGATGGCTTAGTGAATTCAATATCTGGACCATCATTATCCGTTTAGTTTTAGCGTTTCTAATCGGTGCGTTATTCGGCTTTGAAAGAAGTAGAAAGAGACATACCGCTGGTTTTAGAACATTTACCTTTGTGGCGTTATTCTCTGCAACCGCTGCATTAGTGGATGTCCATTTTGCCGCTAACTATGGTGAAGCTTTCCCAGCGATTACCGCTGCTGTGGTTTTAGGTGGTGCTATTATTGCTGGCAATACTCTCCTTTATTCTTCTAAAAACCAAATCAAAGGTTTAACAACCGCTGTCGCTTTATGGCTTACAGGCATCATTGGTGCGGCATTTGGTACGGGCTTATATACCGCTGGTATTATCGCTGTCGTCTTAGCGTTTATCACTCTTAACGCTATGCCAAAGATCGAATTCTATATGAAGAATAGAAGCAACCACTTCGAGATTCATTTAGAACTTAAAAGTAGAAATGATTTAGTTAACTTCACTGGTGTTATTCGTAAACTTGGATTAAGAATTGATGACATTGAAGCTAACCCAGCGTATAACAATACAGGCTTAGGTGTTTATAGTATTTCTTTGACAATTAACTCTAAAGAGTTGAAAAAATACAAATCACATACAGAAATCATTGAAGCCTTATCAACTTTGGAATACATTAATTGTATTGAAGAAATCAACTAAATGAACAAGGATATCAATCTCATATACGGTAAGAATCCAGTTATAGAAGCCATTAATGCCCGCAAAGCATTAAAGGTTTTTCTTGTTCATAACTTTAACGACCAAAAAGTTATTAATCTTATTAAAGATAATAAGCTACCGGTCGTTAATATTTCCCCTAACGAAATGGAAAAGATGTGTGATGGTGGCGTGCATCAGGGCTTGGCTGCGGAACTTAAACCATATCAAACCGTTTCTTTAGAAGAAATCATTGTTAAAGCCAATAAGAAAAATAAGAAGATTATTGTCATGCTTGATAATATTAATGATCCGCATAATCTTGGAGCTATTTTAAGAAGCGCAGATGTTTTTGAAGCTTCTGGTATTGTTTTACCAAAGCATAACTCCGTTTCTTTAAACGCTACTGTCGCCAAAACAAGCGCCGGCGCGATTAACTATGTCCCAGTCGCGGTCGTTAATAATCTTAATCAAGCCATTAAGACATTGAAAGAAGAGGGATATTGGGTTGTTTCCACTGATGGAAGCGCCACGATTGACTATTCTTCTATAAAGTATGATTTTCCAGTTGTAGTAGTGATAGGTAGCGAAGGCAAAGGAGTCTCCCCATTGGTTTTAAAGAATTCTGACTATATCGTCAAGATTCCACAATATGGGCATGTTAATTCACTCAACGCTTCAGTAGCTGCAGGTATTCTATTAGCGGAGGTGCATAAAACAAATATCTAAACCATCGTAGGATGGTGGAAGGAGAGTTTTATGCCAAATCGCAAAACTTATCGACGAATTCTGGATGAACAGGAACACACTCTCGTAGCACAAGGCAGCCATGAAGCTTATCTAAGATTTCTCAAGCGATATAAGAAAATTTCTGAATCGCTAGCCTGGGAACTCCTTGATATCAAGTATAAAGGTTGTGGAGCGGGTATTACGGAACTCATCACTGTTTGTTCAGACCATTTTCCCTATGTCGTTAAAAAGTTTAATCCTGAGATGTGTTCTTTTTACACTTTTTGGAGAAAGTCGGTTGAACTACAAATCACTGATTATGTGACTAACAATTACTATTCTGATAAGTCAAAAACCACCACAAGTTTTGTGAGCTTTGATGAAGATTACAATGATAATGTTTTTATCTTGTCGGAAAGTGATGAAGACTATCACCGTATCCGCTCAATCAACGAAATTAAACGGGTAATCCTCAATCATAAGGAATTATTTGAACACCAAGAATTCATGATGCTTTTATTAACTTTAGATGGATATTCATTAAAGGATTTTGAACATACCGGAATTACTAGTCAATCAACTTTATATTTAACCTTCAATAAGGCAATACTAAAACTGATGCGTTTGTTTCAAAGCGATAAAAAGAGGTAACTATATCTCAAAGCTCACTTTGTGAAAATGGCAATATCGATATTCATTTTTTTGGATGCGTGATATAATCTCAAAGCATGAGCAAATTAGAAATCAAAAACTTAAGCTTCTCATATGACGGCAGTAACAAAGTTATTGACGATATATCCTTTAGTGTTCCTAAGGGTTCTTTTGTTTCTGTTTTGGGCCATAATGGCTCTGGTAAATCTACCTTGGCAAAACTCATCGTTGGTTTATTAGAAAAGAATAGTGGCACAATCTACTTTAATGGTGAAGAGGTCACTAAGGATAATATTCAAAACTTCCAAAACAAGGTTTCTTTAATCTTCCAAAATCCTGATAACCAATTTATTGGTTCAACAGTGGAAGATGATATTGCTTTTGGCTTGGAAAACAGATGCTTTCCACACGAAAAGATGCAAGAAGAAATCGAACGCTTCGCAGAAAGCGTTGGCATGCTTGATTATCTTAAAAAAGAACCAATCGCTCTTTCAGGTGGCCAAAAGCAAAGAGTCGCTTTGGCGGGCGCTTTGATTTTGAGGCCAGAAATTCTAATTTTAGATGAAGCAACATCCATGCTAGATCCTAAGGGCAAATCTACAGTTAGAAAATGGTTAAAACGCATCCATCGAGAAAACAAAGAACTCACTATCTTTAGCATTACTCATGATATTGATGAAGCTTTGTTAAGTGATAAAGTTTTGATTTTATCAAAAGGGAAATTAATCAAAGAAGGCAAACCACAAGATGTTTTAAGAGATGAAGAAGCTCTTTTAGCTGTCAAACTTGATATGCCTTTTGTTTATAAACTTGAAAAAGAATTAGCAGGAATTGGCATCAATTCTAACGCGGACAACGTTGATCAGTTGGTGGAGGATATATGGGCATCCAAATAAAAAATATCTTCTACACATATCAAAAGAAAGCCACTAACGCGACATTAGCTTTAAACGATGTCTCTTTTGAAATTAAAGATAACGATTTCATCGCTATTGTTGGTGAAACAGGTAGTGGCAAATCCACATTAGCTCAGACATTTAATGCTTTAATTATTCCTGACCAAGGCGAAGTGGTTGTTGGTGATTACGTCGTCAATTATAAGAATAGAAAGAGCCGCAAATTGCGCGGTATAAGACAACGTATTGGCCTAGTTTTTCAATTTCCTGAATATCAATTATTTGAAGAAACAGTGGAAAAGGATGTCGCTTTTGGTGTCAAAAATTTCGGCGTTAAAAACGAAGAAGCTCTTGAAAGAGCACATGAAGCCCTTAACAAAGTTGGCTTGGATGAATCCTACTATAAGAGAGCACCATTTGATCTTTCTGGTGGTGAAAAACGTAAAGTCGCAATTGCAGGTATTTTGGCCATCAATCCTGACATCATCATCTTTGATGAACCAACCGCAGGATTTGATCCACAAAGTAGCAAAGATTTAATGAAACTCATTTGTGAGTTCCATGAACAAGGTAAAACAATTATTGTTATTACCCACGATATGGACTTAGTGAATACATACGCTCAAAGAGTAGTTCTCTTAGAAATGGGACAATTGGCTTTTGATGGCACCCCAGCGGAATTATTCTCCTTTATTAAAGGTTACGATAGATTAGATATCCCAACCGTGATTAAAGTTGCTAATGCATTAAAAGAAAAAGGCATGGATATTGATGTAAATCAAATCCGTGGCATTGATGATTTATTAGCAGCAATTAAAAAATGGAGGAATAAAGCATGAGCACAATGACTTTTGGCCGTTATTCCTTCCGTGATACATTCGTTCATCGTTTAGATGCGCGAAACAAAATATTCCTCACCCTTTTATTTATGGTGGGAATTTTCTTCCAATTTAATAAGTGGTCAACATCCCTTATTTTAAGTGGCATCTACATTGTGGTTTTACTTATTTTAATGTTGATTTCTCGAGTGAGTTTAATCGCTCTTCTTAAGTCATTAGGCGGACTATGGGTATTAGTTATCTTCCTGATGGCGATATATATTTTCATTCCGACAAATAATCCAAAACTACCAGTTGCCTTTACAATTGGTACATTAGAAGTTCATTGGGATGCAATATGTCAATCTGGTTACATAATAATGCGTTTAGTGTTAATGATTTCTTTAACAATGATTTTAACTAGCACTACAAAGCCAATGGACATGACCTATGCCTTTGAATGGTACATGACCCCATTAAAACCAATTCATTTCCCAGTTCACGAAATCGCAATGACCTTATCTATTGCTTTAAGATTTATTCCAACATTACTCGATGAAACAGAAAGAATTATGAAAGCGCAAGCTAGCCGTGGCGTGGATTTTAATCACGGTGGCATCTTTAAGAGATTCGGTGCAATTATTGCTTTAATTATTCCATTATTTGTTTCCGCTTTAGAAAGAAGTGAAGAACTCGCTAACGCGATGATTGTGAGAGGCTATGATCCAAAAGCTAAACGTACAAGATATAGACTTTTAAAGTTCTCCTGGAGAGATTTGATTGCTTTCTTGTTTATCGGTCTAATGTTCGCAGGTATCATTGTTTTGTTTGTATTTGATAGAACTGGCGAACCAATTGACATAATCAATTTCTTCTTCAAAGTGAAAGGATTCTAAAATGAAAGTATTAGGCATCTGTTCATATAAGGGCACTAATTACTTTGGCTGGCAAAAGCAAGTCGGTTTTATTAGTGTTCAAGAAAAGATTGAAGAATGCTTGAGCAAAGTCTATGACACACAAATTAATATCCAAGGTAGCGGACGTACAGATGCTGGTGTTCACGCTTTAAAACAATACTTTCATTTTGTGACTGACAAAGAAAAAGATTTAAAACAACTAGCGTACGCTTTAAACAAAATGCTTCCAGATGACATTAAAATCATTTCCTTCACCAAAGTCGGCGATGATTTCCACGCTAGATATAACGCTAAGGCTAAGATTTACGAATATCGCATTCTTTTGACAAACAAGGATCCTCTTTCCTACGATTTAGCGTATATCTACCCAATGGATTTAAATATTGATTTATTTAAGGAAGCGCTTAATAAATTTGTGGGAACCCACAATTATCAAGACTTCACTTCTAAAGAAGAAGATGAAGGTGGATTCATCAGAACCATCTATAATATAGATGTCGTTAAGGAAAATGACTTACTAAAAGTGACCTTTAATGGCAATGGTTTTATGCGCTATCAAATTAGAAATATGATTGGTTCTGCAATTAATGTTGCTAGTGGAAAGGAACCATTAGAATTCATTGATAATCACCTTAAAGTAGGCAAAGAAAAACGAGAAATTATCGCCTATAAAGCACCTGCTTCTGGCCTATATCTCGTTGATGTAATTTATTAAGAAAATTTTTTCACACGTGTATAAATGTGTTCACATATATGGGAACATGTGATAATATTTTAACCGCAAAAAAACAAAAAGGAGTTTTAAATCATGGGTAGAGCACATGAAGTAAGAGCAAAAGCGATGGCCGCAACCGCTGCGAAAAGAAGCGCACTCTTTATGAGAGCTAGTAAAGAAATTTATATGGCGGCAAAGAATGGTGTTCCTGACCCTGAAATGAACTTAGCACTCCGTTCTGCGATTGAAAAATGGAGAGGCCAAAACGTTACTAAAGACGTTATTGATAGAGCCATTCAAAAAGCTAAAGGCGGCGAAGCCGAAAGCTATTCTGAGGGTCGTTATGAAGCCTTTGGTCCAGGTAACTCTCTCTTTATCATTGATACATTAACCGATAACTCAAACCGTGCGTTTATCGAAGTTAGAACCGCTATCACCAAAAAAGGTGGTCACTTAGGTTCCACAATCTTCAATTTCACACAAACAGGTTTATTCGTTTTTAACGGTACCAACAGAGATGAAGTTGAAGAAAACTTAATTCTCTCTGATGTTGATGTCCGTGAAGTCACAGCAGAAGATGGAAAGATCGAAGTCCTTGTTGAACCAGCAGCCTTCGCTCAAGCTAGAGAAGTTTTAGGTGGTATGGGC
>CADBXE010000019.1 GCA_902798595.1 uncultured Erysipelotrichaceae bacterium | reverse complement strand
GGGAGACGCCTAAGGTAGGACTGGTGATTGGGGTTAAGTCGTAACAAGGTATCCCTACGGGAACGTGGGGATGGATCACCTCCTTTCTATGGAGAAAGTGTTAACTCTCTACTAGAGTAGTTAACGTATGTACAAATAAACCTAAAATTTCTAGAATTATCGAAATTGACGTGTTTGTAACTTCTGTTTAGTTTTGAGAGATTAGTCTCTCTCAGAAATTGTTCTTTGAAAACTGAATATTAATTAAACATGTTCTTTCTGTTAATGTCGCAAATGTGATTTCACAAATGCGAACAATTACAAAAATATGTAGATCGAAAGATCTAAGCATTAAACCAATTGAAACTGAAACCTAAATTTTACGAAGTTAAGTTAATAAGGGCGTACAGTGGATGCCTTGGCATTAGAAGACGATGAAGGACGCGATTACCTGCGAAAAGCGACGGGGAGCTGGATATGAGCTTTGATCCGTTGATATCCGAATGGGGGAACCCGGTGTGAGTTATGTCACATCATCCTGGTAGAAACCAATAACTACCAGAGAAGGTATACCTAGGGAATTGAAACATCTTAGTACCTAGAGGAAAAGAAAGAAAATCGATTCCGTAAGTAGCGGCGAGCGAAAGCGGAGCAGCCCAAACCAATCTTAGGATTGGGGTTACGGACCACGACATGGGATATGTATTTGATAGCTGAACGACTTGGGAAAGTCGGCGAAACAGGGTGATAGCCCCGTAAGCGAAATTGAATATGACCCTAGTGAGTGACCGATAGTGAACCAGTACTGTGAAGGAAAGGCGAAAAGAACCCCGGGAGGGGAGTGAAAAGATTCTGAAACTGTATGCTTACAAAAAGTCAGAGCCCGTTAATGGGTAATGACGTGCCTATTGAAGAATGAACCGGCGAGTTATGATTGCATGCGAGGTTAAGCCGTAGAGGCGGAGCCGTAGTGAAAGCGAGCCTGAATAGGGCGTTTAGTATGCAGCCATAGACCCGAAGCCCGACGATCTATCCATGTCCAGGTTGAAGGTGGGGTAAAACCCACTGGAGGACCGAACCAACGTTCGTTGCAACGCCCGTGGATGAGGTGTGGATAGTGGAGAAATTCCAATCGAGTCGGGGGATAGCTGGTTCTCCCCGAAATAGCTTTAGGGCTAGCGTGAGGTTAAATAGTCACTGGAGGTAGAGCACTGAAATGCTGATGGCGGCACAAGCCGTACTGATTCATATCAAACTCCGAATGCCAGTGAATGTATCCTTGCAGTCAGAGTGTGGGGGATAAGCTCCATGCTCAAAAGGGAAACAGCCCAGACCGTCAATTAAGGTCCCTAAATTCATGCTAAGTGTTAAACGATGTAGAGATGCCCAAACAACTAGGATGTTAGCTCAGAAGCAGCTACCATTTAAAGAGTGCGTAACAGCTCACTAGTCGAGTGCCTCCGCGCGGAAGATTTACCGGGGCTAAGCATGATACCGAAATTACGGATTTTAGAGTAATCTAAAGTGGTAGGGGAGCGTTCCATAGATGGGTGAGAATCCCATCCACCAATTGACTAAGGTTTCCTGGGGAAGGGTCGTCCTCCCAGGGTTAGTCGGGACCTAAGACGAGGCCGAAAGGCGTAGCCGATGGACAACAGGTTGATATTCCTGTACCCGCATATATGTGATGGAGTGACAGAGACGGTTAATCATACCAATTATTGGATTTTGGACCAAGCGAGGTACCTTGTGTGTAGGCAAATCCGCACACTTTAAGGGGAAGGCGTGATGGGGACTGAATGGCTTCGGCCTAGTAGGGAAGTTGATGATACCAGCTCTCAAGAAAAGCTTCTAACTTAAGTATATGTGGCCCGTACCGAGAACGGACACACGTGGTCAAGATGAGTAATCTGAGGTGAGCGAGATAACTGTTGTTAAGGAACTCTGCAAAATTACTTCGTAAGTTCGCAAGAAGAAGTGCTCCAGCGATGGAGCCGCAGTGAAGAGGCCCAGGTAACTGTTTACCAAAAACACAGCTCTATGCCAAGCCGCAAGGCGATGTATATGGGGTGATGCCTGCCCAGTGCTGGAAGGTTAAAAGGGGGAGTGCAAGCTCTGAATTGAAGCCCCAGTGAACGGCGGCCGTAACTATAACGGTCCTAAGGTAGCGAAATTCCTTGTCAGGTAAGTTCTGACGCGCACGAATGGTATAATAATCTGGGCGCTGTCTCGACAGCAGGCTCGGTGAAATCTTAATACCTGTGAAGATGCAGGTTACCCGCGACTAGACGGAAAGACCCCATGGAGCTTTACTGTAACTTAATATTGAGCGCTTGTACTTCATGCACAGGATAGGTAGGAGGCTTTGAAGCGGGGACTTTGGTACCCGTGGAGCCAGCGTTGGGATACTACTCTTGGATTATGATCGTTCTAACTCGGACCTCACAGGCTCTGAGGACAGTGTTAGGCAGGCAGTTTGACTGGGGCGGTCGCCTCCCAAAATGTAACGGAGGCGCCCCAAGGTACCCTCAGCATGGTTGGAAATCATGCATCGAGTGCAAAGGCATAAGGGTGCTTGACTGCGAGACAAACAAGTCGAGCAGGGACGAAAGTCGGGCTTAGTGATCCGGCGGTTCTTCGTGGAAAGGCCGTCGCTCAACGGATAAAAGCTACCCTGGGGATAACAGGCTGATCTGATGCTGGGTTCAAAACGTCGTGAGACAGTTTGGTCCCTATCTGTCGTGGGCGCAGGAAGTTTGATAGGATCTGTCCTTAGTACGAGAGGACCGGGATGGACATAGCAATGGTATATCGGTTGTCACGCCAGTGGCATGGCCGGGTAGCTACCTATGGAATGGATAAACGCTGAAAGCATCTAAGCGTGAAGCCAACCTAAAGATGAGACTTCCCATTCGAAAGAAGTAAGACCCCCTGAAAGTTACAGGGTTGATAGGTTAGAAGTGTAAGCATAGTGATATGTTCAGCTGACTAATACTAATAGGTCGAGGACTTAATTTCTTAAGATTTTTAATCGAATCCCAAAAGTAAAATTTAAAGTTATTTATTAACAAGAAAGCTAACATGTGGTAATATTCAAATTTCTCTTAATAAAAAGTCTGGTGGCGATGGCGCGGTGGACACACCTGTTCCCATCTCGAACACAGAAGTTAAGCACCGTAGTGGCGAAGATATCCGAAAGGACAAAATAGCGAGCCGCCGGGCTTTTTATTTTATGGCAACTATATTAAAATATAGATAGCAAATATGAACATCAATTTAAAACCAATATATAGCTTCCTACACAAAAAGAATAAAGATCTACTAAACGAAGACTTGCTCTTTATTGATGAAATCAATAATTTCCTTGTCCAAGAAGATCTTTTGCTTGTAGAGAACGCTAAAGACGCTTTATTCAACGTCATTCTTATTGGTTCAGGAGGAACAGAGAATCTCTTCTTAAAGCAATTTAAAGAAGACGATGAACCAGTCGTCATCTTATCAACATCTCGTAACAATTCTCTTCCTGCCTGTCTAGAAATTAAAACATACCTAGAGAATCACAACAAATTATGCTTTTTGCTCGTTGGAGACGAGAATCATATCGCTAACATGATAAAACACATCGCCTCTATTATCGGCGCTTATAAGAGTGTTAAAGATAATAGATTAGGCTTAATCGGTGGCGCATCATCTTGGCTGATTGCTTCTCCAGTCGAACCAAAAGTCATCTGCACAAATTTCAAACAGAATATCATCAAGATCAAGATGAGTGAGCTTGAGGAATTAATCGAACAAGAAGAAAAAGAAATGCTCGATTTAAAAGAATTCAATCACTCCTCAGAACTCATTTCTAAAGCGGAAAACCAGGAAGACTTAGAGATGGCTTTAGTCATTTATAAAGCCTTAAAACGTTTAGTGGTCAAGCATCAACTAAATGGGTTAACTATCCGCTGCTTCGACATCATTAAAAAATATAAAAACACCGCTTGTCTTGCCTTAGCGTTACTTAATGAAGAAGGCATAACCGCGGGCTGTGAAGGTGACATCCATAGTTTAGTGACTATGCATATTGTTAATTCATTAACAAATCGTAGTTCTTTTATGGCAAATCCTTCAAAATTTAATTATGAAGATCAATCAATTATGCTTGCGCACTGCACAGTGCCACTTAACATGGTGACTTCATTTAAATTAATGACACATTTCGAAAGTGGGTTAGGAATTGGTATCAAAGGTGAGCTCCCAGAAGGCCGTGTTACTTTATGCAAAATCGCGCCTGATTACACCCTTGAAAATACGCTATGTATACCTGCGACAATTAAGGAAAACCTCTCATTAGAAAACTATTGTAGGACGCAAATATCGGTTGCGCTTAACGATGATGGTCTTCTCGAATTATTAAAAGCCAGTTTTGGCAATCACATCATTGTGGCATATGGGGATGTCTATCAAGATTTCCTTCCATTGCTCTCTTTATTAAGACGATAATGTGTCAACTTGCGTGACAATGTTAGGATTTTGTGGCGCGAAGTTTGACATAATCCTGTTTACTATGTAAAATAACCTTACTTTATGGAAAAGAAAACAAATGCGACCCAAGCGGTCTATCATACAGCAGATATCAAGGAAGCAACCCGTAAAGCGGCGCTAGCGTGTTATGGTGTTGCCAGCATTGCTCAACGCGAAGAAACCCATCGCGTTGACAAAAGAATTAAGAAAGGAATTATCGAGGATGCGATTTATGTGAAGAAATTCCCAAATCGCACTTTTACCGTTGATGTTTATTTAGTGCTTTCTAACGAAGTTAAGATTACTGAAGCTCTCGTGGAATGCCAAAAAACAATTATGTATCAGCTCAATAAAGCGTTTAGCAACTTGTGCACTCGTGTCAACGTCTATGGTGAAAGATTATCCTCTCACTAATAAATATGAAGACATTAAATGGACAATCACTTAAATCTCTTTTAATATCCGGATCCAATAACTTATACAATCACTATCCAGAAGTGGACGCTTTAAACGTGTTCCCAGTTCCAGATGGTGATACCGGTATGAACATGAACTTAACATTAACTTCTGGTAGTAAAGAAATTCAAAACAGAAGTGATGAAAATGCATATGAAATTTCCAAGGTTTTTTCTCGTGGCTTATTAATGGGCGCTAGAGGTAACTCTGGTGTTATTACTTCTCAAATCTTCCGTGGCTTTTCTAAGGGCTTGGATGGTTTAGAAGAAGTTGATGCTCCTGCTTTTTCCGCCGCCTTCCAAAAAGGTGTCGAAGTGGCTTATAAAGCAGTCGTTAATCCTGTTGAAGGTACAATCCTCACTGTTATCCGTGAATCATCCCAATTCCTTGCTGATAATGTCAAAGACAATATGAGCATTGAAAAGTGTTTAGACCTCATGCTTCAAGAAGCTAGAGAATCCTTAAAGAGAACTCCAGAACTCTTACCAGTCTTAAAAGAAGCTGGTGTTGTTGACTCTGGTGGTACTGGCTTAATTCGTATTTTAGAAGGTATGAGAATTGCCGCTGGTGGTGACTTTGTCGAAAGAAGCCAAGCCACAGCAACTGAAGCACAAGCTTCTACTGACGAAGGTGAAGAAGAAGGCTACTTATTAGAATTTATCTTGAAGTTATCAAAAGAAAAGAAACAATTTAACGAAAACAGATTCTCCAACTTATTAAGTACTAACGGCGAAGACTTAGTGGTCAATGTTAAAGAAGACAACGTTAAAGTTCACATCCGCGCGCTTAACCCAGGTGATATCTTAAATTACGCTCAACAATTCGGTGAATTCCTTAAAGTCAAATTAGTGAACACCAAAGTTGGTGGCGATGACCAAGAACTCGCATTTGAAGACGAAGAAGAAAATAAAGAAAAAGTCGAATACGCAATGATCGGTGTCAGTGCTGGTCAAGGCATTGAAGACTTCTTCAAAGAAATTGGTATTTCCGTCGTTGTTAAAGGCGGTCAAACCATGAATCCAAGTAGTGAAGACTTTGTCTCCGCGATTAAGAAAGCTAACGCTCATAACGTCTTCATCTTCCCAAATAACTCCAATATCGTGATGGCAGCTTCTCAAGCTTGCGAAATGGTGGAAGATGCTGACACAAATGTCTACGTCATTCCAAGTAAGACAATTCCTCAAGGTATTAGCTCAGCGATTATGTTTAATCCAGAAGCTGATCCAGAAGAAAACTTCCGTAGCATGAAAGCGGCTCTTAAGAACGTCAAATCTGGTGAAGTGACATTCGCTATTAGAGATACTGAATTCAACGGTATGAAAGTCAAAAAGAACGATTTCATCGGTATCTTCGAAAAAGATATCGTCGTTGATAGCCCAGATAAGATTGAAACATTAATGACCTTGCTCGAAAAGATGGTTGATGATGACTCTAGCATCATCACAATCCTCGTTGGCCAAGATGTTAACGAAGAAGAAATGAATAAAGTTACTGAAATGATCGGAGAAAAATTCTCTGACCTCGATCTCGACATTAGACCAGGCAATCAACCAGTTTATTCCTTCTTAATCGGTATCGAATAATATAAGATTTATAAGATAGATAAAGACCACAAAAAGTGGTCTTTTCTTTATGAGTTTTTCCTCTTTATTACCTAAAGTAATCGTGCCATAATAAAGAAGATAAAAGAGAGGAAACAATCATGAAAAATAATGTTAAAACTTTTGTGGTGTCTTTAGTGGCCCTTGTTTCCCTATGTGCATGCGGGCAAACTAGGTACGCTGAAGAAACAGACGAAGCCATTATTAATCAATTGGAAGTCGTCAATCGTCAAGATGGCGTTTACGGAAACATTCATCTTCCAACTGAAATAGAAGGCGCAACTGTCACATGGAAAAGCAATAACAAGAAAGTTATCGACGCTCAAGGTAACGAGCAAAAAGCACCAGGACTTGTCTATAGACAAGCTGAAGACAAGACAGTTAAATTAACTGCAATCATTGATAAGGATGGCGCTAAGACACAATACGAACAAGAAGTATTAGTTAAAGCCGCTCCAAAAGAAATTAAAGACGAAGATTATAAAGCTTATTTATTTGGTCACTTCGTTGGTGAAGGACATGGTAAAAACGACAGCGGTAAAAAAGTTGCGGTCGGTGAACAAATGTATTTTGCTCTAGCAGATGTTGGTCAAGGTTTAAAATTCAAAGACATGAATGGCTCAAAGATGCCAATTCAAAACCAACCAAAAACTATCGACAATCTGAAACCAGTTTTAGAAAGTCATATTGGTGAAAGAGGTGTGAGAGACCCATATATTTGCCGTTCACCTGAAGGTGATACATTCTATTTAATTGCTACAGACTTAAGTGTCTATACAAGAGGCGGTTGGAACAATAACGCTAACCAAGCGACAAAGACAGGTAGCCATTCCATTATTATTTGGGAATCGCACGATTTAGTTAATTGGTCAGAAGAAAGATTGATCGAAGTTGCTGCTCCTAATGCTGGTATGGCTTGGGCTCCTGAAATGATATATTGTGAAGAAACTGGTGAATACTTAATCTTCTTCTCTTCCACAATCTTAGATGACGTTTCTAAAGGCACAAACGCAAAGATTTTAGAAAGAGACTGTGTTTATTACACAACCACAAGAGACTTCCATCACTTTGGTGAAACCAAAAAGTTCATTCCTAACGTTAAATACCCAGATGGTTATACAAACAAGGAAGAAACAGACCAATACGCGATTAACAACGATTATCGTAAAGTTATCGATGGTTCTGTCATGAAGATTGGTGATTGGTACTACAGTGCCTGTAAAGACGGTGGTAACAATGAAAACCATGGTGGTATCAGAATTCAAAAAACACAAAACTTATATGATGCCGAATGGGAATTCGTCCAAAACTTAGCAGATGTCGGTTTCAAAGCTGAAGGCAGAAACGCTGATAATAAGTGCTTAGAAGGCCCAGAATGGTTCTATTTAAACCAAGCGGACAGAACTGATCCAAACGTTCCTGAAATCGGCTTAATGGCAGACTTCTATGCCAATACAAGTATTGGTTATATCCCATGGGCCACAACAAACGTTGAAGATATCAAAAACGCTGACAGTAGTTGGAGACAATTAAAGAAGAATACTGAATTCAGCTGGGACGCTCAAACAAAACGCCACGGTACAATTCTTAGAATTACTGAAGAAGAAGCTGTTAGACTAAAAGGGGCATTCCCAATTGCTTAATTAATCTAAAAAAATGATTAGAGGCTCTAAAAAGCCTCTTTTCTTTATATTTATAATTATTCATAATTAAATCATGGAAAAGCTCACCAAATCGCCAAGACTTAATTACCTCCTTGGAGGTATGGGTATTTTTAATCAATATGATGTAATTAATCATTTACCACATCGGTATGATGATTATTCCTATACTGATGAAAAAAACATCACTGATAAACAAAGAGTGGTTCTTTTAGGTAAGGCAATCTCTGTTCCTAAAGCTATTCCATCAAAAGGTGTCAGTGTCATTACCTTTGATTTCATGTCTCAATCAAGGAAGTACTATAAAGTTGTATTCTTCAATCAACCATACTTAGCAAAGATGGTCAAAATTGATGAAGAATATTCCATCATTGGCACCTTCAATATGAAGAGAAATGAAGTAGATGGACAAAAGATTCTTAAAGGCGAAGTGCCTATTGAAGAGAGGTTAAAGCCAGTTTATTCACTTCCACGTGATTTCCAAAACTACTTGTTCGCTAATTTGGCGATTAAATGTTTGAATGAATTACAAGGCAAAATTTTCTCCCTTGTGCCTTATGATTACTTGAACAAATATCGTTTAGTTAATAAAGAGGTCGCACTTAACTGGGCACATCATCCAAAAAACTATAAAGAAGTCCAACAAGCCCTTCGTCATCTTAAGTACGAAGAAGCTTTAATGTTCTCCTTAAAGAACCAACTTATTAGAGAAAGTAACAAGTCTTTATCAAAGATTAAAAAAGAACCAATAGATTTAGACATTTGCGCACCTTTTATTGATTCTCTTCCTTATAAATTAACCGAGGATCAAGAGACCGCCGCTAGAGAAATTATTGAAGATATGAATCAAAGTGGATTAATGTATCGACTTCTTCAAGGCGATGTTGGTACAGGTAAAACTTTAGTTTGTTTTGTGGCGTTATTCGCTAATTATTTAAGAGGTGATCAAGGAGCCTTAATGGCGCCAACAGATGCCTTAGCGAGACAGCATTACGCTAATGCGTTAAAACTATTTAAAAACACAAAACTCAAGGTCGCTTTGCTTTTAGGCTCAACACCTGCAAGTGAGAAAAAACAAATCAAACAAGACTTAAAAGAAGGTTATATAGATTTAATCATTGGTACCCATGCTTTGTTTACAAAAGACACCAATTATTCATCTCTTGGCTTAGTGGTCATCGATGAACAGCATAGATTCGGTGTGAACCAAAGAATTGCTTTAGCGAGCAAAGGCGAACACGCAGATTTACTCATGATGTCTGCGACCCCAATTCCTCGTTCGTTAGCATTAACTCTTTATGGTGATTTAGATATCTCTACTTTATATACATTCCCATCCACTAAACGTGATGTGAAAACCATCATTGTGAATACTGAAGATGAAAAGATCTTTAAAGCGGTTGATTATGCTTTAAGTAACGATAAGCAAGCTTACGTTATTGCGCCATTAATCGACTTCAGTGAAGATGGAAGGTTTTCTGTCGAACAGTTATACGCTAGATACGTTTTAAGATATAGAGCTAAAGTGGGCTTACTACACGGCAAGATGAAGCAAGAAGAAAAAGAAGAGGTCTTAAATAAGTTCTACAACGGTGATATTAAGATACTCGTGAGCACACAAGTTGTAGAAGTCGGTATTGATGTTAAAAACGCTAATACAATGATTATCTATGACGCCACTAATTTTGGTTTAGCTTCCCTCCATCAATTAAGAGGTAGAATTGGCCGTGATGGCTCTAAGAGCTTCTGCTTATTAGCCACTAATGAAGAAGACACCGATAAGTTAAACATCTTGACACAAAGTGAAGATGGTTTTGTTATCGCTGAAGAAGATATGAAACAAAGAGGACCTGGTGAACTCACAGGTACTCTGCAAGCTGGTATGCCAGACTTTGCTTTCTTAAATGTTGTGGATGATTATAAGATTTTCGTTGTCGCTAGAGACGACGCTAAAGAGATCTTAAAGAACAAAGACGAAAAGAAATATCAGTGGTTAGTGAAACACGCCACTTCGTTAATAAATCAAGAAGATATTAAAAAAGCGTAATTTATGTCACAAAATCCCTTACGTATTTATGTAAGTGATTTTTTACTTTTGTGCGCCTTTACATCCATGGTACAATATTAAATCGAGGATTTAATTTATGAAAATTGCGATTGATGCGATGGGTGGAGATAACGGCAGCAAGCCAATTGTCGAAGCCATTAAAGAATTCTTAAAAGATAATAAAGATGTGGAAATCATCGTTTTTGGTAAGGAAGTAGAATTACAAGAACTTACTTCTCTTTGCCGTGTAGTAAATGCTCCTGATATCGTGCCAATGGAAGCTGGTGCCTTAGAAGTTTTAAGAATGAAGAACTCTTCTATGTGCAAGGCTGTTTCCACGATGAAAGAAGAAGGCTTTGACGCTGTGGTGTCCGCTGGTAGTACGGGCGGATTCTTAAGCGCTGCAACCTTAATCCTTAAAACTGTTCCAGGAGTTAAACGCTCATGCTTAGTGACTTGCTTCCCAACAAAGATTAAAGGTAAAAAAGTTACTGTTTTAGATGTGGGCGCTAATAACGAAAATAACGCTGAAGAATTAGTGCAATTTGCCTATATGGGTAAAGCCTATAACCAAGCTTTATTTGCTACTAAGGAACCAAAGACTTATTTATTAAGTAATGGTGCGGAAGAACACAAAGGTTCACCTTTGGTGAAAGAAGCACATAAATTATTAAAAGAAAAGAACTTCGAAGGTTTTCAAGGCAATATGGAAGCTCGCGATGTTTTAAATGGTGACGCTGATATTATTGTGGCCGATGGCTTCTCCGGTAACGTTATGTTAAAAGGTATGGAAGGCATTGCCAAAATGATGTCTGGCATGATTAAAAAGAATTTCAAAAAGAACTTATGGACAAAGTTAGGATACTTACATGTCCGTAAGGGCTTCAAAGATATGTCAGAAACTATGGACTATAAGTCTACTGGTGGCGCAATGCTTTTAGGTATTAATGGTGTTGTCGTTAAAGCGCATGGCAATAGCGATGCTTATTCATTTAAGAGCGCTTTAAAAGTTGCTAAACAAATGGTGGACTTTGACGTAGTCAATAAGATTAGGGAGAGCTTGAAAGATGAGCAACGTTTGTGATTTATTAAAGAAACTTCATATCACATATAAAGACATTGCTATTTATGAGCAAGCTTTAACGCACCCTTCTTATAATGGTGAAGTTAATACCAAACACCAAGACTATGAGAAATTAGAATTCATGGGTGACGCTGTTTTAGGCTATGTCACCGCTGATCTTGTTTATAAAAATAGACCAGAGATGAGTGAAGGCAACTTAACAAAGTTAAGAAGCGTTTTGGTTTCTACGAAACCATTAGCGGCTTATGCTCGTAAAATTCGTCTTGATGAATATGTCCGTATTGGTCATTCAATTACCCAAGCCCAAGTTAAAGAAAGCGACAAGATTTTAGAAAACGTCTTCGAATCACTCGTTGGCGCTATCTATTTAGATGCTGGTTTAAACAGTGCTTATCGTTTCATTAAAAAGGTTTTGCTTAACGACATTCTTTCCTATGATGCCGATAACTTAACCGACTATAAAACCAAGCTCCAAGAAGAGATTCAAGCGGAGCACCGTGACGCTGTTCAATACGTCACAGTTTCTCAAAGCGGTCCAGCGCATGACCGCACCTTCACTGTGCAAGTTAAATATAACGATATCGTTTTAGGAACTGGCACTGGTAAGAGCAAAAAGAAAGCCGAAGAAATGGCAGCGAAAGATGCGCTTAGTAAAAGGAGTGTCCTCTAATGGGTCTAATTGCTTTTCTAAAAGAAAAATTTGCCAAGAAAGATAAGAAAGTTGATAAATATCAAGAAGGCTTAAGCAAGTCTCGCAAAAACTTTTCTAGCAAGTTGAATAGTCTTAGTGAACGTTATAAATCCGTTAACCAAGATTATTTTGATGAACTTGAACAAATCTTGATTGAAAGTGACGCTGGTATTTCCTTTACCTTAAACGTCATCGAAGAAGTTCTTAATCAAAGTAAAAAAGAACACATCACTGATCCAAAACAAATTAACGAAATTCTCGTTGACAAAATGTTCGTAGGCTACGCTGAAAAAGGTGACATTCAAAATGATGTCGTCTTTAGAAAAGACGGCCCTACAGTTTTGTTGGTGGTTGGAGTAAACGGTGTGGGTAAAACCACAACAATCGCCAAACTCGCTCATCGTTACCTTAACCAAGGCAAGAAAGTTCTTCTCGTGGCCGCGGATACATTCCGCGCGGGCGCTGTGGAACAATTAACCACTTGGGCGGAAAGATTAAAGATTAATATCGTCACTGGTAAACCAGAAAGCGATCCTGCTTCTGTTGCCTATGATGGTGTGAAAAAAGCCAAAGAAGACAATATCGATTTAGTCATCGTTGATACCGCTGGTAGATTACAAACCAAGAACAATCTCATGCTTGAACTTGGCAAGATTAAACGTGTCATGAGTAAGGAGATTCCAGATGCACCACATGAAACATTCTTAATCATTGATGCGACGACTGGTCAAAACGGTGTTGTGCAAGCCAAAGCCTTTAAAGAAGTTACTGATTTAACTGGTATTGTTATTACCAAGATGGATGGTACCTCTAAAGGTGGTATTATCCTAGCAATAAGAGATGAATTAGGTGTTCCTGTGAGATTTATCGGTCTTGGTGAAAAGATGGATGATTTAGAGGAATTTGACCTCGATAAATACCTCTATGGTTTATGTGTGGAGAATAACTAATGGATAAGATTAAAAAGACTATTCGTTATAATTCTTTACTGAAGATATATGGCAACTTATTGAGTAAAACTCAATATGCCTTCGCTGATGCCTATTTCTCTTATGATTTATCATTAAGTGAAATCGCGGAAGCTCATAATGTGAGCAGAAGCGCAGTGGAAGACGCCATTAAGAAAGCTCTTAAGAAATTAGACGATTATGAAAAAGAGCTCAAAGTATTAGAAAAGAATAAAAAGATTCTCGACCTTATCGTTAAAGCTAAAGACGCTGAAGGCGATGAGAAAATTCAAGCATTAGAAGAAATAGAAAGGATTATTTATAGTTATGGCATTTGAATCATTAACTGAACGCCTTTCTGGCATATTTAAAAAGATCCGTGGCCAAGCCCGTCTAACAGAAAGCAACATGGAGGACATGCTCAAAGAAATCCGTGTCGCTCTTTTAGAAGCTGACGTTAACTACAAAGTTGTGAAAGAATTCACCACAAACGTCAAAGAAAAGGCTTTAGGCCAAGATGTATTAAGTAAACTTAATCCAAGCCAAATGCTCGTTAAAATCGTCCATGACGAATTAATTGAGCTATTGGGTAGTGATGATAGTGAAATTAACTATCAAACAGGCCGTCCAACAATCATTATGCTTGTTGGTTTACAGGGTAGTGGTAAAACCACAACCGCTGGTAAACTAGCCTATTTATTAAAAAACAAACTCAAAAAGAAAGTCTTATTAGCCGCTTGTGACGTTTATCGTCCTGCCGCTATTGATCAACTAGATCAAATCGCTAAATCCGTCGGTGTTGATATCGTCAACATGGGCACAAAAGTGAACCCAGTTGATATCGCTAAAGCCGCGAAGAAAAAAGCCTACGATGAAGACTATCACGTTTTAATTATCGATACTGCTGGTCGTCTACAAATCGATGAGACATTAATGGATGAATTAAACAACATTAAACATGATGTTGAACCACAAGAAATTCTCCTTTTAGTGGACGCTGCTGCTGGTCAAGATGCCGTGAACGTCGCTAATGCTTTTAATGATAAAATATCATTAACAGGTTGCATTATGTCTAAGTTAGATGGTGACGCTCGTGGTGGTGCTGCTCTCTCGATTAGGCATATGACTGGTGTCCCAATCAAGTTCACTGGTGTTGGTGAAAAAGTCACTGATTTAGATATCTTCCATCCAGACCGTATGGCGGATCGTATCTTAGGTATGGGTGACGTCATGACCCTTGTTGAAAAAGCCCAACAAGAGTTAGACGAAAAAGAAGTTAAACATTCAATGAACAAGATGATGTCTGGTTCATTCGATTTAAACGATATGCTCGCACAGATGAAACAAATTAATAAACTTGGTTCATTGGGCGGTCTATTAAAGCTCATTCCAGGCATGCCAAAGATTTCTCCTGAGCAACAAGAAGCTGCAGAAAGAGAAATGCGTAACTTCGAAATCATTATCAACTCAATGACTAAAGAAGAAAGAAAGCATCCTGAATTATTCAAATATTCTCGTAAACAAAGAGTGGCTAATGGTTCTGGTAAGACCATGCAAGATATTAACAAGGTCTTAAAGAAATACGAGCAAATGAAAGAAATGATGAAGAAAATGGAGCAATACCGTAAGACCGGAAAGATGCCTCCAGGCGGCTTGGGCGGCATGGGTGGTATGGGTGGTATGGGCTTCCCAGGAATGTAAAAAAATAAGTGAGGCAATTTAATGCTCCGATAAGATAAAAGTAGACACGTATAAAAAGTGCGGTCTACTTTTTCTTTTAGTATGATTGTGAAAAGGAGTAATTATGTCAAAAAGAAATTTTGAAGCAGTTATTGGTCGTCCAAAAGGTGGCAAGAACAGAAAGTATTCTGTTGAGGAAAAGAAAAGCTATGTAGAACAGTTCTACAAAGAAAACATTCCTTT
>CADBXE010000018.1 GCA_902798595.1 uncultured Erysipelotrichaceae bacterium | reverse complement strand
AACCTCCTGTAGATAAGTGTCGCAACTATATCTTACACCAGGATTGATATGAGCCTTTATTTTTGTCTAGAAATGTTGCACTTGAACGGTAAATTCACCATTACAAAAAGAAAGATAGCCAAAAGGCTATCTTTTTTATTAACTGTTTAAGGTGAGATTAATCCGCTAATTCCTTGTACATAATGTCATGTACGTAGTTGCATAAGTCTGTCGCATTCATAGAAGAATAATCTTCGTAATAGAGAACTTGAGCACACTTCATTTCAACATGAGATGCACGAGGGAATCTTTTGTGAATTGTTGGAGTGCCTTTCATGGTTAAGATAACGATAGGGCATCTTGTTTTAATCGCAATAGCGAAGGCACCATTATGGAAGTCACCTAAGATAACGTGTTCCTCTTGGCGGCTGCCTTCTGGATAAATACCGACACTAGAAGCGCCAGAAGAGATTAATTCCGCGGCTCTTTTGAATTGTTCGAGTGATTGAAGCTTATCGCCTCTATCGACTGGCATATAGCAGTTTCTCCACATAAAACGATTCGCTAGAGGAATCTTCATATTATCTTCTTTAGTAACGAACGCTAAATCGCGTTTTCTTAAGACTTGTGAAACAAGCATGGAGTCGAATTTAGATTTATGATTGCCAATTAATAAGAAACAATCATTAGGGATTTTCTCTAATCCGATTTTGGTTAATTTAATATGAGCGTGGTTATTGATATAACTAATACCAGAGTTAAGTAAGAATCTCGCAAACTTAGAAGGTCTGGTATATGTTTTCTTCTTAGAACACATGATTCTTCCAGCGATATCTAAGAAGATCCACGCAAAGGCGATACCAGCGAAATAACCAGCGATAAACATCACGACTGGACGATAAAAATCATACCATTGGTGTACTGGCCAAAATGTAAATGCGCTAGTAAGTGAAAGTATCGCTGCAACCGCAACGCAAATGATTGAAACTAACATGTGATTATTCTTCTCTTTGTGGTGGAACTAATTTAATTGCCTTTGGACAAACTTCAACAACAAAGTTGTTACCCTTAATCATTTCACCGTCAACACAGACGTCAAATTCTTTAGGAGAAACCATCTTAATTTGTTTAGCTTGTCTATAAACAATTTTCTTTCTTGGCTTATCTAAGTGTTTGCCTTTGGTGTAGGTACCAATAATCATACCTAAACCTAAGAATGTCATGGTCTTTAAAACGCAAACATCGATTAAACCATCGGTATTATCACTCTTTGGAGCGCATTTGAATTGACCACCAACCCATTGACCTTGGGCTAATGTCGCTAATAACATTTGCTTTTCATTGAGCTTTTCGCCATCAGCGTAAACTTCAATGTCATTGAAACGACCATGTTTCATCGCGTCATTCTTTAAAGCGTAGTCATATGGATTTGTACCTTCTTTAACTTTCTTTGGGAAACCGTGTTCCTTATAGTAGTTACCTCTAGCACCGACAATAGCGTCGAAACCAAAGTTAATAACGTTAATGGAATACCATGGTTCTTCTAAACCATCACCCTCAATTTTGGTTAAGTCAATATCAATAGCCTTGCCATTGATTAATGGTTTGAATGAGCGATATTTGTTGATGTTTTCATTTGTGACACCATATGTCTTAACGAAGTCATTACCTGTACCGACTGGTAAAATAGCGAGTTCAGCGTTTTTGGCACCCACTAAACCGTTAGCGATTTCATGGACTGTGCCATCACCGCCACAGGCGTAGACTCTAACGGTGTCTTTATTATTCTTTTTTAAATAGGCTTTGAGGAAAGGAATAACTTTACGTGGCCCTTCAGTTTTGTAAATCTCAAAATCTAATCCTTCAAAGCTCTTATTGATAACTTCTTCAAATTGAGCGCCTTCACTTCCCTTACCAGCGCTTGGATTAAAAATGATTAAATGTTTCATCATTATGTCCTTCTTTCAACAAAAACAAATATACCATATACAAACAGATATATAAAAATAATTTTTATCGCTTAAAAATGACATTTAACAATTTTTGCAATATTGTTTACAATAAAAGAGCATATGAAAAAGATGAAAAAATCCTTACTATTACTAACATTATCGTCTCTCCTCCTCACAGCTTGTGACATTGAGAAGAGATCATTTTGCTTAGATACATCTTCTGTTGTTGATTTTAAAGAAGGATACTGTGCAATGATTTCTCCTAGAGACATTAATCAATCTGTTTTTATCTACTGCAATAAGAAAAATGAAAAAGGCACAGACTATTTAATGACATGGAGTGATGTTCTTTCTCCTAAGTATTTTTCATTTAGTGGTGGACTCGAAGGTAAGAAAGTGGATTCCGCAGTATTTGTTACCACAAACATCTTAAAAGTGGAATTACATGGCTTATGTAGAGATGAAACTGCGACAAGTGGTTACTTTAAAGTAAAGAGTGTTGCTTTTAAGAGTCACGCTGAAGAAACTGAAGATGCTACTTTATATGCTTATATTGCCGTTGGTACTACTGCTAGCGATATTGAAAAACCAGCAAACTATACTTTTTAATTATGAAAAAATTATATGAATCCGCAAAAGCGGCTTTAAACAATCATCAAGTTATTGCTTTTCCTACGGAAACAGTCTTTGGCTTGGGTGTTTATTATGATGACGAACAAGCCTATCATCTATTAAATCAAATCAAAAGAAGAAGAGAAGACAAGCCATATACTTTAATGCTTTCCGATATCAGCGATATCACTAAATACGCCTATATTAAGGAAAGTGAGTTAAACGCTTTAAAGAAATTCATTCCTGGTCCAATCACTTTATTGCTCAAATGTAAGAATAGTGTTCCTGGTTATGTGACACATAACACAGGTATCATTGGTGTGCGTGTCCCAGAGAATAAAGAAGCACTAGATTTACTAAAATATCTAGAAAAGCCATTACTCGTTCCTTCCGCTAATCGCGCTGATCAAAAACCTGCGATGAATGATGAAGAAGTAAAAGCCATCTTCAACGATGAAGTAGCGGTTATTATTCCTGGTAAATCAGTGGGGGGACTTCCTTCCACGATTGTGGATTTAACTGGAGAAGAAATAAAACTAATTAGACAAGGTCCAATCAGCCTAGAAGATATTAAAAAAGCCCTTTAGGGCTTTTCTTTTAATCCGAGAAATCTTTGTCTTCCACGATGTAGAAATGATAACCAGGATATTTATTATTCAAATTTTCTTGAATTTGTTTGATTAACTTTGGTGCATCTGGATCTTTAAAATCCACGATGACATCAAATGAGATAGTTTTACTTTCTTGGTCACAGTAGAAACCATGAATTTGTTTAATGTTTTCATGTTCCAAAACTTCTTTTTGGATTTCATTTCTAATATCGTGTGGCGTAAATACCCACTGTCATAATGATGCCAAATTCTTTATAGACCTGCGCGGATATCTTTCTTGTTAAAGGATGAATATCTTTTGCAGTCATTTCATCACTGACTTCAATATGAATAGAACCAATACCTCTATCTGGACCATAGTTGTTAACGATTAAATCATAAGCACCTTTGACTTCAGGATTTTGACAAACTAAGTGTTTAATTGCTTCACTTACTTCCTTACTTGTACGCTCACCAATAATGCTTGATAAAGAAGTTCTTAAAACGTCAATTCCAGACTTAATCATGAACAAACCAATGACCGCACCAATATAACCTTCAATGTTGACATCCCAAAAAAGAGAAACGACGATAGAAACTAAGGTACCAAAGGAAAGAATTGCGTCGAATAAAGCGTCCATTCCAGAGCCTTTTAAAGCTTCACTTTTGACCTTTTTACCAACATGTCTAAAGTATAAGCCAATCGCGACTTTAACCAAGACCGCAATAGAGATTAATACTAAGGAAATAACGCTGAATGTTGGCTCTCTTTTTTCAATGATACTGATGATGGATTCAACAATCGCACCGACACCAGCAACAATGATAATAACACCAATGGCTAAACTGGTAATATATTCGACACGTCCATGACCATATGGATGTTTAGCGTCTGGTTTCTTTTGTGATAACTTTGTACCAATAATGGTTATAGTGCTTGATAATGCATCAGATAAGTTGTTAATAGCGTCCATAATAATCGCAATACTATTAGCGAAAAGACCAACGATGGCTTTCAAAATAACTAAGCCCACGTTAGCAAGGATACCAATAATACTTGTTCTAACAATTATCTTGCTTCTATTTTCCATAAAAACCGTCTAAAACCTTATGCAGGAGGCGATAAAATTCAATCGCTTCCTCCCTTTCAAGACACACACATCGAGCGATATTTTGTGGAACTGAAAAAGCTTTTTCTTTTAATTTATAGCCTTCATCGGTGACACAGACAACTAATTCTCTAGCGTCTTTATCGCTTTTATTCTTAATAATATACCCCTTATTCTCTAATTTATTCAATAGGGGTGTTAAAGTTCCTGAATCAAGGTATAGTCTTTCCCCTAATTCTTTAATGGTAATATGATCCTTTTCCCATAACGCTAATAAGGTGATGTATTGGGTGTAAGTAAGATCTAATTCCTTAAGCAAAGGGATGTAGCGTCGAACTATTTCTTTACTTGCTACATACATTGGAAAACAGATTTGATTATCTAGTTTTAATAGCTCTTCTTTATCCATATTATTTGCTTAATGCATCAACGATAGATTGTTCAATTTCAACTGGCTTAACAGTTGGTTCAAATCTACCTAAGAATGTGCCATCTTTACCAATTAAGAATTTGGTGAAGTTCCATTTAACTTTCTTAACCTTCTTTGATTCGTTTTGGCTTTCTAAATAAACGAATAAAGGATGGGCATCTTTGCCATTAACTTTAATCTTATCAAATTGGGGAAATTGAGTGTTGTATCTTAAGGAACAAACAGCGTGAATTTCTTCTGCGGTTCCTGGCGCTTGGGCTAAGAATTGATTACATGGGAAATCGAGAATCACAAAACCTTGATCACGATATTTTTCATATAAAGCTTCTAAACCTTCATATTGTGGAGTGAATCCACATCTTGTTGCGGTATTAACAATGAGGACGACTTGTCCTTGGTATTTGCTGAGGTTGACTTCGTTTCCGAGATAGTCTTTTGCTGAGAATTCGTAAATGTTCATAACTTTTGCCTCCATAATAAATTGTATACAATCTAATTTTGATTGCAAGAAAAAAGCTCAACATATTTCAGTGAGCTATTTCTTTGTTTTAACTAAATCAGGTTTAGCAATTATCACACGAGTGTTACTTGGTACATCATCCAATAGGAAGACGTTACTACCAATTGTGACGTTATCACCAATATGGATGGCGCCTAATAATGAAGCGCCAGCATAGATTGTGACATCATTACCCACTTGCGGATGTCTGACCACACCTCTGAGACTATTTGCGTTACTTAACGAGACAGCCCCTAAAGTCACGCATTGATAGATCTTCACTCTTTTACCGATAGTGGATGTTTGACCAATAACGGTACCAGTACCATGGTCAATGAAGAATGGATAATCAATTTCCGCGCCTGGATGAATATCAATACCAGTGGAACTATGTGCGCTTTCAGAAAGATAACGCGCTTCAACTTTATATCCTAATTTATATAAGGCGTGTGAGATACGATATGTTGCAATCGCTCTAAAGCCAGGATAGGCCATTTTGATTTCATCTAAAGAACTAGCAGCGGGATCACTATCCATAAAGAATTGAAGGTCCGCTTTAAGAATATCTTTGATATTATCTAATTCGCTTTTAAAAGTTTCAAAGTTCTTTTCGTTAACTTCGATAGAGTCATAGAAAAGACTTGCTAACTCAACACCTTGTTCTTCACAAATGACGTAGGCAAAGCATTTTTCTAATAAATCGATAAGGTTACTTTTGCAAATCATATATCGTAAGAATTGTGCCATATTTATTTATAAATTACAAATGATAAGGCTACGAAAAAATGCTACAATAACTTTACAATTGTTATTGGAGAGCATTCTCATGATCAAAAAAAGACATTTCTATATCGTTATTGGCGTCTTATTAGTTGGCTTTATCATTGGTTCATTCTTTGATTTGCAAATTAATGAAGCTATTTATTCTGATCGTAATCCGTTTGGTGTTGCTATGGCATCGTTTGGTACATACCCTTGCTATGCAGGATTATCCTTTGCCGCAGGTGGTTTATTAGTAACTTCTCTTAAGAAAAAAGATTTAAATATCTTTTGGAAGTTGGTTTCATGGTTTTTAACAGCCTTAGGCTATGGTTTATCCGTCTGGCTAGGTTCTAAAGATGTTCCATCAATTAATGGTTTCAACAATGAAGCTTTAAAAATTCCATTCCTTATCATTAACATCTTTGTTTTTGGTGGCATTGGTGCTTTAGGCTTCTTTACCTGTAAAAAAGGTGATGAGAATGAATTATGGATTGCTTTAATGGTGATGGCGGCTATTTTCTTATTAGCCCTTTTACCAACAAGTTTTTTAATTAAATTAGTTATTCATCGTCCACGCTATCGCTATGTCGTAAGAAGTGGTGATGTTGCTTTCCATAATTGGTGGCAATCTTTTGGTGAATACAAAAATTATCTTCAAGGTAACCCAGTTCTTTATGGTATAGAGATTTCTAAAGAAGAATTTAAATCATTCCCAAGCGGCCATTCAGGCTCCGCTGCTATCATGATGATGACCTTGCCATATTTATCAATGTTCTTTAAGAAATTGAAGGGTAAAGAAACAATGCTTTTCTACATTGGTTTTGCTTGGACATTATTAATGATGTTCTCTAGAATACTCGTTGGTGCTCATTTCTTAACAGATACATGTATGGGTGCCATGATTATCATGATTGTTTATTGTATTATTCATGTTTTCGCTTCCTCAAAAGGTTGGGTTTTTAAGAAAGTAGAGGAACCACAAGTGGAAGCAGAGCAATGCAAATAATTTGTAGGGTATATAAAAATGAAAAAAACTTTAGTTCTAGGTGCAGTTATTACTTCATTCCTATTGAGTGCTTGCTCAATATTTAAGTCATATTCTGTTGAAGAAAAGGAAATCGGTGTCTATCTTTTAGATCAAGCAGTTCTCACTGATAAGAAAATGGAACAATGCAAATTAGGAACTATCAACGCCTTGTTTATCAATGGTGAAGGCTATGTTCCATATTTCACATTGAGCCAATATGCATCTTTCTATAATCCGTACTTTGCTGAAGGTATTAAAAGCGAAGTTACTAGCGAAGGCAGCACTTCTACATGGACCATTAAACATGGCGAAGATATTTACTTTGCCGCTATTGTCTCTCCGCTTACAAAAACGATAATGGTAGCGGGCTCTATTTCTGCTGCTATGACATTGGATAAAAATCCAAGTGATTATTCCATGGCCAATAAGTATGCTCAATTTGTAGACTCTAACACCAAACTTAAAGAAAATAATTATGCCACATATGACTTCAGTGGCTATGCCTTTAAAACATTTTCTAAGTATGGCAAGAGATTCTATCCTTTAGGTTTATTAGATAATGCTTTTGTGAGCTCTTCTGATCTCCATCATTTTTACAATTACAAAAACATTTATGCGACATGGGATGTAGAAAACTTCTCTAAAGAGTTTGAAACAGGCACCAGTAAGACAACCGTTGATAAGGAAATGGAAAGCGCCACTAAAGGTCAATCTATTCCTAATTATTTAATCGATTACAACAATAGTTGTTTCTTCTTCGTTTTAGACAATTTCTATGGCTTAAAATCCTATTACAAAATAGATTCCATGAAGAAGTATATGCATGATCAAGGCATTTATTCTAACTTATTCTCCACTGATGGCAAGAAAAGAGGAGAAGCCTATTCTTCCGCGTTAGCGACATTTGATGATCACCATACTGGTTTAATCTCCGCTAACAATGCATGGAAAGAGGGCGAAACTAAACCAGCAGGCGGAAAACGTGTTATTAAAAGACAATATCAGGATCAAGAACTATCTGAAGCCAGGAAACGCTATTTCACAGATGATAGGCCATATACGATTTCTAGTGACCATAAGACCGCTTTGTTCCATTTTGATACATTTGAATTAGGCACAGCTGAAGAAGTCTTGAATGATGATGGTTCAATCAAAATAACTGCTTGTGAACACGATTCTTACTATAACGTCTTGCAACATCTTCAAAAATTCAAAGAAGATGGTCGCATTGAAAATGTCATTATTGATGTTTCCACAAACGGTGGTGGTTATATTGCTGTTATGCTAAAAATACTGGCCCTTTTATCTAAGGATAACAAAGCGACATTAGATCTATACTATGAAGATTTAGGAATTGTTAGCACTAGTGTTTGTAGTGTGGATGTTAATATGGATGGACAGTTTACCGCCGATGAAGTCTTTGGCAATACCTTTAACTTCTACATCATGGCTTCTGAATGTTCATTCTCTTGTGGCAATGCCTTACCATGCTACGCACAACTAATGGGCATCAAAATCATTGGTGAAACAAGCGGCGGTGGTGAATGTGCCGTTGGTGTTCATTACTTACCAAATAGTGAATACATGTATCATTCTTCAATGATGCATATCGGTCATTTAGATAAAGAAACCAAAGAATACACTGGCTTTGAGAGTGGCGCCACTCCTGATATTTCATTAATCCCTTCAGGTAAGAGTGCTTTTTCAGAATATGTGGGTAACCAAATAGCGTTTAACGTTCCACGTAATTTGTACAGCGTGGATGCTTTAGCTAGTTTGATAGCCTAGTTAGATAAAATAAAAGTTGTAAAAACTTTCAATTTTCTTATAATTTTGTTTGTATACACAAAAAGGAGATATCGCAATGGAACAAAATAAGTATGTTAAGCTCCATTCTTTGCTTAGAATGTTTGCTGCACTTCTTGCTTTAATTATCTTTGTTTCAATGTTCATCGCCACACAAATCTATCACACCGAATTTACTGGAGTTAACTTTACTTGGAATGAAGCCTTCTTCGGTGCTGGTACTTACAAGGCCGCTCCAGTTGGATTTATCGGCTACTTATTCATCATTATCGGAGGACTCGCAGGATTAGCTTTCGTGTTTATTGATGAATTAATCGGTAAAGACTTAACTAAGAAATTAGCTTTTGTCGCTGGTGGCTTAATGATTGTTGGCGGAGCAATGATTTTATTAAACGGCGCTGTCTTTAGGGGTGTTAACGGTCTTAATTTTTACTACCGTTTAGGCGCTGGTCCAATTGTCTTTGGCATCTTAGGCATCATCGCTGGTGCTTGTGATGTTGCTGCTCCAATCCTAGAAGACAAGGGTCTCTAATCACAATTTATAATTAGCAAATAACCGGCTTCTATTGGCCGGTTTTTTGTTTTAAACATTTGCCATATATTGTCACTTGCCTATACCTGACGTAGTGCGCACTTGTTATAATGTCTCAAAAGAGGTGTTACACATGTATACATTATTTACAGATACCGATACCGATATCACCCCAGAGGTCGCGGCTAGATACGGCTATAAACTTATTTCTATGCCTTATACCATCGATGGGCAAGAGATTCGTCCATACGTAGATTTTAAAGAATTTGATTACAAAACTTTCTATAACAAATTAAGAGCGGGTATTATTCCTACAACCAGCGCTCTTTCTCCTGTTGAATACATTAATTATTTCGAACCAGAATTTGCCGCTGGTCATGACATCTTATATGTCCATTTTTCTGCAGCTATGTCTGCGACATTTAATTCCCTCCGCTTAGCAATGGAAGAATTAAGTGAAAAATATCCAGAAAGAAAACTCACTCTTATCGATACCAAAGGCATCACATTAGGTAGTTATAACATCTGCTTAAGCATTGGCGAGATGTATAAAAACGGTGCCTCTATTGAAGAAATTCAAAAGTGGGCAGAAGTAGAAGTTGATAAGACAGCTTTCTATTTCTATGCTGATGATTTAAAGTTCTTTGGCAAAAGTGGTCGTGTTTCAGGCTTTGCGGCTTTCTTTGGCAACATCATTGGCTTAAAACCAATCATCTACATCGGTAGTGATGGCAAAATGGCCACTAAAGATAAATGCCGTGGTAGAAAACAAACATTACAAAAACTTTTACAATATGTCATTGATTTAGAAGAAGGTATCAAAGAGCATCGCGTGATTATCGCTCATACTGACGCCTTAGAAATTGCTGAGGAATTCGGCAAGATGCTCAAAGATCACTTTGGTCAAGACCTTAACATTGAATACGAAGTGGTGAACCCAACCGCTGGTAGCCACTGTGGACCAAACGCGATGGGCGTGAGCTTCCACGCAAAGCACAGATAAGATTGGCGCTATCGCGCCTTTTCTTTTACTTTAAAAACAATTATTATGTAATTGGTATGCAAAGATTAATCGTCATTACAGGTGACTTAGCCGCTGGTAAAAGTACTTTAGCTTTAGCCCTAAGCGAACATTATCAAATTCCTTTCGTTACTAAGGATTCCTTAAAAGAAATCGCTTGTGATGTTATTGGCTACGCTTCGCGTGAAGAGAATAGAGAATTATCTATCGTTGCCACTAGTGACATGATTTATTTCTTTAAGCAATGTGCTCTAGTGAAACAAGATTTAATCTTGGAAGCTAATTTCCGTACAGATGAATTAAAAGAACTAGAAAGTATTGCTGATGAATATGGTTATCAAGTTGTTTTGCTCGTTCTAACAGGTGATATTCCTTTGCTATATCAAAGATTTTTAGATAGATTACCAGGACGACATATCGCCCATCGTTCTATTCATTTAGAACAATCATATGAAAAGTTTGTGGAATATATTAACAGTCTGAGAAACCAAGACTTTGTCTTTACCCCTAATTATTTAGATATGTCTAATTTAGATGAAGATGAAGTTACTGAGGAAGCAATTCAAATCTTAGAAGATGAATTTGGTGATTAATTATGCAATCGATTAAAGAAGTATTCTATGTTGGTCATGGTCCAAGTTCATCGCACACCATTGGACCAACAAACGCAGTTAAATATATTTTGGAAAAATATCCAGAAGCGGAATTTGTAAAAGTCACATTGTGTGGCTCTTTAGCCTCCACAGGCAAAGGTCACTTAACTGATTACATCATCGATAAGTACCTAGGTAAGGTGAAACACCATATCTCTTTTGATACACGTAAAAGAGTAAAACATCCTAATACAATGCTTGTTGAAGTCACCCTTCCAAATAAGGTAATCAAGAAAGAAACGATCGTCTCCATCGGTGGTGGTGCTATCACGATAAACGGAGAAAAGAAGCAAGACGGTAATGATTTATACCCGCATAGCACTCTTTCTGAAATTATGACCTATTGCCGTGATTATGGTTATTCATTATGGGAATATGTCCTTTATCATGAGGGCGATGAAGTGCTGGGCTACTTTGATAAAATCTATCAAGTAATGAAAGATTCTATTAGTCGTGGCATAAATGCTGAAGGCGAACTTCCTGGCGAATTACACGTGAAAAGAAAAGCCAAAGCCATGTATGAAAACATGGTTAATGAACATAAAGAAGATGATGTCCAAACCAATGTCGCAATTGCCTCTTTCGCTGCGAGTGAAGAAAACGCTGCAGGAGGATTAATTGTCGTCGCTCCAACATGTGGTAGTGCGGGTGTTATTCCTGGTGTACTCAAGTATTTAGAAATGAAGAAAGTCCCATATGAAGATATTCGTAAAGGTTTCTTAGTGGCTGGTCTTATTGGCTTACTTGCTAAAACTAATGCCTCCATCTCAGGTGCGGAAGCAGGCTGCCAAGCAGAAATAGGCGTCGCGTGCTCAATGGGCGCAGCGATGATCGCGACCGCTTTAGGGTACGAATATAAGAAGATTGCCCAATCTGCTGAAGTAGCGTTAGAGCATTCATTAGGTTTAACTTGTGATCCTGTTAAGGGCTATGTACAAATCCCATGTATTGAACGATGTGCAGTCTTTGCTTTAAAAGCCATTAATGCCGCTTCTATCGTGGATATCTTGCCAATTGAGACAGCTAAGGTGACATTTGATGAATCATTACTCACCATGTACCTTACAGGTAAAGACTTGCACGCTGGTTATCGTGAAACCGCGAAAAAGGGCTTGGGAAAGGTCATAAAAGAGCTAATAAATAAAAAATAAATACTCGTATTCATTAACATTTCGAAAAAATGTTATACAATAATGGCATTGTTAAATTATTTAGAAAGGAACAGAACTATGTATCGAAAAAATGCTTGGTTAAAGTACAAAGATAACAAGCCAGTGATGGACTTCGCTGAAGGATATAAAAACTTCATCAGTGTCGCTAAAAGCGAAAGATTAGCCGTCATTGAAGCAGAAAAATTATTAAAAGCCAATGGCTTTAAGAATGTTGAAGACGTTAAAAACGTGAAAGTTGGTGACCGTGTCTACTTCATCAACAAAAAGAAAAACGTTGCCGCCTTCATCGTTGGCAAAGAACCAATTGAAAATGGTTTAAGAATCTTAGGAGCTCACATTGACTCCCCACGTATCGACTTAAAAGAAAATCCATTTTATGAATCAAAAGGCTTTGCCTTAGGTGATACTCACTACTATGGTGGTATTAAAAAATATCAATGGACAACCATTCCACTTGCCTTAGTGGGTGTTGTCTGTAAGAAAGATGGCACAGTCGTCGATATCAATATCGGTGACGACCCAAAAGATCCAATCGTTGGTATCACAGATTTATTAATTCACTTATCCGCTGATCAAATGGCTAAGACATTATCCAAAGCTATTGAAGGCGAAAACTTAGATATCACTTTAGGTTCTATGCCATTAAACGAAGAAGACAAAGAACCAGTAAAGGCTAATGTCTTACGTTTATTAAAAGAAAAATATGACATCGAAGAAGAAGATTTCGTTTCTGCAGAAATTGAAATCGTTCCAGCTGGTCCTGCTAGAGACTATGGCTTAGACAGAAGCATGGTTGCTGGTTATGGTCATGATGATAGAAGCTGTGCATACACATCTTTATTAGCCTTATTAGACACCAAGGAAGTTAAAAAGACAGCATGCTGTATTTTAGTCGATAAAGAAGAAATCGGCTCTGTCGGTGCCACAGGCGCACAATCGTTATTCTTTGAAAACGCAATCGCTAAATTACTAGCTTTAGCGGGCAATGACCACCCATTATGGGCCGCTAGACTCGCGATGGAAAACAGTGAAATGTTATCTAGTGACGTCAGCGCGGGATTCGATCCATTGTATGCTTCCGTTAATGACCCTAAAAACGCTGCCTACTTCGGTGAAGGCTTAGTGTTTAACAAATATACTGGTAGAGGTGGTAAAGGTGGTAGCAACGATGCTATGCCTGAATATTACGCCTTTATCAGAAAGACCATGGACGACGCTAAAGTTAACTGGCAAAACGCTGAACTTGGTAAAGTTGACCAAGGTGGTGGTGGCACAATCGCCTACATCTTAGGTAACTACAACATGAAAGTGATTGATGCTGGTATTCCAGTTCTCAATATGCACGCTCCAATGGAAATTGTTTCCAAAGTCGATGTTTACGAGGCTTACTTAGGCTACAAGGCCTTCCTCGTTGCATAAATACTATAATGTCAAAGGAGAAAAGATAATGGGCTACATCAAATGGATGGATAATTTATCCAAAGTCCTCAAAATTGTCTTCTGTATCTTCTATCTTGACTTAACCTGGATGGTCTATCGTATCATCAAAAAAGTCAATGACAAGAACTGGGCAATGATGGTTGTTTGGATTCTTATCGCCGTCTTCCTTGGCTGGATTTGGTGGATTGTTGACCTCATCACAGTCATTGTAAGCGACAAAGTTATCGAATTCTAATTGAACGAAAACTCCACGAAGATTAATTATTGGTCTCGTGGGGTTTTTGTTTTGTAAAAAACACTTTGACAAAGACAGTATAAAAAGATTATTATAATTAAGCATTTGGCGGGTGTGGTGAAGAGGCCTAACACACCTGGCTGTGAACCAGGCATTCGCCAGTTCGAATCTGGTCACTCGCCCCAAACAAGAATGTAATCTCCGGAAACGGGGATTTTTTTGTGCCATTCTTTAACTTTTTAATTGCACAAAATATCCAAAAAATATGCAATTAAAATACTCAAATACGTAAAAAAGAGAGGTTCATTATGACCCCTCTATCTTTGATAACTGCGATTAGCTTTTGGTTTGTCGCGTTACTATAACTACCACTTAAAGTCAGTGTTTCTTGTAGCTAAGATACTTCTATAGAAACCTGTATATCTCTTAGATAACGTTAAGAAGATAATGTAACCAACGATGTTAATACAGACGAATTCGCCTAAGAACACCCAACCAAACATCATGAAGTAGTTGCCCATAGTTAGTGGGATGGCTTCATTAGTGCCCGCTGTTCCAAGGACAATAGTGAATGGGACAACAATGGCGTTTAATAAGCATGGGATTAATCCAGAGAAGAATAAGTTCTTAATGAATTTGGAATAAACGACCATTAATAAACACGCCACTAAAGTGGTTAATGTACCAAAGACGATATCGAAGATACCGTATAAGGAGAAGATGTTGGCTAAGAAGCATCCTAATGTTAAACCAAGTGTGAAACTTGGGTTAAAGAACACTAATAAGTTTAATAATTCAGAAAATCTGAATTGCGCAAATTGGTATGATAAAGAACCACACGCAATAGTCACAACTGAATATAAGCAGGCAATGATGCCGTTTAAGGCAATACTCTTAACTGTAAATAAGTTTTTTAATCTTTCCATTAAATTTCGTCCAATTCCTTTCTGATGGCTTTTTCGTCAAGATTTTGACCAATGAAGACTAACTTGATCAATCTATCTTGATATTCGTCATCCCAGTCATGGGCGTATCCTTCATCATTTTCTTTTAAGAACTTAATTTGTTTTGGGGTTAATGTAGCAGAATACCATTTTCTAGATAAGGTAATGGTAATTTGTTGACCCGCTGATTCGTATAAATAAATGTTTTCTTTTTCGTTATTGAAGTAGCAGACACCTTTCGCTCTGATAATTTTATGTTTACCAGCTTCTTCTTTAGCCCAGTGTTCAAACTTTTCATTATCGAAACCTCTACGGCGATAATACACGAAAGTATTGATGTCGTATTCTAAGGCTGTGCCTTCTTCTTCATTTTCAACACCGTGGTGGTGATGATGATGGTGGTGGTGTTCATGTTCTTCGTGTTCATGTTCGTCATCGTCATCGTCTTCTTCATCATGGTCATGGTGATGGTGGCGTTCTTCTTCCTCGTCATCATCATCATCGTCATCGTGATGTTCCACATCAGTGGACCAATCTTCGAATTCTCTAATCCACGCTGCGGATGTACTCGCTTTTTCAAAATCGAATAAGTTTGTATCAATTAAGTCATTAATATCAACTTTACAGAAATCTGTTTCAATGATTTGTGCGCTTGGTTGTAATGCTTTAACCGCAATCTTCACTCTTCTTAATTCTTCTGCGCTCACTAATGAGGCTTTGTTGAGTAAGACGATATCGCAGAATTCAATTTGTTGAATCACTAAGTTTTCTAAGTTTTCTTCACCACGTGTCGCTTCTTTTAGTGTTTCACCGCATCCAAACTCATCTCTAAGTCTTAAGGCATCAGTGACAGAAATGACTGCGTCTAAGTAATAGAATCTTGGTAATCCTTGTTTTTCAAATTCCTGTTCCATATAAGTAATTGTTTGAGCAATAGGGACAGGTTCACAAATACCAGATGCTTCAATAAGAATATGATCGAATCTTTGTTGCTTCACTAAATCTGCAAGTTGATTGATTAAATCTTTTTTAAGTGTGCAGCAGATGCAACCATTAGATAAGGCCACTAAGTTTTCATCTTTACCGGAGACAACACCGTCATTTTCGATTAAGTCAGCATCGATATTTACTTCACCGATATCGTTAACGATAACGGCCATCTTATTACCTTTAGCGTTTCTAAGAATATGATTGATTAAAGTGGTTTTACCACTTCCGAGATAACCAGTTATTAATGTAATTGGGACTGATTTAAAGTTTGCCATTTAATTAAAACCCTCTTTTCCAACCGGTATTGTATCACAAATAATATTTTTTAATATAAATATTACTTCACAAAATATAAAATGGACATATAATACTACAGAGGAAATTGATTATGAAAGTTGAATTAACACTAGTGTTAAAAACTACAGAACGCGCTTATGGAACACTCGAAGCTATCAAAAGAGCGGGCTATAATGCCACAATTATGACCACAGAATCTCTTAGACACGCTGTCGATTATTACCCAGGCGAACATACTTTTATCAACCTCAGACAATTAGAACAAAGAGAAGCTTTTGAAAGTATTCTTGGTGTTTTTATTGTTGATGACAATCGTTTAGATGACTTAAAGAAAGTGATTCGTGAAACCACAAAGAACTTCACTGATATCAAAGGCTTTATGTATTCTAGACCAATTAATGACTTTGAAGGCTCAATTTAGGTAAGATGGATTTCTCAATTTTTGCTTACATCGCCGTTCTTTTACTAGTAGCCCTTTTGTCTACAAGACTAATGGCTCTTTTAAAATTACCTAATGTCACTGGTTATATTGTGACTGGTATCATTATGGGTCCATTCTTATTTGGTGTTTTATTTAATAACTTCTCATTCGATAACATCAAAGAAGGTCTCATCTATGGCTTTGTAGACAAGATTGGTTGGGTTTCATCCGTTGCTTTAGGCTTTATCGCCTTTTCCATTGGTACATCATTTAAAGCCACAACTCTTAAAGCTTTAGGCAAAAGAGTTATCGTTATTACTATTTTAGAAGCTTTAGGTGCTTCCTTGTTAGTAATGGCCGCTTTAATGAGTGCGCACTTTATCTTCCCTCAATATGTCTCTTTAGAATTAGCATTAACATTATCTGCGATTGCTAGTGCGACCGCTCCTGCCGCCACATTAATGGTTATTAAACAATATCGTGCTCATGGTCCATTAGTGGATACCCTTCTTCCAGTTGTGGCGCTAGACGATGCTGCTGCTTTGATTCTTTTTGCAATATTCTTCCAAATTGCCGCCGCTTTAGCGGGTGGCACTTTATCCCTTTATAACATCTTAATCAAACCATTATTAGAAATACTTATTTCTTTAGGTATTGGTGCTCTTTTGGGCTTTATTATTAGCTTTGCTAACCGCTTCTTTAGATCCCGTAATAATCGTTTAATTTGGAATATCTTTTCCGTCTTTGCAGCATTAGGTTTCTATTATCTATTTAAGAGCCCAATGATGGGTGGCTTTGAATTAAGTTCACTTCTCACCTGTATGATGGCGGGCGCGATATACACTAACTTTGTTAAAGAAAGCGGTCGAACGCTTGATGTCATGGATAGATTCACCTCACCAGTCTATATGATGTTCTTCGTTATTTCTGGTGCGTCCTTAGACTTAGGCATCTTCTTTGAAGGTGATGGTCTAGTAGTGGTCCTTATCGCTTTAACATATATTGTCTTCAGAGTGATTGGTAAATGGTCTGGTGCCTACGCTGGTGCGAGTATCACAAGATGTGAACCACAAGTTAAAAAGTACTTAGGCTTTGCCCTTGTTCCACAAGCGGGTGTTGCCATCGGTTTATCTACAACTGCCTATAAGCTATTCTCCACTAATCCAGAGACAGCAAAAACCGGCGCTTTAATTCTCGCCATTATCCTAACAAGTACATTAATCTACGAACTCTTCGGACCACTTGCAGCGAAGTTCGCTTTAAAGAAAGCTCACGAAATTCCAGAAGAAAACCTTTAAGCGTTTTCCTTCATTGGTAACTTCTTGAGTTCAGGCTTCATTAAGAAACTCTTGAATAGTCGTTTGACCACACGGTTGACGACTTTTTTATCATCTTTTTCTAAGCCCCTGTATGCTTTCCAAACAGGTCCAACTTGTAATAACAATGTCTTAAAGAAAGTGGTGATATCTTGGGTCTTAAAATTATCTAATTCTCCAAAGATAATTTCCGTAAATCTTTCTCGATCTTTTTCGTTAAGTGATTCAATCCAATAGTTAAGTGATTGCTCTAAATATCTCGAAGAGATAGTTCTCTTTTGCAAATAGAGGAAATCGTTATCTTTAATGACCCATTCAAAGGGGTTATGTTGCATTAATAGTAAGCTTCTACTCTTAATAATTTTGACATCAGTTTCATTAGAAAATAAGACACCCACAACAGAGGATTGAGGAATGAATTTGGTGTATTTTTCTAATCTCTCTTCCTTGCCTTTAAATAAACCTTTTGCCCTAAAGCCAGGACCATCAAAGGAATAGACTTTACTAATTCGAGAATCATCATCGATTTGACTTAATAAGTAAGTGCAAATATTACCACCCTTGGAGTGACCACAGAGAATTAGATTCTCTTTCTTATATTTCTTAATTAAGCGTTTGATAAACGCATCCATATGGGAATAAGAGTTAATCTTATTCTTAAATGACATTTGAAAATCTTCCTTCCAACCAGTATAGGAAGGATCAGTACCTCTCACTGCGACAATAATATCCTTATTGCATTTAACCGCGATAACAGCGAATTGGGTGTCTCTCTTTTTATCTAAAATATATTCTGTCGCTAATAGTTCACATTCTTTAAATCTTGGAGAGTTAGTCATTAAACGTAGAAATCTACGTGAATAACGTGGAACAAACGAACTAATATAAGGATCTAATTTCTTAAACTCGTTAATATATCTGAAATCATCAAACTTCAATGGGAGACGGTCCTTAACATCGCTAAAATCAAAATACGCCACCCAACTCATGAGTAAGGCGTCAGCAACATTTGCCGGAGACTTTTTAAAGGTCTCATCAGCCTTTTTGATGTAACCAATCATATTCATATGATAATTATAATATCACCTCAACCTTAAATCGTGTTAAAGTAATTTAGTCAAAAAGGGAGAAATATAAATAATGAAAAACAATACCCCAAAAATGTTTAGATATGGTAACATCGTGAACCTTGTCTATTTCATTCTTTCTATTGTCATTTCTGTCGTTGCTTTAATTGTTATGATTGTTGGTGCCGCTAGCGATGACCAAGCCACACTCAATAGTGGTTCAAAATCTTTTGCCTATGGCATCCACTTACTAGCCGCGACAATTCTTTGTAATATCTTTGTGAAGAACAAAGCGGAAAAGCAAGTTGAAGAAGATTACTATGGTAGCCTCGCTCCATTTATTAATGCAATCGTCTTTGGCGTTATTTCCTTCAACCCATTCTATGTCATCGCTGGTATCTTCGGTGTCGTCGTTAATGGTCAAAAGAAAAATAATCCAGAACAAGCCGAATAATTTCTTTAACCTTATTCGAAAAGTAGACCCACTTTTTGGGTCTTTTTTCATACGTTTTTCTATTCCTTTATAATATAAATATGCGCGCATAACGGGTGCGCAAGGCACTGTTAACCTATAATCATATCAAAAATTTTAACTCGGTATTTTTTAGCGAAAAATATAGAGTTGCATTTATTTTTTCACATGTGTAATAATGAAACTGCACGAGGTGTACATATGAGAATGTTTGATTTACAGGGTGCTGTTAACAATCTTTTGAGCAACCCTAACATTGTTTCTTTACTTAATTCTATTGAATTATATAAAGGCAAAACCACACTGGCCCACAAAATGAAAAAGGTTGAAAAGCTTACAGAACTCGCTTTTATCAGCGGTACTGAAGCTAGCAACGCATTAGGGACCATTTTTATTGGTGATGACCGCATCAAAGCGATCTTTGAAAAAGGTCAATCTCCACAAACCTTACCTGAATATCTATTCGTTGGATATTACAAGGCTTTAAAACTTATTGATGAATGCTACAAGTTCCAACCATTTGATCGTTCATTCATCTCCACATTACATTACTATTTATATAAGGATTACAACCCAGAAATCGGTGGTCAATATAAAGACAGTATCAATTACATTCAAGAAAGAATGCCAGACGGAAGTATGAGAACAATCTTCGTCACTGCCGAACCAAGTGAAGTCGCCTCCTTACTTGACAACTTGGTCTACCAATTCAATTTGGTCAGTCAAAATGAAGAAACTAATAAGCTTGTTCTTATTTTGGCATTCCTTCTTGATTTCATTTGTATCCATCCATTTAATCATGCGAATGGTAGAGTTAGCCGTTTAATGCTCAACTTCTTAATGAAGAGATACGGCTATGATATTGGTAATTACTTCTCAATTCCATATATCATGAGACAACGTTTGTCTGATTATATCGATGCTTTTGAAGCTTCTTCCCAAGGCTGGGGTAACAACGAAAACGATTACACACAATTCGTTACTTACATGTTAAAGTGCATCCTTGAAGCATATCGTAAACTCGATTACATCATGGAAGTTAATAACCTTAACGAATTAACAGTTGAAAAGGTTTATAAAGTCATCTTTGATAGCGCTAGACCAATCGGCAAACGCGTTATTCAAAATGTTTTATATGCGACAAGCTCTGCCACAATTGAAAAGGCTTTAGCAGAACTTATCAAAGATAATCGTATCCAACTTATTAATAAGGGCAGATACAGCAAGTACTTTAGACTTTAATAGGAGTTATTAATATGGCAAATTTTGATGCAAAAAATATTAGAAACGTTGTTATCCTAGGTCACCAATCAACAGGTAAAACAACTTTAGCGGAATCCTTAGCGTTCATCGCTGGCTTAATTCCTCAAAAAGGTGAAGTTGAAAAGAAAACCACAATCAGTGACTATACACCTGATGAACAAAAAAGAGGTGGTTCCATTCAAACCGCAATTATCCCATTACAATATAAGGATCATAAGATTAATGTTATCGACGTTCCAGGTAATGATGACTTCATCTCTGAATACATTGGTGTCTTAGGCGCAGTTAAAGGTGCGGTCTTAGTGATCGATGCTTCCATCGGTGTCCAAGTCGGTACAGTTAAACACTGGAATCAGTTAAGAAAACGCGGCATCCCAACATTCATCTTCATCAACAAGGTTGATAAAGAAAACGTCAGTTTCGATGAATTATTAGATGAAATCCGTACTAAATTAGGTAAGAATGCAATTCCATTCTGTTACCCATTAGGTCATGGTGAAGGCTTTGATGGCTTCGCTAATGTCGTTGACTTAAAAGCGAGAAAACTACATGGCAATAAATGCCAAGATGAACCAATCCATGATGATAAGAAAGAAAAGATTTTCGAACTTCACAATATGATTAGTGAAGAAGTCGCTAAAGCTGATGATGTCTTATTAGAAAAATTCTTCTCCGGTGAAGAATTCACTGTTCAAGAAGTTCATGAATCCTTAAGAAAACTCGTTTTAGCTGGTGAATTAGTCCCAGTCTTAGTTGGTAGCGCAACCAAGAACATCGGTGTTGAAACAATGCTCGATATGTTCATTGACTACTTACCATGCCCAGCGGACTTAAAACCATACGAAGCTAAAGATGAAAATGGTAACGAAGTTACCCGTGAAACAAAAGATAGTGAACCATTCTCCGCGTACGTCTTCAAAACCATCGTTGATCCATATTCAGGCACAATTAATATCATTAAAGTTAATTCTGGTGTCTTAAAAGCCGGTGACGAAGTCTATGTTGGTAAAGGCACACAAAGAATCTCCATGTTATATCAAATGACTGGCAAGAAACTTGATTCCATTCAAGAAGTTCACGCTGGTGATATCGCTGCGATTACCAGACTTGAAGGTGTCGTTAGTGGTATGACAATGTCTTCTCCAAAAGCCATTATCAATTACAAACCAGCCCATTATCCATCCGCCGTTTTATTCAAAGCGATTATCTTAGCTAACAAGAACGACGAATCTAAGATTGGTCCAGCATTAGCCAAGATTCAAGCCGAAGATCCAGCAGTGGAAGTTAAACGTAATAATGAAACAAAACAATTATTATTAGGTGGTGTTTCTGATTCTCAACTCAATTACGTCTTAGAAAAATTAAAGAACACTTATAAGATTGACGTTACAACTGAACCAATGAAAGTTGTCTATCGTGAATCAATTAAGGGTACCGCCGAAGGCGATGGCCGCTATGTTAAACAATCCGGTGGTAGTGGTTTCTATGGTGTCGTTAAGATGAGATTTGAACCAGCTGAAGAAAACTGCTTTGCAGAAGAAGTCTTCGGTGGTGCAGTTCCAAAGAACTACTTCCCAGCCGTTGAAAAAGGTTTCTTTGAAGCTCTCAACTCTGGCCCATTAGCGGGCTTCCCAGTTATCGGTGTTAAAGGCGTTCTTGTCGATGGCAAATATCACCCAGTCGATAGTAACGAACAAGCCTTCAAGATGGCCGGTATCTTAGCCTTCAAAGATGCTTATCCAAAGTGCAAACCAATCATTCTTGAACCAATCATGAGAATTCATGTTATTGCACCAAGTGAATATACAGGTGACGTCATGTCTGACTTAAATACCAGACGTGCCCGTATCCAAAACATGGAAGAACACGAAGGTATGCAAGATATTGAAGCGTTAATTCCTGAAGCGGAAATCGTTGACTACGTCACACAACTTAAATCCATTACTCAAGCTTCTGGTTACTTCAACAGAGAATTCGTCTCTTACGAAGAAGTTCCAGAATACTTAAAGGAAAAAGTTATTAAAGAAAACAAAATCAATCAATAATCGATTGGTTGACTTGAAGAGGGGGATATCGTTCCCTCTTTTCTTTTACAAAGAAATGTTAGAAAATAGGTAGTATGAAAATACTATTAACTAATGATGATGGCTATAACGCTCAAGGCATAACTATCTTAAGAGATAAATTATCTAAATATGGTGAAGTAACAATTGTTGCGCCTTTTGAACATATGTCCGGTAAAAGCGCTTCTATCACATTAGGCGAATGGCTTAAAGTTGATAAGATTGATGATCATACCTATGCAGTGCATGGTACCCCAACTGATTCCGCGAACTTAGCGTTAGGTGGATTAGATATCGATTTTGATCTAGTGGTATCTGGTTGCAATAGTGGACATAATCTTTCTTATGATGTCTTTTTAAGTGGCACAATTGGTGCGTGTTTAGGCGCGACAATATTCCGCAAAAAGACGATTGCCTTCTCCGCGCCATTTGATGATTATTCCAACCTCATTGATCACTTTGATGAGATTTGGGAGTTCATTAATAAGCATAACCTACCAAGCGAAGAATATTGTTTAAATATAAATATCCCAAGAGGCGAAGTAAAAGGTATTAAGATTGGTCGCTGCTACTTTAGAAAAGATCATTACTATTTTGATAAGAAAGATGATACTTTCTATCCTTTAAGAGATGTTCAAAGTCATGAAGAGATGCCAGAGTGGGCGGATTATCGCCAAGTGCATGAAGGCTATATCTCTATCGTGCCTATTTCCCGTCTTCCATTTAGTGAAGATCAATATCAAGAAGTACTTAAGAAAGTGCAGGGAAAATAATGCAATTTGCGTTAGATGAAAAAGAGAATCAAAAGTTTGTTTCTTTATTTAATCAACACGAAAACAATATCGACTATATGCTCTATTTAAGAGATATGGTATGGAATAACCCTGGCATTAAGCCTTATAAATTCAAAGATAAAAGCAAATTTGAAAAGCGTTCCTCTTTTATTGATGAACTTTTAAAGAATAGAGCCACTGATAATGAATTTATTAAGAAAAATGTTAGATGGGACACTAATCTCATTGATATCGATGAATTTAACAATAATCCATATTTAAAAGCGCTTAATAATCTCACTTTTGAAAGTGGTGATTGGTCACTTAAACAAAAGACATTAAAAGCTTATTCTTTATTTCCTTATGAAGAAGAATATCATTATGGTGGTAATTCAATTCTTAAGATGTCTTTAGGATTCTTTGATAGTGATTATACTTATCCCACAATTAGTTTATGTGATAACGAATGGATGAGCTTAAATCCTTTTGAAATAAGGACGATGCAAATACCAATTCAAATTGCGAGAGGCAAAGTCTTAACTCTTGGTTTAGGTTTAGGTTATTTTGCCTTTATGGCGCACCTTAAAGAAGACGTTAAGGAAGTTCATATCGTAGAAATGGATGTAGAACTCATTAAAGCGTTTAATAAGTATCTATTACCTTTATTCCCACATCCAGAAAAGATCCATATCCATAAAGCGGATGCTTTCTATTTTATGAAGGATATCAAAGATAAAGATTATGACTTCATCTTCTCAGATTTATGGCATGACGCTAGTGATGGCTTACCAATGTATATCAAATTAAAGAAACACTTTGACACTTTTAAAGTCACTAAAAGAATGTACTGGATTGAAGGATCGATCGTTACATATCTGCGAACACTCGTTATAGGCTTGATGAAGGACGAGTATTATCATTGTGAAAATGAATATGATGAAATCCAATTAACTATTAAAAACAGTCTAAAAAACCTAGTTTTACATAGTAGTTATGAACTAGATGCTCTATTGAGCTTACAAGGAATAAAAAGTTTAGTATTTATCAAATAAATATTTAAATATTTAATAAAAAAGTGCTATAATAAATATGGGCTTAGAGTAAGGAAATGATAAATTAATTTCCTTTTTTATTTGCCCTTTTTTGACAAAGCAAAGTCGTTAAAACTCGGAACGGAGGCCTCACTAATCTAACACTAGAAAGTGAGGTGGTATCAATGAAACAATTCAAAGAGATCAAAGCACTTTTGATTTTGATTGTTCTTTGTCTTCTCTTATGCCTGCTACTAAAGCTAGTATAAAAAAGAGTCTCTCTCAACTATATCGCATTAAGTGTTGTGAGGCTCCGTTCTTATGCTTACATTATATCAAAAACATACAAGTAGACAATATTTCTTATTCTGCTTGTTAAAAAACTTGTATAAAAAAAGAATCCCTCGGGACTTACTAACCTAAAGTGTCACAGGAGGATTCGCTTTTATTTTATATTGACTACTCTTCTAAAATCAATAATTGGAAACAACGTTTAATCCTTATATTTGTTAGCATTAACTAACTCATATAAAAAATAATTAACGTATTATTTGTGTAAATAATAAAGTGGTATATAATAATTCCGGAAAGAAGAGGTATTTATATGCCATTAGTTAACTCTAAAGAAATGTTTGAAAAAGCCTATAATGGCGGTTACGCAATTGGTGCTTTCAACTGCAATAACATGGAAATCGTCCAAGCTATTACAGAAGCTGCCAAAGAATGCAACTCACCAGTCATTCTCCAAGTTTCCGCAGGCGCTAGAAAATATGCTAAACCAGTCTATTTAAAGAAGATGGTCGAAGCTGCTGTCGAAGACACCAACTTACCAATCGTCCTTCACTTAGACCACGGCGCAGATTTTGAAATTTGTAAAGATTGTATCGATGGTGGTTTCACATCAGTCATGATTGACTGCTCCAGCAAACCATTCGAAGAA
>CADBXE010000017.1 GCA_902798595.1 uncultured Erysipelotrichaceae bacterium | reverse complement strand
AGCCATGGATTGAACGTTAACAGCAGTGCCCCATGAATATGGGATGTTGTTCATCATACGATAAACGTTCGCTCTTGGGTTGTCCCAGCTTCTGAAGACGGCTGCGACAGCTTCCATTAATTGAACTTTTGGATCTGTTGGGAATTCTTCACCAAATGTCTTTTTGTAATATTCTTTGTATTTAGCCACTAAATCTTTTAATTGTTCAGCAGTGACTTCTGTGTCTAATTTGTAACCGTTTTTCTTCTTTAAGTCATCTAACATTTTGTCCATGTCATCACGTGGGTGACCTTTGGCAATGTTTGTGAACATTAAGATGAAACGACGATAGCTATCCATTGCGAAACGTTCGTTGTTTGTTTCTTTAGCGATAGCAGCACATGTTGTTTCGTTTAAACCTAAGTTTAAGATTGTATCCATCATACCTGGCATACTGACTCTAGCGCCAGAACGCACAGAAACTAATAATGGGTTCTTATCGCCACCAAATGTCTTACCGGTCTTCTTTTCAATGCCTTTAATAGCATCGAAGATTTGATCAACGACAAATGCTGGAATTTCTTTACCGCTTTCGTAATAAAGTGTGCAAGCTTCAGTTGTGATTGTGAAGCCTTCTGGAACTGGGACACCAATGTGGCTCATTTCCGCTAAACCGGCACCTTTACCGCCTAAGAGTTCTTTCCCTAAACCATAGGCTTCTTCGAAAGGATATACATACTTCTTTTCTGCCATAATATTCCTCCTGCAGGCCTTCGTGAGATAGTCTCACAGCGCTTAAATATTATCACACATGTGTAATCGTGCATACATATTTTGTAAAAAAAGTACCACTTCCCACATTTTCGTATAAACTATAAGGGAAATGGTCTTTTACGTAAAATAACGGAGAAAGTATTATTATGAACAATGACCCTTTAGTACTTACGCTAGATTTTGGAACACAATCTGTTAGAACCGCGCTTATTAACAAATCTGGCGAAATAGTCTATCTATCAAAAAAAGCTTACAAACCTGTCTCATTCGCATTAAAAAAAGGCTACGCCGAACAATTTGCAGACTTCTACTGGGACAACTTAGTGGAATGTTTGAAGAAATTAAGCAAAGAAAGCTTAGAAAACTTAGGCGATATCGTCGCCATGACTGTCACCACATTTAGAGACTCTGCAGTCTTGTTAGATGAAAACAATCGTCCACTTAGACCAGTGATTCTTTGGATGGATCAACGTCTTGCGGAAGCTAGAGAAAAACTTCCTGCAATGCACAGATTCGCATTCAAGCTCGTGGGCATGATGGACACGGTAAACATGAACCGTACTCGCACAATTGCGCACTGGATTAAAGAAAACGAACCTGAAACATGGGCTAAAACCAAGAAATACGTCAATATTTCCACATATATTAACTATAAGTTAACCGGCGAATTAGCCGACTCTCCAGGTGGCTTAACTGGTCACTATCCTTTAAATTACAAGAAATCTGAATGGTATAAAGAAGGAGCGATGAAAGGTCGCATCTTCGGTATCCCTCAACGCATGCTTCCACGCGTTGTTAAACCAGGTGAAGTTATTGGTCGATTATCTGATAATATCGCTAAGGAATGCGGATTACCAAAGGGTATTAGATTAATCGCTACTGGTAGTGATAAGGGTTGTGAAACAATCGGCTTAGGTTGTCTTACACCTGACATTGGCGCACTCTCCTATGGCACAGCGTGCACAATCGAAGTCAGTAACCCAAAATACCATGAACCAGAACCATTCTTACCTGCGTATGCTGCTGCGGTCCCAGGCTTATATAACATGGACGTGCAAATCTATCGTGGGTATTGGATGCTCAGATGGTTCGCGAGCGAGTTCGCGATGGAACTTGAAAAAGAAGCCAAAGAAAAAGAATTACCAATCGAAGCTATTCTTGATGGCTGGATTAACGATGTTAATGTTGGTTCCGATGGCTTAATTATGCAACCATATTGGGGTCCAGGTCTTGCTAGACCTTTAGCCAAAGGTGCTTTATTAGGCTTCTCCAGTGTTCATACTCGTAAGCACATTTATCGCGCTATCGTGGAAGGCATTGCGTTCGCCTTACGTGAAGGCTTAGAAAGCATTGAAAAATCTCAAAAACATAAAGTTAAATCCTTAAGAATCTCCGGTGGTGGATCCTTATCAGATGAAATCTGTCAAATCACCGCGGATATCTTTGGTTTAGAAATTGGTAGAGTACAAACAATTGAATCCACCTCATTAGGTGCGGCGATCGCCACGTTCACCGCCGTGGGCGAGTTCAAGGATGTACACGAAGCGTGTGAACACATGACTAATGTCTCACACATCTTCAAACCAAATATGGAAAATCACAAAGCATACAATCGTATTTATAAGGATGTATATTTGAAAATTTACCCAAGATTGAATCCACTTAATAGAACAATAAATAAAATATTTAAACGCTAATTATGCAAAACTTCATCTTAATATCACCTCATTTTCCGGAAACCTACTACAGATTTGCGGAAGCTTTAAAACAAAATGGCTTCCGTGTTTTTGGTATTGGTGATTGCCCATACGATGATTTAAGAGAAGATCTCAAAAGAGCGTTAGATGAATATTATTGCTGCTATGACATGGGCTACTTCGAAAATGAAAAAAGAGCAGTGGAATATTTCGCTAATAAGTACGGACAAATTGACTACTTAGAAAGTAACAATGAATTCTGGTTATCAAGAGACGCTGAACTTAGACAAATCTTTAATATTCCAAACGGTGTAAGACCAGAAGAACTTCAATACTGGCAACACAAATCATTAATGAAAAAACACTACAAAGAAGCAGGTGCAAGAGTCGCGGATTACATCCTAGTTAGCGATAGAGAATCATTAATGAAGTTCATTGATAAGGTAGGTTATCCTGTATTTATTAAACCAGATATCGGTGTGGGTGCCGCTGGCGACTATAAAATTAAAGATGAAAGAGATGTTGATAACTTTTTTAACACTAAAGAATCATGGATTACATATATCTGTGAACAATTCTTAGACGGAGATATTATTTCCTTTGATGGAATAGCAGATGATGAGAGTCGTGTCGTGTTTTGTGCTTCTAATTTCTTCCCTCCATCAGTCGCTGATGTGGTAAAAGAAGGCAAGGATTTATTCTATTACACTCTTCAAGAAGTACCTGAAGATCTTAAAGAAATTGGTCAAAAGGTAATCAAAGCTTTTGGAGTAAAGAAGAGATTCTTTCACTTAGAGTTTTTTAGGTTAAAAACACCTGCTAAAAATGTTGGTGATGTCGGTGATATTGTTGCTCTTGAAACTAACATGCGTCCAGCGGGTGGCTATACTCCAGACTTAATTGATTTCTCACAATCCGTTAACTGCTATAAGATTTATGCTGATGTGATGATGTTCAATGAAAATAGACAAGATTTAACCATGGAAAAATACTACGCTGCATGTGGTTCTAGAAGAAATAATGTAAGCTATCTTCATAGTGATCAAGAAATACAAAATAAATACCACAACTGTTTATCAGCCTATGGTTACTATCCATATGTTTTAAGTGGTGCGATGGGCGATAGATTCTTTATGGCAAAATTTAAAACATTAGAGGAAGTCAAAGAATACCAAGACTTCGTGGAGCAACGTATCTAATATGGACGAATATAAATCAAGAAGACGTAAAAGAAGAAGCAGATATTTCACTGGTGAAGATATCGACATGCTTCGTGAACGTGAACGCGAAAGAAAACGCGATACCCACAGAAATATTTGCGACACCAACATTGATGGTGCTTAATTAGCAACTGTTACAACTGTAACCTTTTTGTAATTACGAGGTAATCACTTAATACTAGTCATTACCTTTTTTATTTGCAAAAATACACTTATCGGAGGGAGATTTATGGCTAAATATCAAATATTTACCGACTCTAGTTCTGATTTAACACCAGAACTTAGAAAACAATTCAACATCCAATACTTCTATTTTGGTTTAGTGGTTGATGGTGTTGAATATCACGCTGACCTCGACTGGAAAGATTATTCTACAGAAGAATTCTATGGTTGGCTCAAACAAGGAAAGAAAGTTAAAACAACTCAAGTTTCATTAGAAGAAGTCTTGAATAAGGTTCGTCCATATTTTGAAAAAGGCATTGATGTGATCTACTTTGCCTGCTCTTGCAAATTAACAGGTTCCATGAACCTCTTCATGCTCGCAAGAGAACAATTATTAGAAGAATTCCCAGAACGTAAGATGATTGGTGTGGAAACATTAACCGCTTCTATGGCTTTAGGTATCTTCGCTATGGATGCCGCTAAGAAACAACAAGAAGGCTTATCCATTGAAGAATTAGAACAATGGGCTTTAGAAAGACGTTATTTCTATAACTTCTTCGCTACAGTTGACACATTGTCTTACTTAAGAGCGTCTGGTCGTATTAAAGGTACCGCTGCTTTCTTTGGCAATATCATTGGCGTTAAACCAATCTTCATTTCTGCTAGAGATGGCAACAACTTAACAATTGAAAAAGTTAAAGGTACAAAAGCTTCTTTGAATGCTATCTTCGAAGGCGCGAAGAACGCTATGACACCAGATACTGATGCTATTTACGTTGGCCAAGGCGATTGCATGGATCGTGCTTTAGCGCTCAAACAAAGAATCGAAGAAGAACTCAAAGTCAAATGTGAGATTATTCCAATCGGACCAATTGTTGGCACATCATGCGGCCCAGGCATCATCGCTACCTTCTTACGTGGTCAAGAAGTGACCCGCTACGAAGGCGATGGCATTAAATAGAAACTAATTAACTTATAAAGGCGCCTTAACTAGGTGCCTTTTTTGTTATACGTGTATATAATGTAGGTATGAAAAAACCAGGCAATAAAAACAAAGCCCATCAAAAGGCTCCTATTAAGAAGAATTACAACAATATCAAAGAGTACAAAGTCACAAAAGAATGTGAACTTTTAGAGTTTCTTTTGGAAACTTTTAAAAACCAATCGCGTAACTCTGTAAAATCTCTTCTTTCTAGCCATCGTATTTCTATTGATGGAGCACCTGTCTCTCAATTCAATTTCAAATTGTATCCAGAAGACACAATCATCGTTTCTAATTCTCCAATTAAAAAGAAAACAAGAAGTAGACTTCCTATTATCTATGAAGATGACGACATTATCGTTATTAATAAACCAAGTGGCTTACTTTCAGTAGCGTCAGATAATGAAAAATCTTCAACAGCGTATCGCATGTTAAGCGACTATGTGCAACAGAAAGATAAGCATAATCGTGTCTTTGTGGTCCACAGATTAGACGAAGATACTTCTGGCGTCTTTATGATCGCTAAAAACGTGAAGATTCAACAAGCTTTACAAGAGAAGTGGAATGATATCGTTAAGAAACGTGGCTACTACGCCATCGTAGAGGGCGTCATGGAAAAGAACAGTGACACGATTAAGTCTTACTTAAAAAAGAACAGTCAAAACTTAATGTATTCTTCCAAAAAACCAGGTGATGGTCAACTCGCTATTACACATTACAAAGTAATGAAAACCAATGGCACATATTCCTTACTTGATGTCAATATCGATACCGGTAGAAAGAATCAAATTCGTGTCCATTTAGGTGAAAGAGGTCACCATATCATTGGTGATGATAAGTATGGTGAACCCGCCAATCCAATTAAGAGATTAGGTTTACATGCTTATGAATTAGACTTTATCCATCCATTTACAGGTAAGCTTATGAAGTTTACCGCTCCAACACCAAAAGAATTTGGCGCATTATTTGAAAATAAATAGGTAAAATAGATATATGAATGTTTGGTTGGCTATTTCTTTAATCTTAGCGGTCGCTGCAATCTACTTATTTATGATTGAAGTCTTTTCCGTTGCGTTTAAGTTAACTGGTTTAGCCACCAATAAGATTAAATTCCAAGTCGCTTCATTATTTACTGCATCAGGCTTTACCACTCAAGAAAGTGAACTCATTACCAACGATGATCGTCGAAGAAGAATCGCAGTTACCTGTATGTATACAGGTCACATCTTCTCTGTTGTGATTATGGGTTTAATCATTAACGTCTTAATCTCCATTGGAGCGTCCATTAACGCTGATAGAACAGGAAGAACATATACCGAATGGTATTTCATTGTCTTCTATATTTCCGCAGCGCTATTCCTTCTCGTTTTAATTATTAAAATCCCTCCAATTAATAAGAGATTCCAAAAGTTATTGGAAAATATTGCGATTAATACTTCAAAAGGTAGAAGAGAATCCAATATCATTACTGTCTTAGACTATTATGGCAAAAGCGCTATCGTGGAAGTCGTTTTAAATAAGCTTCCGGATTTTGCCAACGAAGTATCTTTGTACGACATGGCATTGACTAAGAAATACGCTCTTATTCTTTTATCCTTAAGAAGAGGCAATAGAAGAGTGTCTATTAGTAAAGACACCATGCTTGTTAAGGGTGATGTTATCGTTGCGTATGGTCATATTAATGACATACGTGAGGCGTTTGTTAATTCTGTCGCTAATAAAAAAGGCGTCAGCGATACAGTTGTCGTTGATAACACAAATGAAATCCAATTAATTAATAACTATGGTGCTAATACTTTAATGGAAGTCACAGTTCATGAAGTTCCCAAAGAATTAGATGGTATTAAGATGAAAGACAGCCATCTAACCGATCGCTATTCTATTAATATTGTTATTATTAAGCGTGACAACGAATATATCTCCGCAGATAAAAATACAATTATTCAAAAGGGTGACATTGTGACCTTGTTTGGCCCTTACATCAATATCAAACACTTATTCAATAACGAACAAAAATAAAAGCGGACTTCAATCCGCTTCTATTTATTAGATTTCGCCTCTTCTCACATGGGAATCGTATTTCTTACGTTCCGCAGTGTTGAGGATTTTCTTTCTCATTCTATATGTGGAAGGAGTGATTTCAACGAGCTCGTCACTGTTAATATAGTCTAAGCAAGCTTCTAAGGACATCTTACGTGGTGTCTTTAAGACAACTGTTGTATCTTTAGTGGCGCTTCTCACGTTAGTTAAGTTCTTTTTAAGAACACAGTTAACCGCTAAGTCGATATCGTAACGGTTTTCACCAATAATCATACCTTCATAGACCATGACACCTGGTTCGATGAACATTGTGCCTCTTTCTTCAACGTGCTCAATCGCATATGGAGTGGCTTGACCTGTTTCAGTGGCCACGAGGACACCGATTTGTCTTTCGCCTAAGTTTAATGAACTCGCTGGACGGTATTCTTTATATGTGTGGGAGATAATGCCATAACCCTTGGTTAAAGTCATGAAATTGGTCATAAAGCCTAATAAACCACGGGATGGAATGACGTATTGGAGAATTGTAACTGTTTCTCTCGCGTCCATATTGATTAATTCGGCGCTTCTATTACCTAAAGACATCATAATGTCTCCAACGAATTCGTTTGGAACATCGATTAATAAGTCTTCATATGGTTCGCATCTTTCACCATCAATTTCTTTAATGATGACTTGTGGTTTACTAACTTCTAATTCGAAGCCTTCGCGTCTCATATTTTCAATCAAGATGGAAAGGTGTAATTCACCTCTACCAGAGACGATCCAAGATTCTTTATTTGGAATTCTTTCCACTTTAAGAGCGACGTCTTTTTGTGTTTCTCTAAATAATCTTTCTTCAATCTTTCTAGCGGTTAATTGTTTACCATCTTGGCCAGATAATGGTGAAGAGTTAGTGCCAAATGTCATTTGTAAGGTTGGTTCATCAAGTCTAATTGGAGGTAATGGATCAACGTTATTAAACGCACCGATGGTTTCACCGACGTTAATATCAGTTAAACCCGCGACAGCGACAATTTCACCAGCGGATGCTTCTTCGATTTCTAATCTCTTTAAGCCTTGATAGCCGAATAATTTCATAACGCGGAAGTTAGTGGTGCTGCCGTCAAGTCTAGCAACAGTCACGTTGTCGTTAACGTGTATTGTGCCTTTCTTAATTGTGCCTAAACCAATTCTACCGACAAAGTCGTTATAGTCCAATAAGGCAACTTGTAGTTGAAGTGGGGCGTTAACATCCACTTTTGGCTCTGGAATTTCTTTGATGATAGTGTCTAACACTGGTTCCATACCTGGTTTTTGAGTATTGACGTTGGCTTCCAAAGAAGAAGTACCTTTTAAACCGGATGTATAGACGACTGGGAATTCTAAGAATTCATCTGGAGCACCTAATTCAATGAAGAGCTCTAAGACCTCATCTAATGTCTTTTCAATATCAATGTTATTTCTATCGACTTTGTTAATAACAACAATTGGTTTGATGTGAGCTTGTAAAGCTTTCTTTAAAACGAATCTTGTTTGTGGCATGGTGCCTTCAAAGGCATCCACTAATAATAAGCAACCATCAACCATGTTCATGATTCTTTCAACTTCACCACCGAAGTCGGCGTGTCCTGGAGTGTCAAGAATATTGATTTTTGTATCTTTGTAAATAATGGAAGTTGTTTTTGCAAGGATGGTAATGCCTCTTTCTCTTTCGATATCATTACTATCCATCGCTCTTTCGTTAACTTCTTCGTTTTCACGGAAAGTACCAGATGATTTTAATAATTGGTCAACTAATGTGGTTTTACCGTGGTCAACGTGTGCAATGATTGCGATGTTACGAATGTTCATAAATGAGGCCCTCCTAGAAAAAAACCTCTACTATCTTAGTAGAAGGCGACCTTTAAAAGCAAGAGAAAATATTTGTTAATTTTCTCTATAAAGATTGTCTAAATAGTGGTTTTTCTTTTTTTCTTGATAGATATGATAGCCAAACATTGAGGCAAAGAATGTCATAAATGAGAAGGCAGAAACGATATAAGAAAGCTTAAGATATGGTGTTTCATAGACCAAGGTATAGGAATAATTACCCTTAGGGGCAACAAACGAAACAAAGCCTCCGTTGCCTTTATAAACTTTGATATCTTCACTTTTCTTGGTGGTATTGTTAACCGCTTTTAATTTCCAACCATTATCGTAGGCTACACGGGTAACCACAAACTTTTCAGCATCATAATTAGTGTCAAATGTGAATTTATCTGCAGAGTATTTAACATTAGTAATTGGTTGAGCATTAAGCTTATTCCATCTTGCTTGATAATTGGTAATGTCTTCTTGATAGAAAGATAATGAATATGATCTCACATGGCTTTGATAATATTTGCCAACTACTGCGAGAGCATAACAATCGCGACCCACATAGAAACCACGCATATATGATGTGTTATCAGTGGTGTCATCATCATGAGCATCTATCATAAAGATTTTGTTATCTTTATCAATGAAGTAGAAATTGTACTTAATAGAACCAGTGAAACCGGCTTTGACATAGAGAATCGTTCCACTCTTAAATAATGGGCCAGTAGTGGTTCTTGGAGTATAGAAAGCAAAGTATTTCATTGTTTCGTCTTGGTTATAACTACCGCCGTAGATAGGAGTGAATGTATTAGGAATATCAGGAATTTTTTCGAAGTCATAATATTTAGCCCAAGTACCAACATGATAAACGTTATGTGTATAGCGTACAGATTGATAGTTATCAGCATCTTCGTCTAAAACGTTTGGTCTAGTGTCAGTAATGGCGATATCTTTGTGGGCCTTACCAATTTCTTCACAATCTTCAAGTGGGGCAATGGCGACGTTAGATAATGAAATAGCGTTTTTTATACATCTCACATCATAGTTAACGCCACTTCTTTCTAAACCACCTGAATAAATGGTGTCATAGGCGTAGCCTAAGTCATTTAATTTCTTATTTTCATAAACCAAATATTCGTTAGTGTTGAATTCTTCTTTTGGCTCAAAATCAAATGGTACATTAGCCATGAATCCACCTTCATTGTATTTTTCGATTTGGTTATACATGCTCTTTTCTTTACTGATGACGTAGTATTTAACACCTAACTGATTATCGATATCAGCGATTTTGCCCCTATAACTACCACCAACAGATTTTTCACCATTTCTTAAGCCAGTCCATAAGGTGTAATCATTCACTTCGAAGTTGTATAAGGAATGGAAGAATGAACCTGAGCCATAACCATTCATAAAGGCGTTATTGGTACTCCAACCATCACCGATAGAAGTGTACATACGATAGAAAGACTTATCGTAGTTTTCAATCTTCTTTAAGGTATATCTAAATCTTTCATTAGTTTCATAACCATTATTATGGCCACCATCATAACCATGGCCCCAGGTTACAAAGTTACCAACAGCAATAGCTTCCGCACTAACAAATAGTGTGGCTAATAAGACAAATGCTTTTGTGTTTCTAACAGTGATTAAAACTATATAAACAACTGCGACATAAAGTATTTCTAAAACAAAGACAATGTTTGTGGAATTAAATCCATCTTCAATAAAACGATATGTTAATTCACCGCTCTTCTTCTCTGTAAGGAGATCTAAGCCCATATCTCCGGTAAACCAGACAAAGAGCATCACTAAGGTATAAATTGCGAGTAAGGCATAACCAACACTTCTAATAACCTTGTTTTTGGTGGTTTTAGAGAAGTAAGCGGTTAAACAGGCAATTAATAAACCGCCGATACCAAGTTGCACAAATCCAGGATCTTTACTGACTACCGTCCCCGCTAATTTACGGGTGATGAACCATGAAGCAAACATGCCTAAGACGGCAAAAAGGAAACCAAAATGCATGTGCCATGTTGGAACATTTGGAATCTTATCAATATAAATACCGACATAGGCAATTAAAGCGGCTACAACGAATAATGTCCATCTTGCATAACCATTAGTGAAACCCACAGTCAAGTAGTACATCACAGGGGTAAATAAGGTGAAGACCATGAGGATAAAGCCGACAATGTGTGTCCATTTCTTTTCGGTAGCTGATTGGATCAACGCTGGTACTAAGAACATGATAAATGGTACATAGCACCATAAAGAAACGCAGATATCATCAAAGTCCCAACCATATAATTCAAGAGTTGGTAAAGAACGACATGTTACAGTTGGGAAGAAGAATTCTAAGATTGGATAATAGACTCTTTCAGGAATAATTCTATTATGCTGATCTGGCGCTACTTTCCAAGAAAGTAATAAATCAAAGAACTCCTTATATTTTTTGCTATCCCAGTAATTCTTTAGTAATTCTTTATAGCCCGCCATCTCAAGCTTTGGAGAAGTCATCGTGGCCATAAAAGCGGGACCAAAAACGAGCATACTCATCATTAAGCCACCGGCAAAACCGATAACGCCTAATCCTAAGACTTTGAAGTTACCACCGATTGTTCTGGTTCTAATTGTTTGAAAGAAACGGAACATGGCGTATAAGAAGGCACATACTATGTATGAAACCATTAAAACGTAGTTAGAAATTGCTAAAAAGAAAACTCCTAAGGCTAACAGCCATGGTTTTTCTTTTTGTAATGTATTTTCAATGCCTAATAAAACAAGTGGGAAGAACACTAAAACGTCTTGATAGTTGTTATACCAAAGATAGAAAGCACCCCATCCCGCAAAGGCGTACGCAACGCCCGCTAGTCTAGCAACATTGTCTTTGACCTTAAAGGCGCGCTTCATGTAGATAGAGAAGAATAAACCCGCACAGGCAATTTTAATAATTGAAGTGATGGCCATTGATTGAGGCACTAAAACACGTGGGAATAAAACCACAATGATATTAAATGGTGAGAATAGGCCATAGTAGGCATTTGAACCAAAGGAGTTCACACCTAAATAGATATCTTGATCAAACAAAACGAAGTGACCAGTATCAATCCAACCATGATAGTAATCCCAAACATGATATCCCATAGGGATATATTGGGCCATATAGTCGCCACCATAGGCTAAAGAGAAATTGTTTTGGACAAGCATGGTCATATAAAAGCCCACGCCGATAGCAATTAAGATTAAGAAATAATAAAAAGCAGTGGGAATACTGAACTTTTTAACTTTTTCAAATAACTTAGCGATTCCTTCTTTAAATGGGTTTGGTTTCTTTTGCTTATCTTTTTTAAATACAATTTCCATAATTCTTAAAATAATAGTTTTTTGATGTAGTTTTTATTGATTTTGAATTCTTCAGAGACAACGTTAATTGCGTCTTTTTGTGAAAGACCTAAACTCACAAAATAAGCGACACGTGAAGTGATTTCATCGTCTTTAAAGATGATTTCATCGTGATTGCCATCAATGATAAGGACCATTTCACCTTTTAAGGTATCTTCCTCTATATTAGACAATTCTTCGAGGGTGCCTCTGATATATTCTTCGTTAATTTTTGTTAGTTCTCTCGCAAGGCAAACATATCTATTGCCGAGAACTTCTTTTAAAAGTTTAAGAGTTCTAATAATACGATGCGGTGCTTCATAGAAGACAATCGTATTTCTTAAAGCTTTTAAACTATTAATTTCTTCTTTGGCTTCGCCATCTTTTGCGGATAAAAAACCATAGAAGAAAAAGTGGTTGGTTTCTAAACCTGACGCTACAAGAGCGTTAATAAAAGCGGAACTACCAGATACTGTTGAAACTGGAATATCGTTTTCAATCGCTTCTTTAACTAAAATATGACCTGGATCAGAGATGCCTGGATAACCAGCATCGGACATATAAACAACTTTCTTACCTGCTTTGATAAGGGAGATAAGATGTTGGCTAGCTTCTTTTTCGTTATGTTCTCTAAGAGAATAAGTTTCTTTTTTAATACCAAATTTCATTAATAAGTCATAAGCATTACGGGTATCTTCCGCGGCGACGATATCAGCGTCACTCACTATTTCAATAGCGCGTGAAGAAAACTCCTTTAGGTTACCTATTGGAGTGGCTATTAAATAGAGGGGGAAGTTACCTTTATCAAAAGACTTATTTCTTTTCATAGCGTTTTTCTTTATTTCTGTTTCCGCCTACTTGCTTGTAGAAGTCTTCCAAAGGAAGGAACTTGATATCTTCATCATTTTCAATTTTCACAACTCTTGAAAGAATGTTAATGCTTGTAACTGTATATTCAACTTTGTCGATGAAGTGCTTGCTACCTAAATCTGGGAATTTCTTTCTTTCTTCGGTATAAGCATCATCTTCGTATTTTAAGCAACAGATTAATTTACCACATTGTCCACTTAACTTTGGAATATTGATTGCGAGCATTTGGTTCTTGGCTCTATTGATGGAAATACCATCGAATTCATTTAAGAATGTGGAGCAGCATAGAGGCATACCGCACACACCAAGACCGCCGATCATTTTGGCTTTATCTCTAGAACCGATTTGTCTAAGTTCAATTCTTGTTCTTAAACGCGAGGCTAAAACTTTCAATAATTCACGGAAGTCCACACGGTCATCCGCTAAATAGGAGAAGATAACTTTGGATTTATCGAGTGTATATTCGCAAGAAATTAAGTTCATATCAAGATTGAGCTTTTTAGATTCAACTTGGCAGATTTCTAACGCATATATCGCGTCTTTTTGGTTGATTTCCGCCAAACGGATATCCACATCAGTGGCCTTTCTAACAATTGGCTTTAAGTATAAACCGTTAGCGTATTTTTCAATGGAAATTGGTTCAATAGCAATAGTGCCAAGTTCCATACCTCTCACTGTTTCAACGACAACTTTATCGTTCAACGCTAAAGTGCCATCATTGCAGCCGAAGAAATAGGCTCTTGGAGTATTTAAAAACTTCACACCAACGAAATGGGTGTATTCGTGTTTTTGATCTATCTGTTGATTTTGTTTCTCATTATCAATTTTTGGCATATATTAATCCTCTTTGGTAATCGTGTAGAAAACGTGATCTATTAATAAGACGATATTAACGTTCGTATTAATCGCAGTTGCACACCTTAGTAGTTCAATCAAACTTTCATTAACATGAGAAAGTTGATTGGCAAGATGTTCTAATATTGTAGCATAACTTTCTAAAAATGGGGCTTTTTCGTTAGAAATGGCAATCACGTCTTCAAAGGCCATGACTAACATATTGATGAAATATCGACACGCTTCTTTGCTTTTAATTTGATTGGCAACATTACTTTGAACAAAGTAGATAAGCGCATCCTTATCTCCTTCGTCCATCACTTGTAATGTTTCTTCAAAACACTTTTTCGCTGTGAAAAAAGCATCGTTATTATCTTCATCATCGATAATTTCTTTAATGAGTTCTCCATCGTTATAGAAGTAAGAGAGCAATTCTGCATCTTTCTTTTCCACACCGAAGTCCATAGCGTCTTTGATGACGATATTCTTATCGATGAGTTTTAATCTCAAGACTTGGCATCTAGAAATAATGGTGGGTAAGATACTGTTCTCATTATTCGTGGTTAAGAAAGCGTAGATTTGTTGTCCGGGTTCTTCTAAGAATTTAAGAATGCTATTGATTGCTTCAATGGTCATATTCTCAATAAGGTGAAGAATGTAGATTCTTATACCCTTATTTTCAAAAGCTTTCTTTTCAAAGGAACTTTCAATCGTAGTGACTGCTTCTTTCTTAATAGTGGATTTACTACCATCAAAGACGATAAAGTCTGGATAGTTATCATCGTCCACACGCAAGCATGTAATACATGAGTTGCATGCTAATGGGGATGGGTCATCACAAAGAATTGATTTAGCAAAGAATTTTGCAATATCTAAAAGTGGAGTGCCATTGCTTCCAGAAAGAAGATAAGCATGGGAAAGTTGACCTTTTTGTAATGAATTAACAAAGGTTTGATAAATAACAGGTTGGTAATTCTTTAGGTATTTCTCTACTTGCATATTCTAGAGAGCATGGCTTTTAAAGTCGCGTCCGCAACTTCTTCTCTGCTCTTACTGGCGTCAATAATGACAAAACGTTCTGGGTAGCGTTTTGCTAATTCTAAAAATGTATTTCTGACTTTGTTGTGGAAGTCTAATTTTTCTAAGTCTAAACGATTAACTTCTCTATTTGCGTTAGCGGCAATTCTCGCTAATCCGATTTGCGGATCGATATCAAATAAAAGAGTTAAATCTGGGAATGTACCTTCGGTAGCGAAGTTATTAACGTTTAAGATGTTTTCAACACCTAATCCTCTTGCGCCACCTTGATACGCTAATGAGGAGTCTAAGTATCTATCGCAGATAACAATCTTGCCTTCTTTTAAAGCAGGCCAGACTTTTTCCACGAGGTGTTGTCTTCTTGAAGCGGCATAAAGAAGGGCTTCCGTTCTTTCATCCATCGCTGTGTTGTTTTTATCGAGAATGACATTACGAATTTGTTCCGCGATTGGTGTACCACCTGGTTCACGAGTACGGACAATTTGATATCCCATCTCCTCTAATTTGCTAACAGCGTAATTAACAGCGGTTGTTTTGCCAGATCCTTCTGGTCCTTCAAGAGTAATAAACATAACTTGTACCTCTTTATAGTTTTCTTCTGCCTTCAACGGCCTTTGATAATGTTAAAGCGTCTGTATAATCTAAGTTTCCACCCATTTGGAGACCATACGCTAAACGTGTAACGGAATCCACTTTGTCGGAAATTAACTTCGCTAAATATAACGCGGTGGTTTCACCTTCAATTGTTGGGTTAGTGGCAATAATCACTTCTCTGAAGTGGTGATTGTCTAATCTCTTCATTAAAGCGTTGATGTTTAAATCATCAAGAGTGCCACCTTTGCCTAAGGAAATCACACCGTTAAGGACATGGTATAAACCGTGGTAGTATTCAGCGTTTTCAAAAGCGATAACATCTTTTGGGAAAGAAACGACCATTAAAGTATCTTGGTCGCGTTCTTTATCATCGCAAATAACGCAGTTCTCACCTTCGGCTAAAAAGCCACAGATAGGGCAGACGTGTATGGATTGTTTGAGGTTTTTTATGGCGTCAGAAAACTCGTTCAAGTCATCATCTTCCATATTGAGCATTGCGTACGCCATACGCTCTGCGCTACGACGTCCAACGCTTGGTAACTTGGCTAAAGATTCTTCTAAACGGATAAGAGCTTTAAGCTTCTCCATTAAAAACCGAATCCTCCTCTTTGACCAGTGATGCGTTCATTGATGGCTTCGGATTCTTCATCGATTTTTTGATTGGCTTCATTAATTGCCATAGCAATCATTTCTTCAACCATTTCTTTATTATCGGGGTCGAATGCATCTTTATCGATTTCCACGGCTTTGATTTCTTTGCTGCCGAGCACAATAACGGTAACCGCGCCACCTTTGGTGACTTTAAATTCTTTTTCGGCTAATTCTGCTTGAGCTTTCTTTAATTCTCTTTGCATCTTTTGCGCTTGAATCATCATTTGTTGCATGTTCATAAGTTCTATTCTCCTTCGAATTCAATGCTGACTGTATCAGCTTTTGGTAATTTACCAATTTGCAATCTATTCATGTAGCTTTGTTGCCATCTCACTGAGTCTTTTCTTGAAACAGCGTAGATGAACATCTTTCTATTGAATACAGTTTCAATAACGTTTTGAATGGCTTCTTGATTTTCCACTAAGTTGGCCTTTTCAGCGATATTTGGGAATTGGTATTCCACAACTAAGATTTTTTGTGAGGCCACAAGTGGACGTCCATCCACTAACATGGTTGCGGCTTTGCCTAATTCTGGATGACCAATCAGCTTCTTAATATTTGGCCAGTTATCAATAAGGGAGTTCTTAATATCCTTTTTGGAAATGACCATAATATCAATCATCAAGTCGTCACCGATATCAAATGAATTTTCTTTTCTAGTATTTTTGATAGTGATGACGTTCTTACTTAAAACAATTTCCTTTACTGGTTCTGGTTCTGACTCAGGTTGATCAAGCAAGGAAATAAGTTCTTCTTGTTTCACTGGCTTTGGCTCAGGTTTTGGTTCTGGCTTTGGCTCAGGTTTTGGTTGAGGTGCGACTGGTTTTTCAACCACAGGTTCACTAACTGGGGCTGGAGCGACGTTAGGAGTGCCATCCTTTTTTGTGGCAACGAGTTTAAGAATTGTGACCTCAAATAATGGGATGATAGAGCTAACTGTCTTATAGTCCTTTTGAGCGCCCATAATGACATCAATCATCTTTAATGTTTCATCGATATCTAAATGTTTGAAGAAAGACGCTGCTTCCTCTTGATTAAGAATCTCTAAACAATCAACATTACGTGAAGATTGATAAATCAATATATCCTTTAATATTAATAATAGGTCGTCAGTCAATCTCTTGATATCAGTACCCATAGATATATAACGATTTACTCTGGCTAAAACGTCAGAAACATTTTTATTAATGATGGAATTTAACAATCCAATCTTTTCTTCCTTAGACTCTAAAGCAAAGATATCTAAGATGTCTTGGACTTCGAGTTTATTACCGGAATACGCTAAAACTTGATCCAAAATGGATAAAGCGTCACGCATACCCCCATCCGCGAGAGAAACAATAATCTTAATTGCATCTTCGTTATAGGCAATGTCTTCTTTTTCTAAGACACTTTTTAATCTGCTTTTAATATCTTCATCACTTAATTTTGTGAAGTCATATCTTTGGCAGCGTGAAAGGATAGTTGGAAGGATTTTATGTGGTTCAGTTGTCGCTAAGATGAAGATGACATGTTCTGGTGGTTCTTCTAATGTTTTGAGAAGAGCATTGAACGCACCTGTTGAGAGCATGTGAACTTCATCGATAATGTAAACTTTATAACGGCCTAAGATTGTGCCATATTTTACTTTATCAATTAGTTCTCTGATTTCATCAACACCGTTATTAGAAGCGGCGTCGAGTTCGATGACATCAGGATGAGTGCCATCAATAATTGCTTTACAGTTTTTGCATTCATTGCACTGGCAACCAATGCCTTCGTCACAGTTAAGAGCTTTCGCTAAAAGTTTAGCCATGGTTGTTTTACCTGTGCCTCTTGGGCCTGCGAACAGGTAGGCATGGGCTAACTTTCTGGTCGCCAAAGCGTTCTTTAAAGTCTTGACGATATGTTCTTGTCCAGCGACTTCTTCAAAAGTGCTTGGACGATATGTTCGATATAATGCTTTATAAGCCATATAAAATCACCTGTGTTAAGTATATACCAAAAGCCGGTCATAAAGAAATGTTAATATTCTATTAATGGAAATATTTCGCTGTTTGCCTAAAAGAAGAGTTGTGTTACAATACTAGACGGTCAGAGGAAACTACTATGGAAGAAAGCATGCGTCAACGTCTAATCGCCGCTAGTAAACGTCTCAAAGAAATTGATGACGAATTGGTGAGCGATGGCATTATGAAAAATATGTCTAAATTTAAAGAGATCTCGAAAGAAAGAGCTAACTTGGAACCACAAGTTGAAGCTTTTAATCGTTATACAAAAAACGAAGAAGATATCGAAGCTGCAAAAGAAATGGCACATGATTCTGATCCAGATTTAGCGGAAATGGGCAAAGAAGAAATTAAACGCCTTGAAGCTGAACAAGAACAACTCATTGAAGAATTAAGAGAAATGCTCCTTCCAAGAGATCCTAATGATGATAAAGATATTATCGTTGAAATCAGAGGCGCTGTTGGTGGAGATGAAGCAAACATCTTTGCTGGTGACCTTTTCAGAATGTATACAAGATACGCAGAATCACAAGGTTGGAAGATTCAAATTTTAGATGAAAATCCTTCAGAATCTGGGGGTTTTGCAATGATTTCGTTCAAAATCAGTGGAAATCGCGTCTTCTCAAAACTCAAATTTGAAAGCGGCGCTCACCGTGTTCAAAGAGTTCCTAAGACAGAGGCTTCTGGACGTATCCACACAAGTACTGCCACAGTGTTAGTTATGCCTGAAGCGGAAGAAATCGATATTCAAATTAATCCTAACGACTTACAAGTTGATACATATCACTCTCAAGGTGCGGGTGGTCAAAACGTTAACAAGACAGAATCCGCTGTCCGTATTACCCACATCCCAACAGGTACTGTTGTTGCTTGCCAAACTGAAAAATCTCAAATCCAAAATAGAGAAATTGCTATGCAAATGTTACGTACAAAGATGTACGCCAACATGTTAGCGGAGCAACAAGAAAGAATTGGCAACGAACGTAAACTAAAAATCGGTACCGGTGAAAGAAGTGAAAAGATTAGAACATATAACTATCCACAAAACCGTGTGACCGATCACCGTATTGGTTTCACTATTCAAAAACTTGATCGCGTTATCGAAGGCGAATTAGATGAAGTTATTGAAGCGTTAATCCATTACGACCAATCCACAAAATTAGCGGGCGAGTAATATATGTCCACAAACCGTGAACTATACTTTCAATATAAAAAAGAAGGTATACCTGATACAGTTATCTACTTTGCGCTTGAAGAAATCAATGGTTTCGACCATTTATCTCTAACTAATAATTTTGATAAAGAAATCAAAGAAGAAAACCAATTTGTTAGTGCGATGAACCGCTACCAAAATGGTGAAATGATTGAATATATATTTAATAAGGCTTACTTTTTGTCTAAGCCTTTTTATGCTGATAAGAATGTTTTAATTCCAAGACAAGAAACCGAACAATTAGTGCTTAATACCGCGAGATTAATTAAGAACACTTTCCATAACGACAATTTAAAGATTTTGGATGTCTGCACTGGCAGTGGTTGTATTGGTATTAGTCTTGCTCATATTTTTACTAGTAGTGAAATCGTTTTATCTGATATTTCTAGCGAAGCTTTAGCGGTTGCAAATAGAAATATCAAAGAACACCAGTTAACAAACGCGACCACTGTACAAGGTGACATGTTGGAACCATTTAGCGACCACGTGGATCGATTTGATGTCGTTATTTGTAACCCTCCATATATCGAAAACGAGGCCACGATTGATGAGAAAACTTGGAAGCAAGAGCCACATCTAGCATTACTCGCTAAACCAGGTACATTATTCTATGAAAAAGTGCTTCAAGATTATTTAAAAATCGTCAGCGACGAATTCATCATTGCGTTTGAAATAGGCGAAGACCAAGAAGAAGCATTAACAGGCTTAATAAATAAATACTGCCAAGGTTGTTCTTTCTATTTTGAAAAAGATTTGTATAATAAAACTCGCTTCCTCTATATCAAAGGGAAAAAGTAATAGATAATTAGAAAGGATATTATTATAATAATATTATGAAATTAGCAATTGGTTCTGATCACGGTGGTTTCAAATTAAAAGAAGGCCTTAAACAGCATTTAGCTGCTAAGGGTTTTGAAATTATCGATGTTGGTACATATAATTCTGACTCTTGTCATTATCCAGAATTTGGTGCTAAAGCTGCGAAATTAGTGGCTGATGGTGTTTGTAAATTCGGTATCGTTGTTTGCACAACCGGTGAAGGTATTGTCATTGCCGCGAATAAAGTCAAGGGCGTGCGTGCTGGATTGGCATATAACGCGGATGTGGCACGATTAATGCGTGAACATAATGACGCAAATGTTATTGGATTTGGTGCTAATTATGTTTCATTGGAAGAAGCTTGTGAAAGAGTTGATATCTTCTTAAATACTCCGTTTGCAGGTGGAAGACACGCCACAAGAGTGCAAATGATTAATGATTTAGAAAAATAATTCAACTTTTTAGGAAAAAAATCAATTACCCCTCCTATTTATTAAGTAGAGGGGCTTTTTTATTGCCTCATATATTGAAGGAGAAGAATGAGCAAATACAAATTTTATAAAAATAAAAGAACAAAATATCACCCATCAATTGAGATAAGTGTTTTGGAAGATGGGACTTGGGAGAATATAGAAATCACTTCAAGTCCAACAAAAAATGGCAGCTATGAAGTATTAGACGTGAATCCAAATCCATCTCAAGGCGGGAAGAGCTATTTCAGAAGATATTTAAGAAAAGATAAATTAAGACACAGAGGGCAAGAACTCAAAAAATATAGGCTTGTCATCTCGGATGAAATAAAAATCGATGTCTTTGTCTCTCTTATAAAAGAAAAAATGGTGGAAAGCAAGACTGCTTTATCCCCAAAGGGGCACACACCATCTAAAAAGATTAAAACAAAAGATTGAAAAAAAGGCAAGAAAAACCAAGTGAAAGACTATAAATGTCCAATATGTGGGAATACTAATCCTCTTTATTTAGGAGAAAAAAATGGCCAAGTCTATTGTCGAAAATGTATAGCATTTCGGGGTCAAGAGCCAACAGGTGATTTTATTATTTCCGATAAGTCAGAATATTCACTTAGCTATGAACTATCCGATGATCAAAAACGACTATCGAACCAACTTGTTTCAAACTTTAAAAGTGGCGTTGACACATTGGTTCATGCTGTATGTGGTAGTGGTAAGACCGAAATATGCCTTGAGATTATTTCTTACTGTATCGAAAACAAACTAAGAGTCGGCTTCGCCGTTCCTAGACGTGACGTTTGTGTTGAATTATATTACCGCTTCGCGGAGATATTTAATAAAAATGATTCAACAGCGGTTTATGGTGGAAACACAAAGTGTTTAGAAGGAGATCTAGTGGTTCTTACCACCCATCAATTATTTAGATATGAGCGTTATTTTGATTTATTGATTATGGATGAGATAGATGCTTTTCCTTTTAAAGGTAGTGAGATATTAGAAATATTTTTTAAGCGTAGTATTAAAGGCCATTATGTCTTAATGTCAGCGACTCCGTCGGATGATATTTTGGAGTATTTTTCAAAATCTGGTCACGCAATCTTGGAACTATATTCGAGATTTCATGGTAAGCCTTTACCTGTTCCAAAGATTGTTAAAGGTAACTTATTATATTTAAACTACAAACTAGTAAAAGAAACATCGAGATTTTTAAAGATGTTTAAGCAAGTTTTTATTTTCGTTCCAACGATTGATTTATCGATTAAGTTATATAAGTTTTTGAAAGTGTTTTTTCCTCAGGGCGGATATATTAATTCACACTGCGAAAACCGCGATGAAATTATCAAAAGATTCAGGATTAAAAAGTACCGCTATTTAGTAACTACTGCAGTTTTAGAAAGAGGCGTTACTGTAAAAGATTTACAAGTCATTGTTTATCAAAGCGATCACCCCGTATATGATTCGCACGCCTTAATTCAAATTGCTGGTAGGGTTGGTCGAAAGAAAGAAGCACCAGAAGGAGAGGTGATATTCCTTGCTCGGGAAAATAATAAAGAAATGCAAAGAGCGGTGGCAGAAATTGTTACCGCCAACAAGAAACTGCCTCATATGCTTTAAAGAGATTAAATTAAATGACATGTGCCATATTTTGAACGAAAAGATACCAATATGTCGTACATGTCAGAATGAAATGCGACCAAAGTTCATTAAGCTTAAAGCGGAGGGTCATAACGCGACATCTATCTATGACTATAATCCTTTTATTAAGAAACTAATTTACCAGTATAAAGGCTGCTATGACTATGAGCTAAATAAAGCATTTATCTCTATGTTTGCTAAGGAGATAAAGCTTCGATATTCAGGCTATGTAGTAATTCCTGTTCCTTCATATAAAAAGGAAGATGAAGAAAGAGGATTTAACCACGTTGTGGAGATCTATAAAAATCTTGGATTAACGATGCTAGAAATATTAGAAAAAACCGAGAAACATAAGCAAGCAATTAGCACAGTTAATTCAAGACATAAAGTCTATAAATATTTAGCGTTATCCGCTCATCCAGATTTAAGAAAAAAGAAAGTGTTGTTAGTGGATGACGTTTACACTACAGGAAGCACAATTAAATCCGCAATAAACCTAGTGGAAAAGCTCAATCCAAAGCGAATTGAAGTGCTTGTTATTGCTAAAACAAAGCCAAAACAAACTAATACAAATTAATTTGTGTTAGACAAGTACATGATGGATTGATATTATATTTAAGCGAATGCTTGACATTCTTTTTATAAAGAAAGGCACATATTTGATGTGATCGGTATTAGAAAATGGGATTTTTCGACAGAAGGCTTATTAAGAAATATCAACGCGAAGCGGAAAAAGTCATCGCTTATGAAAGTGAAATGGCTGCGCTCAGCAATGAAGAATTACAAGCCAAAACTCCATACTTTAGAGATTTATTAGCCAAGGGCGCAACCCTTGATGATATTAAATACGAAGCTTTTGCGGTTGCTCGTGAAGCTGCTAAACGTTGTATTGGTGAATTCCCTTACAAAGTCCAAATTATTGGTTCCCTAGTTTTACATAATGGCGATGTCGCTGAAATGAAAACTGGTGAAGGTAAAACTTTAACATGTACAATGGCGGTTTATCTTAACGCGTTATCAGGCAAAGGCTTACACGTTATTACTTAACTGTTGGTGTTAATGCTCGTACAAAATCAACTAGAGAAAAGAAAGAAGCCTACTTATGTGATATTACATATACCACAAACTCTGAATTAGGTTTCGACTACTTAAGAGATAACATGGCCACAGACATGGAACATCGTGTCTTAAGAGGCTTAAACTTCTGTATCGTTGACGAAGCTGACTCCATCTTAATCGACGAAAGTAGAACACCATTAATTATTTCTGGTGGCGCACAAACAAGTGCTTCTCAATACACAGTTGCTGACAGATTCTGTAAGACATTAAAGAAAGAAAAAGATTATTCCATTGATGTTAAAGAAAAGACAGTTCACTTAACTGAAGATGGTCAATCCAAAGCAGAACGTATGTTTGGTATCCAAAACTTATACGATCCAGAATACGCTGATTTAGTTCACAGAATCCACAACGCTTTAAAAGCGAACTTTATTATGGCTAGAGACGTTGACTACTTAGTGGACGCCGAAGGCGAAGTTCAAATTATTGACCCATTCACTGGTCGTGTTCTTCCAGGTCGTGAATGGTCTGATGGTTTACACCAAGCTGTTCAAGCCAAAGAGAACGTTAAGATTAAACAAGAAACCGTCACGATGGCGACGATTACATATCAAAACTTCTTCCGTTTATACAATAAACTCGCTGGTATGACTGGTACCGCCAAAACCGAAGAAGAAGAATTCCGTAAGATTTACAACATGCGTGTTGTATGTATTCCTACAAATAGACCTATCCAACGTATTGACGCATTAGACTATGTCTACGCACATAAAGGTCCAAAACTCGCTGCTTTAATTAAGGAAGTTAAAGAACGTCATGAAACAGGCCAACCAATCTTAATTGGTACTGTCTCCGTTGAATCTTCTGAAGAAATTTCCGCCTTATTAACAGAAGCGGGCTTACCACACGAAATGTTGAACGCGAAAAACCACGCACGTGAAGCGGAAATCATCTCACACGCTGGTGAAAAAGGTTCCATTACACTTGCCACTAACATGGCTGGTCGTGGTACCGATATTAAGATTAATGATGAAGTGAGAGCCCTTGGTGGTCTCTGCGTTTTCGGCACAGAAAGACATGAATCCAGACGTATTGATAATCAATTACGTGGTCGTTCGGGCCGTCAAGGTGATCCAGGCTTCTCCAGATTCTACGTTTCCTTCGACGATACACTTTTAGTGAGATTCGCCGCTGATTCCATTAGAAATTACATTGAAAAGAACTTTGGTGATGAAGCTTTAGAAGCCAAAATGATTACCAACGTTATTACATCTGCTCAAAAGAAGATTGAAGGCCAAAACTTCGATACTCGTAAGAGCTTGCTTGAATATGATGACGTTTTAGCCAAACAAAGACAAATTGTCTACGACAAGAGAGATAGAATTATCGAAGGTAAAAACATCGACGATATCATGGATGATATCTTCAAAACAACTGGTGAATTCCTTGCTAAGAAAGGCATACCTGCCGACAGTAATGATGAATTAATTTCTGGTGAACAATTAGTTAAGGTTGTAGAACCAAGATTCTTACCAAGTGGCACAATTAAGCCAAACTTATATGATGACGCTCCAGTCGATGATATCGCACCAGACTTAGCTATCATTATTAGAGAAAGATTTGAACAACTCCTTAAGGAATGGGATGTTGAAGATGCTGATAAAGACAACATTAAACGTTCAGTCGTTTTACATTGTATTGACCAAAACTGGACTAAACACATTGACTCCATGGCGAGATTAAGAGAAGCAATCTTCTTGAGAAGTTACGCTAACGTCAACCCACTACAAGATTACGTTAACGAAGGCTATGCTATGTTTAGAGAATGCTTAGAAATGGCCTCTGTTGATGCTGTTTTAAACCTTGTCAATATCAGACCACAACGCCGTGTTGCTGTTGAACCACAACCAGAACAACCAGCACCTGAAAGCATTCCAGCGGAAGAAAAGAAAGTAGAATAATATGAAAGACTTAGTGACCCTAAAACAGGAACTTTGTGCTGTTGGCGAGAGAATCCGTCAACTCGGGTCTTCTCTTTGACCTTGCTAAACTCGATGCTGAGATAGCGGATCTAACAGAAAAAAGTGAAGCTGCGGATTTCTGGAATAATAGGAATTCAGCGCTTGAAATCATATCACGTCTCAATCATTCGCGCGAAATTGTAGATACATATCGCTCACTTTTACGTGGCCAAAAAGACCTTGAAGAGCTTTTAGAATTCGAAGATGAATCATTCCTCGAACAAATTGAAAAATCATTAGAGGAACTTAATAAACAATCAAAGGAGTTCGAATTACAAATCCTCTTTACTGGTGAATTCGATTCTTTAAATGCAATTATTGAAATTCACCCAGGCGCAGGCGGCACAGAAGCACAAGACTGGGCGGATATGCTATATAGAATGTATGTGCTATATGCAGAAGCGCATCGCTTTAAGATGTCTGTTCTTTCCTTTGAACCGGGCGACGAAGCAGGTGTTAAATCTGTGACCTTACAAATAAGTGGCAAAAACGCCTATGGCTTACTAAAAGGCGAAAAGGGCGTTCATAGATTAGTGAGAATCTCTCCTTTTGATGCGAACAAAAGAAGGCACACATCATTTGCCTCTGTGAACGTTGTTCCGGAATTTAAAGATGATTCTATTGATATTGTTATTAACGAATCAGATTTAAAAATTGATACATATAGATCTGGCGGCGCAGGTGGTCAAAACGTCAACAAAGTTGAAACTGCGGTTAGAATCACTCACTTACCAACAGGTATTGTGGTTTCGTGTCAAATTGAAAGAAGCCAATTATTGAATAAAGAAACAGCGATGAAGATGTTAAAAGGTAAATTGTATTTAATTGAGCTTGAATCTCGTCAAAATAAGCTTAATTCTATAGTTGGTGAAAAGAAGAATATTGAATGGGGCAGTCAAATCCGTTCTTACGTCTTCTGTCCTTACACTCTAGTCAAAGATAACCGTACTTCTTTTGAGGTTACTGATGTCCAATCTGTAATGAATGGAAATATTGATGGATTTATCTATTCTTACCTACAGATGGAAGCTAAGAATAATGCGAAATAGTGGAGTTTTGCAGACTTTTTATGGAAAATAACCGTTTATTTGAGATAGTTTCCAAATTCAAGCCTACAGGCGATCAACCCACCGCAATTAAGACATTAAGCGATGGCATTTTAGCTGGTAATAAGTTCCAAGTTTTGATGGGCGCTACCGGTACCGGCAAAACCTTTACTATGGCCAATATTATTCAAAAGGTGCAAAAGCCTACTTTGGTTTTAGTTCATAACAAAACTTTAGCGGGTCAATTATATTCTGAATTTCAAGAATTATTCCCACACAATCGTGTGGAATACTTTGTATCCAACTTTGATTTTTATCAACCAGAAGCTTATATTCCAAAAAGCGATACATATATCGATAAGAACGCAGTGATGAACGAAGAGATTGAAATGCTTCGTACATCAGCGATTAATTCTGTTTTAGAAAGAAAAGACACAATCATCGTGGCGTCAGTTGCCTCTATTTATGGCTTAACCGACCCTGATGAATATAAAAACTTAGTGTTTAACATCCGTGTTGGCGAAGAAATCAATAGACAAGACCTCTATAAGAAATTGGTGGATGCTCAATATAAGAGAAACAATCTCGATTTAGCACCTGGTACATTGAGAGTTAGAGGGGATGTGATTGAGATTGTTCCCGCTGCATTCTTTGATAATGATGTCATTAGGATCGATACATTTGGTGATGAAGTTGAAAAGATTGTGCAACTCAATCAAATGACTGGTGAAGTCAAACATACCTATCATACTTTCCCTATTTTCCCAGCTTATGACCATGCTTCCACAAGAGAAAGAATTAAAGAAGCGTGTACCACAATTAAAGCGGAATTGGAAGAAAGACTAAAATTCTTCAAAGAAAATGGCAAGCTCTTAGAAGCGGAACGTTTAGAAATGCGTACTAATCAAGATATGGAAAGCATGCAAGAATTTGGTATGTGCCCAGGTATTGAAAACTATTCTCGTCACATCGATAAAAGAAAACCTGGCGAAAGACCTTGGTGTTTATTAGATTACTTCCCAGAAGATTTCTTGATGATTATTGATGAATCTCATGTCACCTTCCCTCAACTTAGAGGTATGTATAATGGTGATCGTTCAAGAAAAGAGACATTGGTGGAATACGGTTTTAGATTACCTTCTGCTTTAGATAATAGACCACTTAACTTTGAAGAATTTGAAAAACTCATGCCTTATGTTGTATGCACAAGTGCGACGCCAGGTGATTATGAACTTAATAAAGCTGGTGGAGTATCCGCCGAACAAATTATTAGACCTACTGGTTTACTTGATCCAATTATTCAAGTTCGCCCAACTTTAGGACAAATTGATGATTTGGTTCATGAAATTAAAACAAGAGTGGCTAAAAATGAAAGAACTATGGTGGTCACTCTCACAATTCGTATGGCGAAAGACCTCACAAATTACTTAAAAGATAAAGGCATTAAGGTTGTCTATTTGCATCACGAAACCAAAACTTTAGAGAGAAGTGAAATTATCTATCAACTAAGAAAAGGTAAGTATGATGTCCTCGTTGGTATTAACCTATTAAGAGAAGGTTTAGATATTCCTGAAGTTTCCCTTATTTCTATTTTTGATGCGGATAAAGAAGGTTTCCTTAGAAGTACCCGTTCACTTATCCAAATTGTGGGTAGAGCAGCACGCAACTCCAACGGTTTAGTTGTGATGTATGCTGATAGCATGACTGATTCAATGCATAATTGTATTGAGGAAACTAACCGTAGAAGAAGTATTCAACAAGCCTATAACGATGAATATGGAATTATCCCACGAACCATTATTAAAGAAATACGCCCTCCAATCCATAATAGCGATGACGAAATCAGCGAAATGATTGATATCACCAAACACGGAAGTCGTATGGAGATTGAAGCGAAGATTAAAGAACTCGAAAAACAAATGCGCCAAGCCGCTAAAGAATTTGACTTTGAAAGGGCGGCTGAGCTTCGAGATATTATTCTCGAAATAAAGAGCAATTTATAAAAATATAGTTTGCGTTATTTTAACGATTCTAATATTATTAGTAAGCAGCGATTAAGAAAGGAATTAAATTCTTATGTTAAATTGGTATGACTGGATTATGTTGGCAGTAGCCATTATCATCATCGTCTTGTGCTTATTACAAGGCGGTAAATCAGAAGGTGCCTCTGGTGCTATTACTGGTGGTGGCTTAAACGTTTTCGTTAAAACCAAAGAAAGAGGTGCAGAAAAAGTTGTTTCTATTTTGACACTTATCTGTGCAATCTTATTCTTCTTTATCGCAATCCTTATTGAGATTACCGCTAAGGCTGCTTAATAGTTAGCTAAAGAGGTAAGAAAAAAGCGGAGCAATCCGCTTTTATTTTTGTTCTATTTCCTTGACTGTGTAATCAAGTTCTTTAACTTCAGGTTCTGACTTAGCGTCTTGAACTTGTTCTTGCTCAGGATTTGCTTCTTTCTTTTTGCTTCTTTTAACAGGCTTTTGCCTATTTTGTTGGCCTTTAACTTGGGCAATCATTTCTTTAATGCCTTCCACTAATTCATAGACACCTAACAAGAATAAGAGCACGCCTGCGATAACGCAGAATACTGTTTGTACTTTGTCGCTAAAGATAAGAGATAAGATACCGCCGGCAATAAACAATACAGAGAATGTATAAGCGAGTACCAGGATATAGACTTGAGGTTTAACTTTGATTGTCATGATAATGGATTTAATCAATTCAATCGCACCGATAACAATGAAGAATATAGCGAGTAAGTAGACTAGGTATTCTAATAAAACTAGTTTATTCATGCATAGGAACACACCTAACGCAATAGAAGCGGAGCCATATACAATTGCGTATGAAATCGTACTTTTTCTTTCGAACAAGAAAGCGGTAAGAATGGCGAAACCACCAAAAAGGAATAAGATAACCGCGGCAATGACATTTAAAGCAAGCTTAAGCACGTTCTCTTTGTCATTAAAGGCAAAGACAATGATTAGTGTGCCTCCGAACAATAATAGAATTGATAGAATTAATTGTAACCAAGCGTATTTACTGAATAATTTTTTCATATAGAATTCCCTCTCGAATACTATTATAGTATTTTTGAAAGGAATAAAAAGAATTATGGAACAAAAACTATTAAGAGATTATGCAAGATTAATCGCGGTCGAAGGTGGCCATGTTGTCAAGGGTGATGAAGTCTGGATTAATGCCGGTTTAGATCAACCTGATTTCGTGACAATGGTCGTGGAAGAATGCTACAAGGCAGGCGCTAAAAAGGTTACTGTTTATTGGCATCACGACCCAGTTAGTAAACTTGCTTACAAAAACGAAACAATCGGCAGTTTAGCAAATGTCCCACCAATGCAAATCGCTAAATTCAAATACTGGGTGAAGAAATTGCCAACAGTCATTCACATTATTTCTGACGACCCAGACGCTATGAAGGGTGTTAACCAAAATAAAGTTACCAAGTCCATGGCGAAACGTTATCCAAAGATTAAAAAATATAGAGATGCAATGGATGGCAAATATAAATGGTCCATCGCTGCGGTTCCAGGCAAGGCCTGGGCTAAGAAAGTCTTTCCTAAATTGAATGAAGAAGACGCTATTGAAGCTTTATGGGCCGCTATTCTTCAAACATCAAGAGTAGATGGCAATGATCCAGTTGAAAACTGGGATGACCATAATAACTTCTTAGTGAACCAAAGAAAGAAATTGGAAGCTTTAGATTTAAGAAAACTTATTTATAAAGCTTCTAACGGTACAGATTTCCAAGTTGAACTCGTCCCAAATATGAAATGGGGTGGTGGTGTTGAATTTGCTCCCAATAAAGGTCAATTCAATCCTAATATCCCAAGCGAAGAAGTGTTCACAACCCCAATGAAAGGCAAAGCTGAAGGTACATTGGTGGCTTCTAAACCTTTATCTTATAACGGTGAATTAATTGAAGACTTCGCGATTAGCTTCAAGGATGGTAGAGTCTGCGCAGTTAAAGCCAGAAAGAACCAAGTTTTGTTAGAAAAGATGGTCAAAATGGACGAAGGTGCTTCCATGTTAGGTGAAGTTGCCTTAGTGCCATTTGAATCTCCAATTAACCAAACTGGTTTATTATTCTATGAAACATTATTTGATGAAAATGCCTGCTGCCACGTGGCTTTAGGTGCTGGTTTCCCAGAATTATATCCAGGTGCCTTAGATATGACTATGGAACAAAGAGCCGAAGTTGGAATTAACAATTCCATGATCCACGTTGACTTCATGGTGGGTACACGCGACTTATCAATCGTCGGTGTGGACGCTAAAGGCAAACAAATTCAAATCTTTAAAGATGGTACTTGGGCTATCTAAGCTCGTTCTATCTTAATTAATTCAGCAAAATAGATTGTCTTTCTCTCAGGGATGACAATCTTTTTATTTATTGGGTCTATTTTGCTCAAAACAGTGGAGATGGTATTGATTTTGCTATTTCTCCAATAGGAAACAACTAGCTCTTCTCCGTGGTAATTAACTAGTATTTCATTGATGTTTTCTGCTTCATCACTAGAGATGCATGGACGTTCCGTCTTCTCTTGCTTTTCGTGTAATTTATCTAAATAACCTTGTTGTTCATTAAGCGATTTATAAGGAGCCCATTTTTTCATGCCGCGTTCACTCATTTCCTATGACCTCCTATAAAGTTATTTCTATCTTTAATTGTACTCTCTTCTAATAAGGATGATGCGCGTAAGACAGAGTTTTTTCCAAACTTTGTTTGGAGTTTGTCCATTGTCTTTTGTAAATTACGTCTTTTGATTTGTTCTTTTTCATCCTCAAACATGTTGAGTTGTTGATATGTCGATTCAAGAAGGCCACCGAAATTAAGACCGATATTTCTAATAGGCAAATCCTTAATATACATGTGATAGATTTCTAAAATGGCTTTAAGTAGTAATTCTGTATCATCGGTAGGTGCTAATAAGGTAGATCTTCTAGCGAATCCTCCTAAATTTTTAGAGTAACCAACATACAAAGCAACAACGCGTGTCATTTTATTTTCGTTTCTCATACGAGATGCTAGCGTATCGACCATCTCTCTAACAATAGTGATAGCCTCGTTTTTGTTGTAGTCTCTAAACAATACCTGACTTAAAGAAAGACTATGTTCTTTTGGTTCATACTTTTCATGGATATCCGCTTCATCGATACCATTTGCGTGTCTCCAAAGCTGTTCGCCAATCACACCAAATTTATCTCTTAAATAATCAAGATTAGATAAGGCGATATCCTTAACAGTAAATAAACCAATCTTATTTAGTCTTGCTTCCATTCTTGGGCCGATACTCCAAACCTTACTAAGTGGGGAGATTGGCCATAATTTTTCTTTGATGTCGTTAACTGATACCTTAGCAATTCCGTTTCTTTCTTTTTTAGCGTATATATCTAAAGCTATTTTTGCTAAAAAGAAGTTATCGCCAATACCCGCAGTGGCTTGTAAGCCTGTCTCTTCTTTGATCTGATTAATAATGGTGGTAACCATTTGAAGAGGGGTTTTATTGTAATACTTCAGATAAGACGTTAAATCCACAAAAGCTTCATCGATTGAGTACACGTGTACGTCCTCTTCGGCAACAAAGTGATATAAAACATCAATCACCTGTGCGCTTTTTTCAAGATATCTTTCCATTCTTGGAACGGCGTAGATGTACTTATATTTCTTTGGCAATTCTTTAATACGACATCGAGAAGGAATGCCTTGTTTTTTTAAGAATGGAGACACACTTAAAACAATCGTATTAGTACCTCTATCTTTGTCCGCGACCACGAGTGGTTCTTTCCACGGGTCTAGTCCTCGATCAAGGCATTCGACGTATGAATAAAAAGCTTTTAAGTCAATGACTGCGATTACTCTCTTTTTCATGGTGAAAGAATTATATACGAGAAAATTATTAAATATCAGTCTTGACATGAACTTATATGAAAAACTTTTTAATAAAAAAGCAACAAATGTTAGAATATATCTGATTAATTTACGGAGGTGAAAAATATGAAATTCACTAAAATCGTTTTATGTCTAGCAGCCGTCTGTGCGCTAGCGGCTTGTGATGGCCAAGGTGTTTCCGCTGAAAGATTTGCGGAAGAAGCAAAGAAAGTTGAAAAGCACCAATACAAAGAAGCTGTTTTTAACTATTCATCTAAGTATGATGTGTTAGGCGTGAAGCAAGAAGCGAAAGGTAAAATAGAATATACGTTTAAAGATGGGGAGTGGGATACAGATTCAAAAGATGCAAACGCTCTTGGATATGAAATGATGCTCTATGTTAACGTTGCTTCGTTTGATGGTTCTAGTTTAAATATTCCTGAAGAAGCAAAACAATATAATCCAAAGATTGGCTACTATATCAACCCATTCCAAGTAAAAGCATCTCTTTACAAAAAAGTTGATGAAGATGGATTCAAAGGCACAGTAAAACTATCAGCGATTGAACAATTTGATAAGTATGGCTATATGACCAAACTTAAAGTTGATTATGATAATAACCAGATAGAAGAGAAGGCTGGCATCAAAACAGTTTATCGAACAATAATCAAAATGGATATCTCAGTTAGTTACAAGTAATATAAAAAGAGGGCTAGTTCTGAAGTGAACCCATTATGTTGGACTGAAATGTTTCAACAATCATATCACTTCTAAACAGACTGTTGAAGGGACTGAATCCGATATTGAACTGGACTC
>CADBXE010000016.1 GCA_902798595.1 uncultured Erysipelotrichaceae bacterium | reverse complement strand
TTAATTAGCACTTTTCCGCAAAGTATTTGATGGTGCGGACCATTTGTGATGTATAGGAGTTTTCGTTGTCATACCAAGAGACGACTTGGACTTCATATAAATCATCAGCGATTTTGGAAACCATTGTTTGGGTAGCATCGAATAAGGAACCGAATCTCATACCGATAACATCGGAGGAAACGATTTGATCTTCGTTGTAACCGAAGGATTGGTTAGCAGCAGCTTTCATAGCAGCATTGATGCCTTCAGCTGTGACGTCTTTACCTTTAACAACAGCTGTTAAGATTGTTGTGGAACCAGTAGCAACTGGGACACGTTGAGCGGAACCAATGAGTTTGCCATTGAGTTCTGGGATAACTAAGCCGATAGCTTTAGCAGCACCTGTGCTGTTTGGAACGATGTTAGCAGCACCGGCACGGGCTCTACGTAAGTCACCTTTTCTGTGTGGACCATCAAGAATCATTTGGTCACCTGTGTAGGCGTGGATTGTGCTCATGATACCGGATTGGATTGGAGCATAATCATTTAAGGCTTTAGCCATTGGAGCTAAGCAGTTTGTTGTACAAGAAGCAGCGGAGATAACGTTGTCTTCTTTTGTTAAAGTCTTTTCGTTAACACCGAAGACGATGGTTGGTAAGTCTTTACCAGCTGGAGCGGAGATAACGACTTTACGAGCACCGGCTTCAACGTGAGCCATGGCTTTATCTTTGGAGCAGTAGAAGCCTGTGCATTCAAGCACGACGTCAACTTTTAATTCTTTCCAAGGTAAGTCTTGGGCTTTTGGACGAGCATAGATGGTGATTTCTTTGCCGTCGACTGTAATGGAACCTTCTTTAACGATGGTTTTGCCATCTTCAGCATATTCTGGTTCTTTGCTGGAAACGGTGTGTAAGTTTTCACCGATACGGCCAGCGTAACCGCCTTGAGCGGTATCATATTTTAATAAGTTCGCCAACATCTTTGGGGAAGTTAAGTCGTTAATAGCAACGATTTCGTAACCTTCTGCACCAAACATTTGTCTGAACGCTAAACGGCCAATACGACCGAATCCGTTAATTGCAACTCTGACATTTGACATGTAATTTATGCCTCCTTTATTTGTCACTGCGGTTATATTTTATATATATAGAATATAAGTTGCAAGAAAAAAGCACATAATCTTTTACGTGCTTATATTTATATAACCTTATAAATAGAAGATTACATCTCCACTATTCCTTCAAATAAAGTGGATAAATTAATATCTAAAGCCTTGGCAATTCTGTTTAAAACATTGACCGTTGGATTACGCGAACCTCTCTCTAAATCGCAGAGATAATTGCGATTAATTCCCGCTTCTAAAGCCAGGTCTTCCATCGACCAGTTTTTCTGTTGCCTGAGGTATCTAATGCGAGCACCTAATTGCTTATTAATTGTCATTATTTAGCCTCTCATATAGTGCGTGTATTGAGCGGAATAAATGATTAACATTACTTTTAGTAATGGGTTTCTTAAATTTTTCAGAAAGAAGGTCCGCTAATTCTTGGAGCGATGCCGCTTCATTTGCTAGTCTTAAACGGCATAATTCTCTTTCTTTTAAATTGGTGATATTATCAACACCGAGAGCTTGCTCAATATAGGAAATTTCTTCCGCTTGGCGAGAACCAGTTTCGATTGTTCTCTTCATATTTGCGGTATCCATATTTGTTAATCTATTAGCGTTGTTCATGAGGTCTCTATTCGCGCGTATATCCTCAAATTCTAAGCACGAAGAAACCGCACCCACCATGATGAGGAAGTTGGATATTTGATCACTCTTTTTAAAGTAGATGACATATTCGTCTCTACGATGAGTGATTTTTGGTTCAATATTACTGTTTTTATATTTGGCGAATAGCTTTGCTAACCATTTAGCGTAGTTTTCACTGTTTAAAGCGATTTCTAGGTGATAATTACTAGTCACTGGGGAATTAACACTACCAGCAGCTAAAAAGGCACCAATGAGGTAACCAGAGATTGTATCGTCGTTCTTAACGATGTTCTTGCTAATCTTACCTTCTAAGAAGGAGATTTCTAAATCATCCATGATCGCTTCACTAGCGTCAGCGATTTCAATCATGTATGACTTACTCTTATCAAGGTTTCTTTTCTCTTTAACAATCAATTCCGCATTAGCGTGATAAATCTCATTAATCGTTTCAAAGATAAAACGCCCAATCTTTGCGTTTTCCATATTGAGCTGTAATAAAGTCTTTTTATGTCTAAACACTAAAGAACCATTAATTCTAATATAGGCTGAAAGAAGGGCTCTTAAACGATCCCCTGACGTATAAACGTTAGAGGCTAACTCTTCCTTAACCTGACTAGTAAATGAGTTCTTATTGCGCATTTTATTTCTTTAAATATTCTAAAATAGCCTTACAAGCGGCTTTGCCATCGACTTCAGACAAGTAAATTTGTCTAATATCACGTGGAAGAATATCACCACCAGCGTAAAGACCTTCCACACTTGTTTGTTTGGTCTTTGGATTCACTGGAATGGTACCCCACTCATTAGTGACACCTTCAATTTTGATATATTGAGAGTTTGGAATTTGACCGACAAGAGGGAAAACACCTTGGACTTCAAGGGTCTTTTCTTCGCCTGTTTCCACGTTTTTAATAACGGCACCTGTGACTTTATCATCACCTAAGATAGCCACTGGAACATATGGTGTTAAGATTGTGGCGTTTGGTAAAGCGTTGATTTCATCAACAAGGTATTTATTACCTCTGAATTCATTTCTTCTGTGGATTAAATAAACATGATGGGCCAAATCCGCCATATAAATGGCTTCTTTAAGCGCGGTGTTACCACCACCAATCATTAAGACATCCTGTCCTTTAAAGAAGTGACCATCGCAAACAGCACAGTATGATACACCATGACCGAATAACTTTTCTTCGTTTGGTAAACCTAATTGTCTTTCTTTGGTACCTGAAGCAATAATCACTGTTTTAGCAGCGTATTTACCTTCTGGAGTTTCTATATGGAAAATGTCATCTTTTTTAGTTAAGGAAGTGACTTCTTCAGGAATCATTTCCACTTCCGCTTTGTTAAGCCAGTTAAAAAATTCTACAGCTAGATCTGGACCAGGGATTTTGGTAAAGCCTGGGTAGTTATCAACGCGTGGCGCGATATTAATCTTGCCACCTGGTGTGCTATATTCAAAAACCGCGACATCTAAACCCGCTTCTTTAAGAATGATAGCGCTTCTAATACCACATGGGCCTGCGCCAATAATTAAAGTGTCATAGATTTTCATAAAAGAAGACCTCCTAGTTCATTATATGAACCAACCGCATATGTCGCGTCCTTTTTGCGTTTGATTTCTCTTGGACCCCAGGTCACAAGCATAGAATCAACACCCGCGTTAGTAGCGGTTTCATAATCAATATCGTTATCACCAATATAAAGAACTTCTTCTTTCGATTCAATTCCTAAACGTTCAAGCGCTTTAAAAATACCAGCAGGGCTTGGTTTAGGAGCGTTCACATCATCTGCGGAAATTACCACATCAAACAAACCATCAATATGGGCGACTTCTAAAGAATACTTAGTTAAAGGAGCCCCTTTATTAGTAACAACACCTAAAAGGTAGCCGGCATCTTTCAACTTCTTAAGAGTTTCGATTTCACCTTCAAAAGCATGAACATAAGGGAGATATAACTCTCTTGATGTTTCTTGGAAAGCTTTATAAATCTCTTCGAATGTATAATCAGGAAATTCATCCACGAGAGTTTTCTTAATTGGAGGGCCAGAGAAATAGATGAGTTCTTCTCTAGTTCTAATCTTTGCTGGACGATATTTCTTATAAAGTTCTAAAAAGGATTGGATGAGCATTTCATCCGTATCACATAGGGTACCATCTAAATCAAATAGTAAAGCACGATATTTAAGCATTTTGTTGACCTCTCATTGCTTCTACAGTCATTGGGATACTGATTCCTAAGCATAAGAAGACTGAAATACCAAGTATCAAGGCCATGACACCTTCATTAAAGCCGTTATATTCCACGACCACTTTAAATGGATTAGCGGCCATTAAATAAGCGCCGAGAGCAATTAAACCAGCGGCAACAACAATAATAGCCATAGAAGAGATGACACCAAGTTTCTTTTCGTATGGTTTGACTTTGAAAGTATTGTGTTTCTTTCTTAGGATATATCTAACGATGTGGTTACCAACGATAGCAGCGGTACCGAGCAACACGAAAATCATCGCCCATACCCAAGACCAATAGCCATCTTCGCCCATCTTGTATTCAGCGGTTCTTAAAGGTTCAAGTAAGACTCTTGTTAAACCGTACCAAATGATATACCCGAAACCGAGGTCGCCTAATTCTGTATATTTTCTTAAAGCCTTGCCAAAGACATGGGCCAAAATGAAGTAGCCAAGTAAATTGATAATCGCTTCAATGAAGAAAAGCGGCAAGTACATTTGTTCAGTATCCACTAATGAAGGAAGGGTTTGACTATATTGGCCATTTCTCCAAATGATTTCAGGAAGCCATTTCCAATTCGCTAATGCGACTGGATCACCATGTACTTCACAGTTAAAGAAGTTACCCCATCTACCAATGGCTTGCGCCACCAAGATACAAGGAACAATCATATCAAAGGCAATCCAAATAGATTTACCTTTATTAGCCCACATATACCAAGCGGCACCAACAATAATGCCCATTGCAGCGCCACCAAGAATGGTAATACCACCATCCCAAATAGCTAAGGGTGCCCAAACTTTGATACCATTAAAGATTTCAGAATATGAATTACCATAATTGAATTCTTTAGCCCAGTTACCAACAACATACCAAATACGTGCACCAATAATACCAGCAGGGAAGGCCACAAAGAATGTGGATTCTAAGGTACCGTGTTGACCGTATTCTTTATACATGTAGTGATCACAAATAAAATAAACAAGAATTGCACCACTTAAGATACAAATGGCGTAGAAAGCGATATTTGGCTTACCAGTATTAGGATTAACTAAGCCTTGAGAGAAAGAAATACCATTCGCTAAAGGATATGATAAGTATGGCGCTAAGCCATTTGTCCAAATAAAGAAGAACACTGCGGCAATAACGAAACCAATAATTTGAATTCTAAATAACCACTTATCAAGCTTTTCAGGAATGTTTCTTCCATAGTAATGGAGAATAAAGCAATTAATCGCGGTTAATAAGCCACCACTGAATAAAACAGCACCAATTACTAATTCCACAACGTGAAGAGCATCTGGAGCGGCTTTAAGCCATTGATATATGCCAAATGACATAACAACAAAAGCAATTACTGCGCCGATAACGAACAAGCCAACTTTTTTAAAGTGTTTCTTGTAGTCAACTTCAATCATTGGTGTGCCAACTAAGTTAACTGTAAAATAAACGCCTGCTCCGAGGCATACAGCGAAGAGAACAAGGAAGATGATTGTTAATACCATAATCTATTCGTAATGCTCCTTTTTTAATACTTTCTTTAAATAAGAACCAGTGTAGGAAGCAGGATTTTTTGCTACTTCTTCTGGTGTGCCTGTGGCAATAATCTTACCACCAGCGTCACCACCATCTGGACCTAAATCAATAATATAATCAGCAACTTTGATAACATCAAGGTTGTGCTCAATAACTAAAACGGTGTCACCATGATCCACGATACGTTGCAAGACTTTTATTAATCTCTTCACATCATCAGTGTGTAAACCAGTAGTTGGTTCATCAAGAATATACAAAGTCTTTCCTGTTGGACGTTTTTGTAGTTCGCTAGCGAGTTTTACACGTTGGGCTTCACCACCACTTAATGTAGTCGCGGGTTGACCTAATTTAATATAGCCCAAACCAACATCATATAAGGTTTGAATGCGCTTAGCTAAGGATGGTCTATTAGCGAAGAAATGCAAAGCGTCTTCAACAGTCATTTCTAATACGTCATAGATACTCTTACCTTTATAAGTGACTTGTAGTGTCTCTTCGTTATAGCGTTTACCATTACATGCATCGCACTTAACATAGACATCTGGTAAGAAGTTCATTGGAATACGGGTCACGCCCGCACCACCACATTTTTCACATCTACCACCTTCAACGTTAAAGGAGAATCTACCTTTATCGTAGCCTCTAGCTTTAGCCTCAACGGTTTCGGCGAATAAGGTTCTGATATCGTCAAATAATTTGACGTATGTCGCAGGGTTACTTCTTGGGGTTCTACCAATTGGTTCTTGGGTAATATCAATAACTTTATCGATATTTTCAAAACCAGTAATGGATTTCACTTCGCCCGCAAAAGCAGGTTCACCAGAGAAGTGTTCTAGCAAGTGGTTAAATAATGTTTGATTAATCAAAGTGGATTTGCCTGAACCAGAAACACCAGTGACAGCAACAAATTTACCTAAAGGTATATCAACATTAACTTTCTTTAAGTTGTTGCAAGATGCACCTCTAATTTTGATAAATAGGCCATTGCCTTCTCTTCTTTTCTTAGGGATAGAAATATATTCTCTTTCGGAAAGATAAGCGCCAGTAATGCTTCTTTCATTTTTAGCGATTTCTTCTGGTGTACCAGCGGCTACGACTTCGCCACCATGTATCCCAGCACCAGGACCGATATCAACGACATAGTCCGCGCTTCTAATCATTTCTTCATCATGTTCCACAACGATTAAGGTATTACCAATATCTCTCATCTCTTTCATAGTTTTGATGAGCTTTTCACTGTCTCTAGAATGTAAACCAATTGATGGTTCATCCATGACATATAAGACACCGGTTAATTTACTACCGATTTGTGTGGCTAATCTAATACGTTGAGATTCACCACCACTTAAAGTCATCGCGAGTCTTGTTAATGTTAAGTATTCAAGACCAACATCGCACAAGAATGATGTACGGTTAACGACTTCTTTTAAGACTAAGTCAGCGATCTTGTTTTCGGATTCACTGAGCTTATTAGGTAATTTAACGCACCATTCTCTTAAGTCTTTAAGCTGTAAAGCGGAGACATCATAAATATTCTTTTTATCAATCTTCACACTTAAAGCGGCTTCGTTTAAGCGTTTACCATGGCATGTGGTGCATTCATGATCGCTCATAAATGTTTCATAGTAGTCTCTCATCCAGTCAGAGGTAGTTTCGTTATATAATCTTTCGATTTTAACTTTGACACCTTCAATAATTTGATTTCTATGCATGGTGTTACCACTGCTAGATTTAAGAGTGTATTGATGAGCAACTGGAGAACCATATAAAACAATTCTTTGTTGTTCCATTGTTAAATCATTCCATGGTTTATCCATTGGAACGTTATATAAATTACAAAGTAAAACAAATTCAGTCCATTCAAGGTTTTGACTACCAACGATATGGGCTAAGTATTTAACACAACCTTCGTTAATGCTTAATTTTGGATTAGGAATGAGCTTACGAATATCGCATTCTCTTTTCATGCCTAAACCACGGCAGTCTGGACAAAAGCCTAAAGGTGAGTTAAAGGAGAATAAACGTGGTTCCACTCTTGGAACGGAGAAACCACATTTAGGACATGTATGTTTATCGGATAATAGTCTTTCTTCATCTCCGTTTAAGATAATGAGTAAACCCTTAGAGAAATTAAGACATGTTTCAATTGATTCAAAGACACGACTTCTGACATCAGGTTTAATAATTAAACGGTCAACAACGATATCAATGCTGTGCTTTTTATTCTTTTCTAATGCTGGCACTTCTTCTAGTGTCATGATGGTGTTATCCACTCGTACACGGTTAAAACCATCTTTTCTAATCTTATCTAAGACATCTTTTTGTGCGCCTTTTTCTGCGTGAACAATTGGGGATAATAATTGTATTTTGCTTCCCTCAGGATAAGCCATGACCACATCAGTCATCATGGTCACAGAGAAGGAAATAATTGGTTCGTTATGATTTGGACAATATGGAATACCAATACGACCAAATAGAAGTCTTAAGTAGTCATAAATTTCAGTAACAGTACCCACTGTACTTCTTGGGTTATGAGAAACAGACTTTTGATCAATCGCGATACTTGGGGATAAACCTTCAATCGCATCAACATCTGGCTTATCAAAGTTACCAAGGAACTGTCTAGCATAGCTAGATAATGATTCCATGTATCTTCTTTGACCTTCCGCGAAAATTGTATCGAACGCTAAAGTGGATTTACCAGAACCTGATAAACCAGAAAAAACCACTAATGAATCTTTAGGTATCGAAACATCAATGTTTTTGAGATTGTTCTCTCTAGCGCCTTTAACAATAATTTTCTTTTCCATATTTGTAGTCTTCGATATTTTATCAAATATTCGAAAATATAACTATATAAATACATTTTAAGAACAAAAATCCCACATCAGTTAAGACGTGGGAATTATTTATTTTAATGATGAGAACTATCTTTCTATCTTAATGTAGCTTTCCCAATCACTTGGTAAGGCGAGTTTAACTTCTGTTTTATAATCGACTGTACCATCGGTTAACCAAGTGTTGTTTAAAGTGGAAACAGTATCGCTATAGATGCTAGTAAAGAGATAATCTTCAAATTTATGAGTCACTTTACCACTGACAGCGGTTTCAGCATATTCATATGGCGTGCCTGGTTTGAGGTCAGTAGTAAATTCAATAATTAATTCTCCTTCTTTAGAAGAATAGTATTTTCTTGTATCCCATGGATCATCCACGGCATCGTAGATATTTGCTTTAGCATAGTTTTGATAAATGCTAATAATTCGATCAGCGGTGAATTCATTAAAAGCGGTTTCATAATCGGCGTTATCTTTAGAAGTAGAGACCGCTTTGACGTAGTCATTTTTTGCTTCATCAAAATATCTAACGTATTTTACTTCCCCGTGTGTGGTGCCTTTAATGACATACATTTCAACATCATGTTTTTGACCAGATTGAGTGCCTTTAAGCATGACGTAATAACCATTTGTAGAGAGTTGATATTTATATGTCAAGTCAACCTCAAATCTATCTTTGCCTTGACCACTTTGACCCTTGTTGATTAAATCAAAAGTCAAATTATCTGGTGTCTCTTTCTTTCTAATCGCATCCACTATTTCTTTGGCTTTATTTCCATCAATTTCTTTCATGTTGTTACACGCTGATAACGCAAAGAATGGAATAAGGAGCAAAAGTCTTTTGTTTTTCATGGTGATACCTCAATAAAAACAAGATACATTTTCTTAGGAAGGACCTCAATAAAAAAGTGGAAGAGAATGTATCTTTTCCACTTATTTAAGTTTGAATTACAAATTAGTCTAATAAATTGTTATCAAGGATGACTTTGCCATACGCCATACCAAGTCTGAAGCAGTCCTTGGTATTATAATGAACGCCTTGAGTAGAACCGTTACCAGAAACTTTTAATAAGTTAGCGTCAATGTGTTCTTCGTTAGCATATGTATCAACAATGTATCTCTTATCTTCAGCATTAGCTTCAGCTAATTTGATTTCATTTAATGCTTTAGCATCGGCAGCGCCTGCTAACATGGTGCCACCTTCAAATGTCATACCATCGATAAAGGCAATTTGTTTGCCTTCAGCATCATCTTTAGCGGAGTATTCCGCGAATGTGGTTCTGAATTCACCAATGAGATCTTTTAAACGGCGAGCGTAAGCATCACGTTTGGCTTTTTCACCACCATCGGATTCACCTTGGTGCCATAACCAACCTTTAATAATTGGTTTCTTACCAGTTGCTTCTTCAATTAAGTTGAGATTGTTTTGCAAGAATGGTTTTAAGAAATCAGAGAAGAGGTTGTGCTCAACTGGTGTACCATCTTCTTTTTTGACTTCCCAGTTCTTACCTTCAGCGGAACTGCCGGATTGAGCAAAGCCACTACCAGAAGAAGCCATCTTTACAAAGTAAATTGGTTGTTCAGCGGTCGCTTTATCTTTTAAAGCATAAGCACAGCCAAGTTCAGGACCCATCATCGCATCAGAATGACCCATACCAATTTTTGTTGGCAAGAATTTACCTTTAATCTTATCTTCAGTATTGGAAGCGTGTGGTTGTTGATTGGCTTGTTTTTGACCACCGGTATTATAATCAGTGCGGCTTAATTCACCATAACCATTGCCATAGTAACTAGTTTGGATGGAAGCAATACCATCGATGCAGCATTGACCATCTTCGATGCCTAAGTCTTCAAAGGCTTTGGTTAAGTAAGATGTATCAGTAGCGTTTTTACCAAAGTTAGTGTTACCTTCCATGTTGGATTGGCCACTCATCACAAAGACGATTGGACGATCTTCTTTTTCTGGTTCTTTGCTTGATTCTCCGTTGCCTCTATTACAGCCTGTGACCGTCATAGCTAAAAAGCCGACGCTTAATAAAAGTAAGTTTTTAATTTTTTTCATAGAATACTCCTACAAAATTTATGAACGTTTATATTATTTTAGCACTTATCTTTGATAAGACAAATAATTTAGATTTCGTTTAAGCTTAGAAATAAAAACTCCTTAATAATAAGGAGTAATGTACATGGTCGGAACGATCAGATTTGAACTGACGACCCCTTCCACCCCAAGGAAGTGCGCTACCAAGCTGCGCTACGTCCCGATGACGTAATGTCATTATAGCCTAATAATGAGCAATAATCTTTTCTATTTCATGATCTTTGATGAAATCGATACGGTCATAGAAAGATTCTTCTTCTTGATCAGGTAGTTCAAAGGCATCAATTAATCTTAATAATGCGTCTTCTGGAATAGGATATTCTCTTTCTCTATTTTGTTTTAAAACTAGATCTTTACTAATTTGGAAACAAACTAAGTCTATTTCATCATAGAGGTCTTTATATTGTTTGATGTTGTCATAACGATATTCTTTCTTTGCGTTAGTGGCGTCCAAAATAACGATACCATCTTTATCCTCACTATAGCTTCTAGCGAGGCTATAGAAAAGTTTCCAGACGAGTTCGTCTTGACTTAAATCTTGTTGATGGCCAGTAATCTCCTTGCGGAGTTGGTCGCTACTGATAATGTAAACATGTTTCTCTTTGTCTTTCATTAAAGCATTTGAGAAATATGATTTGCCACTACCAGGGACGCCAGAAAGTACAATTAATCGATTCATAAAAATAGGCAAAGAAAAAGTGAATTATCAAATCCACTATTTCGTTATTAGTTTAGTTATTTGGCTAAACGCTTTTCTGCTTCAGCGTTTACATCGCCATCTTGTAAAGCAACATCAAGTAAAGCGATCACATCTTCTTCGTTAAGGAGACCACTCTTAACAACTTTACGTGTGGCTTTCTTTAAGTCTTTCTTAATGACTTTTAATAATGCTTCATTTTCTTTTCTAACAGCAATTTTTCTTTTGACACTAGAAAGAAGAGCATCTGGGACGTATTGGGAAATGATTTTCTTTCCTTCACGCCATTGACGATAGCAATATGTATGACCGCTAATTTGCTTCACGGAGATATAACCGCATGGTAAGTTAGCGATGTTTTTTTGCACTTGCGCATATTCATCAATAATCTGCACAAGAGCTTCTACTTCTCTTAGATCTTTTTTCATAAAACTAATATCCTTAACCTACGAGTAACATTATATATAAAACACTATTTTGTTGCAATATTTTTATTTTGAGGGTTAGAAAAATGAAAAAGGTGATACAAAGTATCACCTATTTTATTTATCTTTTAGAATAGAAACAACTATTCTTTGGTAACTTCTTTCACTACTGAAGCGATTGAGGCAACCTTATCCAAATTGCTTGGTAAAAAGATCTTTGTGGCCTTGCCGTCTGCAATCTTGCCTAAGGATTCGTAGTATCTTAATGTTACGACAGAATCGATAGGTTTTGAGGCATTGAGCATTTTGAGACCTTCTGCTTCCGCTTCTCTAACAGCGCGGATACCATCAGCTTCCGCTTTCTTTACTTGTCTTAAGGATTCGGCTTCACCTTCAGCGCGTAAGATAGCCATTTGTTTTTCGGCTTCCGCATTAAGAATGGCGGATTGTTTTTCACCTTCAGCCACGAGAATGGCGGATTGTTTTTGACCTTCAGCAAGAAGAACCTTTTCTCTCTTTTCACGTTCCGCTCTCATTTGTTTTTCCATAGCTTCACGGATATCTTTTGGAGGAAGAATGTTCTTCACTTCGACACGGTTAACTTTAATACCCCATGGGTCTGTCGCTTCATCGAGAATCTTTCTCATTTTTTCATTAATGAGTTCTCTGGAAGTTAAGCATTCATCGAGTAAGAGTTCGCCGATGATATTTCTTAATGTTGTAGCACTTAAGTAGTTGATAGCGGCCATTGGGTTTTCAACGCCGTATGCATATAATTTAGCGTCTGTAACAACATAGAAGACAACAGTATCAATTTGCATGGTGACGTTATCTTTTGTAATAACGGATTGTGGTTCGAAGTCCTTAACTTGTTCTTTCATAGAAACACGGACAGCGACTCTATCAAAGAATGGAAGTAACATATGCATACCAACACCCCATGTGGTGCGGTAAGCGCCAAGTCTTTCGACGATTACTTTTTCTGTTTGTTTGACAATCTTAATGTTGCAAATGACGATGCAAATTAAGATGAAGATGATAACTGATAAGATAATGAGCAATGCAATAATTGCGTCTGGCATTTTATTTTTCCTCGACTTTCTTTACTAATAGTTTGTTGCCTTGAATAGCAACAACTTCCACCACTGATTTAGTGGCGATTGTTTCTTTACCGTTTGTGCTGATCGCTGTCCATAAGACATCGTTGATTTTGCAAACGCCTGGTTCAAAAGGCTTAATTTCTTCTTCTAACAAACCTCTTTTACCAACCAAACTATCGACGTTGGAGTTGATAGTGTTTCTTTTTAAGCAGCGTTTTGATAGCGGCCTTAAAGCTAGAAGTGTGATAGCACTCACAACTATGAACACGATAACTTGTACCCACCATGGAATTGTCACATTAGGGATAAATGATAAGAGTGAGAGTATGAGTGAGACTAGAGCACCTGCCGCAAACCAAATAGAAACTAACGCTGGGCCCATGCATTCAACGATGACCATGATAATCATCAATGCGAGCCAAATAATCCACATATATTGTTCCAATGGCATTTTATTGTCCTCCTGTCTTTATGGTTAGGACATTTTCGACACTGTCCCATGTGGTTTCAAATTGCACAGGTTTATTAGAGAGTTGGATTCTTAATGCTTCACTAATTTGCTTAAGTAATTGCACTGAAGAAATACGCGCAAAGCTTTTATGAAATTCAATTTTAAGCAAGCAGCATTCATCTAAAGCACCTGATTCGACGACTTCCTTAGTCAAAGGCATAATGACAACATTGTTCTTATCATCCATACCAACTTGGACTTTATAGGCTGTATCAAGAGGATACATTGCAGTCGTGTTTAAAGTGATGTTATTAGCGTACAAAGACGCGACACCATTACGGTCTTTAACATTAAACCATTTAATCATAAAGAACCTCCTTCAACAATAATATACATAGAAATACATAAATATTCAATAATATATTTTAAAACTTTGGATAAATATTCTTTATGTATAAAAAAGCGGCACCGAAGTGTCGCTTTTATCGAAACTTTTTAAGTATTAAAGACCGAATTTTTTGATTCTTTCAAATCTAGCTTTCGCGTAGTTTTCACACTTTGTTAAGAGTTCCTCAGCGTTTGCTGGGTTAACACGTGGAAGTTGAGAGAATCTTGTTTCTGTCATGACGAAGTCTCTTAACTTGCTGAAGTCTGGATCCTTCATATCAACTGTTAAGGCTGGTTTACCTTCAGCTTCATTACGTGGATCATAACGGAAGATTGGGAAGTAACCGCATTCAACAGCGAGTCTTTCTTGTCTCATGGAGTTGGCAAGACCGCCTTTGATACCATGGTTAGCACATGGAGCATAGCAGATGACTAATGATGGACCATCATAGCTTTCAGCTTCTTTTAAGGCCTTAATCGCAGCGATTGGGTTAGCACCTAAGCTGATTTGTGCAACATAGACGTTACCATAGCTCATCGCGATGAGGGCTAAGTTCTTCTTCGCTGTTGTTTTACCAGAAGCGGTAAATTTAGCGATGGAACCTGTTTGTGAAGATTTGGAGGATTGACCACCGGTGTTGGAGTAGACTTCTGTATCTAAGACTAAGATATTGACGTCTTCTTCGTTAGCGATAACGTGGTCTAAGCCACCGTAACCGATATCGTATGACCAACCATCACCACCGACGATCCAAACGGATTTATCGGCGAGGTCTCTTTCATAAGCTAAGACTTCTTTGACACCTTCATCTTTACTAGCTTTAACTAAAGCAGCAAGTTCAGGAGCAATCTTTCTCATAGCTTGTCTATTCTTGATGTTTTCAAAGTATTCATCAATCTTAGCGGCTAATTCTGGTTCAACGCCTCTTTCTTTAGCAGCGCTTAAGATTTCAATAATGGCTTTAATCTTGGCGTTTGTAGCCACTCTCATACCATAGCCGAATTCAGCGTTATCTTCGAATAAGGAGTTAGCCCAGGCAATACCTTGACCTTCTTTATCGGTGCAGAATGGGGTTAATGGAGTGGAGCCACTATAGATGGAAGAACAACCAGTTGCATTAGCAACGAGCATATCTTTACCGAATAATTGGGAAACTAATCTGTAGTATGGTGTTTCACCACAGCCAGCGCAAGCGCCAGAGATTTCCATGTAAGGCATTAAGAAGCCAACACCCTTAACACTGTTTTGTAAGGCAGCTGGTAATCTATCAGCCTTGTATGAGACGTGCTTATATAAGTAAGCAGCGGCATCTTCTTGAGCGAATTGAGATTTAGCTTCGACCATTTCAAGAGCATTCTTGCCAGTCTTGTTAGCCATACATTCGCTAACGCAGAGACCACAGCCAACGCAGTTACGTGGGGAGACTTGGATACGGTATTTGAGACCTTGTAAGCCTGGACCCATAGCGTTGATGGCTTCTTTAGCTAATTCTGGAGCAGCTTCGTATTCTTTTTCATCCATTAAGATTGGACGGATTGTCGCGTGTGGACAGACGAAGGCGCATTGGTTACATTGGATACATGCTTCTGGGTGCCATAATGGAACTCTGTCAGCAATGGAACGTCTTTCATTGAATGTGATGTCATTTCTCATTGTGCCATCTAATAATTCATATTCCATGAATTTAGAGACTGGGAGATCATCACCACCGAGGTTACCAATCACGGAGACATAATTATCGAAGTAATCATCGCCTGTTAATTTGGTTTCGGCTTTTGGTTCTAAGTTCTTCCAAGCAGCATCAACTTTAACTTCTCTTAAGCCTTCTGTACCAGCATCAATGGCTTTCCAGTTCATTTCGACGACGTCTTGGCCTTTCTTGGCGTAGGACTTTTCGGCGAACTTCTTCATCCAGTGGTTAGCATCATCATATGGCATGATGTCTTGGTTCAAGTAGAAGAAGGAAGCTTGGAGAATGGTATTGGTATGTCTACCCATACCGATTTCACCAGCAATCTTGTTAGCGTCGATGACGTAGAATTTAGCACCTTTTGTGGCTAATTGATATTTAACGCGGTTTGGCATCATCTTCACAAGGTCTTCGTCACTTAAGTCTGTGTTAAGTAAGAATGTACCACCTTGTTTTAAGTTCTTTAACATATCGAACTTGAATAAGTAAGAGTCTAAAGAACAGGAGATGAAGTCAGCGTTTTGCACGTAGTATGTGGAGTGGATTGGAGATTTACCGAATCTTAAGTGAGAACGGGTAACACCACCAGCTTTACGGCTATCATAAGCGAAGTAAGCTTGAGCGTATTGACCTGTCGCATCGCCAATAATCTTAATAGAAGATTTATTAGCGGAAACTGTACCATCAGAACCTAAACCGTAGAATAAGCAAGATGTGTAGTCACCTTTGACATGGTAATTATTATCAACTGGAATGCTTAAGTGTGTCACATCATCGTTAATACCGACTGTAAAGCCATTCCAACGATTGTCTGCTTTTAAGAAGTCGAAGACAGCCTTCATATCTTTTGGTTGTGTATCTTTGGAAGATAAACCATAACGGCCACCTAAAACTTCAACGTTATCTAAGCCAGCAGCGTTGAACACAGAAACGACATCTTCGTATAATGGCTCACCAGCAGCGCCAGCTTCTTTTGTTCTATCTAAGACCGCAACGTGTTTAGCGCTCTTTGGTAAGACGGCTAATAAGTGTTTTGCGGAGAATGGACGATAGAGATGGACTTTGATAAGACCAAGTTTTTCGCCTTTCTTATTTAAGTCATCAATAACTTCAGTGATGGTTTCTGTGACGGAACCCATAGCAATGATGACTCTGTCAGCGTTCTTATCACCATAGTATGTGAATGGAGCGTATGGACGACCTGTGAGTCTTGTTGCTTCTTTGAAGTACTTTTCAGCAACTTCGATGACTTTGTGGGTTTAAAGCTCTAGCTCTGAACTTTTCAACCTTATCCATTGGAAGTAATTTCTTCCATTCGTTGTCATCGATGAATTCGACGTTTTGAATTTCGTGAGAAGTTCTGAAACCATCGAAGAAGTGGCAAACTGGATATTCAGCATCGATAGCTGTTAAGTGGGCAACGTTTGTTAAGTCAGCGATTTCTTGAACAGAATGTGAGCAAATCATCGCGATGCCTGTTTGACGGATAGCATAGATATCTTGGTGATCACCGAAGATGGATAAGCTACGTGTCGCTAAGCTACGAGCGGAAACGTGTAAAACGGCTGGTAATAATTCACCAACCCATTTGTAGACGTTTGGAATCATTAATAATAAACCTTGGGAAGCAGTATATGTAGCTGCTAAGCCACCGGCTTGCAAAACGCCGTGAACTGCACCAGAAGCGCCAGCTTCAGATTGCATTTCGCTCACTTTGACAACGGAGCCAAAGAAGTTCTTACGGCCTTGGGAAGCATAGACATCAATATTCTCCGCCATTGGTGAGGATGGAGTAATTGGGTAGATGCCTGCGACTTCAATATAGTTGTAAGAGCCTAATGCTGCTGCGGTGTTACCATCGACAGAGAGCATAGTCTTTTTAATTTCGGACATGAAAAATCCCTCCTAAAATACCGATAATATTATACGAGCATGTATGCGCGTTTACAAGCACACAATTATAGGAATTAAGGGCATAAGAAAAGCTCTTTACTGTGGTGGGTTAAAGAGCTTGTTTCATGACTATCAATTATTTTTTCTTCTTAAGTTCCGCTAATTCGTCGTTTACGAGACGTTTCATGATTCTTAAGTCTTTTTCACTAAGAACAAGATTACGGTCCACCATGCCGGCAAAAGTCATCTTTTTATAGACAAAATCACTCACTGATTCATATTCGTTGATGTCTTTTTTCTTCGCCACTACTTTAGGCGCGTTCGTGGATTTCTTTTCTTCCTCTTCTTGAATATATTCTTTAATTTGAGGGATAAGCACTAATAAGTCAAAAGATGGGTCCATGTTTAGCATTGGATCAAAATATGATAATGCTTCAGCAATGACTTCTGGATACACGCCCACAATACGCGATAAGCGCTCACATGTCATGTATTTGACCTTATTTTTAGTCATCGCGTTTAAATATTTTTTTAAAACAGTAACACTTGGTCCCTTCATATGCTATATACCTCTTTAGATAATTGTAGAACAATCAAGATCCATTCTCAACATAATGAAAAAAGGCCATTAAAGGCCTTCTTTATTTTAGATTTGTTGGATATATGTCTTACCGTTTCTTTCGAATTGATAACGACCACCAATGAGCTTGAATTCGACTTCGCTATTGACTCTTTCTTCATTAGCGCCTTTTTCGTAGCAGCTAACTCTAGTTAAATCTTTAGAGTAGTTGGTAATCGCGCCATTAATTGTAGCAACTAATTGGTTGGCGTTATATTCATACATCACAGCATCCTTGTCGACTTTAATTGTCTTATCGTTATCACTGGCGTATTGGCCAATAAATGGCATCTTGCCCCAGATTTCAGAAATCTTATAGTCGCTACCATTACCGAAATTGATGGCAATAATATCAGAATCTTTACCGGTGACAAAATCCATCACACGTGTGAAGTGGACTCTAGCCGCCAAAACGGCGTGGTCTTCAAAATGAGCGTAAGCTTTGTAAACGGTTAATGTTGTTTCATGGTATCTAACCAAACCATTTTCGTCATAAGCGTATTCACCATGTGAATTAACATATGGAACCTTATATTTTTCACGGGTTGCTTCTGTAAAGTGGAACCAGCCTGTGCGAGTTACTTCACCCATTTCAACACGTTGTAAGTAGAAACGGTGGTCACTATTATCATCCATCCTATCAGCACCGAATTTGTCGGTGATTTCCCAATAGGAGAGATAGTTGCCGTTATATTTACCTATTAAGGAATCCATATAACGATGGCCGAAAGTACCTTTAACAGTCATATTGCCAATGATTTGTTCGTCATGATATTCTCTTTCACCATTTTCATCAACGACAGATGAAACGACGACGTAGTCTAATCTATTATCACTCACAAATCTCTTGCTAAGAGTTTCACCTAATTGATAAACGATGGATTCATAATCACCAGCATTGTTGTAATAAATCTTACAAACGGCTTCAGAATTGGCGTCATATTTCTTATATCTCAGTGTTCTTTGACCATTGTTATCGGTAGCATACAAAGCACCTTGATACTTATCATAAACGTAAAGTTGATTACCACTGGTAATAATGACTTCTTCTTTAGTTTCATCAACTTCATAATTTCTATTGGTGTTGCCATATTCGCCTAAGTTAACTTCGTTGATGGTCATCTTCATCTTGTTCATATCACTTTCAAGATACCAGTCGCCAATGTAACCTTTATCACTTGAAATATGTCTGCTCTTACCCAAATAAAGGCTAATTTCATCATAGAAATGATCAAGGGAAGTAACTTTATTTCTTAATTCGTCGTCTTTATATAAGCCACCATAAGTGAGATCAAAGTAGTCGAGAGCTTTTTTACTAATATAGCCATCTCTAGCGACGTAAGTAAGATTGTCCTCTCCACCTTTCACAGTGTAGAAGGCATCTCTATCACTAACTAAGAAACATCTCTTATCTGGTTCCCCATTTAGTCCAGAAACCACCATTTCTCTTGTTTCTGGAATATAGGTCATGGCTTGACCATAATGGCCATTTTTAATCACGACTTGACCACGGTCTTTATCGATGAATGATGTTGTGTAATCACCATCCATGATGACATCAGAAACCTTGGATTTAATAGTTTTATCAATCGAGAAAGCGTGGACGATTGGACTACCGACACGGTTATCTTCGATTTGATAAGCGTAGTCACCTTTTAAGGAAATTTCCTCTAATGGTTTGACTTCCACATTATATGTGAGCTTGATTTTCTTATTTGTTTGTAAGTAAACGGAGATTGGATATGTACCCACTTTAGAAGCGTCATAGCACATATCATTAATACCGACTTCAGTTGGAAGGGCTCTCACTGTTTTACCATCTTCCATGATTTTGAATACTTCAACATCACTTGGAAGAATTGGCTCATTAAGATAGTACACACTCTTTTTGGAAACCACAGCGATTTCTCTAATGACGTCTTCATTAACAACAACGTTATAGCTCACTAATGCATTGTTATCACTCTTTAAACGGCAGTTAATTGTGTAATTACCCACCACACCTTCTTGGAATTGAGAAGAGTCAACTTCCACTAAGGAGTTATCAATATCAACAGCTTTACCATCTTCGTTCTTTCTGGTGATATTGCCACCGAAGATGAATGAAGCATTGCTTTCAAATTCTCTAAGGACTTGGTTTTGATTATCCAAGACCATAGCTCTTTCCATAATTTGGTTAAGACCTAAACCTTGGTTCTTGTTGTTTCTGTTGATGAGGACTAAGGAGGTCGTCACACCGCCGATAAGTAAAACACAAACGGCAGCACTTAAAGCAGGAGCTAAGACATTAATAAAGGGAGTCTTGTTTTTAGGGGAATTATGTTTGATAAAAGAAGGATCGACAATAAGATCATCGAACATTTTGTTGGCTTTGTTTCTAATTCGATTCTTAAACAACATATCTTAGCTCCTTTTTAAGTTTCGCTTTGGCTTGTTTGAATATCAGCCTAGCGCTTGAAGAGGGGATTCCCGTCTCTCTTGTAATTTCATCCCATGTCATCTCGAAGATGACTTTGTAATAGACCACTATTACTTCTTTGTTGGAAAGTATCGGCTCCAAGATATTTAAGACATCGTTATTTTTGTCGTTGTCGCCGTACATCTCATCTATAAGGTCTGATTTAATGAGCCGGCTATCTGACTTAATGAAGTTTATTGCCTCATTTTTAGCGATTGTGCAGATGAATTGTTTTAAATTCTTGGCTTCCTTCACGCTTTCTCTGTTCTGAAGTAACTTCAAAAAGGTATTGGATAAGATATCGTTGCAATCGTCCTGATTGCTGACATAAGTAGCAATTACAAAGTAAGCTAGATTACGATACTCCTCATATACCTGTGCGGTTGCGTCTTCATCACCATGAAGAAATTGGATGAAAGTTTTTTGAGAGATCATTTTGTTAATCCCGTTAATTAAACAATTAACTCCTTAAAATCTGCTAAAATATTTTAAAAAATATCGATTAACTAATTTTCACACATAAAAACCCTCATTTCAATTGAGGGTTTCTATATTATTAATTATTAGGCAACTTTTAGTTGGTCGTAAAGGGTGTTATTTACTTCAATTTGCGTGACTGCATCACACTTTTCTACACTGGCTTTAAAGTTGTATTTTCCTTCGCGATTAAATGACAAATTGTAGACAAATGTACCATCTTCTTTATCAGAAACAAATGTTGTTACAAAATTATCAGAAACTTCAAAAGTAATACAATCGCCTTTTTGTTTTGTGTTTGTGGAGTAATCACCTTCAAAGGCTAAGGCAACAGTAAGTTTGAATGTATTTGTGGTATTAAGCACAAAGACATCTTTACCGTTATCGCGATAGGTTTTGACGATAGATTGGTCTTCCACACAAACAATGATTGGTGAGATACTTACACCAGTCAGTTTATAGCCATTGGAATTCCACTCTAAATAGTTAGCTTGAGTGCTCTTTTTCATGAAGCGACCAACACGGCTAATCGAGCGGCGATTGCCCTTTTCAACATGTGGCATTTCTTCAATAATTAAGTAGTTATTTTCAAGGACAAAATCGTAATCGAAATTGCCATCATTTTTAAGTTCTAATAACTTTTTGTTATTACGGACATCATAAATGGCGACATAAAGATAACTTTCACGATTACTCACATATTTAGTGGAACCAACGCAAATATCTTTATTTCCATCGAAGTTAACATCGGCTAAATAGAGGGATGAAACATTGACGTTTTCACTCGCAATTGTGGCTGTATACAAATCGTCTTCTTCTGCTTTATTAAACTCCACACCTTCAGCGGTAAAACGAGCTGGATCTGTAGCCCCGTTATAGGTAAAGGATGAACCTGGATTTAATAGATAATCGAAAACCATTTTGCCTGAGGCAATATCTTCATTTTGTGGATTAACGTTGCTACTTGGATCAGGCTTATATTGGGAATGATTATCGTAACTACCTGGTTTATAGCCAGCACCACATGATGATAGACTCATCACCAGTGGTAATGCTATTAATGAAGCAATAAGTTTGAATTTTTTCATATGTTTTATTATAGATTTATCTTCAATAAATGTGGATATTTTTCTTTCACCACCTTCACTAATTAGACACTTAACAAATGAAATACTGCTAAAAAAAGTAAAAACCCTCGTTTTCAGACGAGAGTTTTGCGTTTAATTTGGTACACTCTCAGGGATTCGAACCCTGGACCCCGAGATTAAGAGTCACGTGCTCTGCCAGCTGAGCTAAGAGTGCATCGCTAGATAATCATATAACAATGTTATGTTTTTAAGCAAGCAATTAATTTAAAGAATTAAGAAAAGGCCCCTCGATAATCGAGAGGCCATTGTTTGTTTTTACTTAATTAGGCGGCTGCAACAGCGGTTAATGTAATAACGAGATCACTATTAACTTGTGTAATGTTATAAGAGCCATCTTCGAGTTTCTTTAACTTATTGAAGGAACCAGAGATAAATGCCACTGCGGAAGCACTGGCTTCGCCTTTACTACTATATTCTGTTGTGTCGTTCCAAACAAAGTTTTCATTAGCGATGACTTCAAAGTTGAATTGAGCGTCATTGCCTTTTTGTAATTTTGTTGGGTCATTCTTATCTCTGGAGAAGAACTTTGGACCGGCGTCAACGCCACCATTATCAGCTTTCTTACCAATGTAAACAACTGTAGAGCAGTTTTCACAAACGAATGTAATTTCAAAAGCTTCTTTTAATGTGCTTGGATCAACTGGTGTAATGGTTACTGTAATATCTGCTTTAATGACAGTAATACGGTAGATTTCACCGCTTGTATCAGCGGCTTTAACGTTATTCCATTCTGTACCTTTTGTGCCAGAAGGAACAATGCATGTTGTATCAACAGCGTAACCGTTATCACAGACGACTTTAAAGTTAACTTGTGGTTTTACTTCGCCATTGCCTTCGGCGTCTGGAGCAACGTATTTACAAATCTTACCATCTTCATCCCTTGTGATTGCTTGTGTAGCTTCAACTGGGGTGTCAGAGTAGTCTTGACCTTCATAGATATAGACTTTGCAGTGTGTTGCCACGAATGTGACGGTATAACCTTCTTCAACTGGTGGCTCAACGTAGGCTGGATCTTGACCATCAGCCTTTGGATAGAATAATCTAGCGTCCTCACCAAAGATTAAACGATAACCAGTACTTGCATGTGTTTTCATGCTAACAACGACTTCGCCTTTAGTAACGGCAAAGGAAGCAACACGGAAATAAGCAAAGTCTGCATTATCCAAGCCCGCTTCGCTATATGTCTTTGTAGTCACTGTTTGAGCAACACCATTGACCTTTAATTCGATTCTGCATGTGCCATCATTAGCCTCATTACTTTCGAATTTATCGTCCTGACTTGCGTTTTCATGATTTGTGTACAGACTACGATCGCCATGGCTGGAAGAACTCATCTTGGCAGCAAAAGCAAAGTCCATCTTAGCGTGATCTTTGCTGACTTTGAATGTCCAAACGCTTTCATAGCCCTTTTTCCATTTATCGCCAGAGTCTTTCGCTGCTGCATCAAATGGTAAGGAATAATAGTAATCATCATCTGCTGGTGGTTCTTCTTGAGAAGAGGATGATGTGGATGTTGGTTGGCTTTGAGTTGTTTGAGTGCTTGGTTGTTTAGAACTGGTTGGGGCTTTTGTGCTTTCGGTTGAAGCTTTGCTTCCACCGCCATTACAACCGGTAACCAAAAGACCTAAGCATGCAAGCATGACAAGAAGCTTATTCTTTTTCATAGGTTTCTCCTTTTATATGAAAATTATTCGTCCTTATTGTAAACCGAACGATTTTATATCGCAATAATACATTATGTACCATAAATGAAACATAAAAAAGGAGCGCGATGTACGCGCCCCTATTTATGATGGATTGAGTCTAATTAGAAGACTAATTTGAGTTCTAAGAGTCTAACGCCTTTATTTGAAGATGGGGCGGAAGAGATCATGTTATAGACAACACGGAAATATTTATTTTCCCATTTTGTGCCAGCGGCAGCTGGTTGGAATGTTGCGGTTTCATTATCTGCATATGTTCCAACGACTGTTTCGGCGGCTTTGGAAGTGTCACCTTCGGCAGCATCGGCAGCGGAATTGTACACATAAAGAGTTAAAGAGTTAACTGTAATTTGTGTGTCTTTCGCACCATGTTTAATGCTGAGAGAAGCAACTGATGGGTAAACGGATTTGGAGTATAAAGCACGATCTGTATTTTCAGATAATTTGCCACCTATTTTTAAGCAATCATCAAGGTTTTGGTTACCTGGAATGCTCCAAATTTTACCATCGGCGAATGTTACGTCGTAGTTTCTCTTGTAGTCTGTATTGCTGGAATTAAGTTGAATTAATGAATATTTAGCTTCAGTAGCAGCGGCTTCAACTGTAACAGCACATTCTGCTTTGAGTTCGCCATCATCGTATGCGCCATTCTTGTTAGCATCGACGAACGCTGTGATTGTAGCATTACCTTCAGCAACGCCTGTAACGACACCGGCATCGACTGTAGCTTTATCTTCAGCAGAGGATTTCCAAACGACTGTACCGACTGCACCAGCAGGAGCAAGTGTGGCCTTTAATGTAACGGTAGAACCGACATTAACTGTAGCAGTAGCTTTATCTAAGTTGATTTCTGTTGGATCAGTAGCGGCTGGTGGAACAACAGAGAGAACCATTGGGTTCTTTGGTTCGTTACCAGATGTTGTGAGTTCGTATGTATTGCTATAGATTTTACCGAAACCTTTAGCAACGACTTCGCAACCCGCTAAGGAGTTAGCATCTGCATAAGCAGTTGTGATTTCATCAGAAGCTTTGGCTCTGAACAATTCAAAGGCTTTAGCTTCTGTGCCATCATCACTTTGTAACCAAATTTCGCTGTAGTTTCCGTAACCACTATCATATTTGGTGTTTGTAGAAACAATACCTTTAACGAATAATGGTTGTTTGGATTCGCTTGTACCTGTCTTATCTAAGACGGCTTTAGCTTCAGCAATGGTTAATGGAGCTTCTTGTGTACCATAATTGATGGTTTCAGCAGCTTCGACTGTAACAGCGGCTGTATCTTTAATTTCATTTTCACCGACTTCACCATTCTTGTCAGCATCGACATAAGCGGTAATTGTGACATTGCCTTGGGCAACTGCTGTAACTCTACCTGTAGCGTCAACTGTAGCTTTGGTTGCATCGGAAGATTTCCAAGAAACTGTATCAGTGGAGTTGGCTGGTTCTAAAGCAGCTGTTAAGACGGCTGATTGTTCTGGCTTAAGTGTTAATGTCTTTGGAGAGACAGCAAGTGCTGTAGCTGGAACATCAGCGTTTTCAGAGTAAGAAATTGTGACTTTCTTAATGATAACTTGTTTACCGGAAGTACCTTTACCATCGTTATCTTCTTGATTGAAGATGATTCTGGAAACGTTTTGAATTGAGAATTGAGCATTATCAATTTGGTATGCACCTTCGTTACCTGTAACGACTTGGTTGCCGGCTTTAACTTCCATATCACCTTCGGAAGCAGATGTTAATTCAATAACAATCTTTGTAATGGTAACTTTTCTACTAGAAACAGTAAGGGTTGTACCATTGGTAATTTGTTCTGGATCAGTAGCTTTACGGTTATCGTATAATCTAATTTCACCAGCTTTATTTAAACCAGCATAGATACTTGTTGTATTTGTACTTTCAACATTGAAGACTTCTGGATCTAAGCCGACTGTAGCAGCGTTATTGCCTTCAACCATGTTTGTGGAAGCAGCATCAGTGGCTGGGTAAGCCATAACTGCTGTCTTAATTTCAACACCTTCTCTAGAGATGTCGATATTAACAACTGTGTTACCTTTAACGTATGCTTTGTAAACACCGTTTTCAGCTGTGACTTCATCACCAGCGACGGTAACTCTATCAACTTTATAACCTTGTTCTGGTGTGATAGAGAATTGGAACTCGGCGTTGTTCTTTGCGCTCTTTGGAGCTTCGGCATTAACCGCACCGTGTTCAATATTATATGTAATTGTAGAAGTACCACGTGTAACGGCATCGATTTCTGGGTAAATCTTCTTACCAGAGATTTCAACGTTGGTAATTTCAATCTTGCCGCCGTAATTCATTAAGTAACCATGTAAAACCACTTCATCGTTTTGATATGGAGTTTTGGTTGCTTCATGGTTAGCAGAATAAACCCATAATTCTTTATCATCGGCATCTGTCAAAGCATCTTTTAAGTAGATGTTTGAGGAATAACCTTTATCAGCAACATATGTTGGAGCTTTGGTAACGATACCTTTGACATAAACAACATCTGTTGTTTTGTCTTGGTCGTTCTTGCATTCTTGAGCTGCGATAGCAAGAATTTCTGTAACTGTTTTTGGTTTGTTAACAGAACCGTATTTGCCACCTTCTTCAGTAACGGTGACAACACATTGTGCTGTAACGTTTGGATTGGATTGTGACTTAACAGTAATTTTGGCTGTACCGACTTTGAGGGCGGATACCTTGCCTAATGATGAGACAGTAGCGACTTCCTTGTTGTCGGAATCCCAGGTAACTTTTGTGTTGGAAGCGTTGTCTGGGGTAACTGTAACGCTTAATGTTTCGCTCTTGCCTGCTTCTAATGAGAGAGTGGCTTTATTAAGAGCTAAAGCAGTAACTGCGATTTCTCCTGATTGAGAGCTTTGGCTTGGTTCACTTGTTGTGACTTGTGTGTCTGGAGCGGATGTAGCGGTGTTGGCACTAGATGTGTCCTTATTTCCTCCATTATGGCAAGCACCAAGTAAAAGAGCTAAAGCTGATACCAAGACGAATACCTTTTTGCTTTTCATTATATTTCTCCTTTTTGAGCTTTCGCGCTTACATTATATAAATAATATATAGATTTTGTAATCACTTTTTTTATAAAAAGTAATAGTAAAAAATTGGGATAAATTATTTGTAGTTTAAATCACTTATTTTGCTTTGAAAAAACTATAGAAAGCTGAGTCAATAATTCGGGCGTTTTTCTCTTCCTCAATTGAAGCCTCACTACCATCGGTTTTATAGTAGTTTTTGTTTCTTCCAGCGCCCACAACATTCGCATCATTTACACCATCGACAGTAATTGTTAAATCGCCATTGATCGCGTTCCAATAAATATTGTCTGTGCGGTTTGTCATTCTTTTCAAAGAGGATTTACTTGGGTGATTTTGTGCGTTATCCGCGGTACCTAAAGTGACTTGATTTGGAATGCAAACACCATCCACCATCGCCGCGGAAACAAACATTAATTCTGGGTGTGCCCAATCTAAAAATGCAGACCCCATCGAAGATGAAGAGCCGTGGTGAGTCGCTTTAAGCATCACTCTTTCTTTATCTTTAAAGAGTTTATCGTGATTGCTAGCAATGCTCATTTCACCAAAAGCGGAATCGATATCTCCACATAAGATGATGTTCCAATTTTTGTACTGCACATAGCAAGATACGGATGTTGTGTTTGGGTTATCAGTTGGGACTTTGCTATTTGGGAACGTTTCTTCTTTAGCGACATAATAGTCGTTTTTAAGCCATTTGAGATAGCAATCATCTTCTTTACTAATATTTACCGTTGGAATGCTCTTTAGAGCCTCTAAAACGGAATAATAAGTTGTTCCACCTTTGACACGGTTATCTCTCCATGTGGTATAAGCACTAACATAGGAAGAATTTTCAATTGTGCCAGTTTCAGAAGTTGAATATGTGTATCCATAGTCCACGATTATATTGACGCTTAAATCATCAAGAGCACCACTGATGATGCCACCGAAGTGGTCACCGTGTGGGTGAGTGACAATGAGTAAATCAATCTTCTTATCTTTGATCTTAGCGTTCAATACTTCTTTAACGTGATTAGCGTCTTTAGGGGCACCACTATCAATGACTAAATCATAATCGCCATATTGAATGAGTGTGCATTCTCCATAGAAGTCACACATTTCAATAGATGTGAGGGTTAAATCGTTTCCGGGAGTATATTTCTTATTTTTATTACCTCCACATGAGGAAAATGACACTACTAGAGGGATTAATAAGAGGTATGTGATTCTATTTTTCATAAAAAATAAAAAGGGCCGAAAGTATCGACCCTTAATCCTTTCGCTTATTAAGCAGCAACAACAAATGAATTGAGACCGAACACTGGGATGATTTCAAAATCATTATCAGTGCTACTATAAGTTAAGACGCCCTTAATAGTGACGGTCTTATCACCGTTATCTTCACAGAATTTCTTAATAGCTTCCATCATTGTTTCGCCTAAGTGATAGCTGCAGTATAACTTAACGTTATTGCTACCGCTTGTGAACACTAATGTGGAGTGACCACCGACTTTGTACTTATCTAAACCGGATTTATATTTGCAGTTTTTCATTTCCACGACTGAGGATTGGTTAATCCATAAGGAATTATCACTGCCGACGTTTTTACCGGAAACATCAACAGTCTTTGGTTCAGCAATCTTATACGCTGCACCATCGATGTTTTCCATTAATGTTGGTTTCATTTCGATGATACCATACATGGATAATGGTCCAACAACGAAGACACAGTCACCAACTTTTAACTTATTTTCTGTCCATAAGTTGGAAAGTTGACCAGCATATAATTGTAAGGAGTATTCACCATCAGAGATGAAGACACCAGAATAGAGGTGATCTGGTTGTTCGTATGTCGCGGTAATGTAACCACGTGTACCGATTTGGACGGCTTTACCTTCAGCATCAGCACCAAGGCTACCTAATTTGTAACCATTAGCAACGTATTCATCGTTGATTTCTTTTAATGTCTTTTCCACGACTTCTGTCTTAAGAACACTAAATTTCCAACTCATTTCAGTTTTGCCTTTAACTTTGCCTTTTTCAACATAGGAAACTGTGGCTTTAATGGAAGCTTCATAATCTTCTTTACCATAGACTGGAGCGATTTTATATCTTGTTTCGTCCATGGCGTATGAGGATTTGATCCATTTATCTGCTGGGAGACATTCATAGTCAACGGTAAACTCTTTTTCGTCGTATTTGAAGTTAGCAAGACCTAAAACGGAGTTATAGTCTTCTAATTCACGAACGTGTTCAGTAGAAGCAAAGATCTCTTTACCTGTGCTGGAGTTCAATAAGATTGGCATCATGTCAGCGACTTTAGCAACATATTCACCATATTGGTTATTGTTACAACCAGTGAGCGCTCCTGCCATCATGAATGGAATAAGAAGTGTAAGTAAATTCTTTTTCATAAAGGTTTCCTTTCCTTATTTATTAACTTTGTAGATGTAATTATATTGGGCATAGTTATTTGGTAATAAGATTTGGAATTTACCAAAGTAAAGAGCCATATAGCCGGTCACATGCCATGTGGTGCCAACTGGAGAATTAGCACTTGTTAAGTCATTAGCATTGGATGTACCAAATGTCGCGGCTTCGACAAATGGATATAAAGAATTATCAATTCTTAAATTGGTGAAAAGTTTTGCACCATCTTTGCCGTTGATTGTGGCGTAGATGGTATATGATTTATCGTTAGCGTTACCTTTGTACCAGTAACCACCTGTGCCAGATGAGGAACCATCTTCTTCTTTATCGGAAGAGTTAACCGCACGGATTGTTACTTCAGTATCAACGAATTGATATTGATATGGTAATAAATCATCGTACATGATATCTGGTGTTTCTGGTAAATCAGTATCAGTGATGTTTTCTGGATTGATACGGACTGAAGCTGGATCTTTATTTAAGTCAGCATATGTAACAGCACCATTTTGTTCATAAACACTGGACCACTTAAGTTCTTCAGCGTAGTTCGCAAATGATGTTTCAGTTAAGGCTTTAAAACCCTTCTTACCTGTGGTTGTGGATTTTAAGTCACTTAATTGCACGTTACCGTTATAGGAAGTCGCACGGCAGAAGAATCTAACAATTAAACCAACGCCTGTACCATCCATATTGAATTTCTTAGAAGCATTTTGTAATAAGGAACAAACGGAGGAATTAAAACCAGCATAGCAATATAAGCCAGCGAGTTTGTTATCACCTTTTTCGACTTGTTCTTTATCTAACAAGACGTCTCTTAAGAACATGTTATCGCCTTGAATACCAACGACTAATGCGGTGACGCAAAGGACAACACCTGATGAACCACTTTCGGAAATACCGATTTTGTCGAAGTCATGAGTGATTTTCCATAAGGAATATTCGTATGTCTTTTCTTCATAGTCATAGCCTTCGTCGACTTCACCGTACACACGATATTTACATTTGTTGTTCTTTTCTTCCGCTGCTTCAAAGTAGGAGCGGTAGTTACAAACTGGGTCATCAGTGAATAATTGGTTACGTGAGAAACCTTGTTCAACGAGTTCAAGGTTTAATAATCGCCATTCGTCATTAACGGTTAAGCGATACCAAATGAACGCTAACCAACGACCACCAGAACTATCTTTTGTCTCAAAAGATGTTGGGGATGGGTGATTGATTAAAGCGATATTATAAACTTTTTTAGATGCTGTTGATTTAGCATCAGCATCCGCTTGCGCTGCTTCTAATTGATGCTTGGTGAAAAGGGATGCCTTTTTACCCCAAGGTTCAACTTTAGCAGTACTTTCTGGTGTATTTACACCAAGGAAACGAGTTTTGATGGTAACAGTACTGCCTTGTTCATCAACGTAATCGTCTTGTTCAAAGTTAGCGGTATCACCATCGGTGCAGCTTCTTAAAGAAACATAGCCTAAGTGATCGACAGCATTTTCGTCTGCACCAGCGAATTTCTTACCTTCTAATTCATTTGCTTGAGCAAACTTTAAAGAATCAGTAATTGGAGTAGGTAAGAGCTCATCTTTAGCGTCACCTTCTCTAACTAAACAAGAATCGCAGTTGCTGCTTGTTTTGCCATTACCACCACCATTTTGGCAGCCGGTAATGAGCATAGCTAATAGAGGAATAAATAAGAGTTTTTTAAATTTCATAGTTTATTTCCTCACATAGTCATCGAGTTTCGAATACATTTCACTAATTGCTTTATCAATTGTTCTTTGACCAGTAAAGACCCATGGTGTGATGGAAGCAACTGCTTCACGGATATCAGCACTACCAGAGAATGGAGCATCAACGAATTTAACCCAGCCTTTAGCGTCGTCGATGTAATGTTTTAAGTTCACATCAGCGGTTTCAGCACGAATCATGTCGGTTGTTGATAATGATTCTCTAGCTTGTTCTAACCATGTTGCATAGTCTTCTTCATAGAATTCACTGTCTTTAACGACATTAGCCCACATGCCACCTTCTTTTTCAGCATAGGCGCATGTTGGATAATAGCCAGTCTTGGAGCAGAAATAGCCATTAGCGTATTTACTTAAGAATTTAATTAATTGCCAGGCGGCAACGCGTTGTTCGCGTGAACCTTTATCTAATAAGGCTAAGTTAGCACCTTGAGAAATAACGAATTTCTTATCAGCGTTAACATAAGGAACTGGCGCAGCACCAATTTCAAATTTGTTACCAGCAGTAGCGTCGTTAGCAACACCAGCGGAGCTACCTAAGGTCATGACTGTTTTGCAAGCTTTGAATGGGTTACTACCATATTTAGCTTCGTTCCAGTCAGCAGGAATGCCAAGAACATTCTCATCATAGAGTTTCTTGAGTTGAGTTAAACCAGTTCTTGTTTCTTGAGAATCAAAAGCTAAATAACCTCTCTTTGTGGCTTTATCAAATTCAGTATATTTACCACCGTTTTGACGGACGTTAGTAATGAATAAGTTAGCTTGTGAGTCGTAAGAGAATGGTTTGAATCTCTTTGTGGCGTCATTGAAATCAGGAGCGAAGATGTCTCTTAAGTCTAAGACTGTCTTACCACTATCGTTTTTGATTTCTTTGCCATAGAGATTGTTATCTTTGAAATAAGCGAGGATGTTTTTACCAACTGTTTCTAATTCATCGTATGAAGCAGGGACATAAATTTTATCTTTTAAGTCATCCTTACTCGCACAATATTCAAAGAATGATTTGTTATAGACTAAAACTTCAGTGGATTTGTTGAATGGGACGCCTAAGGTATAACCTTTGCCGTTTTCATCAAATTCAACACTTTGGTTTTCCACCATATAGTCATTATAGAAATCGGTGATTTTAAATTTTTGACCCTCTGGTTCAAATGTTGGATTATGGACATCGTTTTCGAAATAGTAGTCTAAACGCACGATGATGTCACTTTTCACATATGAAGCAAAGTGGTCTGGATAGCCAACGACAACGTGAGGATAAGCACCTTTAGTCGCGGCAAGAGTGACAGCTTTCAAACATTCAGGATAGCTGGATTTGCTTTCGTATTCGACTTTAACACCTGTTAAACGTGTGAATTCGTCTAAAACGTCATCTAAAACATCGTTAATTGCAGAGCCAAAGCCCGCCCACATTTGGATGGTTTGACCTTTGACATCAACATTAAAGTCTAAATCGTAGGCAAAGTTGTTTCTATTAGAACCACATCCCGCTAAAAGGGATGTTGCCATTGCAAGAACAGGAAGTCCTAATGCTGTTTTGTATGATTTTTTCATAGGATTCTCCTTTCTTTAACTTATTTTTTTGCTGGTTTCTTATAGTCGGAGCAAGCTTTAAAGACAGCGGTTAAAGCTTTATCAGCGGTGTCATAAGGATTACCAGTCATTAAATAGCCTGGAATCTTATCAACTTCTTCACGGATATCAGCGGAACCACGGAAACCTGGATCAACGAACTTGGTCCATTTGGAATCTTGACCATTATAGATTTCGTTATTCACTCTTGCGGAATCAAGTTGTAAGAGTTCAGCATCACTATGGAAGTCACTATCTAAGTAACTTTGATATTCATCACTTTCGAAAGCTTGCTTACATGATGGATAATAGCCTGTTTCAGCAGTGAACAAGCCATTAGCTTGTTGTGATAAGAAGACCATCAATTTCCAAGAAGCCACTCTTTCAGCATCTGTACCCTTATTGAATAAACCTAAGGATGTACCTTGAGAAATGACGTATTTGTGTTCTAAATCTTTAACTGGAACTGGCGCACATTTGGTTTCAATGCCGGATTTAACGATATTGCTTAAACCAGCTGTAGAACCAACGTTCATGACAGATTTATAAGCTTTGAAAGCATCAGAGCAGTATAAGCTGTTCCAAACACTTGGGATACCCATCACTTTGGTATCGAATAAGTCTTTGAGCATTTCGCTAGCTTGTAAGACTGCGGCTTTATTGTCATCATCGTAGAATGTGACATAACCACGACCTGTGGCTTCTTTATCAACTTCAGTATATTGAGCACCATATTGTCTCACTAAAGTGATGAATAAGTTAGCGGTCGCGTCATAGGTGAATGGACGGAAGTCATCTTCAGTGACAGCAGTTAAGTCAAAGACGATTTTGAGTTCTTTGGAAGCAACTTCTGCAGATGTGGCATACCATTTACCATCTTCGGCTAAGATCTTGCCATCAGTAGCACCGACTTTGAAGCCGGATTTCATAAAGTTAATGATTTCAGTACCAACACTCTTAACTTCGGCCCATGTTTGTGGAACGAAGATTTTATTTTTAAGAGCATCTTGTTTAGAAACCCAATCAAAGAATGTGTTGTTATAAACCATGACTTCGGTGGATTTGTTAAATGGCACACCTAAGGTATAACCTGTACCATCTTCTTTGTATTCGAGTGTTTCGTTTTCAATGGTATAGTCCTTATAAAAATCTTGGTAGTTCATTAATTGGATGCCATCTTTGGCAAAACGGATACCATTTTGTGTATAAGCACCTTCGGCTTCACCACGTAAATGGTCGTTAGCGAGTAAGCCGTCTAAACGAAGAAGAATATTACTCTTAATGTAACTTGCGAAGTGATCTGGATAACCATTAGCGATATTTGGGAACTTACCTGATGTAGAAGCTAAGTTAATAGCCTTTAATAAGTTTGGATAACCGCCTTTGGCTTCGTACTCGACTTTAATACCAGTTTTCTTGGTAAATGTTTCGAGTAATTCATCCATTGTGGTATTAACTTTTGCACCGAAACCTGTCCACATTGTGATGGTTACACCTCTAGTATCGACGTTAACATCGAGACTATCGGTATTTGCGTCACCAAGCACAAACTGTTGTTGGCAAGCACTTAAGGATGCTAATGCACCAACTGCGAGAGGTAAAAGGAGCAATGAGGATAATTTTCTGATTTTCATAATCAATTTCCTTTCTAATTATTTTATTAACCTTTGATGCCGCTTCTTGAGACACCGCGCATAATATATTTTCTAAAGATAAGGAAGAAAATAAATAATGGGACGGTAGCGAACAAGGAGCCGGTAATTCTAGCTGGGATATCGTTAGCGAATTCACCAGTGAATTGGCTCATTAAGCCGTTAGAGACTAAGAGCATGCTGTGGTCGATACCCATATTCTTTAAGACCGCGTTGCTACCAGAGGCAACAAGTGTTGGCCAGATATAGGCGTTCCACGCACCCATCAAAGAGAGAATCAAAATTGTGACGATCGTTGGCATAGCGATTGGAATCATACATTTCCATAAGTATTGGAAATGCCCATAACCATCGACTTTTGCCGCGAGGAACAACTCGTTAGGAATTTGTTGGAATGTTTGACGAAGATAGAAGATGTAGAAAACACTAACACCGTGTACCAAAATCAAAGCGGCGAAGGTATTAGCCCAACCGAGCATTTGAGTGGTTTGGTAGTTTGTCATCATCATCATTTCGCCTGGAACCATCATTGTTCCTAAGAGGATGGTGAATAAGATGTCTTTACCTTTAAAGTTAACACGCGCGAACGCGAAGGCCGCGAGGACGCTGGTCACGACGGTAAAGGCAGTTGAGAAAACAGCAACGATAATGGTATTCAAATAGAATGTACCAAAGTTAAAGTTACCTCTGAAAACTTTACTAAATTGTTCAAAGGAGAAGTTGGTGCTGTTTAAATAGAAAACTAATTGACCTGATAATTCTTCGTTTTCGAAAGCTTTAGTGCTCTTGAAAGAAGTAATAATCATGTACCAGAATGGGAATAAGATAAATAAGCCCACTAATGTTAAGAATGAATAAAGAAGGACTTGGGTAATAATTTTACGAGCCTTATATATTCTTAATTGCTTTTCACTAGCGAAATATATTTCATGTTCAGCCATATTAAATTACCTCCCTTCTAGTAATGGACTCTGTTCTTACTGACTGCGAATTGCACAACGGTAATCGCTAAAACGATTAAGAGCAAGATAACGCAGCCCGCCGCACCACGGCCAGCTGCTGAGTCAGCAGTTGAGTCAATTAATTTAACAATATAACCAACAACGGTAATCCATTCTGATTGGTCAGAACCACCGAAGTTCTTACTACCACTACCGAACAAGGCGATAACTTGTGAATACGATTTACAAGCACCGATGAATGAGGTGATGGTAATGTATAAGATTTGTGGTGATAAAAGTGGCACAGTAATTTTTCTAAAGATAGTAAATTTACTACTGCCATCGATTCTCGCTGCATCGTAATATTGTTTATCAATCGCGGATAAGCCAGACATAAAGACTAAGATCTTAAATGCTAAACCGTTCCAAATCGCATAGATAACGATAACAGCGAACATGTTCCATCTGTTGGCGTAAATATCTAACCAGTGTTGCGCATCGACACCAAACATATGGAGGAATACGTTAATAAAGCTACCAGCCGAAGAGGAGAACATGGCGTTAAAGACCATACCTAAGGCGATAGTATTTGTGACGTAAGGTAAGAAGAAGATTGTTTGGTACAATCCCTTCAAAGGCTTAATAGCGTTTAAACAGACCGCTAATAAGAGACCAATAACAATTGTTAGTGGCACGGAAATAATAACGATTAAGCCAGTATTGCCTAATGCTCTCAAGAACACTGGGTCAGTTAAGACCTTAATATAGTTTTCAATACCCCAAGATAGGTGAATACTGCTTCTCGTATTTTGTAGTGCAGCGATGTAGTTTGTAATAACAAATGAACTACCTGAGTTACCAACCCAATAGAAATTGTTCACAAACGACATAACAAATGTATTGAGGATTGGATAGATCATGAAGAGGATTAAGAAGATTAAAGCCGGAATCAAAGCAATCCAGCCCTTAGCCCATTCTGGCATGATGAAAGCATGCTTCTTGGTTCTAAGCTCTTTTTTAACTGAAATGCCTAAGCTTTCTAACTTAGCATCCCAATCAACTGTTTGCATTCCGTTTGGATTATTGTTCAAAGTATTTTCCATAAAGAAACACTCTTAACTATTTAATCCTTTCTCCAGATTCTTCAAACACGTAGAAACGTTTTGGTTTGAAATTAACATTATCTTTTCCTTCAACATCTTTCCAATTTTCGACTGGAATAATAATTTTCAATGAACTCTTTTCTTGACCGTGAACTTGACCAATCATGGAAACGTCACGTCCCACTCTTTGGACATATTCAACAACCACTGGAACGCCGCCTTTTGGGTCAATGGTGAAAGCTTCAGGACGGATACCAATCTTAACGGTTCTGTCTTTCTTCACCACTTCTTCTTCATATTCGACGTTTTCTAATTCAGGATTTTCTAAGGCATGAATTTCTTCTTCATTTTTGCCTTCTTTTCTTTCTGGGTGTTTGTTTAAGTCAGCAAGATAATCGTCTAAGGATAAGTCTGTACCTTTAACGACGGTCTTTTCTTTCTTCACCTTGCCGTGGTATTCACCTTCATATTCTTTGCCTGTATCGAAGACTTTACCATCGATGTAAAGTTTGCCACCTTTGATTTCACCATCGAAAACGTTAATCGCTGGTGAACCTAAGAATTTAGCAACGAATAAGTTAACTGGTTCATCATAAACTGTTTGTGGAGCATCGATTTGTTGAATGACACCGAAGTTCATAACGACGATAACATCGGAAATGGACATCGCTTCTTCTTGGTCGTGTGTAACGAAGATTGTGGTAATGCCAGTTTCTTTTTGAATTCTTCTAATTTCTTCACGAGTCTGTAATCTTAAACGAGCGTCTAAGTTAGATAATGGTTCGTCTAATAACAAAACACGTGGTGTCTTAGCAAGGGCACGCGCGATAGCAACACGTTGTTGTTGACCACCGGATAGTTCACGTGGCTTTCTTTCTAAGTATGGCTCAATATCGACTAAACGCGCCATCTTATGTGCAATGGCGTCCTTTTCGACTTTTGATAAACGGGTTTTAGTTACTTCTTTGTATTTCTTTGGATCAGCAGTCTTTAATTCCTCAAGAGCTTTAGTGGCTTCTTCAAGAGCCTTTTGGGCTTCTTCAAGTTCTTTTTGCGCTTCTTCCACTCCTTCGTTAGCTTTCATCGCTCTCTTTAAAGCAGATTTAGCTTCGTTGACCCTTGTCTTATTTGCGTCAAGTGGTCCAGGGAAACGGACGTTGTCCAATGGGAAGGTGATATTTTGTTTCACTGAGAAATGTGGGTATAAGGCATAGTTTTGGAAAACTAAACCAATGCCTCTATTTTCTGGTGGAACAGAAGTGACGTCTTCATCACCAAACCAGATTTTGCCATCAGTTGGTTTATGGAGACCAGCAATCATGTAAAGAGTTGTTGATTTACCACAACCAGATGGACCGAGAAGGCCTACAAGCTTACCATCAGGCACGACAAAAGACATGTCGTTAACAGCGGTAGTTTGAGAACCTTTCTTACCAATAAAAGTTTTAGTAAGATGTTCGATTCTTACTTCCATATAAATTCCTCCTAATTATATGCTAGAAGTTCACGCCTTTATATTAGCACAAGAAAAAGAGACTAATAAAGTTTTTATTAAAAAACTATATATAGGTCAAAAATCGGTGTTATTTTTTGTCTTTAAAATGTGGGTTAGTATAGACGATATTTTCCTCGTTTAAAGAGTCGCGATTTGCTTGTACTTTATTGACGTAATCCTCGACATCTTTTTCCGCTTCTAATTCGTCATTTATATTATCAAACCAAGTGGATGCTCTAGCGTCCACCACTAAGGTTCCAGCGAGAAAATCATGAAGGGCTTTATTATCTTTTGTGAAGACCACAAAGAGGAATGAAGCGAGGATGAATAACGAGACTCCAGCGAAGGCCCAAATGGAAAAACCGGCAAAAAATACCACAATTATGGTAAATAACATTGGGAACAAGACTCTTGGTAATAACTGCACTCTTTTATATTGATAGCCAAGTTTATTTACAAGGCATATGTGCATGACTTTCTTACCAATTGTCTCACCATTTTTGAAGAATAATGGGATGACAAAATAGAAAATAGAGAACGATAAAATAATCGTGATTACTAATGGCAAAGTCACACCATATAAAGCGTATTTGTTGTAATCATTTTGTAGTTTAGATAAGGATGTGAGATCACTTAAAGCGTAATAATAGACATATCTAAGCGTTGCACCCTTTTCACTCTCTTTTACTTCATCATCGCTCATATAAAAATACTGTCTGAGCTGTTTTTTGCCAGCGTCCGTTAATGGTTTTGTGCCATTTTCACTGACTACTGGAATAGCGAATTCATTGTATTTAGGTGTTTCACCATCAAGAGAATAAGTAAATAATGTTGGACCCACTATTTTGACTAAACTTGGACGAGCGTCTAACTCTTTTTGAGTATACTTATTCAAGCCATCTTGTTGACCATAAATAAAGATGTTAAACCAATAGATATCGTAGTCTTCTTGATTCTTGTTTACTTCCTTAAAATAATACTCGTGATAGAAGTTATAAAACTGTTCCTGATAATTTGAATAATTATCATATTCATAAGGAACAAGGACATTTTTTTCTAGTTTCATTAAGCCAGAATCAACAATGGTCTGATTATAATCATCCTTATAACCTTTCGCAGGATTAATGTTGCTCGCTAAAGTGGATATACCTAAAAAGATACCCGCTCCTATAAAGATGACGAGGACGAGATCAATAATCGCCGCGAATGTTCTAGAGAATAGAGGCGCATTAACAATGTTTTTGACTTTAGCCATGGTGTTCGTCTCTTTCTTTCATTACTAATAAAGCTTGTTCATAATGGGCTTCATCTTCATAGATTACACTATTCTTTTCAAGTTTAATAACAGCGGTACCTGCGACGATATCGTGCAAAGCACGTCGACGTGGAGTAAAGACTAGTATACCCATAGAAACAAGGAGTAAGAACATCGCCACTAATAATTGGTAATAGAGGCTATTAATTAAACAAATATAAATAATTAAGCCTAGTAAAGGTACGGCTCTAAGAAGAGTCCTCCACTTCTTTACTAAGTAACCTTTATCATCAGTGACACCCAATGAAAGAATACGTTTACCAATGGTTTGTCCAAATGGAGATAATAAAGGTAATAAGACATAGAAAATTAAGAATGTTGGTAAGAATGAAATCAGCATCAAAACGATATTCGTATTCTTAATCGTATCATTAGCCTTTCTAATGGATTTTTGATTATAGAAGACTTTAATCGCATCACTATACATATCATTCAACTTTTTCGTTAATCCTAACTCGTTTTTAAGGCGTTTTGCCTTGCCCCCAGTTGTTTGTACTTCCTCAATAAAATCAGGGCTTATAACGCCAATTTTGGTGTAGTCATTTTCTTCCCCGTTTTTTTGATAAAGGAAATAATCACTATGACCGATTTCTCCTGGCTTAGGTAAGCCTAATACTTCTTCATTAAAGAAGGACGCTGTGTAATAGTTTTCTGGCAAATAGTAGTTACCATTGATTTTGATTTCTTTATCAGTATCCAAAGAAGCTTTTAAGCCTTCTTGAATGTTATTACCAGTTAAATAGGAACAATAGAAATAAGAAACTCGTTCAATAATCAAGGATTGATTATCTTCGTTTAAAGCAAGGATATCGTTACCACTATAGGCAACATAACCATTTTTTTCATCTTCCTTAGCGAGCTTTGAATACTTAATGTGTTCATCAATTAATGCGTTAGCGTTACTATAACTCGTACCGCTTTTGCCTACTATCACGCCCGCGATAGTAAAAATAATTAAGGATAATAATATATAAATCGCCAAATCTAAAGCAGCAGCGCCGATTCTGCTCACCATTTTTGGTAATTGATATTGTTCGATTGGTCTATTAGATTTATCTACCATGCTATTAATATAGCACACATTTGATAAACAACAAAAAACTCATCCTTTGACAGATGAGTTTTTGATTGTTTGGTTTAGTGAAATTACTTGAGAATTTCAGCGACTGTACCAGCACCAACGGTTCTGCCACCAGGAAGTGTGATAACACCTGTGACGTCGGTTGTACGGAAGTAGAATTGTGGACGGTAGTTGCTTAAGAAAGCTGTGTGACGGCCACCTTCTTCTTTTGTCAAAACGTAGACTTGACCTTTGAACTTACTGTGTGGAGTAACTGTTCCTGGTTTTGCTAAGACTTGGCCACGTTCGACTTGGTCACGGTTGATACCTCTTAATAAGACGCCAACGTTGTCACCGGCTTCGGCGTAGTCAAGAATCTTACGGAAGGATTCAAGACCTGTAATAACAGAGTTTTGTGTTGGTTTGATACCGACGATTTCGACGGCATCACCTAATTTAGCTTGGCCTCTTTCGACACGGCCTGTAACGACGGTACCACGACCGGAGATGGTCATGACGTCTTCGATAGCTAATAAGAATGGTTTGTCGTTTTCACGAGCTGGAGCTGGGATGTAGGAATCGCAAGCATCCATTAATTCTTCGATAGCTTTTTCAGCGGCTGGATCACCATCAAGGGCGGCTCTTGCGGAACCACGGATGACTGGGACTTCATCGCCTGGGAAACCATAGGAACTTAATAATTCACGAACGTCCATTTCGACTAAGTCTAATAATTCTGGATCATCGACTAAGTCTGTTTTATTGATGAACACAACGATGTATGGGACACCGACTCATAACACCATCAGTACCTGCAACAACGAGGATAGCACCATCCATTTGAGCAGCACCAGTAATCATGTTCTTGACGTAGTCAGCGTGTCCTGGGCAGTCAACGTGGGCATAGTGTCTTGTTGCTGTTTGATATTCAATGTGTGCGGTGTTAATTGTAATACCACGGGCTTTTTCTTCTGGAGCGGAGTCGATTTGGTTGTAATCAGTTTTGACTGCGCCACCTTTCTTTGCTAAGACAGATGTAATAGCGGCTGTTAATGTTGTTTTGCCGTGGTCAACGTGACCGATGGTACCGATATTGACGTGTTGTTTACTTCTGTCAAAATGTTGTTTTGCCATAAAATTGAAATCTCCTTTCTTTCGTTAATAACAAGTTTTGCAACGAAATCATAATATAGCATTTATTTTTTTCGTGCAATATCAATTAGATATTACACATTTGTTTTTTAGCGGGCGACTCCCGCTTTCTTTAAGATTTCTTCTTGAACGTATCTTGGTGTTTCACCGTAGTGATCGAATTGCATGACGTAGTTGCCTCTACCTTGAGTCATGCTACGTAAGTCGGTAACGTAACCAAACATTTCGCTCAATGGAACTTCCGCCTCGATAATCTTGGCATTGGCTCTTTGGCTTTCACCAGTCATTTGACCTCTTCTTCTGGAGATATCGCCGATAACGTCACCATAATATTGTTCTGGGACAGTAACTTCGATCTTCATGATTGGTTCGAGGATAACTGGTTGACATTTCTTAGCTGCTTCTTTGAGAGCCATAGATGCAGCAATCTTGTAAGCGGCTTCACTAGAGTCGACATCGTGGTAACTACCATCATAGAGAGTAGCTTTGATATCGATTACTGGGAAACCAGCGATCATGCCCCTATTGAGAGCATCTCTTAAGCCGTCTTCAGTTGGCTTAATGTATTCTCTAGGAACAGTACCACCAACGATGGCATCGACGAATTCAAAGCCTTTGCCTTCGTTTGGTTCGAAGCGGATCCAGACGTGACCATATTGACCACGACCACCACTTTGACGGATGTATTTACCTTCGCATTCACCTTCGGCTCTAATTGTTTCGCGGTATTCAACTTGTGGAGCACCAACGTTAACTTGAACGCCGAATTCTCTCTTCATTCTGTCGACGATAATGTCTAAGTGTAATTCACCAACACCAGCGATTAAGGTTTGACCTGTTTCTGGGTTTGTTCTCACACGGAATGTTGGGTCTTCTTCAGCGAGCTTTTGAAGAGCGATGTTCATCTTTTCTTGGTCGGCTTTGGTCTTTGGTTCGACAGCTTCTTCGATAACTGGAGCTGGGAATTCCATCTTCTCTAAGACGACGGTTTTACCGACTTCGCAGAGTGTATCACCAGTAATGGTTTGTTTGAGACCGACGACCGCACCGATGTCACCAGCGTGAAGTGCATCGACTTCTTGACGGTGATTGGAGTGCATAAGGACGACACGTCCGATTCTTTCTTTCACACCTTTGGTGGAGTTATAAACGTAACTACCGGATTGTAATGTACCACTATAGACACGGACATAGGCTAAACGGCCAATGAATGGGTCAGTAGCAATTTTGAAGGCTAAGCAAGCAAGAGGAGCATTGTCATCTGGTTCGCATGTAACTTCATTGCCACGATCATCTGTACCTTTAGCGTGAGCGATATCTAATGGGGATGGTAAGTAGTCAATAACACCATCTAATAAAGGTTGAACGTTTTTATTCTTGTAGGCAGAACCGCAGAAGACTGGGTGGAATTCACCAGTTAAGACTGCTTTACGAATGACAGCTTTTGTTGTTTCTTCGTCTGGTTCTTGACCTTCTAAGACCATCATCAAGATGTCTTCATCGAAGTTAGATAAAGCTTCGAATAATTTTTGTCTGAGTTCGACAAGTTTGTCTTTGTATTCTTCTGGAACTGGAACTTCGTGTGGTTCTTCGTTCACATCAGAGGCGTAGACATACGCTTTTTGTGTAATGACATCGATCCAACCTTTTAAGGATGATTCAATGCCGATTGGGTATTGGACAGCTTCCGCATTAGCGCCTAAACGTTCTCTTAAGGAACGAACAGACATTTCGTAGTCCGCACCGATAGCGTCAAGTTTGTTAACGAAGACGATACGTGGGACACCATATTTGGAACCTTGTCTCCAAACTGTTTCAGTTTGTGGTTCGACACCGTTCTTACCGTCTAAGACTGTGATAGCACCGTCTAAGACACGTAAGGATCTTTCAACTTCGACTGTGAAGTCGACGTGTCCAGGAGTGTCGATGATGTTAATACGATTACCTTTCCATGTTGCGGTTGTCGCAGCACTGGTAATTGTAATACCTCTTTCTTGTTCTTGTTCCATCCAGTCCATCGTTGCGCTACCTTCGTGGGTTTCGCCGATTTTGTGGATTTTACCAGTGAAGTAGAGAATACGTTCGGTTGTTGTGGTTTTACCAGCATCGATGTGAGCCATGATACCGATATTGCGTGTATGTGCTAGATCATATTCGCGTGCCATATTCTATTACTCCTAACTGATTACCAACGATAATGTGAGTAAGCTTTGTTAGCTTCTGCCATTTTGTGGGTGTCTTCTCTTTTCTTAACTGATGCACCAGTGCCGTTAGCGGCATCGATGATTTCATTAGCTAAGCGGTCTTGCATGGTTTTTTCATTTCTTAAACGTGAATAGCTGACTAACCATCTTAAACCTAATGTAACTTTTCTTTCTGGGGAGACTTCGGTTGGAACTGGGAAGTTCGCACCACCGACTCTTCTCATCTTAAGTTCGACTTCTGGCATAATGTTGTTAATGGCTGTCGCAAAGACGTCCATTGCTGGTTTGCCAGTTTTTTCTTCGATTTTCTTAAAGGCACTGTAGAGAATGTTTTGAGCGGTGCCTTTCTTACCATCGAGCATTAATTTGTTGATTAAACGTGTGACTAACTTTGAGTTGTAAATTGGATCTGGTAAGACATCACGTTTGACGGCATTTCCTTTACGCATAATTTTCTTACCTCCTATTCTTCACTCTTTGGTTTCTTTGTACCGTATAAGCTACGACCTTGACGACGAGCTTCGATACCGGCACAGTCTAATGTGCCTCTGACGATGTGATAACGCACACCTGGTAAATCTTTAACACGGCCACCTCTGATAATGACGGTGCTGTGTTCTTGTAAGTTATGACCTTCACCACCGATATAAGCAGTGACTTCGTAACCATTACTTAATCTAACACGAGCGTATTTTCTTAAAGCTGAGTTAGGTTTCTTTGGTGTCATTGTACCAACACGGGTGCAAACGCCACGTTTTTGCGCTGCAGGTTGGGCTGTCTCTTTTTTCTTTAAAGAGTTCCATCTTTGACCAAGAGCAGGGGCTTTAGACTTGAATGTCTTATTTTGTCTGCCTTGACGCACTAATTGGTTAATTGTTGGCATAATTGCTCCTTTCAATAAACTGTTTCATGTCTGTGCACACCACAGGACCTGGTGTATCAGCATCATTCCTTTAAAAAATGACCTGACATGGTCGGCATGTGATTTGCACACGCTCATACATAATATATAAGGATAAAATTATGCGCAATAAAAATATTAATATACTACACACTAGTCCTGGTGTATCATATGTTTCAAACATAACAAAAACCACCGGTTTGAACCGATGGTTTATTTGAAACTTAATAATTAATTATTAGATTTCAGCGAAGACGATATCAACATCTTGCTTGAAGACGACACGGTAATATGGGTTTTCAAGGGAGATAGCATCTTCTTTGCCTGTTAAGTTAACAAGAGCAACAACGAATTCTTTATCGTCTGTTGTGAAGTCTAAACCGGCATCGCCATAAACTCTGTCACCATAAACATTGGCTTGTTCTTCATAATCGTTGACTTTAACGACAATACCTCTTTCAGTGAAGGTCTTTGGATTGCCTTGACCATCTGAGACTTTACCTTTCATGATCATTTGATAAATGCCAGCTTTTGGAGCTTTGACTTTATAAATGACGGCTTGGCCAGCTGTAGTTGGTAATTTGCCTGAAGTGAAGCTACCTGTGGATTCTGGGCTGTAATCACCAATAGCAATTTTAACACCAACTTTGTTAGCAGCGGCATCGTTTAATGGAGTATAGTTTTTGCCATCAGCGTTAGCGGCTGGTGTGCCTTCTGTCCATGTACGTGCAACTGGCATTGGGTTTTCTGTTGGCCATGTTGGAACTTCTGGTGCTGGAGCAGCAGATGTTGATGGAGCTGCACTTGTGGATGGTGCTGGTGCAGCACTTGTGGATGGTTTGTTTGTGCTTTGTTGTGTAGAAGCTGGCTTCGCGGAACTATTGGAAGCTGGAGCATCGCTCTTATTGCCACCACAACCAACGGCGGTTAAAGCTAATAAAAGAGCACAAGCACCGAAAATTTTTCTCATTTTCATAAAAATTATGTTTTCCTTTCTCGGGAAGAGTACACTACGTATCTCTTCATATTAATTGTTTATAATTTTAGTTATTATTAGATAATAATTCAACATTTAATATAAAATAATACGCCTAATACATTACTTTTTTATGAGTTTTATATGTAAAAAAGCCTCACATCCTAGGACATGAGGCTAATAAAACCCAGTATAGATTAAGCTGCTCTTGCTGGTAAACCTGTGAAGGCAAAGTTATATAAGTAAGCTCTATAACCACCTAAGCAGACGATTTCAACTTTGTTGATACCGGCGTTAAGCTTGAAGGAAACTGGCCATGCATAGAAGCCAGTTGTGCCTCTTTCAACATTGGTTGTATCTTCACCAAGAGTAACAACTTGATCGTTAATCTTTAACATATAACGTTTTGTTGTTAATTCTAATGTGCCATCATCTTTTTTGATGTAGCCTTGTTGTTGGTCACCACTTTGATAGTCGAATAATGGGCCATCCCAGTCAGATTTTTGTTGAATTTTGAACACAAAGCCAGCGTTATCAACTGCAGCGTAAGAATTGACATTGTAAACTAAGTGGGAACCTAATTCATTTTCGTCATTACCCTTGTATTGAGCGGTATTCATACGGAGGGAACCATCACTTCTTGTGGCTTCGATATCGCGTGAGAGAGTTGTGTCATAGTCCTTAGCAGCCCAACGAACGGCATATTTGTTACAATTTGCACATTTGACTGTTTCCGTGGCAACACTACCGGCGACTTCAGCATCAGCTGTACCTGCACCAGAGAAATCGTGGCCTAAAGCTGGAATTGGCGTGTTCTTTGTTTCGCCACATTCACACTTTTCAACTTTGTTACCTGCGGTCTCACATGTAGCTGGTGTACCAGCGGTTTTATCTTCCACCCACTTGTGGGAATGGACAGATGTTGATGGAGCTGGGGTATTTGATTTGCTACCCGTACCACTTGAACTTTGAGCGCCACCACCATTACATGCTGTAAGAGCTAACGCAGCGAACAAAGTAATCACTTTTAAAACTTTTTTCATAATTCACCTTGCAATTAAAAAATTGCGTTCCTTTCTTTTTTAAAAGACTCCTTATGAACAATTTAGCACACCATTATTGAATGATTCAATAAGCACAAAAAAAGCCGCTTGCACGGCTTTTCAATTATTTCTTGTTGGCTTCGATATAATCTATCACATCTTTGACGGTTAAAAAATTCATCGGTTCATCAAATGAGATACCATATTCATCTTCAATCGCCATCGCGAACATCATGATACCCAAAGAGTCAAAATGTAAGTCATCGATCAATTTTGTATTTTCGTTAACGTTGTCCAAATTCATATCTGGGTCAACATTTTTCATTAATTCTTTTAATTTTTCTAACATTTTCGTATAACCTCTGTCTTTAATAGTTTACCAAACTAGTAAACTTTTCTCAACGGAGAGCATCCTCTCTTTCCTTCTGCGTCAATACCGCTTCACCACTAGCATGGTTCAAGATCATTCTAGAAATGTTAACGATTGCTCTTTCATCGGAATTGCCGCGCGCTTTAATGATGAGCTTTCTTGTACCTAAGACTAAGCCACCACCTAAAGCGGAGATATCATAGGTCTTCATTAGATATTGGGCAACTTCCATGAATTCTGGTCTATTTCTCTTTTTCGAAAGCACAACGATATCAGTAATTAAACGTTTCGCCATGCCTTCGGTATTCTTTAAAACTTGGTTACCCGCAAAGCCATCACACACTAAGACGTCACAATCGCCACTTAAGGCGTTGTTGCCTTCAATATTACCCACAAAGTTGAGTTCCTTGTCTTCTTGAAGGATTGGGAATGTTTCTTTGACTAAATGATTGCCTTTGGTAGGTTCCGCACCATTACTTAATAAAGCAACACGTGGTGATTCAATGTGATACATTTTTTTCATCACATCACTACCTAATCTCGCAAAGGAATGGAGTTGTGAAGGCGTGCAGTCAATGGTAGCACCTGTATCCACTAAACAGGTATAAGCTTCTTTACCGTTAGGTAACATAGCCGCCATACATGGTCTAGTTTTATTGGCATCGCTTAAGAATCTAAAGCTACCCATAAGAATAGCGCCACTATTACCAGCGGTAATCATGCCAGCGTAGTTTTCTTCTTCTTTGCCCACTTCTTTCATCGCTTTGACTAAAGAAGCTTGTGGTTTATTCATAATACCCGTATATGGGTTTTCAAAATTGGTAATTGTTTCTTCTGCAGGAATAACTTTAAAACGCGCTTTATCCACGCCATATTCTTGCATCTTTTCATTAATAAGGGCTTCTGGACCCACTAAAGTGATTGATAAGTTAGGAAATTCTTTAATGGCCAAAGAGGCGCCTAAAATAATAGCTTCTGGGCCTTTATCGCTTCCTAAAGCATCAACGACGATTTTATATTGTTGTTCCATAATACTATTTCCTTCTTTTAAGCAAGCAGTATTATAGCACAGTTAAATTCTTAATTAGAAATTACACAACGACTTAAAGGTCACATTTAAGCGTTAATATTTATCTATAAAATTAGTTGTTATCAACGATTATTGCGGTGTGACATCACCAACATAATTTGTGCTTTGATACAAATAATAATGGTAATCTTCAGCAAATTTCACCGCGAAGGCATATTCTTTATCAATATATGTTAATTCATAGAGGGTGACTTTAACGAAGCTGTTTGTTTCGTGAGAGACATAACTTCTTTCTTCAATTATTCCCTTAGCGTACTTGGCGTCAACGGTAACAGGATTTTTATTCTTACTCACGATTCCGTACGATTGATTGTTATAGGATAAAGAATTAAATTCATTGTAATAAGGATAGAAGCTTGGTGAACTACTGGCTTGAGAATGAGAAGCAGCGCTACTGGCTTGACAGCTTTTGTTTTGTGATGTGTCTTGGCCTTCAGGCGCTGCCGCACTAGAAGCAACTCTACTAGTGCTGACGGCTTCTTGTGACCTACCACTAGTGCTCTTGGTGTCGTTACTAAAGCCAGGCAAAACACCGACAGTGATGATAACTGTCGCCGCAGTCGCAGCCATTAAAGTAGGCACTGCGACTTTGCTCCACAAAGGTAGGCGCTTAATCCATGAAACATGATATGGATTTTTCGCAAATTTGTTGAGCTTATTGTTGCCACGTTTTTGCATCCATTTTTCGAAGTTCATCTTAACTCCTTTCTCAGTTTTTCTTTCGCTGAAGCATAGATTGCTCTCGCGCTACTTTCTGGTATGCCAGTGAGTTCCACTATTTCAGACCAGGAGTATTCGAAAACTGCACGATAATAAGTCACAATAGTTTCCTTATTAGTTAAGAGAGGTTCTAATAAATTGAGCATGACATTGTATTGGTCTTGTTCCCCATACATCTCTTCCACTACTTCGCTATTAGGGATTTCTTTACTTTTCTTTAAGAAATCAAGCGCTGTGTTCCTCGCAATTGCTGTTAAGAAGGATTTAATCTTACTTGGATCTTTGACGTCTCTACGGTGGTTTATAGCCTTAATAAAGGCGTCACTTAAAACATCTTCGCAATCTTCTGGAAGAGAAATGTAGTTCGCAATGACAAAGTACATGAGATTTTTATATTCGTCATATACCTTACCAATCGCATCTTCGTTACCTAGGATGAATGCATGAATGGTTTTTTCTGAGATGCTCATTATTGCCTCTCGCTAATTAAGACGATTTAAAAAATGAAAACCGCTAGTTTTATTCTATCTATTTAGAAAGGATAACTCTACGATTTATTTTAAAATGCGAGTTAATCACGTTTTTATTAAAAAAAGAGTCACCCGATTGGATGACTCTTATTAAGTTAAGTAGAAACTACTTCTTGTCTTCATCGAGGACACGAATCTTTTCGTTAATTTCTTTAACTTTTCTTTCGTGTTCTTCGATGTATCTATCGCTCACTTCTCTCATGGTTTCTAAGACATCGAAGTTAGCGGAGATATCATCGGCTTTATCTTCGGCCATTAAACCACGACCAGCTGGGATAAGGTGACCTGTAATGACATTTTCTTTTAAGCCATGTAAGTAGTCAGTCTTACCTTTAATAGCAGCGTCTGTTAAGACACGGGTTGTTTCTTGGAAGGAGGCCGCGGATAAGAAGGATTCTGTTTCCAAAGCGGACTTTGTAATACCAAGAATTAATGGTGAGAAGACGGCTGGATGCTTACCATTTAAGATCGCATCAGTGTTCTTCGCGGTGAATGTGTTAACGTTCACACGTGTGCCACTTAACATATCGGTATCACCAGCTTCAATGACTAAGACTTTTCTTAACATTTGTCTGACGATAACTTCGATGTGCTTATCGGAAATACCAATGGATTGGGCACTATAAACTTTTTGAACTTCTTTTAAGATGTAGTTTTCAACAGCGGTAACATCGGCCACTTCAAGTAATTTCTTAGGAGAAATAGCACCTTCAGTGATCTTACCACCATTCTTGACGAAGTCGCCTTTCTTGACTCTTAATCTTGCACCGAAGTTTGTGGTGTATTCTTTTTCATCAAGATCGTTCTTAACGGTCACTAAGTAGCAACCATTCTTTTCTTCAATCTTGGTCACTGTACCAGAGATTTCGGAGATTAAGGCTTCGCCCTTAGGTGTACGTGCTTCAAATAATTCTTGAACACGAGGTAAACCTTGAGTAATATCGGAACCCGCAACACCACCGGTGTGGAATGTTCTCATGGTTAATTGTGTACCTGGTTCACCAATTGATTGAGCTGCCATAATACCAACAGCTTCACCAACTTGGACTCTTCTACCTGTCGCTAAGTTACGACCATAGCAGTGGACACAGACGCCATCTTTTGTTTCACAACCGAATAAGTTACGAATCACGACGGATTTAATACCGGCGTTGACAATTTCTTTAGCTTCTTTTTCGTGAATCATGGTGTTACCAGCAACGATAACTTCACCTGTTTGAGGATTGACGACATCGTTAAGAGCGAAACGACCGACTAAACGATCTTCTAATTTAACGATAACGGCATCTCTAGCAGAGTCTCTGATTTCGAATACTTCGAAGCCGTGGTCAGTACCGCAGTCTTCTTCTCTGACGATAACGTCTTGAGAAACGTCGACTAATCTTCTTGTTAAATAACCAGAGTCAGCGGTTTTTAACGCGGTATCGGCACCACCCTTACGAGCACCGTGGGTGGCGATAAAGAATTCGGACACGTTCATACCTTCACGGAAACATGATTTAACTGGAAGTTCGATAGTAGAACCAGAAGTACTACCCATCAAGCCTCTCATACCGGCTAATTGGAGAATATTGGAGATATTACCACGAGCACCGGAATCAGACATCATGAAGATTGGGTTACGTGTATCTTGTTTGAATTG
>CADBXE010000015.1 GCA_902798595.1 uncultured Erysipelotrichaceae bacterium | reverse complement strand
AGAAGCTTTACGTTCTGGCAGTTTCTACATCACCAACCGTTGGTTAGGTGGTACATTAACAAACTTCAAGACCATCCAATCCAGAATTAGATACTTGAAGGATCTCGAAAGAAGAGAAGAAGAAGGCGAACTCGACCTCTTAAGCAAAGTCGAAGCCGCTCAACTCCGTAGAGAAAAAGAAAAATTATCCAAGAACTTAGATGGTATTAAGGAAATGAGAAAGATTCCTAACGCTATCTTCGTTATCGACCCACGCATTGAACACAATGCTGTTGCCGAAGCTAGAAAATTAAACATCCCAGTGTTTGCCATTGTTGATACAAACAGTGATCCAGATGTTGTTGACTACGTCATTCCAGCTAACGACGATGCAGTTCGTTCCTTCAGCTTAATCTTAGCCGTCATCGCTGACGCTATCGTTGAAAGCAAGAACGGTGTCCCAGTCGTGGCCTATACAAAAGATGAAGGCGAAGCCGTCACAATGAAAGAAGTCATTCGCCAAACAGAAAAAGAAAACGCTGAAAAATTAGCGAAGATCAGAGCCGAAAGACAAGCTCGTCAAGAAGCTTACGAAAAAGAACAAGCTGAAAGAGAAGCTCGTAGAGCCGCTGAAAAGCAACAACGTAGAGCTGCTAAACCAAAAGCTCCAAAAGCCGAAGGTGAAGAAGCTGCTCCAGCCGCTGAAGAAGCTCCAAAAGCCGAAGGAGAAAACAAATAATGGCCTTAATTGATTTAATCAAACAATTACGTGATAGAACCGGTGCTGGTTTAATGGACTGCAAAGCAGCCTTATTGAATAATGGTGAAGATTTAGACAAAGCCACAGACTGGTTAAGAGAAAAAGGCTTAGCCAAAGCCGCTAAGAAAGCTGACCGTATCGCCGCTGAAGGTCTTGCCTTAACAAAAGGTTGCGCCAAATGTGGTAAATCCGTCGTCATCGAAGTTAACTGTGAAACAGACTTCGTTGCCAAAGGTGATGCTTTCCGTGAATTAGTTGAAAACACAGCTAAACTCATTTTAGAAAATGAACCAGCCGATGTTGAAGCCGCTAAAGCGTTAGCTACAGATTTATTCACAGATGCCACAGTTAAGATGGGTGAAAAATTTGACCTCCGTAGATTTACTCTTCTCAAACAAGAAGAAGGTCAATTCATCTTCACATACATCCACATGGGTGGTAAGATTGCCGTTGCTGTTGTCTTAGACAAGGACGATGCTGAATTAGGTAAAGGTATTGCTATGCACATCGCCGCTAACAACCCAGCCTACTTAGATACAAACGCTATCGGTGCTGACGCTATCGAACACGAAACCAAGATTCAACTCGAAGCTGCTAAGCAAGATCCAAAACTCGCTGGCAAGCCAGAAGAAATGCTCAAGAAGATCATTGGTGGTAAAGTTAACAAATACTTTGCTGAAATGGTTCTCACTGAACAACCATACTTACTCGATACCGAATCTGGTAAGAAAGTTGGCCAAGTTCTCGAAGAAAAGAAAGCCAAAGTTCTCAAGTATGTCCGTTACCAAGTTGGTGAAGGCATTGAAAAACGTAAAGATGATTTCGCTAGCGAAGTCATGAGCCAAGTTAAGTAATTTTAACAATTCAAAAGAAGCACCTTTGGTGTTTCTTTTTTTAGGAGGAAAACGTATGGCTTACAAAAGAGTACTACTTAAATTATCCGGTGAAGCTTTAAAGGAAAATAGCGACGCTATCTTATCCGCAGAAGCTTTAGACAACATGGCCAAGATGGTCAAAAGCATCTACGAAAGTGGTGTACAAGTTTGCATCGTTATTGGTGCAGGCAACATCTGGCGTGGTAAGATTGCCAAAGATGCTGGTATGGACCAATTTGAAGCGGACTATATGGGTATGATGGGTACAGTTATTAACGCTGTAGCCTTAGGCGCTAGATTAAAAGTCTTAGGCGTCCCTTCTTTAGTCACAAGCGCAATTGGACCAGTCCCAGAAGTTAACGTGGCTTATACTCCAGAAATTGCTGATAAAGCCATGAATGAAGGCAAAGTTGTCTTCCTTTCTGGTGGTACAGGTAAACCATATTGCTCCACAGATACCGCTGCTGCTTTACGCGCAGTTGAATTAAACTGTGATGCTATCCTCATGGGTAAAAATGGTGTGGAAGGTGTCTATGATAAAGATCCTAGAGTAAATCCTGATGCAAAATTCTTCCCAGAAATCACATTCGAAGAAATGCTAAAACAAAATCTTCAAATTATGGATATATCTGCGATAGAATTAATAAAGGATAAAGATATTCACATTTGTGTCTTCAGAATGGCGGCTGAAAACTTTATCGCTGCCGCTAACGGAAAACGCATTGGGACTATCGTTAAAAAAGGAGAATAATCACCATGGATGAACTCGTACTAGACATGCAAGATAAGATGAATAAATCTGTCGAGTCTTTAAAATTCCAATTAACCTCATTAAGAACAGGTAAAGCAACACCTAACATGCTCAATGGTATCGAAGTAGATTACTACGGCACAATGACACCAATTAACCAAATGAGCTCTGTTTCTGTTCCAGAACCAAGACAATTACTCATTAAGCCTTACGATAAAAACGACGCTAAAGCCATCATCGCTGCTATCAATAAGAGCGATCTTGGAATTAACCCAATTAACGAAGGTACACAAATTAGATTAACAATTCCTCCTCTAACCGAAGAAAGAAGAAGAGAAGTTGTTAAACAAGCTAAGAAATATGGCGAAGATATTAAGGTTGCTATCCGTAATATTAGACGTGACTATATCGACTTAGCAAAAGACGATGAAGCCTATACAGAAGACTATCAAAAGAAGTTGTTAGAAGACTTAGAAAAAGTGGTCACAGATTCCATTAAAGCAGTGGATGTTGTGGTTGCCGAAAAAGAAAAAGAATTGATGTCTCTCTAGTCATCGAAAAATAAATATTAATAAAAGAGCGGTTATTTATTACAAATACCGCTTTTTATGTGTATACTATTTTTAAGTGTTAGTTTTATGAAAGAACGCAAGCCAATATTTCAACCCAATGAATTAAGTAATGCCGCTGTTACTTCTATGCGCACTAGAATTATCGCTGGATTAACGGCAATCGCCATTATTTTACCTTTCGTTATTTTTGGTGATCTACCATTCTTTGTCTTTATTTCCATTGTTTTGGTATTCGCTATTATTGAAATTATTAGATGCGCTAAAACAAAATATTCTAAAGTTTTATACGTTACAGCGTTCGTTCTAGCGTTCTTAATCTTATTCTGGAATGTCATTCAAGATCTTCCAACAATGAGCAAAGATTGGCGAATCTACGATAGTTATGACCAGGTAACGGTATCAGTTACCATCATGTTTGTTGGCATCATCTTAACTGCCTTTACCGTTATTAGTGATGAAAACTTTACTATTATTGATGGCTGCTTCATCTTTATGATGGTGGTTATTATTGCCCTTGGCTTAGAAAGCTTATTATATCTTAGATATATTCCAATTATTGAACACCACAAGCATTTAGCAATGCAAGGCATTACACCATCTTATTTCAACTGGTATGATAACTGCGAATCATTCTTCTTCATCTTATTCGTCGCTTTAGGCGCTTGTTTAAATGATGCGTTTGCTTATTTCGTTGGTGTCTTCTTTGGCAAACATAAAATGAATCCAAGAATCTCCCCTAAGAAAACGTGGGAAGGTTTCTTTGGTGGCGTGATTCTCGCTGGTGTTTTCTGTGCTGGATTCGCCTTCATTATGACTTCTTGTGGTCATCCATTATTAGAAGGCTTCTTAGACATGGAACATTGGTATCACATTTTAGCTTTATCATTCATGATGCCATTAGTGTCCACCCTTGGCGATTTGGTTTTCTCTTCTATCAAGAGACATTATCAAATCAAAGATTTCTCTAATCTTATTCCAGGCCATGGTGGCATCTTAGATCGCTTAGATTCGATTTTATTTGCTGCTGCTACAGCTGCTATCTATACAACTATTTTCCTTACTGCTAAAAACGGGAGCTTGGTTTTACCATGATGAGCATATGCCTCTTAGGGGCATCTGGTTCAATCGGCACTCAAACAATTGATGTGATGCTCAAAAACCCAGCTGACTTTACTTTAGAGTCTTTTTCAGTTGGTCATCGAACAAGAAAGATTCGTGGAATCGTTAATCACTTTCCAAAAGTGAAAGCCATTTGCGTTCAAGACAAAAACAAAGTTGCTTATTTTAAGAAAGCCTATCCAAATATTACTTTTTACTATGGTGATGAAGGCTTGAATGAACTCATCAGAAACAGTTCCGCAAAAATGGTGGTTAACGCACTCGTAGGTTTTGTAGGACTAAAGCCGACAATTACCGCTTTAGAAAACGATAAAATCGTTGCTCTTTCCAATAAGGAATCATTAGTGGTGGGTGGAGAACTTATTAACAATTTATTAAAAGAAAGAAATGGCAAGTTAGTGCCAATCGACAGTGAACATGTCGCGATTGCTAAATGTTTAGCTGTCCAAAATGAAGATATCGATAAAGTTATCATTACCGCCTCTGGTGGCGCTTTTAGGAATCTTAAAAGAGAACAACTTAAAGATGTTACTCCGGAGCAAGCGCTTAATCATCCTAACTGGAAAATGGGTAAAAAGATTACCATCGATAGTGCTTCGATGGTCAATAAAGCCTTTGAAATTATTGAAGCTCATTATCTTTTTGGTTTACCAATCGATAAAATTGAAACAATTCTCAATTTAAATTCTTACGTGCACTCGCTCGTGCGCTATAATGATGGCACCTATCGTATGGAAGTGGGTAAGCCTGATATGCGTAAGCCCATTAAGTATGCCTTGTATCAAGGCTTAATCAATTACGAAACAGTCGTTTCTGATGATTTATCTAAAGTTAAAAATACGACTTTTGCGCCTTTTGACGAAAACCGCTATCCTATCGTGAGATTAGCGAAGAAAGTCATCCAGGAAAAAGGCACCTTAGGCGCAGTATTTAACGCCGCTAATGAAGAGGCGGTTTATGCCTTTTTAGACCATAAGATTCCATTCCTAGGCATTGAAGGTATTATCAATCAATGTGTGAGAGAACATCGTTTAATTAAAAACCCAATTTACGAAACACTCAAAGAGGTGGATTGTTCAACAAGGGCCAAGGTTAAAGATTTAATCATGAAAGGAGAGTACGAAGTATGCAAATATTAGAAACCATTTTGTATATCGTTTTATTCATCGTCTTCCTTTCAACATTAATTATTGTTCATGAACTTGGACATTTAGCTGCTGCTAAGGCATTTAATGTCTATTGTTTGGAATATTCTGTCGGTATGGGTCCACTTATTTTCAAATACAAAAGAAAAGGTGGAGAAACCCAATTCTCTTTGAGAGGTATTCCTTTTGGCGGCTATGTCTCGATGTATGGAGAAGGGATACAGCTACCAGATGGAGTGGAAGTGCCTGAATCAAGATCGCTTCATGGCATTAAGTGGTGGAAGAGAGCCATTATTTTAGTCGCAGGCGTCACAATGAATGCTTTTCTAGCGATTACCATGTTCTTTATTAGTAACTGCATTCCACAACAAGACATCACCTTTATTAACCAAGTAGCGGTTAAAGGTAATTCTGAAGCTTATAACGCCGGTTTAAGAAGTGAAGACATTATTAAGTTTGATGAATGGTATTTTTATGATGATGTTTCTAATATCCAAAGAACATATTATCTTGCTGATAGCCAAACAACATTCAAAAACGCTGATGCCACTAAAAAATACGCCACATGTTACAACTTTTCTTCATTAAGCAGTTATAAACATCTCGACTTATCTGAATTCACTTACATGTATGAAATGATTCCTGCACATAACATGGGTGAAGCATATGAGGTGACATACTCTGATGGCAATGTCGTTAGATTTTTAGTTAAAGATTTCAATCATAGAGGTCAAGAATTAACTGAGAATGACTATAGAAAATCCTCTAATGGTGTGTGGTTCATCTTTAACGTTGATACCCATATCACTGATATTTATACCGCTAATAAAGAAGACGTTAGTGTCGTTTCTGTTAAAAGAGTGGAAGATGAATACATTCCTTCTTTCTATTCCTATAGTAACGATGATTTTGATGAAGCGACAATTCACCTTACTAAACGAGTGAAAAACAACGAGGGCAAGCGTGTCGATGGTGAAACTGTGACTTTAACTATTAAACAAAAGCAAGGAACAATTTCATCATATGGTCTTTCCCTTTACTTAAAAACAACACAGTTGAATGCTGGTGAGGCGTTTGTTAAGAGCTTCAAAGACTTTGGTGAGTCGTCTGTTGTTTTAGTGAAGGCTATTGGTACCCTTTTCACTAAACCTTCAACATGGAAAGATACTGGTGGTATTATCGCTGTGGCATTTGAAACCACTGGTGTTTTACAGAATTTTGGCTTTGCCAAGTTCTTATACGTTTGGGCATTTATCTCAGTTAACTTAGCAATCTTTAATCTCCTTCCGTTCCCAGGATTAGATGGCTGGCAACTTCTTGTTACCTTCATCGAAGCGGGAACTAGAAAGAAGATTCCAGATAAAGTAAAAAATATTGTTTCCCTAATTGGTTTAGGGTTGCTCTTATTACTTATGGGCGTCATCCTAGTTAAGGATGTATTTACCTATTTCTTCGTGGTGATGTTATGACAGACAAAATGGTATCTTTCTTAAATCATATCCATATTGAAAATATCGAAGCCTTCGATATCGATTTTGAAATGGTTGGTCGTAACCGTTTTAAACGTGAACAAGTCGATATGGTGATTGTCAAACAAACACCATGGAAATATCACTTATTAAGAGAATTCCAAGACGGTTTAAATACTTTAACTTATCCATACTTATTAAGATTCTCTTACGTTGTAAGACCTAATATGGATGACTTATTAAGCTTATTTGATGAATGGTATCAAACTCTTTATCACATTCCTCATAATCTTCTTTTGGAACCACAAAATGATTCTTTGCTTAAAGTAACTTACGCTAATGAGGCGGAAAAAGAACAATACCAAAACAGTATTAAAGACTTTAGGGACTTCCTAGATTTCTTAAATTACGAATTCTCCATCATTGAAGAAGTTGCTCCTCAAGAAGAGTTAGTGAACATTTCTAAAAGAGAAATGAAAAAAATTGTTGAGAAAGCAAACGCTGAAGCAGAAACTGCTTTAGAAGAAGAAAGCGCTGCTCGTCAAATCAACGATCGTAGTGAAGTTGAAGAAATGATTGCTCAAGAAAAAGCGCAACTCAATGAAGAGACAGAAGACCAATTATTAAAACTTGCTCGTCAAAACGCTAGAGAAATGGCTAGAGACAGAGAAAGAGCAAGATTAAATAGACGCGGTAATTATGAACCACTTGATCACATCGATGATATTGTGAGAACAAGCGACCATGTTGATTTTCCTGCTAAAGTCTTCTCCGTCGAAATCAATGAATACGGCGAAAGAAAGAAACTAAACATTGGTTTGTTTGATGAAGATGGTGGTGCGATATACGCCAACTGTTACCAAAACGCTTCTATTAACGATGAAACAGTTGAAGAAATGAAGAAGTGGGGCACTAATGTCCGTGTCCGTGGCGCTGCATATTATGATGAATACAATAAAGCGATGGCGGTTAAAGCCCATTTCATTGACCTTTTACCACCTGATGAAATCGAAAAAGATAACGCAGAAGTGAAGCGTGTTGAACTTCACCTACATTCCAATATGTCCACAATGGATGGCATTAGCCATATGATTGATTATGCTAAATACGCAAAAGCATTAGGTCATACTGCTATGGCGATTACCGATCACGCGGTCGTACAAGGCTATCCAGATGCGCAAGATGCAGGCAAAAAGACTGGTATTAAGATGCTTTATGGCGTGGAATTCTACATGGTTGATGATGATTTGAAATACATCAAAAACCCATCACCTATCGAATTAAACCGCGCTAAGTATGTTGTTCTCGACTTAGAAACAACCGGCTTAAACTGCTACTATGACCGTATTATCGAATTTGGTGCGGTCAAAGTGGAAAACGGCATCGTCACCGAATCGATGGATATTTTAATCAATCCTGAAATTCCACTTCCAAAGCGTATCGTGGAAATCACTAATATCACTGATAAGATGTTAGAAGGTAAACCTACAATTCGCGAAGCTTTACCAAAAATTATTGACTGGATTGGCGATGCAATTTTGGTTACCCACAACGCTTCATTCGACTTTTCATTCTTGCAACATGCATTAATGAGAGAAAAGATGCCAATTATGAATAATGCGGTAATCGATACCCTTCCTTTATCACGTTATTTATTCCCTGAATCCAGAAGCCATACTTTAGGTAGTTTGTGCCGTAACATGGAAGTCGAATATAAAGAAGACGAAGCCCACCGTGCGGACTACGATGCTAAGGTCTTAAATGATGTTTGGCAACCAATGCTCGTTCTTTTAACTAAGAAGAACCATCGTTTAACACATGCTGAATTAGGTAACTTAGAAACACCTAAAGCACTTTTAAAACATATTAGACCAACTCACATTGTTGCTTTAGCAAAGAATAAAGCCGGTCTCAAAGCCTTATATAAATTAGTTTCTTACTCACATATTGATTATTTAGCGGAAGTTCCAAAGATTCCACGTCGTGAAATTGAAAAGCTAAGAGAAGACTTGCTTATTGGTTCTGCTTGCTTTAATGGTGAGGTCTTTAGAAACGCACAATACTATGGCGATGACGTCTTAAAAGAAACAATCGCCTTCTATGACTATATCGAAATTCAACCATTAGAAAACTACTCATTTCTCATCAATATGGGTGACATGACTCAAGAAGAACTTGTTACTCACTTGAAAGATATCGTGAGATGCGCTGATGAAATGGGCAAACCAGTATGTGCGACTGGTGATGTTCACTATGTCACTAAGAAACACAAAGTGTTTAGAGATGTCTATATTTCCGCTAAAGGTATCGGTGGTGTAAACCATCCACTCAATCCATATAAACGTAGCAGAATGCCTGAATTCGAGAATCCAGATCAACATTACCGTTCAACTGATGAAATGCTTAAATGCATGGAAGAATTCTTAGACAAAGATAAAGCCTACGAAGTTACAGTTACAAATACAAATAAGATTGCGGACATGATTGAACCAATTATGCCTGTTCCTAACGATCACTTGTATACCCCAACCATTGAAAATTGTGAAAACAAGTTAAAGGATATGTGTTTTGAAAAAGCCCATCAAATGTATGGCGATCCATTACCTGAATATATCCAAACCCGTTTAGAAAAAGAATTAAACGGTATTATTTCCAATGGTTATTCCGTTATTTACTACATCGCTCACTTATTAATTAAGAAAGCGAATGAAGATGGATACATCGTCGGTAGTCGTGGTTCTGTCGGTTCTTCTTTCGTTGCGACCATGTCCAATATTACAGAAGTTAATCCATTACCACCTCATTACCGTTGCCCAAAGTGTAAACACCTTGAATGGACTAAAGAAACGATGCCTGAATATCGTTCTGGTTATGACTTACCAGATAAGGTCTGTCCAGTCTGTGGCGAACCAATGGTACATGATGGACAAGATATTCCATTTGAAACATTCCTAGGTTTCAACGCTGAAAAAACACCTGATATTGACCTTAACTTCCCAGGTGACTATCAATCAAAGGCTCATGACTACACTAAGGTATTATTAGGCGAAAACAACGTTTTCCGTGCCGGTACTATTGAAACCGTTGCGGAGAAGACTGCTTTCGGTTTTGCTCGTGGCTTTATTGAAAGAAAAGGCTTAGATGTTGATTCATATCCAAAAGCAAAGATTCACTATCTAGCGTCAGGCTGTGTTGATGTTAAACGTACAACTGGCCAACACCCAGGTGGTATCGTTGTTGTTCCTACTGAATATGAAGTCTATGACTTTACTCCTGTCCAATATCCTGCTGATGATATGGATAGTAGTTGGAAGACAACACACTTCGATTTCCATTCCATCCACGATACAATTCTTAAACTTGACCTCTTAGGTCACGTTGACCCAATGGCGTTAAAGATGATGTCTGACTTAACAGGCGTTAAGCTTCAAGATATACCAATGAACGATAAGAAAGTTCTTTCCTTATTCTCTTCTCCAGATGCTTTAGGCATGGAACACGACTACACTAACGCAAAGACTGGTGCGCTTTTACTTCCTGAATTCGGTACTGAATTCGTTAGAGGCGTTTTGGAAGAAACAAATCCAAAGACATTCTCCGACTTAGTTATTATTTCTGGTCTAACCCATGGTACTGGTGTCTGGCAAGGTAACTCCGATGAACTCGTTAAAGCGGGTACCGCGACATTACAAGAAGTTATCGGATGTCGTGATGATATTATGGTCTACCTTATTGGTAAAGGCATCCCAAGTAACATCGCATTTATGATCATGGAAGATGTTCGTAAAGGCCGTGGTTTAAAAGAACAATATGAAGAAATCATGAAGGCAAATAATGTGCCAGCTTGGTATATCGAATCATGTAAAAAGATTAAGTACATGTTCCCTAAAGGCCACGCTGTTGCTTACGTTACAATGGCGGTTAGAGTAGGTTACTTCAAAATCTACTATCCTTTAGAGTTCTATGCCACCTTCTTCTCTGTCAGAAGTAAACAATATGACATCAAGACCATGATTAAAGGAAAGGATGCCATCATTAGCAAAATTGAGGAATTACGTACTCAACAACGTATTTCTAATGTCAAACTTTCACCAAAAGAACAAGAACAATTAAAGACCTTAATTAATGCATTAGAAATGGTGCAAAGAGGTTATAAATTTGAGAACATCGATCTCTACCGTAGCGATGCTTCTAACTTTGTCGTCGACTATGAAAATAAGGCTTTGATTCCACCGTTTATCACTATTGATGGTTTAGGCGAAAACAACGCCATTACAGTTGTTGAGGAAAGAAAGAATGGCGAGTTCTTCTCCAAGGAAGATTTGCTTAGAAGAACTAAACTCACTTCCACCAACGTTCAAGACTTAAGCGACATGGGCGTTTTAGATGGCTTAAACGATAGCGATCAATTATCACTATTTGACTTCTAATCCGGGAAGTAGCACAGCTTGGTAGTGCGCTCGCTTCGGGAGCGAGAGGTCGTGGGTTCGAATCCCATCTTTCCGACCATTAGTCAATTGCAGTTCGGATTATATCTGAACTGTTTTTTATTGGGTCTGGGCATGCTTTATTGTCAATAAAAGGCAAAAAGAGTAAAATATCAGTAAATTGAGGCAAATAATATGAAAAAAAGACATTTTCTATTGAGCACTCTAGTGTTAATGGCTTTATCGATTACAGCGTGTGAATTTTCATTCGGCGGTGGTCAAACAAGTAAGTCACAACCTGCTTCTGAAAGTAGTAGTGTTTCTTCTGCTGAGAGCAAGGAAAGTAGCTCAATATCTATATCCACAAATCCTAGTGGCTCAACTACATCAAGTTCTTCCTCGAGTAGTGCTAGTACATCTTCATCTGTGAACTCATCAACTAGTTCTTCTTCAGCTAGCCATTCTTCTTCAAGTAGTAACTCATCCAGCAGTACTTCTTCAAGTAGTTCCTCTTCAAGTAGCAGTTCTTCTAGTAGCAGTAGCTCAACATCGAGCTCAAGCAGTTCTTCCTCTAGTTCTTCGACTTCATCAAGTTCTACATCCACAAGCTCGATTGATACATCCTCATCCTCTAGTTCTTCCTCTAGTTCTTCTTCAGGTCATGACATTCCAAAAGAAGTATCTTTAGATATTTTTGCGTTTAACGATACACATGGTAATGTTAAGGATACTCAAGGAAAAGGCATTGGTATTGCTAAAACCACAACTCTTTTAAAAGAGCTATCCGCGAATAAGAATTCCATTTTCATCTCTCAAGGTGATATGTGGCAAGGTTCTGTTGAAAGTAACTTAACAGAAGGTCATTTAGTTACCGAATGGATGAATCAAATGAATTTCGTATCCATGACCGTTGGTAACCATGAATTCGACTGGGGTAGACAAGGCATTATCGATAATAGTGAACTTGCTAATTTCCCAACCTTAGGTATTAATGTTGTTTATCAAAGTAATTACGGACGCGTTGAATTCTTAGAGCCTTCTACAACATTTACAAGAGAAGGCGTTAAGATTGGTGTTATCGGCGCGATTGGTAACTGTTTAAGTTCTATTTCCAGTAGCCAAGTTCAAGGTCTTACCTTCTTAACAGGCAATGCTCTATCAGAACTCGTTAAAGCGGAATCCTTGAGATTAAGAAATGAAGAAAACTGTGACTTCATTATCTATTCCGTCCATGGTTCTGGTTCTAGAGATGCCGATGACTATTATGATGACACATTAAGCTCAGGAAACTATGTTGACTTAGTCTTAGAAGGCCACACACATGATGGTTATGCCGAACAAGATGATTATGGTGTTTATCATGTCCAATGCTATGGCTATAACCAATGCTTCTATCAAATCACTGTTGATATGGATTTAGTCAACAATAGATATGACGTCAGAACTCCGGTTGAATACGATACCAGATATGGCGGTGAATATTCCAACCTAGCGGAAGACGCTCAAGTTAACGCTTTATTTGAAAAATATAAAGACCAATATGAATATGCCTATGAAGAATTAGGCATTAACGATACATGGAAAGACGCCACAACATTAAGACAAACTGTCGCTAACTTATATTTAGCAGCAGGTATGGAAAAATGGGGCAATCAATATAATTTAATCCTCGGTGGTGGTTATATATCTTGCCGTGGCAATGGTTTGCATGCAGGTACAGTTATCTACGCAGATGTCCTTGAATTATTCCCATTCAACAATGATGTTGTCTTGTGTTCTATTCAAGGCTATCGTCTCAAGAACACCCAATTTATCACTGGCAGTAGCAACTACTTCTGTGATTGGACATCATATGGAAACGATATTCGTTGGAATATCGATGATAACACTACTTATTATTTAGTTACAGATACATACAACAGCGACTACGCGGCGAACCATTTAACAGTTATTGATAGGTTACAAGCAGGCGGTAGATTCGCTAGAGACTTACTTGCTGAATACATTAGAGCAGGTAACTGGCATGTTGAAACAGTTGGTCACGCTGGTACACTCAGTGATCCAAAAACTGTTGCAGAAGCCATTCAACAAGCTGCCATGTACAACAATCAATCCGATTCCCCAAGTTACTATTTCAAAGCAGTTGTTTCAAGACCATCTACATCCTTCCACAACGGAAGTGGTGACTTGTACAACCTTAGAGTGAAAGATGAAGACGTGGATAATGAAATTCTAATTTATAGACTTGCTAGAGTCGAAGGTGGTAATCCAAACTGGAATTCATGGGACGAACTCACCTATGGTGATGAAATCGTCTTCTATGGCTCTCCGTTTACATACACTTATCCAAGCAATGGTAACACCGTCTATGAGTTTGGAGCAGGCACTTATTGTTATTCAATTAATAGTCGACCGACCGCATAACGTCATACAAAACAGCCAAAAAAACACTTCGAACTTCGGAGTGTTTTTATTTGCCTCTACCTGCCCGTACACGCAAAACGCTTGCAATTGTGCGAGATTTAATATATTATGCGTATGAAAAAGGCAAAACCACTGTGAAGTGGCGACGCAAAGCTAAAGGGTCTTTATAAGATAGCCAGCTGCCAAGAAAGAGAATTTATTGGTAATTGCATGTCGCTCAAACAGTCAACAAAACGTAAATTAACAATAATAAGTGCATCATTGATGTGCGTTTTTACTGCGTTTGTGGCAGCGACTAGTGTTCTTGCGTGGTTCTCCACCAACAAAAACGTTAACGCGGATCACGGTAGTTTTTCTATTGCTAAAGTCGATAGTGCAGTTACCGCTATTACAGTCCATGATTTCTACGGCTTGACAAGTGATGAAAGCGAATTTGGTTTTAACCCAACCGCTAATCACACAATCACATGGGATGAACATAATGGCAGCGACTCTGGTGAATTTACAATGGGATCATATTCTTTAAACGATCCACATCATCCAGTGATGTTTCTTTTTGCCGTTGATGGTTCTAATGAAAGAATCACTCTTAAAACAGATTCCACATATCTAGCGAAAATCGAACCATCCTTCACTGAAACAGTAGCCACCTATGGTGCTCTTTCTACATATGCTGAAGGCACAATGATTGAGGTTACCGCTGACGAAACACGTCATGGCTGTAAATCCGTTTATAAATACACTAACTCTACATTTGAACTGCAATGGGTCGACTTATTACAAACCAACAATCCATTAAGTTCAATTATTGATTCGCATTATGTCTTATTCGAAGATGATCCAAGAGATAACCAAGGTACTTGCAGAACTAAATCTGGTTCTCTTTTCTTGAATGATGTCTCTTCAAATAGAACATACGTACCTGTTCAAAGTAGTCAATTAACAAATAGTAATCGCGCTAGTTTTGTTTCATTTAATGCTCAAGGTGAACCAGTATTCGCTAATAGTGTTGACCTCTTCCAAGGAAGCACTAGAGGCTATTCTCATCTTGGCATCATTATTGATTATTATGTTGAATCACTAGAATATTTATATTCTTTCTTCCTCGGCCATGTCTTCTTAAATGCTGGTCTTGGTTTTATCTGTGACTGGAGTATGGAGGTCTAATATGAGGAAGAAAGTAAATCGAATTGTTGCGCTAACCGGTATTTCCGGATTCTCACTCGCAGCCGCCTGTATAGCTTCCATTGCGTGGTTTATTTCAACCATTAAGATTTCGGACATCAATGGTACAGGTACAACCGATGCTGCTTACTTTGCCTATGGCACAGGTACCGCTCAAGATCCATTCGGTATTAGCGAAATTAGACATTTGTCTAACCTTTCCTGGTTACAGTACAAAGGTCAATTTGATGATCGACCATATTACTTTGAACTCGCTAATGATATTAACGTTGATGGTGGTGAATATGTCATGCCACCAATTGGTACAGAAGAACACCCATTCATCGGTGTCTTTGATGGCCAAGGCTATACCGTCAATAACATCAAAATCACAAATGATTACACCCAATTTACTAAAAAGCCACATAACATTACCTATACACAATCTGAAGCGGAAGTTATCGGATTCTTTGGTGTGGTTGGTAATTTAGATGGTGAATCATTTTCATCTCAAACCAATTCTTTACATGATTTCACATTAGAAAATCTCACTGTTGAATCAAAAACAACGAACACGTTAATTGGTTTAGCCGCCGGATACATCAATGCTGATATGAGTGGTGTTAAGGTTGGTACATCCACAATTAAGACAAATGGCAATGCTGCTAAAACAGCTTATACAGACAAATTATCTGATTATGGCCTAGTGGGCTATACCACAAAAACTGGCACAGTTGGTTCTTTGGAACAAAGACTATCTCAATATTACAATAGTAATTCGCAAGGAACTGATCCAGGTTGGGGTGGTTCTATTGTTATCAAAGACTTATACAATAGATTAGGCACAATCCGTGATGCACACGCTTCTCAAAATAAAACCGTAGGTTTGAGTTACGATGACACATATGATGCTACTACAGGCGCTTTAGTTAGTCACAAACTTCATAGACATCTCTATAACAATACCTATTATCCAATGAGCGCCACTAAGGATATCTATAACGAAACAACATATAAAAATGGTGGTTCCTATAATCCGAAAATCGGCGCTGTGCAAATGACTTTCCAAGATCATGGTATTTATTATCTTTCTGGTGGTCACTATGTGACTAACTACTATAAAACACTAGATAGCCACACTGGCTATAGAATTACAGATGGCAACGGCCACTTCCTTTCAGTTGACTATGTGCTTACAAATAGTGGCTCTGATGCTGGTGCTTTTATCGACACAAACTTCGATGATGCTACCTTATGGAATGTTCCTAGTAATTCAGGATATATCAGCACACAATTAAGATATAATGGCTCACTAGTGACATATTACATCTATTTAAATGGTGATATTTTACAATTATCTGCTAGCAACAATTCCCGTACTACATTCACGAAATCTACTGGAGATAACGGCAAAATTAGATACATTTCTAACAATTACTATCTAGCTTATGATTCTGGTTATTGGGTAGTGCGTCCTCTTCCAACGGAGCCAAATCCTTTGACGATTAACTCCTATATGTCAAATGGTTACCAAATCTCTTATGGCGGCCGTTACATTGGTATGGCAAGTACATCCACAACTGGTGTTTATACCGCTATTACAAACACATATACATATGGCTGGACCTTTGTTGCTACCAGTAACGTTAATCGACCACTTACTTTAGAGGAAGCGGTTGGTCAATCCGTTTACGTTTATACAACAAATCCATCGAACACCAATCGAAAATACTACATGTACGATAGTGGCACTTCTAGCACAAACTTTAGAATGAATCTTGCTACAAATAACCGCACCGCCTTTACTCTTCATAAAGATGGTGATGTTTATAAGTTATCTTATAGCACTTACTATTTCGTTTACGATAACGTTGAAAACGTTTATTCTTGCCGTAGTGCTGGTGTCGTTAATAATGGTCGTTATTATGATGCTATGACTATCGAAACAACATCATCCATCATCAGCAATTACCAGAGCGTGGTGGCAAATTCTTATTGCATTGCCCCAACAAGTCAAACAACAACATATGGACCTGATGGTGTTGAAAACACATCCCTTCGTACCGAAGGCATGGATTTCTCAAGCGATCAAGACGTCACTTATATTCCTTTAAACGTTAACGATGATTTAGAAGCCATTGGCACAAACACTGGTTATATTGTTGGTGGTTCATATCATAGCACCGCTGGTTCTTATAGCAGTGGTAGTGATTATAATGCCGCAAATGCGTATGGTTATGATTCTTATGGTAACGTTAGAATTGCTTCGTTCTATACTATTAGCACTTACTTAACCAACTACAACAGAAGCACAAGTTCATTTAACGCAAATAGTGTTTGGACATACGATAGCAGTGGTCTCCATACAATTAATGACACGACAAATACATATAAGAAATATGCTGAATCAAAAGGAAAAGTCGAACAAACCCTTTCTGCCGGGGACAACATCTACGGCTTGCACTTTATGTCTGCTGTCATTAACAAAGAAAATGCTGTTACCGCTAGATACGCGATGATTAATGGCCAAGAGTATCAAAACTATATGATGCCAGCTAATGCTATTGACTTTAACCTTAAGGAACAAGGTTATGTTAACTTCTTTGCCGGAACATACGGAAGCACAACTGGTGAAACATATACGACTATCGATAGTTTCTTCTCCTTACACCAAATTAAAAGAAATGGTTCAACAATTGATGCAATCAATGAAATTGAACAAATCTATAGTGATGGAGTATCAGGCCATTCCTACATTTATAAACTATCGAATGGCAACTATACTATCCCTTATTCAATCGACAAATATAACCCTTCTAAACTATATGTCTTAAATACCAAAACTCCAATCACCGATACACAAAACGGTGGATATGAAGATGGTGTTTATCATCAAATTAATCAATCTACATTCACAAGTAATTACTCCTCATATAGCATGGTCTTTGATATGGATTGGCTTAAAGGCCATTCATACGGCAACGGCAACAATGGTTACCGTCAAGCTTTCTATTTTGAGATTCCAACAAACCCAGGCGAATACGCTCTTGGTACTGTTGCTAATAAGAGATTCGGCGCTTACTTAATGTACCTTGATATTGCCGCAAACGCAGCCAATAAAGACCATATTACCGCATATGCTATTACAACACTACAATCAGGTGTTGCTTATCCATTTGGTATTGATTTCAATACCAGTGATGTTTCTACCGATGAAGGTGGCGCGACTTTTGCTATTGTTATCACCGCTGGACAAACAAGCGATGGTGATATCAATTTCGACGTAGATGGGACATCTGTCTATTATGACGCTGATTTTGCCACCAATTACGCTTATTCTGAAAAAGTTGTCAGTGGTACAGATCCACCTGGACCGGCTATTCAACCGCCGGCTTCTGGTGTAAGAAATATTTATGTCCATATTCTCACAACCGATTACCTAGAGTGGGATATTGTCGTTACCGAAACGTTAGACACTAATGGTGATGCAACTTCTTCAACTATCTCCTCGGTTAGATGTGGTGGAGAATCTGTTTCTGTGAATGATATCCCAGAATCATTTGTTTTGAACTCAATTAAACCAGTGATAGCCACAAATATCGCCTCCTTTACTAGATTAACAGGAACTGGTGTGTTCAATATGACACCAGTCTACAGTGGAACAGACTTCAAGACTGTCGATATAAGTATCGAATTAAACGGTACAACTCTTGAGGTCAGCAATATTGCTACTGGATATTCAATTATCATCAATGATGTTCCAATGAGTAATAACTCTGTCTATCCTGCTTCTTAAAGCATAATGTTTTTCAAAATAACAATTATTTGTTAATATCAAAGTATGAAAACGATTTATTTAGCGGGTGGTTGTTTCTGGGGAGTTGAACATTATTTCTCCTTAGCTAAAGGGATTATGGAAACGGAAGTTGGTTACGCCAATGGTACTTTAGATAACCCTAAATATGAAGACTTGAAGCATGGCTTAGACAACGCTAGTGAAACAGTGAAAATCATCTATGATGAAAGCATCGTTTCACTAGAAAAAATCCTTGAACTATATTTAAGAGTTGTGGATCCATATTCTATTAATAAACAAGGTGAAGACGAAGGTGTGCAATATCGTACAGGCATCTATTATATAGATGAAAATGATAAATTCGCCATTGTTAATTACTTCACTAGAACGCTAAACCCTAACTACGCAATTGAAGTTACAAGACTCAATAAATTCTTTAAAGCGGAAGAATATCATCAGGATTATTTAAACAAGAATCCTCAGGGATATTGTCATATCAATATGGCGAAGCTTCTTCCTGAAGAAAGAAAGTAGTTACTTATAACAAGATAGTCATTTTTCATAAATGACTTTTTTGTTGATAATAAAACGAACACATGAGAGGAATACACTATGAAAAATAGCAAATTTGTGATTTTTTCTTTGTCCATGGTTGCTTTACTCGCGGCCTGCCAACAACATAGTCCAAAGAAAGAATATAACATCACATTAAACAATCCTGAAAACACCACAATGGTCACTTCTAATGTCAAGCAATATATCGATGACATGAAGAAACAAGAAGTGCAATATAAAGCCGAAGGTGGAGATATCTATAAGATTTGGGACTTATATGGCGCAGATGGCATCGATATCGATGAAGGTAGCAAGAAGGATGAAGAAAGAATCTATCTTGATACTGGCGAAGTAAATGGCAAAAACCAAACAGTGAGAAATAGCGCTCCAGATAGAAGTGATAAAAACACAGGTGTTGATTTAACATTCGCTGTTAAAGAAGGTCATGAAAAAGAAGAGTACAAAGTCTTAGTGAGTCAAAATGAGAATTTTGAAAACGCTAAAGAATATGTCACAAATGAAACATCTGTTAACGTTAAAAACTTGTTTGCTAGTACAAAGTACTATTGGAAAGTAGAAGCCGATGGCGAAGAATCTGATGTTGGCACATTTACCACAGATAACTATGTCCGTTGGATTAGCGCTCGTCCATTATTCAATGTCCGTGATAATGGTGGCTTTATGACTGACTCTGGTAAAAGAGTGAAACAAGGTCTCATTTATAGAGGTGGTGAAATCACCATCAAAACATGGGGCGAACACGCTTTAACTGCCACTGAAGATAGTAAGAAAATATTTAGAGAAGATATGAATATGGTCGGTGGTATTGAAATCGACTTGAGAGGTACTGGTGATGTCGGTGATAAGTATCCTGCTGTTAAAGGCCAATGTGCTTTCTCTTCAGAAGAAGGCGATATCGCTTATGAAATGCTCGCCATTAAATCATATAATGAAACATTCTCTAAGGATGGTACAGGTGCGACAAACCCAACCAAAGCTAGAGAAACAGTGGCTAAGATCTTTGAACATATTAAAGAAGCTGACCAAAAACCAATTTATTATCACTGCTACGGTGGTGCGGATAGAACTGGTACATTAGGTTTCTTAATCAATGGTTTATTAGGTGTTAGCTATAGTGACTTAGTCATCGACTTTGAATTAACATCTTATAGCTCAATTAATAACGAACACATTAGAAGTCACTTACGTGACCATCAATATGACCATTGGCGTAATCTTATTAACTTCGTTAAGACAGATACCACTAATGGATACGCATATAATGAAAACGCTCCATTAAAGGAAAATATCTACAATTTATTACATCTTGGTTGTAATATTCCAACCGAAACATTAGATACAATCAGAAACATCATGATTGAAAAGTAAACTATAATAGTTGCTAGAAGCCGTCACCTTGTGTGGCGGTTTTTCATTTCTCAATCGTTATTATTGAAAATAAATAACTATTGAATGTATAATTACTTCGGTCATATTTAAGGAGAATTAATTAAATGGCAAAAATTACATATGTACACGGCCGTGAAGTATTAGACTCACGTGGCAATCCAACAGTTGAAGTCGAAGTCCGTTTAGATGACGGTACACGCGCTTCCGCAATCGTCCCATCTGGTGCTTCCACAGGCGAATCCGAAGCTCTTGAATTAAGAGACGGTGACAAATCAAGATATTTAGGTAAAGGTGTCTTAAAAGCCGTTAAGAACGTTAATGAAGTTATCGCTCCAGCAGTCTTAGGCTTAGAAGCCACACAACAAAACAAATTAGATGCTCTCTTACTCAAATTAGATGGCACTCCATTCAAAAAGAACTTAGGCGCTAACGCCACATTAGGTGTTTCCTTAGCTGTTGCTAGAGCTGCTGCTCAAAGCTTAGGTATGCCATTATACCGTTACATCGGTGGTGCTAATGCTAAAGTTTTACCAACACCATGTATGAACGTTATCAACGGTGGTGCTCACGCTGAATCCACAGTTGACTTCCAAGAATTCTTCATCATCCCAGCTGGTTTCGATACATTCCGTGAAGCCTTAAGAGCTGGTGTTGAAGTCTTCCACGCTTTAAAGAAAGTCGTTAAAGGCAAAGGTTATGAAACTGGTGTCGGTGACGAAGGTGGTTTCGCTCCTTCTTGCAAACACGGTAACGAAGAACCATTAGAATTAATTGAAGAAGCTATTAAGAACGCTGGCTATGAAGTTGGTAAACAAATCTTCTTAGGTATGGACGTTGCCTCTTCTGAATTCTATGATGCCAAAACAGGCAAATACACATTAGAAAAATCCGGTGAAGGTTCCTATGATAGCAAGGGCTTCATTGCTTACTTACAAAAGTTAGTCAAAGATCACCCAGCCATCATCACCATCGAAGATGGTTTAGCGGAATCTGACTGGGAAGGTTGGGCTGAACTCACCAAAGAACTCGGTGGCAAGATCCAACTCGTTGGTGACGACTTATTCGTTACAAACCCAGCTTTCTTAAGAAAAGGTATCGATAACAACGTTGCCAACTCCATCTTAATTAAAGTTAACCAAATCGGTACATTAACCGAAACATTAGACGCTATCCGTTTAGCTCAAACAAATGCTTACACCACAATGGTTTCCCACCGTTCTGGTGAAACAGAAGACGTTACAATCGCTGACTTAGCCGTCGCAGTTAACGCTGGCCAAATCAAAACTGGTTCTGCTTCTAGAACAGACAGAATGGCTAAATATAACCAATTATTAAGAATTGAAGAAGAATTAGGCGACGAAGCTCAATACCTCGGCTTAAAAGCTTTCAAAAATCAAAAGTAATTGATTTAAATTAAAATCACAAAAAAACTTCCGTTTCATCGGGAGTTTTTTTACATCAAACGTTAAAAGTGCTACTCTATATTAGGTAAACAGCATGAAATCATTTATTAAAACTAGTCTAATTATGATGGCTATTGCTTCTTTAGTGGGTTGTGGTGAAGTCACAAAAGAAACAAAATACCATCCCTATAGTATCAACCAAGTCGTTTTATCTGCGCTTCCTGATGAATCAGGAGTTAGTAAAGATGAGTTTGATAAGGCTGCCAACAAAATTGCTAAAAACAACAGCAATTATGAATGTGAATTTTACTTCCAATGTCATGAAACATTAGTGGGTTCGTATGTATACGCGATGGATAGAGACGGTAATCCATTACCTGATGGTGCAGACCTCTATGGTGCGGCATCGGTATTTTCTGAAAAGAAAAATAAAGGCGTTCAGTTGCTTGAGGAGAAAAACACATCTAATCTTCCAACGATGATGATGCGTAATACGTGTTCCTTTATTCTCCCTACCGATTTAGATGACTGGTTTGTTCTTTTTGATAGTTATTCATCATATGAGGGTTACGAGATGAAGCTTTTCTTAAGTCCCCTTAGAACATATGTTAGGTATAATACTACAAAAATGAGTGGTGTGGACGGCTCCTATAATAAATTAGAGGAATGGGATGTCACATTTAGAGAAGATGGATTTATGAGCATCTGTGTGTATAAGTCTACAGAAGAGGTTGATGGGATGGTGACAGTAACAAAAGACTATCGTTCAGAACCTCCAGTTTATAATAAAGGAACTCATGTCTTGGTTAACAAACTTGAAGCGAGTTATACTTTCAAAGAACTATAAAATAAAAATATGAAACAAATCATTGATATCTTAAAAAGTAAACAGGATTTAAAGTACCGTCAATTGCAGTTTAGTATTATCCCTAACATCAACCCTGAAACCATCATTGGCGTACGAACTCCTGAACTTAAAGAAATAGCGAAATCAATAAACGGTAGTGGCCTATCCAATGAGTTTTTAAATGAGTTGCCTCATCAATACTTCGAAGAGAATCAACTACACGCGTTTATTATTTCTTTAAATAAGGATTATAAGGACTGTTTATCTCAGGTTGAATTATTCTTACCTTATATTGATAATTGGGCCACCTGTGACCAATTATGCCCTAAAGCCTTTAATAAAAATAAAGATGATCTACTTATTAAAATAAAGAAATGGTTAAAGAGTAAACATACTTATACAGTGAGATTCGCTATTAAGATGCTCATGTCTTTATATTTAGATAAAGATTTTAAAGAAGAATACCTAAAGTTAGTTAGTGAAGCCCAAAGCGAAGAATACTATATCAACATGATGATTGCTTGGTATTTTGCCACCGCCTTAGCGAAACAATACGCGCATGCGATTAAATACATAGAAGAAAACAAGCTTTCCTCTTGGGTACATAATAAAACAATTCAAAAAGCCGTGGAGTCATATCGTATCACTGACGAACAGAAGAAGTATCTAAAAACCTTGAAGGTATCAAAATAAAAGATATAAGATAGGTATAGAGGTATTCATTGTGAAATCTATCGTTAAGTGTAGTGTTTTGTTAATATCTATTTTTTCATTGCTTGGCTGCTCACAAGGTCAAAATTCTTCTAACACTAATGCTAGTGATACTTCCGAAAATATATTATCTACTTCTAGCAAGACTGGCACTTTTTCTTATGATCTTCCTGAAAAGGAAAAAGGGCTTACTTTAGAAGCCTTTGAAAATGAACTGAACAAATTGAATCCAAAAGATGCTAGAAAAGTCAGATATCACTACCATAGCGAAGAAAAACTAATCGGCTCCTATCCTATGGGTGAAATGCAAGAGGGCGAATATAAACTTGATTTAGTAACAGAACCAGTAAAGGATAGCACCGATACTAACATTCAAATCATCAGTGGTACACCAACGACTACTAATCAAAAACTGCTCCGAAATTACACTAGTGCAATTACCGCAAAAGGTTGGCTTGAGTATCATGCTCAAAGAAGAAAATTTTTAGATTACGCTCAAGAAGGCGAAGGTTTTGAAGAAAGATTTTATACCGGCCCATTAACCACTTGGATGATAAGCTGGGGTAATAGACCTGCTAATGCGACTATGGATGGTACTTATTTTAGCCTTCATGAATATGAAAGAATCCATGATGAACAAGGATACTGCGTTACCTTCAGATGGAAAGAGTATTATTATATTAATGGCACACTTACTTCGCATGGTAATGGTTCAAAACAATATAATGGCTCCTATGAATGGAACATGTCCTGTACATTTGAATATTTAGGAAATTAAACGGGAATCCTCGGTTGTTCAACTGCCGAGATGAAAGTGTTTAAAAGAGTCATTATCACTTACTATATGCAAGGTAAATAATAAGATAAATAATATTAATATTATGTGGAATAATCTACATTTTTTTGCTATACTATATGTAGGAAAACCTATGGAAGAATTAAGACACAATAGAACATGTGTTTTTAACATTAATTATCATATTGTTTGGTCTACTAAAT
>CADBXE010000014.1 GCA_902798595.1 uncultured Erysipelotrichaceae bacterium | reverse complement strand
TAACGTTAGGGACTCGTTTATCCTAGGGAAAAGTCGCAATGAATATTTTATATTCTTTTTACACTATTGCAAAGTGTTTTTTACTTTTTCTTCGTCTTTTAATAGTTGTTCTCTTAATTCATCGAGCGAGGCAAACGGCATCACGTCACGGATATATGAGACGAAATCAACGTAGATTTCACGACCATAGAGGACTTCATTAAAGTCAATAATGTGGACTTCGATGATTGGTTTTAGCAACTGATTCACTGTTGGGTGAGTGCCCACACAAATCATTGCTTTTCTCTTGCGATTTAAGAAATATGCGTAGCCCATGTAGACACCTTCCTTAGGGAAAACATAGGTGTAATTTAATTCAAGATTCGCGGTTGGGAAATTGAGTTTACGGCCATTACCAAAGCCTTCCACAACAAGACCACTAATACGGTATGGACGGCCTAATAATTTAGAAGCTTGTTCCATTTCTCCCGCTTCCACGAGTTGTCTAATTTTCTTCGATGAAATCTTCACATTATCAATCTTTTGAAGTGGGACAACTTCCACATCAAAGAAACGTCTTAAGTAGTCTGCATCGCCTTCACCACCGACACCAAAATTGTAGTCTTCACCAACGAAGATTTTTCTTGGATTAAGTGGTTTTAAGACACGATCGATGAATTCATCTTTTGTGACTTTTAAAGTCTCTTTATCAAAGTGCATGAGATAAAGGAATTTGACTCCCATGTCTTCAAGGAAGTCCGCTTTATCAAATGTCGAAGTTAATGAATAATTTTCTTTTTTACCAAGTAGGAAGGCTGGCGCTAAATCGAATGTCATAACGCCGACTGGATAGCCTTCATCTAAGGCTTTTTGGATTAAATGCTGATGACCAAGATGGAGACCATCATAGAAGCCTAAGCATAAAACGAGGTCTTTATCATTGGCTGGTGTATCGTTGATGTAGAAATCAATTATCTTCACGATTGATACCTCTTACACATTCATAATACCCTAATTCGCTATATTTATAAATAGCGATCGCGGTTTTTTTATCATCAATTACACAGAATGTATCTAATTTTTCTGGGAATAGTTTTAAGGAGAGCTTTCCACCATGTCTAGCTTTCTTGAGTTCCACTTCGTTTGGTAGATACATGAGTGGTAAGAATTTTTGAACTATTTCACTGATGTTAATTAAGCAATCAGGAGTTAAATCTTTGATTTTCTTTGCGGATTCGACGTTAAGATCAAGTATTTCTGTTCTTCTTAAAGCGGTTAAGTGCCCCGCTGTATTTAGTTTCTCAGCGATTGTCTCCCCAAGCGTTCTCACATAGGTGCCTTTTGAGACTGTCGCTTTGAACTTGATAACGGGTAAATCGAACTCTAATAATTCGAGTGTTTTGATATCGATTGTGCGCTTTGGAAGTTCGACTTCTTGATTAAGGTGCGCATAGTGATAGAGCTTACGTCCATTGACGTGAACTGCGGAAGTAATTGGGACAGTTTGTTCGCTTTCTCCAATCAAAGATTGGAAAACATCAATTACTTGTTCTTTTTTGATATCAGGAACTTCTTTAGTTTCTATAACTTCACCAGTTAAATCACCACTGCTGGTTTTACTTCCTAAGAGCAATGTAGCTTCATAGGTTTTATATTGTCCTTCAATGTAACTTAAAGCCTTCGTAGCGTTGTTTAACGCGACAATTAATAGACCTGTGGCAAAAGGATCTAATGTTCCTGCGTGACCGACTTTTTTGGCATCAAAAATCTTCGCAATGATGTTACAAACATCCCTTGAGGTGTAGTCACATTCTTTATCAATTAATAAGAAACCATCTTTCATCTTTATTAAGATTAACAAAAATAATATAATTATTTCAACATGAAAGCGATTAGAACAATCTTAGCGTGCATCCGTAAAGCCGACAAACAATATAACCTCATCAACCACGGAGATAAGATTCTCATTGGTTTATCAGGCGGTAAAGACAGTGTCGCTTTGACATACGCTTTAAGTTTATATCAAAAGTTCTCTCATACTGATTTTAAGATTCAACCAGTGATGTTGGATTTAGGTTTCCCAGAATTCAATCCGTATGAAATGAATCAATTTTGTGAATCATTAGGTCTTAAACTCATGGTTGTGGATAACACTGAAGTTTATAAGATTCTACAAGTCCAACAAAAGGACCATGAACATTTGCCATGTTCCATCTGCTCACGCATGAAAAAAGCATCTATGAATAAGGTCGCTAAAATGATTGGTTTTAATAAAGTCTCATTTGCTCACCACGCTGACGACGCAATCGAAACATATATGATGAACACCTTATTTGGTGGACGTATCGCTTCTTTTGCGCCAAAAATGCATTTAGAAAGAGCGGATATTACATTCATTAGACCACTTATAAATGTCAGGGAAAGCGACATCGTCAAACTCATTAAGGAAGAGAATCTTCCTGTTATGAAATCTGGTTGTCCTGCGAATCAGCATACCAGAAGAGAGGATATGAAGAATCTCTTGAAGGATATTTATAAGAGATGGCCAGTTGCTAAAGATAACTTATTAACCATGATGTCTAACTATGAAAAAGAAGATATCTGGGGCAAAGAAATATATCATCAAATCAATCAAGAAGGTTTGACTCTTAAACCAGTCGTTGCCCCACTTGATATGATGCATGTTTTAGATATAAGAAATAGAGTCTTTGTCCTCGGACAAAATGTTGACTATAAAGAGGAAGTTATTCCTAGTGAAGAAGAAGACGCTAAGCACTTCTTGATTTGTTTAAAAGATCAACCTATCGGTACGATTAGATATCGTCAAGTAGGCGCTAGAGAATTTAAATTAGAAAGATTCGCTGTGTTAGAAGAATACCGTGGACATGGTTATGGTAAAGAAGCCTTCCTATTCTTAACGGCTATGCTTGAAGAAGAATATAATCCATGCACGATTTGGTTTAACGCTCAATATCAACTGCTTGATTACTATAGTGCGTTAGGGTTTACCGAGGAAGGCGAAACCTTCTATGAGGCAAATATCAAGCACATTAAAATGGTCAAGAAAGCATAAAAAAGAGAAGTTTGTTACTTCTCTTTATCTTTATTTAATAACTCAGTGATTCTGGCTTCTCTTTTGAAAGATTCATCGAGCACAAAGACGAGTTCAGGGCAACGTCTTGTATCAAGTCTTTTAGCGAGCCCGCTTCTAATGAAACCTTTGCTTTTTTCTAAGACTTTCATACCTTCTTCGATTTGTTCTTCGAACATGAAGGAGACATACACTTTCGCGTAGCTGAAGTCTTTGCTGACTTTCACTTCTGGAATGGTGACGAATCCAAGATGTGGGTTCTTTAATTCCATAGTGATGATTTCACTGATGCTTTTACGGATAATGCCAGCAATTCTTTCTTCTTTATTCGCCATAATTAATCCTTTTGTTCTACCATTTCGTATGATTCGATGATATCGCCTTCTTTAATATCATTAAAGTTTTCGATAAGCATACCACATTCATAGCCCGCTTTAACTTCTTTAACGAGATCTTTTTCTCTTTGTAAGGAAGCGAGTTTACCTTCATAGATAACCACACCATCTCTCATGACTCGGACACCACCAGTGGCTTTAATAGAGCCATCAACGACCATACAACCAGCGATTGTACCAAGTTTGGATACTTTGAACAATCTTCTGATTTCGGCTTGACCAAGGACTTTTTCCACCATAGTTGGAGCAAGCATACCTTTCATCGCAGCTTGAATTTCTTCAATTAAAGCGTAGATGATACGGTGTAATCTGATTTCAACTTTTTCTTCTTGAGCTTTGGCTCTTGTTTTCGCGTCTGGTCTCACATTAAAACCATAAATAATCGCGTGAGATGCGCCTGCAAGAAGGACGTCACTTTCAGTGATAGCGCCAGAAGAGGCTCTCACAACATTAATCTTAATCTTGTCGTTAGTGAGTTTTTCAAGAGATGCTTTAACAGCTTCTGCACTACCAGTAGATTCCGCTTTAACGATAACGTTTAAGTTTTGGACCTCGCCTTCTTTAGCAAGATTGAACAAATCATCTAAGGATGCAGCGCTTGTTTTATTTCTTTCTGCAGCTTCTTTAAGAAGTTTACGCTTTTGTGCAATGCTTCTAGCTTCGCTTTCTTCCGAGAAGGCCATGAAGCGCTCACCAGCTTGTGGCACTTCGCTTAAACCAATAATGGAAACTGGAGTACCTGGAGTCGCGGTTTGAAGAACTTTTCTAAATTCATTAGTCATTCTTCTTGCTTTACCATATGTTGTACCAACAACTAAGAAGTCACCTTCTTTTAAGGAACCGTTTTGGACTAAAAGCGTAGCTTTAGGACCTTCGTTCTTGTCGAGTTTAGCTTCTAATACTGTACCAAGAGCGTATCTATCTGGGTTGGCTTTTAATTCCTTCATTTCGGCCACTAAAAGAATACTTTCGAGTAAGCCATCAATGTTTTGTTTCTTTTTCGCAGAGATTTCCACAGCGATGACATCGCCACCGAATTCTTCGCAAATGACATCGTGAGCAATGAGTTCGTTTTTAACTCTTTCTGGATCAGCACCAGGCTTATCCATTTTGTTAATGGCAACAATAATTGGGACACCTGCTGCCTTAGCGTGGTCAATCGCTTCAATTGTTTGCGGCATAACACCATCATCCGCGGCAACCACTAAGACAACGATATCAGTGACACCGGCACCCCTCGCTCTCATTGCGGTGAAAGCTTCGTGTCCAGGAGTGTCGATAAATGTAATCTTTTGACCATTGATTTCTTTTTGGTAAGCACCAATTTCTTGGGAAATGCCACCGAATTCACCTTCGACAAGATTAGAATTTCTAATCGCGTCAATAAGGGTTGTTTTACCATGGTCAACGTGACCCATAATGGTCACAACTGGAGGTCTTGGTTTTAACTTACTTGGATCATCGTTGATTTCGACGTCTTCGAAGTGTTCAGCAGCGACAATAACTTTCTTTTGGAAGTCATAGCCAAACTCTAAACAGACAAGACCAATAAGTTCATCATCAAGGATTGTGTTGATGGTCACCATTTTGCCTTGTAAGAACAAGAATTTGATAACATCACCAAGAGGGACATTAATTGTCTTTGCAAGTTCACCAGCACTAATAGCACCAGTGTAAACAAATACACCACCGTTCACTTTGGATTTGGTACGGTCTGATTTGACTTTTGTGGAGACGTTTGTTTCACGTCCTGAATTGTTATTTTTAAAATTCTTTCCCATCAACAACACCTTCTTTCTTATAGTAATTTTAATAGTTCGTCATAGACTGCCTGGCAATCATTGACTTTTAAATGCTTCTCAATCATGCGTTTGCTTTTTGCCTTTAAGATAAGGTTTTTATCTTTAGATAAATAGCAACCGCGACCTTGAGCTACATAAGAGGAATCGATCTTTATTTCATGATTAGGAGTCTTAACTACTCTAAACATCTCTTCCTTACTTAAGAGCTTTCTAGTAACGATACATGTTCTAAGAATAGTTTTATCCATTATCTACCGTCGTCGTCGTAATACTCATCGTATTCGTCGTAATCAACATCTTCATCGTCGACTTCGTCTTCGAGTTGTTCTTCTTCTTCCATTTCACGAAGTTCTTCTTCGGTATAGATGGACATTCTTTCACCGGTAGCAATGACTGGTTTGTTTTCGTCTGCTTCTTCTTCCTCGTCGGCTTTCTTGTTGTTCTTCTTAAAGGACTTTTTAGCACCTTTATTAGCCTTACGAGTGGATTCGTCAGCGAGAGATTTTTCAAGAGCTTCAATAGAAGTTGTTGTCTTAACTTCCTTGTGTTCTTCTTTAACCTCTTCTTTGACTTCTTCGACAGGTTCTTCTTTAACTTCTTCTTTAACAGGAGCCACTTCGACTTTTTCTTCTTCAACTGACGCTTCAATAACGACTTCTTTCTTTTCAACTTCGTTTTCTAAAGCTTCTGTTAAATCAGCATTGTCTTCACTAGCTTCTTCTTCATAAACACGATCTTGAGGAGCAACATAGCCTTCTGGTAGGCCACGTAAAACGTTTGGTTGAGCAGCGTTTTCTTCGTTGGCTTTCTTGAGCATAATTTGTTCAGCTTTCTTAGCATTTTCTTCAGCTGTAGCTTCTTCAAGAGAAACGTATGTAAGACCTTCTTCAACGGCAGTGGTTTCTGTCTTAACGTCAATGTTATAACCAGTCAATTTGACGGCTAAACGGACGTTAACACCACGACGACCAATAGCGAGAGAGAATGAATCGTCATTAACAATAGCGATAGCACTCTTGTTTTCTTCGTCCACAACTGCGCCTAACACACGGGCTGGCTTTAAGGCCTCCATGATGAATAAGGCAGTGTTTTCGCTATAACCGATGATATCGATCTTTTCTTTACTAATACCACCGTTTCCTAATTGGGAAACGACTTTTTGAATTCTACCACCGTTGCTACCAATACAGGCACCGGCAGGATCTATAGTTGGATCTTTGCTATAAACGGCAACTTTGCTTCTTTCACCAGCTTCACGAGCGATGGCTTTGATTTGTACTGTACCATCGTAGATTTCACTGATTTCTTCTGCTAATAAGCATCTTAAGAAGCCTTCTTTACTACGGGAAACGACGATGTGTGCACCTTTTGTGCCACTGGCGACGTCATCAACGTAAATCTTTACTGTTTCGCCAACAATGAATCTTTCATCACCAATTAATTCTTTCTTTGGTAAATAAACAGATGTTTTGACAATATTCACGGAAATACCACGATCATCAACTTTTTCAACCTTACCAGTGATGAGGGTGCCGATTTTATCTTTAAATGTTTCATAAAGAATGTTCTTTTCCGCTTCGGCGAATTTTTGTTTCATCATGCTCTTAACACTCATTGCGGTGGCTTTCTTTAATTCCTCGATAGATGCAGGAATGAAGAATTCATCACCATTTTTATACTTTTTAGAGCTGTCTAAAGCATTCGCGTCTTGCACGCTGATTTGTAAGAAATCATCTTCAACATCTTCAACAACCGCTTTGACATGGCACATATCAATAATGCCTTTTTCTGGGTCAATTGTGACACGCACATCTGCGTCATCACCACCGAGTTGTTTACGATAAGCTTTGATGAGGGCTTCTTGTAAGAAATCAAGAATTGTTTGCTTGCTAATTCCTTTGCTCGCTTCAATCTCTTCTAAAGCGGCGAGGAAGTCTGCTGCGTTAATAGCCATAATTTTTACTCCTTAAAATTTAATCGCTAAACGTATTTTGTAGATATTAGACTTTAATATCTCTAATGGAATACTCCTTGCTTTATTGCGATAGACGATGACGATGTTATCGTCATTAACTTCTTTAAGTTCGCCTTCGTAGATGTTTTCTCCTTTGATAGGATTAATCATGTGAACGTTCACGTACCTACCAACATAAGGCGCTAAATTATTAACTTTCAAAGGTTTTTCTGCGCCCAAAGAAGAAAGATCTAAAGTATATGGGTTTTCAAAAGGATTAATTTCATCAAGATAAGTGTTAACGTTGTTTGTTAAATCAACAATCATGTTCATATCAATGTCGCTTTCCTTATCCACGACTAGAGTCAATGTGTCTTGACCATTAGCATGAGAATAAGAAAACTCTTCAAGGGTATAACCACTTTCATTAACTTTCTTTTCGATGAGGCTTTTTAATTCTTTTAGTTCCATATCCTTCAAAAACAAAGAGTGGCTTTTGGCCACTCTTATTCAGAGTATACACTGCTTAACTTTCGTTAAACAGCATAGTCATTATACCGAATATAGACGTTTTGTAAATATTTTTTTAAAAATCTTTCTCTAGTTTTGCTGTTAATGTTCTTATGCCGAAGACAGATTGATATTCTAAAACAATGGTTATTTTGGATCTTATATCTCTTAGAACATCCAATAATCCGGGTGGGTTGTTATCATTATCTTTAGGATTAGTTTCTACTAATTTGATTGTTTCACCAGGCGCCATCCATCTTCCGATTATTTCTTTATTAGAAATAAAAGTAATCCAGTTTTGTACTACATAGCCTCTCTCAACCAGAGCTGTGCTATATATATCAACAAGATTTACGGCTTTACATTCTTTATTGTTGTAATAAAACTTGATACCGACTATTTTCATAGGGCCGATACCATAGTTTGAGATGTAATCGCCAAAATCGTCTTCGTATCTAAGAGCGCGCCTATGCGGAGATGGAGTCTTTTCTCTAATGCTCTTGATGATATTAACAATCAAAGCAACTAACGAAACAGCGGCCGCAGCAATAACGGCGATATAGGAAAAATCTTGTAAACTCATATCAAAGTCCTCCTTCTATGCATTAAAAATCTTTTTTATTATAAATGAAAAAGAAGCACTGACTAAGTGCTTTTTTTCTGATATATTCGGACATTTTTGAAATTTTGTATCGAATAACGTTATTTTTCAAAGTTAAAGTCTTTGATATGCATTGGTTTTCTCTTCTTTTGAGGGCAAGGATCAATCCATTTTTCACCATCAAATTGTTTAAGAGAGTTCTTGCCAAAGAATTGAACGAGGAAAGCTTCGATATTGTTAAGTGAATAGAGCATGTGTCCATTAAACATATATTCTTTAAATGGATAGACTACTTCTTTAGGAAGTAAGTTTTGTTTTTGGCTCGGGAAAGGAAGTAATGGGGTTTGTGTTACATACTTCGCACCCTTATACATTTCAGCATACTTCTTTTCATCCGCTTTCATTTTGGCTTTGAGTTTCAATGGGTCATGATTGAAAAAGAAATCTTGAACGAAATAAGAGACTAGTCTACGACGGCTTCTACTAATAAGCCTTCGATGACTCTTTGCGTCTTTCATTGGCACCAATGCAACCATATCCACGAAGAAACCATCGCTAGAATGAATGCGGTCTTTCAAACGCTTATAATTAGCATCCACCATTGTCGGCCCAAATCTATTTTTAACTTTTATTGTGGGCTGCAAGATGTTGTAACGATTGTCTACTTCATAACAATCAAAAGCATACTCTGGACTAAGGTCTTTTTTGAATGCTTCAATAAGTCTATCTAAATCTTCATAATTAAAGACAATATCGGCGTCATCATCCCATGGGATGAAACCACCATAGTTATAGATACCTAAAGCACTACCAAAAGATAAGGCATAAGGGATATTATTTTTGCGACAAACTCGATCGATTTCCAAAACAATCGGAAAAACGACATTTTGGACATCTTTAACGTAATAAGTCTGACCGTTTTTATCTTTGCCTAGAATATAGTTCTCTTGATCGATGACATATTCTAATTTATTCATGGAAATGATTAGTGGTTAGGATTGACTTTAACTTGTCCGTCTTTGCAGTTGATGGTCTTAGTACCTGACTTACTGAGCCAGTTTGTGCTTCTTTTAATCGTCTTCCAAAGTTCCACTGTACCAGCGTAATTAATCTTGGTCAGTTTTGGCGTATTTAAGAAACATTCAAAGCCAATTTCCCTAAGAGATTCTGGAAGATTAACTTCGACTAAATTAGTGCAGTTAGCAAACGCTGAACTGCCTAAAGAAGCAATGCCTTCTGGGATAGTAGCAATCGCAATATCTTCGTTCTTTTTATAAGCGCTTTTGCCTATAGTAATCACGCTTTGTCCGCTTTCAGGAGATGTTTCTTGCTTAGGAAGATCAAATTCTTGCTTTACTTGCCGGGGAGACACCTCTTCTTCCTCTTCTTCATCATCTTCATCATCGTGTCTCTTTTTCTTTTTTAAAGGGATACGATCTTTGAAACGGAGACGATAAATAGCGGTTAAGAAGATGCCTACTACAAGCATTGAGCCTAAGGCGATTAATGAGATGTTATCTGGTTTAATTGTAAAGCCTTCACCAACGATTTGCATAATGAAGACGAAATACATATAGGATAAACCATAGCTGATAGCAAAGAACCAGAATGTTAACCAACCGAATGTTTTGATACCCTTTGGATGGTTGCTCTTGCCTAGGATAAGCATAAACAAAGATAAGAGGAGTTCAATAACGGCCCATAAAGCTGCTAAAACAAAGAACGCACCAATACCAAGTTCGATGTACTCATTGTACTTTTGGATGAATTGAAGCAATGGGTTAGTAGCCTCGGGAGCAAGCAACGCCTCAAACTTTTCAATTTGTGCTGGTAAAGTGACAAAACTAGCGATAAATTTTCTCAAGCAGAGTTCTATAAACTCTAATCCAGTAAATGTCACAGTTTCTTCAGCTTGAGTAAATGAAAACATTGGTAAAAGCGCAAACACCACTAAACCACCGATAACGGCAAGGCCGAATAACGCGTAGAGGATTGTGCTCAAACCATGAGGACGATAAACTTTGACGCCCCTTCTTTTCTTTTTAGCCATAAATACTAAGTATTTTTATTATACGTAACTTCTATGGCTATACAAAACATTTATTTATAAAAGTTCGCTCAAAGAATGGATTCTTGTATATGGAGCGTCTTTATACTCATCATCACGATCTAAAAGAATTGGTACTACACCAGCGTTAATCGCTGCTAAGCAATCATTAAGTGAATCACCAACGTAGCAAACGTCTTTCTTATCACCTTTGTAATTAATCATCTCTAAGGCTTTTAAGATTGGTTCTGGTGATGGTTTTGGATTAGGCGCTTCGCGGTTGCCCACTAAAACGGTAAAGAAATCTTTTTGCATGTCAAACTTTCTAAGGATGTCTCTTACATGAGGAACATTATTAGAAGTGACAATGCCTAAATCCGCTTCATCCATTCTTAAATCGATGATGGTATCGTATGTATCATCGTAGATATCAGTTAAATCTATACTCTCTTGTGTCGTATTGAGGTACTTTTCAATCTGCGCCATAAAAGCATCATACTTTTCAATAGGCGCACCCATTCTTTTATAGCTCACAGGGATTGGTTCACGAGTGAACTGTAAAACTTCATCCTCGTTTAAAGGAATGCCTAAAAATTGATAGGCTTTCCTAAAAACATATTTAGATGTTTCTAAGGTATTAAACAAGGTACCATCAAAATCAAATAAGTAGAGTTGAAATTTCTGCATATTAGTCAGCGAGGGAACCCATTGGATCCCATGGTTTTAAGACAATTGGTTGTTCTTTTAAAGCTTTTAATTCTTCTTCGTTGAGGTATTTCTTATCAACAACAGCTTGGTAAACAAATTGGTCGAACCAAGAACCACTCATGATGTAATAACCGTCTTTAGCACGGTCTTTGCCCCAAGAGTTTTCAATCTTCCATTTGCTTGGTTTTCCTTCTTTGAAGGAGACACCGGTGATACACATCGCGTGATTCATTTGGGAAGCATGGTAATCTAAGGATTCACCTTTGTCCATCTTAAGGTCTAAGCCGAAAGGTGTTTTAAGATCAAATCTTGTATCATCCCAGACGCCTTCTTCTCTATCACCATAGAAGCCAACATCACTACCGAACCAAACGATACGGTCATCTCTTAATTGCTTTAAGATGAGTTCTTTCATTCTGTCCATGTTGACGTTTAAGTGTGTGACATCTTTACCACCCACAACGTTGCCTAAGTATTTAACTGTGTAAGTTTTACCAAAGGCTTTGTCTTTTGTTGGAGCATTGATTAATGAAACATAATCATTTAAAGAATCACCGAGATATTTATCTTTGAATGATAAAGCATCAAAACCTTTTTCAATGTGATAATTACCATCTTTATCGGTGTATTCGAAATCGAATTTTTCTGGGACCACGCCATAGGCGTCGATTAATAAGAAGTAGATTTTATTTAAGACTGCTTCTTTTTCTTTTCTCACCGCTTCTAAGCCTTCTTTCTTGTATAAGGCTTTAGCGTCGCTAGCGAATTTTCTAATGGAGAAGTTAATTAATTGAGCGGTTTCTCTAGTACCAGAAGATGTACTTGTTTCTGGATAGACATTCTTTGGACAGAGACCATATTTATTAACCAAGTTAACAAACATATCCCATTGACCACCATCACCGACACCATTTTGGAGAAGGAACGCTAAGGTTCTTTCATCATATTCTTCGTTGATGAGTTCAATAACAGCTTCTAATAAGTAGTTAGATTTTTCTAAACGATCATAGAAAGCTAAATAGCTTTGAGAAAGTTCAAAGTTGGCTAAGTTAAGTTTCTTAGCAATGACTTCTCTACACACGTTAGTGGCAGCGAAGAGCCAGCATCTACCAGAAGCCTTTTGGTTAGCGGCAGGTAATGTTTTGATATTAATATCAAAGTTGAAGTCCATTTCTTTAATGTCGTCTTGACTACTTGCGACAGAATATAAAGAATTCTTCACTAAAGCGTGACGGAGAATCGCGTTCTTGTCATCTTTCTTGTAAACTTGTAATTCTTTATCTAAATAAGTTTTTTTAATAGATTCCATAGGGAATACCTTCTTTCTACGTGGATTATTTTATTAAATAATAGATTTGTTTGCAAATAAGAAGACCTTTTATTTTAAAAGGCGTAATATATAAGCATGGATAAAAAAGAGAAAACTATCACTAGTGAACAAATCTATAAAGGACACGTTGTCTCTCTTAAAAAAGATAAAGTGTTGTGCCCAAACGGTGAGGAATCAGTGAGAGAAATCATCACCCATCGAGGGGGCGTCGGTATCTTAATTAAGGTTGACGATAAGTTTATTATTGAAAAGCAATTTAGATACGCTTTAGGTAAGGAAATATACGAATTACCAGCGGGTAAACTTGAAGCAGGCGAAGAACCATTAGAGGCCGCGAAAAGAGAATGTCTTGAAGAGACAGGCTATAAGCCTCTAGAAATGATTCATTTAGGTGATATGTCCCCTACTTGTGGTTATTCCACAGAAATTATCCACTTCTATTACTGCTCTAAATCCGTGAAGGCTGAAAGACACTTAGATAGCGATGAATTTATCGATATCATGTATATGAGTTTAGAAGAAATCGAAAAGATGATTAAAGAAGATCGAATCGTTGATTCTAAAATCTTAGCGGTCTTAACTTTATATAAAAACAAAATACTTTAACCAATATCAATATTAGCGATGGTTTCATCGCTATTTTTAAACTGTAAACGATATAAATCAGCGTAGATACCTTTGAGCTTTAATAAGTCTTCGTGGGTACCCATTTCCATGATTTTTCCTTTGGAAATGACCGCGATTTCATCAGCGTTTTTAATCGTGGATAATCTATGCGCGACGATTAAACATGTCCTGCCTTTAGCGAGTTCTTGGAGTGACTTTTGAATGAGCATTTCAGTGGTATTATCTAACGCACTCGTGGCTTCATCTAAGATAAGGATTGGAGGGTTCTTCAAAAAGAGTCTTGCAATGGAAAGTCTTTGCTTTTGACCACCACTTAAGCGTACGCCTCTTTCACCAACTTCAGTATTCCAACCTTTTGGTAAAGAATTTATAAAGTCGAGAATGTTAGCCTTTTTAGCGGCCTCTAGGACTTCTTCATCAGTAGCATTAGCGCGGCCATATAGGATGTTATCTTTAATTGTGCCTCCAAAAAGGAAGACATCTTGTTGAACAATACCAATCTTTTCTCTTAAAGAACGGAGTGTATAATCACTAATATCGATATTATCGATATAAATATGTCCTGCTTCTAAAAAGTAGAATCGTGGAATTAAATGACAGATTGTGGTTTTGCCACCACCAGAAGGACCCACTAAAGCAAGAGTCTTACCTGGTTCGAGATGGAAGGATACATCATCCAATACTTCATTACTCGCTTCATAGCGGAAACTAACATGGTCAAAGACCAAATCACCTTCGACTTTGTCAAATTCGTTTTGACCGTTATAGATGGTTTCACTCTTTTCATCAATTAAGGCTAAAAATCTCATAAAGCCCGCGGAAGCACTTTCAAATTGTTCCATGAACATGATGAGTTGGTTAATTGGGGCGATGAATAGGCCAACAGAAACAATGAAGGCACTGTAGTCACCATAATTAAAGCCACCTATTCCTTTATATAAGAAGATACCACCCACCACCAAGACTAAAACGTTGAAGAAATCGGTAACAAACTGTGAAACAGCGAAGTATTTACCCATTGATGAGAAGACTTCAGTTCTTGTTTTAATGAGTTCTTTGTTTGTTTCTTCAAATCTTTCCTTCTCTATATCTTCGTTAGTGAAAGCTTTAGTGACTCTTACACCGGAAATTGAGCTCTCTAAACGCGCATTAAGATTAGCTATTGCCTTCTTACTACGACGCATAGAATCACGGAATTTCCTTCGGAAAAACCAAGTCACAAAGACAAGAATTGGGATAACCCCTAAAAGAATTAAACCTAAGATCCAGTCAATAATCATCAAGTAAGTAATTGCGCCTATTGCTGTAAAAGAAGCAATAAAGAGATTCTCTGGACCGTGATGGGCTAATTCAGAAATATCAAATAGGTCATTAGTCATGGTCGACATAATGACGCCTGTTTCGTGATTATCAAAATATGAGTATGGGAGAGTTTGTAATTTGGTAAATAAGTCGCTACGCATTTCACCTTGCATATGAACGCCCATAACGTGTCCATAGTATTGCACGAAGTAACGAAGTCCCATTCTTATAAGATAGATAGTAATTAAAGAAGCACCACCGATGATAATGCTGTTTAGTTCCTCATTTGGTATCCAAGTATTGAGCATTAAACGCGTGATAATTGGATAGGCAATACCTGTCACCGCGATTAAAAAGGCGGCAAGCATGTCAAGAGTGAGGATTAGTTTATGGTTCTTGTAATAATGGACAAATCTTTTAAACATGCCTTTATTATATTAAAAATAATAAATAATAAAAGATATATGCATTAAAAAACTAGGCAATTGCCTAGTTTAATTCTTCTTGTATGAAGAAGGCAAAGCTGATTCCCAATCCTCTGGAGGAGTGACCTTCAATGCTTTAGGATAGCTATATTCCAACTTGAATTTATTTTCATTGCCATAAACGCTAGTTTGGTTGGATTCAACTTTTTTAGCAAGATAATTTTCAATGATGACAAGGATAAAGCCACTTTTTGTTTCTTCGTAATCATATTTTGAATTCTTGACTTTATTATTAACATTAATCTTCATGACAATATTACCTTTACCAGAAGAGTAAAAATTTCTCTTGTAAGTAAAATCATCATCAGAATCAAAAGAATCTTCTTTCGAATAAGTTTCTATAGCTGACCACGCAAAAGACTGATTTGTGCCTAGTTGTAAAAAGTAACTAAGTTCAGAAAAATCAATATCTGAGAAGATAGCGGGTTGTGTGTAATAGTATGAATACGCACGTGGCATCGCTATTTCTTGTTCAGCTTCTGTGGTGAGTTCTTGTACCTTCATGTAATCTATTTGACCGTATCTTGTGTCGGTGAATACATAGTATTGAATGTTGTAATTCTTTTTAGCGGTACCTGCATTTGAAGTGTATCTAATATTGTAGTAAAGATTATTATCCGCTGCTTTTAATTTGTAACGAACTTTAGTGGTTGTTTTTTGTTTATCGCCTTCTGTTTGTTCCATATTGAAATCAACAGTATATGAAGTAGGTGGCTCAATATCTCTATCGTTAACCATCTCTTCGATGACTTCTTGGGCTTTCGCCGCTTTAATCTTGGTACCATAGGTATATGATTCATCACAAGAAGAAAGTAATAAGGCAGGTATGATTAATAAAAATCTCGCATTCTTCATAGTTTTTTACCTCATGTCATATATGATACACGCTTAATTATTTATAAAAAAGAATAAATAGAAAAAACCCTTATCCTTTAAGATTCGTATTCTAAATTAGAGGTTAAGGGTTTGGTTCAAATTATTGAGCGGCGAACATGTCTTTACCAGCGCCACACCAAGCACATGTATAATCTTCTGGAAGATCTTCAAATTTTGTGCCAGGAGCAATGCCGCGTTCTGGATCGCCAAGGTCTTCGTCATAGACAAAGCCACAAGCTTGACAAACGTATTTCATCATCTTTCTCCTTTATTTTATTTCTTCAAAATCTGCAGCACCATGCTTGCATAATGGGCAAATGAAATCATCTGGTAGATCACCCTCGTGAACATAGCCACAAACCTTACAAACATAGCCTTTTTTCTTTTCCGTATCTGGTTTTGGTTTAACGTTAGCTTGATAGTAATTATAGGTCATTGTTTCAACGTTATTGATAATCTTGCTTTCAGTGACCGAACAGATGAACATGCCATGTGTTCCTAAATCAACGTAGGTATCCACTTTTAGCGAGATAAATGCGTTGATGTAATTAGAAAGAACCACTAAGCCGTTTTCACTTCTCATCACTTCTTCATCTGCGAATTTGTCTTTGTCTTTACCAGACACAAAGCCGTATTTTTGGAAAACACTAAATGGGGCTTCATTATTTAAGCAGTTAACATTAAGAACACCACTCTTTTTGATGATGTCGTGTGAGTAGTTAAGCTTATTGATATTAACCGCGACTTTAAGAGGAGTGTCAGTCAACTGAGTGACCGTATTAACGATCAAAGCGTTATCCTTTTTATCGTTTTTACAGGTGACGACATATAAGCCATAGCCAATCTTAAATAAAGCTTTAGGATCAAGTTCTGGTTTCTTCTCTTCTTTGAGTTCTTTCATGGCTTTATAGTCACTGCTTAATGCATCAGCAAGAAGGTTAATTTGTTCTTTGTTTTCCTCATTCATCGCTGAAAGAATCTTCACCGTTGGTTCAATAAAAGTAAGGTTTTTCATGTTGGCGAGTTTGTCTTTCATAACTTTTGCCGCCAGAGGAGCCCAAGAACCATTTTCGATGAAAGCAATCTTCTTATTTTGGAAATTACGTTCCACTAAGTGAGCGATAAATTCATCCATAAACGGGAAAATACCAGCATTATATGTTGTTGTGGCTAAAACGATTTTAGAATATCTAAAAGCATCTTCCACTGCTTCCGCCATATCTTCTCTGGCCAAATCTGTACAAGCAATCTTAGGTGTACCATTAGCCTCCAATTTTTCTTTTAACAGCTCCACCGCTTCTTTGGTGTGACCATACACGGATGTATAGAAAATCGCTACACCATCAGTTTCAGCTTGGTAAGATGACCAAATGTCATATTGTTTTAAATAATGTGATAAATCATCTTTAAGGATTGGTCCATGCAATGGACAGATAGTTTGAATGTCTAAAGTAACGGCTTTCTTTAAAACCGCTTGTACTTGTGGACCGTATTTACCAACAATACCAAAATAGTATCTACGAGCTTCACAGTCCCATTCATCCTCAATATCTAAAGAGCCGAATTTGCCAAAGGCATCCGCGCTGAATAGAACTTTTGCTGTAGCGTCATAGGTAAACATGACTTCTGGCCAGTGCACCATTGGAGCAAAAACAAATGTTAAAATATGCTCACCAAGGTTTAAGGTATCACCATCATTAACCACTAGTTTATGAGGGATATCTTGATGGAAAAATTGCTCCATCATCTTAAATGTCTTTGGGTTGCCTACTACGTAGGTATCTGGATATTTGTTTAAGAAATTAATAATATTCGCGGAGTGATCTGGCTCCATATGTTGAATGATTAAATATGTTGGTTTATCTCCTTCTAAGACGCCTTCGATATTTTTTAGCCATTCATCTGTGAAGTGTTGATCCACAGTATCCATAATGGCAATTAACTCATCTTTGATGACGTATGAATTATACGCCATACCATTAGGGACAATGTATTGGCCTTCAAAGAGGTCTATTTGATGGTCGTTAACACCGACATAGTAAATATCTTTTGTAACAAGTTTCTTCATAATTATTTCTCTAACCACGCTTTTAATTTATCGTCGATATCATCTACTTCGCTACCTTTACAGGCAAAGCCTGGTTTAATAACAGCACCTCTAGCAGCACCTTTTAATTCCATTTCCGCCAAGCCTAAAGAACCCTCTTCATTAGTGCAGAATGGATAGATGATTTTACCAATGAATTTATAATCTCTCACGAATGTCGCAACAACTCTTGGATATGTTCTCCACCAGCATGGGAAACCTAAATAGATAACATCGTATTCATCAAGGCTTGGAAGCGGATGGAGATAAGGCACTCTTTTACCTGTTTCATCTTCTCTTCTTGAACGTTTAACACATTCATCATAAGAGAAGGGGTATGGTTCCTCTGGTTCAATTTTGAACATTGGAGCGTTTTTAGCTTGTGAGATTTTCTCTGCTAAGATTTCTGTAAAGCCTTTCTTAATAACTTGTGTCTGCCCGTTGACGGAGTTTTCGCCAATGCGAGAAAAATAAACAACTAATGTTTTCATAATTCTACCTATATGTGTCCCTTCAATCACATTATGACAAAATAGGAATACTAAAGGAAGATAAATGTTTGTAAAATATTTATATGTTGACTAAAAAGGAATATTTAGACCAATTAGATATCAAAGAAGATGTTTCTAGGTTACTAGAAAGCGCTTTTCCAGAAGATGAAAGGCCACCAACAGAGTATTTCTTTAAATCTCTAGAAAAGAAAGAAAATAAGCTATTTACGTATTATCTTGGTGATGAATTCGTTGGTTTTAGTTTCCTTTCCTTCTATCAAGATGTTTGCTATATCTTTTTCCTTGCGGTCGAAGAAAGCAAACGTCATCAAGGATATGGAGGGGAGATAATTGAAGACATGAAAAAAGAGTATCAGAACTTTGTTCTTCTTTTGTGTTATGAAGAAGTTGATCCTAAGTACTCTAATTATGAAGAGAGAGTGAATAGACGTAATTTCTATTATTCTCATGGTTTCAAGCCAAACAAATTAAAAACCAATGAGTACGGAGTCATTTACGAGACCGCTTACATTGGTTCTCATCAAGTTGATTTCGCTTCTTATCAAGAGATATTTGTTCTCGGTTTTGGAGAACGCAATAGACCTTATATCAAAGAAGCTAAATAAATATTTATCTTATTCGTTTCTAGCATTAGCGATTAAGCCTAAGATACCACCAGCAATACCGAATTCTGTACAAGATAAGGCACTGAAGACGATGGCTAAGATTAATGCACCTTTAGAGGCGTTCTTTTTAGCTTTGACAGCAAAGATACCAGAAAGTAAAGCCATGACAGCAAACATGAGTAAGACGACGCCACCTGTAATCATACCAGCGGCATAAGCGATGCCAGCAGCTTCTCCACCTTCTTCTGCAACCAAGCCACCGAGACCTGCACAGGCAAACATAACGATAGCAGCAATTGCAAAACCGGCTAAGAAGATGAATGACATGACTGCACTAATTGTTAAGAAAACGTTTGATAATCTACGCATTTTATAAATCTCCTTTTTCAACGGTAATATTATAAACCTTTATTTTATAAAATTCTACTTTTTAGCGCCCATTTCGGTCACCAAATCACCTTTGAACCAGCAGCCATACATGCCCGGTCCACAGCACACGCCGACGATTGGGCTAATGATGTATTCAGCGGTTTTAAGATGTAGTTCTTCTTCGAGGCGTTTCTTTAAATATGCTTTGGCATCTCCTGGCATTGTTTCACCGATATAGACGATATCAGTGACACCTTCCACCATATGTTTTTTGACGTATTCAAAGCACTCTACCATCGCTTTCATTGGTCCATGAACTTTCTTAAATGTGTAATTGTTACCATAGACGTCCGCCATAATGAGAGGTTTGATATTAAGGGTGTCAGCAAAGAATGCCGCTGCACCTGAGACACGACCATAAGCTTTTAGATATTTAAGGGTGTCAATACTACCAACTTGGTGGAAGTATTGTTTGATTTCTTGAATGTATTGATAGGTTTCATCAATGGTTTTGCCTTCTTTTCTCTTTTTAGCGGCTTCAATAACCATTAGGCCTAGCGCCATTTCTGCACGGCAAGAATTAATTGAAAGTATTGATCTATCTGGGTACTTTTCTTGTAAGTCTTTTTTGACTAGTTCAAAGACACCTCTAGTGCCACTTAAAGCATCAGTACAAGCAACATATAAAATATCAATGCCTTTTGCTAAGTATTTTTCACATTTATTCATGAACTCTTCAGCGGTCACTAGACTTGTAGTAATCTTAGTATTTGGGTCTTTGACCCATTCATAAAGTTGCTCTCTTGAAAATTCTTGGTAATCCAAATCACCATGAAGTTCCCTTCCTGCAACATTTAATCCCATACGAAAATATTCGATTCCGTATTGTTCCCTTAACTCCTTAGACATCCCTGAAGAAGTGTCGGTAAATATCTGAAAAGCCATAATACTAACCTCACTCTTGTTAATTAATATAACAAAAATACGAAGCAGTTTTAAGGACATTTATCATACAAATCGCAACATTTGTCAACTTTTTTAGAGCAAGATTGGCCATAGTTTGAAATTGAATTATTATAATAATTTGCTAGAATATAAAAACAAGTTTTAAGGTAAACATCAATGCGCTCCATTCAAGCTAAAACTACATTGCTTACAATTACAGGCATATTAGTCGCTATTATTTTTGCCACCATTATCTCCGCTATTTCGGTCAGAAATATCGGTGTTAATTCTTCGCAACAGATGCTTCAACTTTTATGCGAAGCAGGCGAAAAAAGCTTGGATTATTATTTTGAAAGTGTTGAACAATCTGTAGAAACAGTTTCCACTTATATCAAGTCTGACCTTTTGGTGACTAGTAAAGAACAACTAGCTAACCACATCGAAAGAGCGGAAACAGTATTCAATACCGCCGCCAACAAAACAAATGGTGTCATGACTTATTATTACCGTATCGATCCTAACTACTCTGAAACTGAGACTGGCTTCTGGTACGTAAAAAGTAATAACAATGAATTTGAACAGCACGCTGTGACAGCAATTGATAAAAACGATACTGAGGATACTAGCAAATTGGTGTGGTTTACAGTGCCAAAATTCACTGGTAAATCCATTTGGTTAAAGCCATATATCACCGACACTATTAATGAACGTGTCATTTCATATAATGTCCCGATTTATCGCGGTAACAACTTTGTTGGTGTGGTGGGTATTGAGATTAGTTATCTCACCATGAAGTCACAAGTTGACGCTATTAAATTGCAAGAAACAGGCTATGCATTCATCAATGATGAAGAAGGCAATATTGTTTATCACCCATACCTTGATGTTTTGAGTATGAAAGAAGAAGACATTCCTAAGGTTCCAAAGGGATTAATCTCGGACAAGGATACTGTTAGATATACGTACGAGGGCGTGACTAAAATCGGCACTTGGAAACCATTAAGCAATGGCATGCGTTTAAACGTCGTTATTTCCGTCGATGAAGTTAATGGACCATGGCGAAATCTCGTTATCCAATTGGTTATTACCGCACTTATAGTGGGCGCGGTATTTGCTTTCTTAACGATTCTTTTCTCTAGACAAATTACTAAGCCATTAAGAGAATTGACTATGGCCGCTGAAGCAATTAATAAAGGCAACTACGAAGTTAAACTCGACTATAAAGGCAACGATGAAATTGGTACATTGACCACCACCGTTAATAAGTTAGTTGAACACTTGGGTGGTTATATCGCCGACCTTAACTCACTAGCGTATGCCGACGCATTGACAAGCGTGCGTAATAAAGGTGCTTATGACATCTTTATGGATCAAATTCAAAAGTCTATTGATGCTGGTGAAGATCCAACATTCGCAATTGCTATTTTCGACTGTGATGATTTAAAAACCATTAATGATACATATGGTCACGATAAAGGTGACGTTTACTTAAAGAACTCATGTCACTTAATTTGTCGCGTCTTCTCCAAGAGCCCAGTCTTTAGACTTGGTGGCGATGAATTCGCCGCTATTTTGCAAGGTGAAGATTATCTCAATAGAGAAAAGCTCAAGAAAACCTTTGTTGAAAAAAGTGCAGAAATCTGCGCCTTCGCTAAGGAGCCTTGGGAAAGAATTAGTGTTGCAGTTGGTTTAGCGGACTACTCATACGTGGGCGATAAAGACGCTCATAGCGTTGCTAGACGCGCTGACCGCTTAATGTACGAAGATAAGGGCGCTCACAAGAAGCAATAACTACCACAACTCTTTGTGATTATAAATAGAGTCTTTGGTTTCATCGATGTCTCTGAGTTTTTTGGCTGGGTTGCCAACATAGATGGCACCACTTTCTAAATCCTTGGTGACAACCGAACCCGCTCCTACGACAACGTTATCGTGAATAGTAACGCCTGGTAAAATGGTGACATTGCCACCAATCCAGCAGTTATTACCTATGGTAATTGGTTTACCATATTCTCGATCTGTTTCATAGCCTTTTTCTTTGTCGAAATATATTTCTCTTTCTTTAGCTACAAGAGAATGTAAAGCAGTAATAATCGAAATATTAGGGCCAAAGAAACAATTATCTCCAATTGTGACTGGGCAGACATCCAAGATTACGAGATTAAAGTTAAAATAACAGTGTTTACCAATCTTAGTGTAGCAACCATAATCCACATACACTGGGCCACGGACAAATAATGTTTCATCAGAGTTTGGAAATATTTGTCTTAAGATATTTTGCTTATCAGGATGTGCTTCAGGCAAATTATTATACTCAATGCATAATTTGTTAGCTTCTAGTCTTCTTTGATAAAGCTCTGGGTATATTGAATCATAAATCTTGCCTTGGAGCATTTTTTCTTTTTCGTTCATGCTTTTATTATATCCTTTTTAATATAAAAAGACGACGCGTTTCTCTTGGCTCATTTGGCCAGGCAAAATAATCTAGTTTTATAACTTTAAAATATGGAGAAAATATCTTTGTCCATTCTTCGTCCGATAGACTAGTTAATCTTAGAACACCATTCATGATGAGATACTTGCCTTCAATGAGTTCAATATTTCTTTTTTTAGCGGCTTCTTCATCCATAAAGAAATTTAAACCTATGATGACCTTGGCATCTTTTACGACAACACGGGCAGTTTCTTTAATTATTTCTTGAGCGGTTTCTAAAGGTACAACGTCTAGCACGTTACTTGAAATAAAACCGTCATATGTATCATTTGGAACATTCTTTAACCAATCAGCGTTAATCTTTTGAGCGTTTACGCTACAGGGTTGATACTTTCTAACGTACACCTTGACTGTTTCAATAATGTTCTCACCTAAATCAACGGCGTCAACTTGTTTGGCACCACTTTTACTAGCGATAATAGCGGCCCAACCAGAACCACAGCCATAATCTAAAACATGATGACATTGGCCTAATTCCTTAACGGCTTCTGCTAGCTTAGGCGAAGGCGCTAATTCTATTGCCTCACCAACGCTAGAAGCATTAATTTCATCAATATCCTCTTTGGATAACTTCATCGCGCTATCCCAAAATTCAATAAGTGTCTGATTAACTTCTTTGTTGTCCATACTATTTATTTAAAAATAAAACCATCATTTCTCCATCGAGATATGTACCATCATCAAGTTTTAGTTGATGTGGGATGTCACCAGTTTTAACAAAGCCTTTCTTAGCGTACAAACGCTTTGCTTTTTCATTGGTGGAAATCACATCTAATTCTATTTGATCAATTCCTTTGCTATTTTTAGCAATATCGATCATGATATCAAAAAGAATAGAGCCAATGCCTAGGCCTTGATATTTCTCTTGAATCGCAATACCAATATTAGTACGATGTTGATCTTTTTTGTGGATATTAAATCTTAAAGCGGCGTTGCCAATGATTTTATCATCTAAATAGACACATAAAAGACAATCTCTTTTTTCTTTGAAGGAATTGATAAAATCTTCTTCTAATTTGATATTTTGATAATATATATCGTAATCCTCAGGCTGACTTAATAAATAATTAGTGGATTTGGAAACACTGACGATATTATCAAGCAATTTTAAAGAATCGTTTACTTCAGGCGACTTAATTGTAACTTTTAAGCCGTTTTTTAATGAAAATTGTTTTGCTTGGTATATCATAATAGTGGTTCCTTCCAAATAATTTATAACCACTATTGTACTCGCTAAGAGAAATAAATCACTATTCTTTATTTTTTTAGCAGATTTAGAGTTATCAATAGTCTAATTAGTGGAAGGGGCGAAGGACTTCCTTAAAGCCCTAACGCAAAATATCTCCTTTCTAATGTTCTAACTGACGTCCCATGATTTAGTGTCTTTTAGATCATTAGCCCAATATCTGGTTACAAATTATTCCAGATTACCAATTTGACACAATAGGCATATATCTAGCGATCTCCCCTTGTGCCAACTTAAAACGAGCATCACTCCCTATGCTCGTTTTTTGTTTATTTAATTACCAAATTAATCTTCGGAATAAATACTGAATTTAATTCTGCGGTCCGCTTTAGTTTTGTATAAAGCAATATCAGCTTTCTTAAAGAGTTCTGAATAATTCTTTTCTTGTCCTTGATAGACAACTAAGCCAATGCTTAATGAGAAGGTGACTTCATCAGTAGGAAGCTTGATTTGTTCGGCTGTTTCTTTGATGATTTCATTGGCGATATTTTCCGCGGCTTTTACATCATCGTTATTTCTTAAAAACACAATGAATTCATCGCCACCGAATCGACCAACGATTTCGTGATTCTTAAACTTATCTTTAAGATAGCTACCTAACTTATGAAGAACAACATCGCCTGTATCATGGCCATATTTATCATTGATAGTTTTGAAATAATCAACGTCAATCACGTAAAGGATACCTTTGTTATTTGTTCCTAATTTCATGAAATTGTTAATCTCTCTAGTTAAAGCGGCTTTATTCTTGATGCCAGTTAATTCGTCAGTATCTTTTTGTTTATTAATCTTACGGATTAAAACAAATTCTTTAATTCTAAAAGAATTAGCCATGATGTGAACTAATATACCCACGAGTGTGAAGATGGAAACATTCATGACATCGGCTTTCCAAATCTCTGGATTTTTAACAAAATGCATCCATGTTAGATAAATGATAGAGGCAGCCACTAGCTCGATAGACATAAAGAACGGCTTATCAATCATGAATAATGGAGTGATTAATAAGAACGCAATAAATGTTATGGCTGGAGAATCTGGTTTATTCTGCGTAATAAACGCCCCAAAAAGAAGGAGAATTGAAATTGATAAATAAATTAATAACTGACCAATTAAAGAGTCTTTCTTAAGAATAAAGAAAAGAACAGTGGTAATCACGGAGTAAATGAAAGCGCCGAGATAATAAAGTCTATTAATCGCTGCAAAATCACTGACAATAGAGAAAATTAATAAAAGGCCAAACGCCACATCCATGATGAAATGGAGAATCTTCCATGTCTCAAAATTAGCGATGTATGCATCTTTTTTAACTTTTCTAAAATCCGCTTTTTCAATGCCACAGTAGCAAAAATACTTCCAAAATGTTCCCAATATCTTTTTCATAACTCTCCCCAAAGTCATTTAATATTTTTTTAGTTTAATACAAAAGACAAGATGTGAAAACAGATTTTTGACTAGTGTGAATCAAGTGATAAAAATGTTGCGATTTTGTCAAAATAAAATACAATCATTTTTTAAACATGAAATTGTTTTTTTATACTCTATTTAAGGATAATGTTTATATAATAAAAATATGAATTATCACTCCAAGCGATTGTTTTCATTAGTTTTCGTGGCTTTTTATGGTGTTTCATTGTGTGGCTGTAAAACAGCACCCACAAGTGAAAACAGCGTTAAATCAGTCTTGTTTCATATTGGTGAAAAAGTAGTCGAAGTAGCGCCTCCTAATAATAACACTTTTAAAGTGGACAATGTTAACCTAGAGCATCGTCGTTTTATCGGTTGGAGTTTAGATGAAAGCAAAGAAAATATTATTTCTAATGATCTCGAAATTAACAAAGATGTTTTAGAAGAATATAGCAATAAAGAATCGCTGGATTTGTATGCGATTTACGCTGAAATATTGAGCGTTAGTTTCGTTTTAGAGAAAACCACCACTTTTGAATTAGATTCAGATTTAGAAAATAGAGAATTAGTGCCAGCCCATGATAAGGAAGGTTTCGCTTTCGAAGGTTGGAGCAAAGAACAAAATAGTACTTCAATTGCTTTAGGAGATGTCGACGCTGTTAGTTATGCTAGTATTGCCCCTATTGCTGATGGGAATTACGAAATAAGTTTTTATCCTGTCTATAGCGAACATAGTAAAGAAATCAAACTATATAACTACAGTACCGCTGACGAGATGGCGGAAATCCATATCGCCACTAAAGATGGTTTAGCGATTGATGATCCTTCTTTAATTAAGCCTGATGAAAAGAAAGGCAAAAATGGGGAATTAGATGTCTATGATTATGTGAACGCTAACATCACTGTTAATCACTGTGAAGATAAATATGCGTTAAATGCTATCGCTGGCAAAGTTAAGGTCAGAGGTAACTATACTTCCTCATACGCTAAAAAACCAATCAGAATTAAATTTAACGAAAAGCAGAAGATGCTCGGATTAAATAACGATAATAAATATAAGAGTTGGGTATTATTAGCAAACTGGAAAGATACATCTCTCTTGAGAGATGCCAGCGCTTTCTACCTAGGCAATGCTCTAGTAGAGAGCGATGGAGGCTACGCTTCTGACTATAGATTTGTCAAAGTCTATTTAAATGACTCTTATAATGGTGTTTATCTCCTCGTAGAACAGCAAGAGATTGGTTCAACACGCGTTAATATTCCTGAATCTAAAAAAGCAGAAGATTCTGAAAAAACTGGATATTTCTTAGAGTTTGATGGTTATTATCAAAACGAAAAAGCTAATCAAAAATTCACTGTTAGCTATAACGATGTTAAAACAGGTAATAATGGTTTTACTGTTAGCAACGACATCATGAATGATAGCCAATATAACTTTATCAAGAAACTCACTCAGAACATTTGGAATGTTGTTTATGACGCACTTAAAAGATCACACGCAGATTTAACCAAGAACCCATATCACAAGATTGATGATAACGGGGAATATGTTAGTGATACTTCTATCAATAGTTCTAAGGAAGCAATTAGCCGTGTTGTCGATATCGATTCCTTGGTGAATATGTATATTCTTCACGATATTTTAGAGGACCGCGATATTGGTTTCTCTTCTTTCTATTTTGCATTAGACTTCAGTCAAACCGGCAATCACAAGTTAACTTATACCGCGCCTTGGGATTTCGACTATGCAGTTGGTAATAATACTTTTGAAAATGCGATGAGGGCTAATTTAAACACACAGAAGTTAATGAGTGATGGCCGCCTTACTTACAGTAACCGTAAGTATAAACTTAAAGCCAATGCTTCGTTAAGCAAAGCGGATTTCACTTTCACCAATAAGGATGCTTTGTATTGTCAAAGAACTGACAATCCTTGGTTTGTGGTTTTTTCTAATGAATCATGGTTTTGGAATATGATTTATGAAAGATGGAACGCTGCGGTCTCCGCGAATGTATTTAGTTCTTTGTTAACCATGATTGATGACATGCAAAGCAAATATCAAAGTGCTTATGATGAAAACTTCGCTAAATGGAGTCAAGCCTTAGGCATTACGTTAAGTTCATTACAGCCTGATATTGTTACTTATTTTGTTAATCAAAAACAAGCTTCTCAATATTTAAGAATTTGGTTAGAAACAAGAATTGAAGGTCTAGGAACAGCTTATAAAAATAAGGCAGGTAAATAAAAGCCTCGATTATTGAAGTGAACCCCAAATTGGACACACTTCAAAAAAGCCGGGTAAAGACAGGAATCAATTAAGGTTCCTGTTTTTTATTCGAGTCGTGTTATAGAAAGC
>CADBXE010000013.1 GCA_902798595.1 uncultured Erysipelotrichaceae bacterium | reverse complement strand
CTTGAACGGCGTCGAACATTGCTTGTTGATGTGGTTCAATGCCGAAGATTGCAGCATTGAGGTTCATCTTGGAGACTTCTTCGCCAGCCATGTTATAGACTTTAACGCTGACGGATTTCTTTTCTGCCATACTAACTGTTCTCCTTTCCGTTCTTATTCAGCTGCTTCAGTGGCTGGAGCGGCTTCTTCGGCTTTTGGCTCTTCGGCGGCTGGAGCTTCAACGACTGGTGTTTCCTCGACGACTGGAGCTTCTTCCACGACTGGGGCCTCTTCAACTGGAGCGGCTTCCACTACTGGAGTGCGATCGATAAGTGGTTTCACTTGTTCAGGATGTCCTGGGAGACCACCTCTCACTAAGATGTAGTTCTTTTCTGCATCAACAGCGACGACTAATTGGTTGAGCACTGTTGCAGATTCGTTACCGTAATGGCCGGACATGTGTTTGCCTGGCATAACGCCGTGGTTATAACGACCATTGTTTGCGAAGGTACCTTGACCTCTGTGGTAACCTGAACCATGACCTTTAGGACCAATGTGTTGATTCCAACGTTTGATAACACCGGAATAACCATGACCTTTGCTTGTACCGATGACGTCAACGATGTCACCAGCTTTGAAGATGTCAGCTTTGATTTCTTGGCCGACTTGATAATTCTTCATTTCATCGCCCTTTAATTCTTTAAGGACTTGGTGTGGAACTGTATTGGCTTTCTTAGCAATACCTTTCTCACATTTGTTGGCTCTAGATTCTTTTAATTCTTCATAGCCAACTTGGATAGCGTCGTAACCATCTTTTTCAACGGTTTTGACTTGTGTAACTACATTAGGTAAGACCTCAACCACTGTGACGGCATAGATTTGGCCATCTTCAGTGAAGACTTCGGTCATGCCCATTTTTCTACCAACGATAGCTTTCATGAACATTTACCTCCTATAGTTTGATTTCGATATCGACACCGGCTGGGAGATCTAAATTCTTTAAGGAATCAAGAGTTTCTTTACGGTAGTTTTTAATATCGATGATTCTTTTGTGTGTTCTGATTTCGAATTGTTCACGGGAATCTTTATATTTGTGAACCGCTCTAAGAATGGTGAACACTTGTTTTTCCGTTGGGAGCGTTTTTCCTCCTATCACTATCAGGCTTTGACTTTAACTCTCTCAGTGCGAATTACCTGAATACACCTTCATGACAACGCCTGTGGGTGTATCAGCAACCTCGCACGTCAACGCGAGCCGTCAACGTTTAATATCATACGTGAGTGTAGGTGCGCTGTCAACCAATTATTAAATAAATTTAAATATATATGCGAGAGAGATGCAAAAATAAGCGACACGTGACACGGTTTTCAAGGCGAAAAAAATGCAACAAAAAAGGCGAAAAAGTCATTTTTCACCCCTTATTTTTCGATTTTTAGGTACTTTAAATTTCGTCTTTTTTTGCTCTAATTGAGAACTTGCAACCACAGTAGTGTTGGAAATAGAGACCATACTTGCGAACGATATCTAATGACTTTTCATAGCCGCCATTCTTCTTGAAATCAGCGGGCAACCACTTCACGCGTTTGCCTTCAGACAACTCAAAACCAATCTTGTTTAAATCTTGAGAATTCTTGAATCTGGAGATGCTCATCACTGTGCCTACATAGTCATAGTCACGCTCATCAGCTAGTTGGATTGCTTGCCCTAATCTCTTTCTAAAACAGATGCGGCAGCGTTCCATACCTTCGCGCTGATCTGCGTATGGTTCTAAATCTTTATAGTAGGTTACACTATCATAATCAAATTCAATCACTTCTATATCCGCAGAAATCGCCTTTAGATAACCTTTAAGCTCATTTAGGCGGCGATGATACTCTTCTTCAGGATAAATATTGGAATTATTATATATGATCGTAATCTTAAAATAGTCTTTAATTAATTCAAACGGGTAGGTAAAACAAGGACCACAGCAAACGTGCAAAAGTAAGGTGGGTTTTTCACCGCTTTCTTTCAGAACTTTAAGAATTTTTTCCTGTTCTTTTTGATAGTTAATCTTTGTTTCTTCCATAGATAAACATCGCATCGCCAAAGGAGAAGAAACGGTATTTTTCTTCCACTGCGTGCTTATATACTTCTAAGGTAAATTCCCTACCCATAAACGCTGATACAAGCATGATCAACGTTGATTTTGGGAGATGGAAATTAGTGATTAATGCATCGACCGTTTGATATTTATAGCCAGGTTCAATAAAGATACTTGTGGCTTCTCTTGTAGGTTTAAAGCAACCATATTTGGAATAGTTAGCTTCTAAGGTTCTTACTGATGTTGTTCCGATTGCAATAATGCGTTTTCCTTCCGCTTTTGCTTTGTTTAATCTTTCAGCGGATTCTTCGCTCATCTCGTAGACTTCGCTATGCATAACATGGTCTTTAGTGTCTTCCACTTTGACTGGCCTAAATGTACCTAAACCAATATGAAGAGTGACATCAATAACTTCCACGCCTTTGGCTTTGAGTTGTTCAAAGATTTCTTCTGTAAAGTGGAAACCAGCGGTAGGCGCTGCCGCACTACCTTCGTATTTAGCGTAGACAGTTTGATATCTATCGTTACTACATAATTGTTGAGCGATATAAGGTGGTAAAGGCATTTTACCTAATTGGTCTAAAACTTCTAGGAAGATGCCTTCATAAATGAATTTAAAAACACGAAGACCTTCTTCTCTTTCTTCAATACATTCAGCAATAAGTTTGCCTTCGCCAAAATCCACTCTTGCGCCGACTTTAAGCGATTTAGCAGGTCTAGTTAAGCATTCCCAGTTATCGCCTTCCAATTGCTTTAATAAAAGCAATTCGCAGTGTGCACCGGTCTTTTCCTTAATACCTAATAATCTAGCAGGAATGACTTTAGTGTTATTTCTCACTAAGACATCACCTTCATGAAGATAACTAACGATATCATAGAAGTGTTTGTCTTCGTATGTTTTTGTTTCTCTATTAACAAGCAAAAGACGAGAGTGGTCTCTCTTTTCACTTGGTCTTTGAGCGATTAATTCTTCAGGTAGATAATAATCAAATAAATTAATATTCATTAGAAGCCTCTTTCATCACCAAACTCTTCGAGTTTTTGTTTCATGAATTCTTCGTATCTATCTTCTTTGATAGCCTCACGAGCTTCTTCCACTAAACGGATGAGGAATCTGACGTTATGGATAGACATTAAGCGTTTACCAAATGTTTCATCACAAATGTGCAAATGTCTTAAATACGCTTTAGTGTAGTTCTTGCAGCAATAGCAATCACACTTATCATCTAAAGGTGTAAAGTCTTCTTTATACTTTTCGTTTTTAATATTTACACGACCATGCGAAGTCATTAAGGCACCATGTCTAGCTAGTCTAGTTGGTAAGACACAGTCAAACATATCAACACCACGTAAGATACTGCCTAAGATATAGTCAATAGAACCAATACCCATAACGTATCTTGGTTTATCTTCTGGTAAGTATTTGATTGCGTAATCAATCATTTCAAAGAACTTATCTTTTGGTTCACCAATAGATGTACCACCAATGGAATAGCCTGGGAAATCCATTTTCACTAATTCCTCAGCGCACATTTTTCTTAAGTCTTCAAAGTCGCCACCTTGAACAATACCAAATAAAGCTTGGTCTTCTCTTTTATGAGCGTCTAAACCACGTTTAGCCCATCTTAATGTTCTTTCAGTGGATTTCTTGCAGTAGTTATAATCCGCTGGCCAAGGAATACATTCATCAAAAGACATGGCGATATCTGAGCCTAATTTCTCTTGAATTTCAATAGAAGTTTCGGGAGAGAAGAAAAGCTTATCACCATTCAAATGGTTCTTAAAATGCACACCTTCCTCGGTTATTTTTCTATTTTCAGCGAGAGAGAAGACTTGGAAACCACCACTATCCGTGAGGATTGGTCCATCCCAGTTCATGAACTTATGTAAGCCACCAGCTTTAGCAACAATATCCGCGCCTGGTCTAATGGAAAGGTGATAAGTGTTGCCTAAGATAGTGCCTGCTCCCATTTGATGTAATTCTTCTGGGGATAATGTTTTAACCGTGGCTAAAGTACCAACAGGCATAAACATTGGAACTTCGCAATCACCATGAGGGGTGTGGAGGATTCCGTATCTGGCTCCTGTCTTTTTATCAACGTGTTTGATTTCTAAATAAAAGTTTTTCATAACGTAGTTATTATACTTGCTAAACCAAATAGTGCAAACAAAAAGCGTAGCATGTGCTACGCCTATTGTCTTAATAGTTATTCTTATTTAAGAATGAGTTTTCTTAAATTGAGAGCGCCTTTACCTTCGTAAACGAATGTAACTTGATCTTTTTCTCCGCCTTTTTCGACTTTGAATTCGACGAGAGCTTCACCCTTTACGTTGATATCTTGAGCGGCTTCTTTTTCACCGTACTTCATGGTGAGTTTACCTTCGGCCTTACCATCTAACTTAATAGCGAATGATTTGGTCTTGGATAAATCGAAGTATTTATAGGTGATGGAACAGCCATCGTTGAAGTTCTTAACATATTGGTTTGGATTTTCTTCTCTATCTTCACCTTCTTGTGTTAAGAATGGATCTTTACCATGACCGAACTTAAAGATGCCATAGAATCTGTTACCATTCTTGGCTCTTAAGCCACAGCACATAGATGCGAAGTATTCGCCTTGACCTGGTAATGGCTTACCATATAAACCTTGGGATGTTCTTTCAACTTGCTTGAAGGAACCATCTTTTTCCATGAAGATTTCTTCAGCAAAACCTTGTCTGGAGAATTGGCATTTATTTGTTTGTCTATGTGCGAAGACGTAGTATTTGCCATTAACTTCCACCATGGAACCATGGGTATTACCTGTGAAGTCAACTGCGTCTTTGCTGTTTTCGATACCACGTAAACCGATATCACCATTAGACACTAATGTGCCACCCTTCTTGAATGGGCCCATTGGTGTATCACCGATACAGTAGCAAAGTTCGTGACCGGCTTGGGAAGAATAAATGAAGTAATACTTGCCGTTAAACTTACGCATTGAGGACGCTTCAAAGAAAGCGTGAATGCCGTATTCTTTATTAACATCGTTTCTGATTGTTGGAACGGTCATCACTGGTTCAGTGATTGGTGTTAACATGTCTTTTGGATCTAATTCCACAACCGCACCACCTTTAATGGATTTAGCGCGGACGTCCAATAAAGGATAGAACATGGCGGAGCCATAGTATAAATAGACATGACCATCTTCAACATAAACCGCTGGATCGAATGGAAGATATGTTTTGCCCCATTTCTTTAAATCAACGTTGCCGTGGTATTTGAATGGACCGGCTGGGTTATCTGCGACTGCGCAGTGAATAATCCAGGAACCACTTGTGATACCTTGGACTGGGCAATAGTATAGATAGAATTTTCCATCTGGACCTTGGCAGACATCTGGAGCGTAATAAACTCTCTTGCCGTTTGTGGTTGGATCGTCAACTTTTCTCCAAATAACGCCTTCATATCTCCAATCGGATAAATCATCGATTGGTGCGGACCATGTGACATAGTCGTTTAGACAGAAATTACCACCATTGAAACGGTCGTGTGAACCATAGACATAAACACGTCCATTAAAAACGTGTGGTTCGCCATCAGGAACATATTCAAAGTTAGGTAAATAAGGATTGGTAACTACTTTTTTCATGATAAAGTCTCCTGTGTGTTACTACGCCTTCAATTCTACCAATAAAAAAGCATTCGCTTGATTATTAAGTTGCTTTTGTCACATGACAATCTTACGAATGCGCGTATTATTTAAAGGACTTTAATGAAGTCTTCTTTTCTATCCTTAACCGCTAGAGGAGCGTTTGGAGCAGGATAGCCAAGAGCACAAGAGCCGACAACCATGAAATCTTCTGGAATACCTAATGCCTTTTTAACTTTTAACCCATTTTTTGTTTGGAAAAATTCATCAAATTGATTAATCCAACAAGATCCAAGGTTTAAAGCGTGAGCGGCCACAAACATGTTTTCTAAGATGCAGGAACAATCTTGATATGTGAATCTATCATCTCTTGGACCAGCGACCAAAATGATTGTGCTAGCGCCATACATACAGTCTTTCCCTCTGATCTCATTTGATAGACGTCTGAGTTTTTCCACGTTTCTTTTGCTGTTAATGACATAGATGCTAGCGATTTGTCTATTCATGCCGCTTGGGGCAAATTTGCCAGCTTCAGCGACCGCCATAACTTTAGCTTTGGATACTTTCTTTTCGCTATAAGCACGGCAACTAACACGAGATTTGATAATTTTTAAGACTTTGTTTTCCATAAGTTTCTTTTAACCTCTATCTATAGTGCTTAGCGACCATTAATAACATGTTCTTATTTGTCTCATAATCACTCTTCACAAGCGACTGATCGACATCAATACCTTTGTCATGGCAGTACTTCACAAACTCTTTTGTAAAGAACCATAGACGTAAATCTTTCTGGACAAAGTTGTCCTTACTTACGAATCTCTTATATTTAAACGGCAAGTAATAAAGCTTTCCATTCGTGTAGACAAAATTATCTGGTTTCATGTCTAACTCCATGTCATCGTTTCGGGCATACCAGAACGTTTTAAACATGAGTTCTAATATCTGTTCTGATAACGAACCTTCTTTCAACAAATCTAAGCAATTATCACCTTCAACATATTCAATAACTGCCCATCTTAAATTTTTATCGTATAAGAAGCATTTAGGGTTTGTAACACCCGACACTCTTAAACGATGTTCGCAGTCGACAAAATCTTGGAATCCCGCTTTGTCATCGTCGAATTTCTTTAAAAAGAAATATTCTCCCTTTCTTTCGACTTTAAAGGTACGTTCTCCAATTTGTTCCACTACTTGATAAACTTTTCTTTTTATTTCAATTTCTTCAACCATATCTACATTCTATCGGTATTTTCTTTTGTAGCAAAGAAAAATGCTATTTTGTTTTTTTACTAACAATATATAATATTGAGCATAAAGGGGAATGTGCTATGAACAAAAACATTGAAAGATTTATTAGATACGCCAAGATTGATACTCAAGCGGATGATACCACCGGTACCACTCCTTCTACAGAAAAACAAAAGAATCTAGGTCGTTTATTAGTTAAAGAATTACTAGAACTTGGTTTAGAAGATGCCTATATGGATGAATATGGTATTGTCTATGCCCATTCGGATGGAGAAGGCGATGTCATTGGCTTAAACGCCCATATGGATACAGCATTAGAAGTTACTGATACTGGTGTTAATCCTCAAATCGTTAATAATTGGGATGGCAATGATATCAAACTCAACGATAAATATAAAATCACATTAGAACAATTCCCTAAGATGAAAGCCTTCATCGGTAAAGACTTAGTCGTTACTGACGGTAACACCTTATTAGGTGCTGATGATAAAGCGGGTATCGCAATCATCATGGCGGTATTAGATTATTTAAAAGAACATCCAGATTTCAAACACCATCCATTAGCTATTGCTTTTACAGTAGATGAAGAAATCGGCGAAGGTCCAAAACATTTCTCTTTAGAGAAAATGAAAGCGGATTACGCCTTCACTATTGATGGCGGCGATATCAATTGTATTGATTGTGAAAACTTTAATGCACAAGGCTTAAAAGTTAAGATTACAGGCGTAGCCGTTCACCCAGGCGAAGGTAAGAATACTTTAATCAACGCTCTTCAATTACAAGCGGAATTCATTTCCATGCTCCCTCAAGAAGAAACACCATTCTATGCAGATGAAGGCTACTGGCATTTAAACAATATCTCTGGTTCTAGTGAAGAAGTTGAATTCTCCGCAATTCTTAGAAACTTCTCCAGAGAAAAGTTAGAAGCCTTAGATATGAGAATCTATGAAATTAGAGATGCTTTACAAAGTAAATATCCAAAGGCCAAGATTGAAATTGAAATCTTTGAACAATATGAGAATATGAAAGCTTATGTCGATAAAGATCCTCGTCCAGTTAAGAAAGCGGAAGCCGCTTTAAAAGCCATGGGCATTGAACCGGTGTTCGACAGAATCAAAGGCGGTACAGATGGCGCAACTTTCTCTAAGATGGGTTTAGTCACTCCAAACTTAGGTACAGGAAGTGGTAACCACCACGGTCGTTTTGAATACTTATGTATCCAAGATTTTGAGAAAATGATTAACATTGTCCTTAAGATAATAGAAAGATAAGTCTTACCACAAAAAGATTAATAAGATACGATAAAAGTATGCTACGAAAACAAAATAGGTTGCACATAGCCTTAGAATTGGTGACTATTTTTAGTTTCATTGTTATTGGCGTAACAATGTTAACTTTCATGTCCTATGAACTTGAAATTAGCAAGTCATATATTGGCTCATTAGTTTTAGCAATCGGCGTCACTGAACTCGTTGATTTCTTATCAATGAGGGATTTGGTTAAATTAAGAAATATCCCTAACTGTGTGACATCAGTTTTAACAATGATATTGGGCGTCCTTTTATTGCTGCTCGATATCGATTTACCGACCACGTGTATCGTTTGGTGCATATGCAACCTAGTATTTTTGGTGGCAAAAGTTGTTGATGCTGGACTAAACATTCTCCACCAACCATTTCTCAACATCATTGTTATCATCTTATGCATCATTGAAGCGATATTTACTATCTTCTTACTCGCCAATTCGGCAAATGTAAAAGTGCTTACCAATTTTATTAACTACATAGGCATCGCCTTATGTATAAAAGCGGTCATCCTCATTATTGAATTTGTGATTCACCGTTACCAAAAGTTGTAAAAAAGAAAGAGGACTGAGTCCTCTTTTTATTTCTTATTTTTCTTCTCTTGTGAACGTTTATCGTTGATTTCTTTCATTTCTGGTTCATCGATAACTTTCTTACCGTTTTTGTTAGCCCAATCAACACAGCCATTGAGCACTAGTTTTAAGAATGGACGAGGGACTTTCACCAACATCTTAAGTGCAGCATCAGTGAATTTAACATCAGTATTCAGTCTATCCGCTGCATATCTGACAGAAGAAATATCAACCTCTCTATTTGGAATAGCGATATGCTCTGGTTTTTTAAATCCAGAACACCAGAAATACTTACTATCTCTATAGCCCCAGTTTGTTGGTAATGGGCAATAATTACCACGTGTCGCTCCATTAATGATGGAGTTGTAATACTTATCTTTAATGAGGATGTGATCAATTCTCAAGATAAAATGGGCACCAAACTTGGAAGTTATACCATTGAAGTCGTGATATTTAAAACCATCATAGTCCTCTAAAACTGGATCGTCTTGAGCGTTATCTAATTCACTCATCCATGTGCATTCAAATACTTGCAAAGCTTCATCTAAAATCTTTGGATATTTTTCATCTGGGTGTTCTTCTTTTGATAAACCATCAACAGGTGTGAATCTAAAGTTCTTCATCTTTTCTTTTGGGGTATCGCCAGGGAAGCCACAGTCAACGTGTTGAGAAAAATTCTTTTTAGAATATGGTAAGAAGTTAATTGTGCATTTCTTATGTCTTAATAATCCCCTTGCAGTATTGGATGTATTTCTACATTCCAAAATCATTGCGTAGAACTTTTTACCAGCGATGTAATAAGGGAAAATTAGAGAATACGCTCCATAAGAAGTTAGAGTTCCATCTTCGTTTAAAATGCCTATTAAAGTTAAAGGCATTGGGAAAAAACTTGAAGACTGATAAAAATTATCAGTGATACGAATATCCTTAAAATTATTATTCATATATGTAACCTCGTCACTATTATAACCCATTTTAAAAATAATAGATTGACAAAGAGGCTTATAACTATTAACTTGCTATTGTGAACAATGTGTATATTACACATGGAAAGATAGGTAATTATGGAACAAACTAAACAATCTGCGTTTAAGTTGAATTACAAACGTACTTTTATCATTGGTTTCGCCTTTTTCGGTATTTTGCTCTTATGGCAAGTATACGATTCATGGTGCACACCAATACTTACTGAATTATTCAAAACTAGATTAGGCATCGCTGATGAAAGAAAAGTTCAATACCTTGTTGGTATTATGATGGCGATCGATAATTTAGCCGCTTTAATTCTCTTACCAATATTTGGTGCACTCTCTGATAAAACTAAAACTAGATTTGGTAAAAGAATGCCATATATCGCTGTGGGCACAATTGTGTGTTGTGCATTATTCCCATTTATTCCATTATTCTTTACGCAAAGTAACTTAGTGGGTGTCATCGTTATTATGGCGATGGTTGTTTTATTTGCGATGATGTATCGTAACCCGGCTGTTGCTTTAATGCCTGATATGACACCAAAGCCACTACGTTCTAAGGCTAATGGTATCATCAATATCATGGGTTATATTGGTGGCGCATTCGCTACCGTCCTCGGTATTTTCTTTGACTTTAAGAAAAAATACCTCCAAGTTGATGATAAGAATTTCTGGATTGTTGAAACCCCATTTTTAGTGGCCTCAGTCTTAATGCTTATCTCGGCAGTTGTCTTATTTCTTCTCATTAAAGAAAACAAAATTCATGATGAAGTGAAAGACGAAATGGCCAGAGGCGATGCAGTTAGTGAAACCGCTGATAAAGTAGATGATGATAAGCCATTATCCAAAGCTAATAAGATTATGCTCTTCTTAATCTTAGGCGCAGAGTTCTTCTGGTTTATGGCGGATAACGCTGTTGGTACTTTCTTAAATAACTACATCATTTACAATACTGATTCTGGTCAAGCCGCAACTAGCGTTTTAACTATCGTTGGCGGTGTTGCCTCCGTTGCTGGTTTTGCTTTGGGCGGTATGATTGCTAGTAAGATTGGCCGTAAATGGACATTATTTGGTGGTTTAGGTTTAACGTTAGTGTCCTATGCCGCTTGGATTATCCTCACCTTCACCGCTGGGGTTGGTGATGGCGCTGCCGCTCCTATTTGGTTATATCCATTATTTGCTATTAAAGGCTTTGGTATGTCCTTAGTCCACGTTAACTCCTTCCCAATGGTTGTTGAATTATGTAACAGCAAGAAAATTGGTAGATTTACAGGTTACTACTATGCATCTAGCATGGCCGCTCAAACAATTACTCCAGTCGCCTTTGGCGCACTTCTTTTAGTGCCTTCATTTGACTGGTACTTATTACCAATTTACGCTGCTGGTTGTATTGCCCTCTCCTTAGTAGTATTCTTCTTTGTGAAGAATGTGAGAAACACAAAAACTAAATTCACATCTGGCTTAGAAGCTCTAGGGGAAGCAGAAGACTAATAGATTAATATGAAACCATTATGTATAGCGCATCGTGGTAAGCACGATAAATACTTTGAGAATACTTTGAACGCTTTTAAAGAAGCAGCGAAAGGTGAATTCTATGGTATCGAAACCGATATTCATTTAACCAAAGATAATTATTGGGTAATTCATCATGACCCAGATTTCTTAAGCAATGGGCAAAAATACGTCATTAGTGAGCTCACAAAAGACGAAGTGATTAAGTTACCATTAGATAATGATCAAGGCGATAAAGAAGCCTACATTCCTCTATTTGAGGACTATTTAAAGATTTGTAAGGAAAGTGGCAAGCGTCCAATCATTGAATTCAAACCAAAAAATCCAAAAGTTAAATACTTAAAACAAATTGTTAAATATATCGATCAAGAAATGGGTTTAGAGAATGTCACCTTCATCGCGTTCTATCCTTGGCCACTTATTAAATTAAGAAATAGATTCCACAAAAGAGTGCACCTTCAACAACTCTTGGAGGAAGGCCATTACAAGACGCTTTATAAATGGGCTAAGTTCTTCAAGATGGATATCGATATCGAAGATAAATTATTAACCCAAGATCTCGTTGATCTCTTCCATAAAAAGCATCTCAAGATTAACTGCTGGACAGTTGATACTCCTGAAACTCTTAAAAAACTAGAAGAGATGGGTGTTGATTATATCACCACTAACGTCTTTCAACAAAACGACTAATAATTAAGGCTGACTCGTATCAGTCTTTTTTATTTTTTCAAAATATTAGATAATTGATACATATGAAGAAAACCACTTTTGTTTGTTTAATCGCAGTTGGTCTTTTTTCTCTTTCAGCGTGTTCTAAAGAAAGAACATTTAAGTATGAAAGATATCAAAACATGCTCGCCAAAAAAGAGTTCTCTCCAAAAGAAACAAAAGTTCATGTTGATATTGATATAAACGGAGAAAAAACTACTGAGGAACTGACCTATAGCGTAAAAGAAGGAAGATGGATAGGAACGGTTGTCGAAAAAAATGACGAAGAAGAAATTGAAACAACCATCTATAAAGCATTAAATATCATTCCATATGTAAGCACTCTTTATGGAAATGCCGAATATCTAAATAAGGATGTCGATGATATCTATAAGTTTTACGCTTCAAAAGAAGAGTATCGTATTGTTAATAAAATAACTATCAAAGAGACAACTAGTGAAGGCGAAATCAAATTTAATAAAGACGGCCTCGCTACATATAGTTTTTTCGTAGAAAAAGATAAGGATGGCAACGCCATCCATCAAGAAACTAAATTGTATACTTATTCAATGTAGTTATTTCTTTAGCAAAGAAACAAGATCTGCGATTGAATCAAGAATATAGGTTGGCTGACGATCAGCCTTTTTAAATTCTTCTAAAGTGGTTTCCCCGCTTAAGACCGCAACGGTATCAACGTTAGCGTTCAATCCCGCGACAATATCGGTATAATAACGATCACCCACCATCATTGTTTCTTCTTTAGTGACACCAAACTTCTCCATGACTTGATAAATCATCGTGGGTTCTGGTTTACCTAAGAATATTGGGGCTATATCCGTACACATCTCAATCCATTTACAAAGTCCACCACAATCTGGGATGTAGAAGCCATCCTCAATTGGGCAACGATAATCCATGTTTGTAGCGATGAATTTACTTCCTCTTTGAATATAAAGGCAAGCATTCTTTAGCTCATCATAAACTAGTTCTGTATCAAATGAGGCTAACACAACGTCTGGGATTTGTTCTTGATAATCTTCAATAAGTATGAAATGTTTTCTTAATTCTTCTTTGAATGATTTCACGCCTAAGACAAAAAGAGTTTTGACGTTTTGATCTTTTAAATACTTGATCGTGGTATCAATGGAAGAATAGAAATTATCTTCATTACACTCGATACCCATTCTTTTAATCTTCTTCACATAGAAGTCTAGTGAATGGGAAGAATTGTTCGTCAAAAAAACAAACGATATATCGTTTTGTCTAAGATATTCGAATGTTTCTTTCGCGCCTTTAAATAGATGTTCACCGAGATAAACGGTGCCATCCATGTCAAAGCATATTAACTTTTTGTTCATTAATAACTATTTCTTTTTAATTTTGCCTTTTTGTGCACCTTTGGAGGCATGGACTAAGACAGAACCACCTTGGTTTTCGGCCATCTTTTTGGTAAATTCCAAAGCTTCTTTTTGGGTATCAAATAACTTAATGGCTTTTTCACCACCGGCATATTTGACTTGCCATTTACCATCTGGACGTTTCGCAACGTGATAGTTACGGAAATCAACAGTCTTCTTTTCCTCTTTCTTAGGAGCTGACTTTTTAGCAGGAGCGGCTTTCTTTGGTTCGGCCTTCTTGGCTGGTGCTGGTTTAGCAGCAGGTTTCTTTGCTGGAGCGGCTTTCTTAGCAGGTGCTGGTTTAGCAGCAGGTTTTTTAGCTGGCATGATTATATATCCCCTTATTTACTATAATTATAGAATATATTTTCAAAAAAGTATCAATCACACGGGAAAATAACACCGATTTGTTTTCTTATTTCATCCATAATCTTCATCACATCTAGCGAAGAATCCAAGGACACTAAGGTGTTAGGTTGTTCCCCTTTGATAAATTCAGCATTAACCCTAAACTGACGGGCAAATTTCTTTTCCTTATCTTTAAAAATTTCTTTATGACCTTTTGTTTTTAAGACTGCTTTACTTGTCATATGGAATAAAGGAACTTTGATGATTCCTTTTTCTCCTTTAATAATGCAGTGCTCGCCGACAAGGGCGTTGATTTGACTGCTAACATGGGCGTTAAAACCATCATATTCAAATATCGAATCATTAAAAAGATCAATACCGTTATATAGTTTGCCCTTTGATTTAATGGATTTTGGCTTACCAAATAATTCATAGACATATCTCACTGGGTAAACACCTAAATCTAGAAGAGCGCCTCCATATCTAGACGGAGAAATATATCTACCTTTGGCTTTGTTATAGCCAAATATTGGCATGTTAAAAATGCAGTCAACAGAAAGGATCTTACCGATTCTTTCTTCTTTAATCCATTCTTTGACTTTGTTCGCAACAGGATTAAACCAAGTCCACATTGCTTCTTTTAAGTAAGTATTTGTTTCTTTGCTTAGTTTGATGAGTTCCTCTAATTCTTTAGAATTACCCGTAATTGGCTTTTCACAAAGAACAGGCTTATGGTTTTCTAAGCAAAGCTTACAAAATGAAAAGTGCGTTTCATTTGTGGTGGCGATATAGACACCATCAACGCGAGGGTCATTAATCGCCTCTAACGCACTTTCATAAACTGTAGAATTGTAGCGTTTAGCAAAAGCTTCCGCTTTGGCTTTGGTGCGGTTGAAAACAGACACAATTGTGTGGCCAGGATTGGTGACTAATTCCTTAGCAACCTTTTTAGCAATTTGGCCTGTTCCAATAAAACACCAATTAAAACTCATATATTACTTGCAGTGTTGACCTTCGACACATTCAACCGCTTTAGCTTCCACTGGGACAGCGGCTTTATATCTTTCTAAGAACTTATTGAAGCCAATGACTTCTTCTTTAGAAGCAACAGCAACATCTTCTTTAGCGTTAGCGAAGATCTTATTTTGTAAATAGTCTTCTAAGCTTTCGCCTTTTTCTTTTTCAAGCATATAAGCGGCTAGTAAGGCTTCACCATATGGGCCACCTTCACCAGCACTGCTTAAAGTAGCAACTGGAGCATCTAAAGCAGCGCTTAAAGCTTTAGCACCAACGACTGGGGTTTTGAAGAAACCACCGTGGCCGTAGATTTTATTAACTTCAACGCCTTGTTTCTTTAAGATATCAACACCAATTCTTAAGACAGCAAGAACTGCTAAAATGTGGGATTTCATGAAGTTTGCTAATGACATCTTAGCGTCTGGTTCTCTAACGAATAATGGTCTGCCCTCTTGGACGCCAACCGCGGCTTCACCAGAGAAGTAGTTAAAGGAAACAAGACCACCAGCGTCTGGCTCACCTTCAAGAGACTTATTGAATAATCTCACGAATAATTCACCACGTTGGATGGAACCACCCGCTAAAACGATAGCTTGATGCAATAATTCAACCCAAGCATTGATGTCGGTTGTGCAGTTATTCGCGTGAACGAGAACTGCTGGATAACCACTTGGGGAAGCAATAACGTCAATTTCTTTATTCATGGCAATGTTCTTGTCGGTAACAAGAGTAATATTGCCAGAGGTACCCAATGAGGAGTTACCATAGCCCACTCTAACTGAGTTAGTGGCAATCATACCTGTACCCATATCGCCTTCTGGTGGGCAGAATGGAATACCGGCTTGTAAAACACCTGATGGGTCAATTAATAAGGCACCTTCTTTTGTTAAGTAACCAGCGTTTTGACCCGCTAACATACATCTTGGCAAGATGTCTAAAATTCTCCAATCAACTTTGTCTTTAATAACTTCGTTGAATTTAGCGACCATATTAGCATCGTAATCTTTAGTGTTCTTATCTAATGGGAACATACCACTGGCATCATTAGCGCCGAGTACTTTTTGACCGGTTAATAAATAATGGAAGTAGCCTGCTAATGTAGTGGCAAAAGCAATGTCCTTCACTTCTTTCTCACCATTCAACATAGCTTGATAAATGTGGGAGACACTCCAACGTTGTGGAACATTGAAGTTAAATAACTTTGATAATTGATCTTGAGCATCTGGGCAGATGGTGTTCTTCCATGTACGGAATTCCGCTAATTGTTCGCCTTTCTTGTTAAAAACAAGATAGCCGTGCATCATACCAGAAATACCAATTGCACCAACTTTACTTAATGGTTTACGATACTTAGCTTCAAATTTTTGTTTTAAGCCAGCATAGCAATCCGCTAAACCAATCTTGGCTTGTTCTAAGGTATAAATCCAAATACCGTTTTTTAATGTTGATTCCCAAGCATAATCGTTAGAAGCGATAATCTCGTGATTTTCATCGAGCATGACCGCTTTAATGTTTGTGGAACCGAATTCAATACCAATGACACATTTTTCTAAAATCATAATAAGCCTCCATGATAATATGAAATGATTCACTTTCTTTATACAAGAAGATGACCATTTATAATATGACAATATACAAAAAAGAGACCGCCATTTTTGCGGTTTCTCTTTTACATGCTAAGAATTGACTTCAAATCTTTGATAGATAGAGATTTGATGGATGAGTCATTATCGCTAATAACTTTATCAACAAGTTCCTTCTTTTCGTTTTGTAAATTAACGACTTTTTCTTCGATAGAGTTTTCTGCGATGAGCTTAATAACTTCAACAGTTCTAGTTTGACCGATACGGTGGGCTCTATCACTAGCCTGACTTTCCGCGGAATAGTTCCACCATGGATCAAGGTGAACAACTACATCAGCACCAACTAAATTGAGACCCGTGCCGCCTGCTTTTAAAGAAATAAGGACAATCTTATAATCTTCGTCTTGGTTAAAATCATTGCAGATTCTGAGTCTTTCCTTCGCGTTAGTGTCACCAGTAATCATGAAGTACTTAATACCCATCTTTTCAATTTCGTCTTTGACGATATTAAGCGCACTAACGAATTGAGAGAAGATTAAGAATCTATGACCATCAGCGAGTTTATCCCTGATAATATCTTTTAAAGCGGTAATCTTGCCAGATTCACCAACAAAGTTATCAACAAATGTTGATGGGTCAACACAGATTTGTCTTAAACGAGTAATAATGGATAAGACTTCCATAATCTTAGAACCACCATCTTTAGCCTTGAGTTGTTCTTTGGCTTGTAAACGGAAAGCATCGTAAAGCTTTCTTTGTTCTTGGCTCATTTCAGTGGTAATAATGACTTCGAATTTTTCTGGTAAGTCTTTTAAGACATCTTCTTTTCTTCTTCTTAAGATGAATGGAGCGACTTTGTCTCTAACAATTTCATAATATTCTTCATTATGTTCATAAGAATCTTTGAAGTCCTCATAATCCAAAAGATAATGAGGCATCAAGAAATCAAAGATGCTCCATAAGTCATAAATATTGTTTTCAATTGGGGTGCCAGTTAAGGCGATTGTGTGCAAGGCATTAATTTGTTTAACCGCACCTGTTTTCTTCGCGTGCATATTTTTAATGAATTGAGCTTCATCAAGGATACACATATCAAAAGTAATATCGGTTAAGTTTTCAAATTCATTCCTTAAGGAATCATAAGAGATGAAATAGACACCAAATTTATCGTTCCTAATCTTTTTAATAATCTTTTTACGTTCTTCGACAGTGCCGATAATCGCGGCGACTGGAATATCTTTAGCGAACTTATTAAATTCGCTGACCCAGTTAAACACTAAGGATTTAGGGGAAACGATAAGAATTGGTTTATCTTGTTTGATTGTGTTAATAAACGCAATTGTTTCAATGGTCTTACCCAAGCCCATGTCATCAGCGAGGATACCACCTAATGAATATTTATACAAAACAGATAGCCATTTCACACCATCGATTTGATATGGTCTAAGGTCGCCATTGATCTTAGCAATCTCTAAATTAGAATCAGAGAAATTCTTTAATTCATTGAACACGTCATCTAAGTAACTGTCCATTGATAAGAAATTATGATCCTTACCATACGCTTTAAATGCATAGTAAAGTGGTAAGTCTTTTTTACTTCTTAAAGAGTTCTCACTGATTAAGTCTAAATCTTTAGCGAGGCTATAGAATTCTTTAGTTTCTTCACTCATTAAGTTAATGAAATTGTCACCAATCTTGACGAACTTCTTCTTTCTCTTTAAGCCAATTAAGATGGCTTTGAGTTCATCTTCACTATAGACAGAACCATCAACGAGTACTTCTAACATTGAACCATCTTTCTTAATGGTGATATTAGGAGAGGTAAATGAGGATGTCTTTCTAGAATCTAAATCTTTGGAGAAATAGACTTCTGCGACTTTTTGTAAGTTTTCTAAGGTACTATTTAAGAAATCCCAGACTTGACCACCATCGCTTAAGACATGATCAAAGAATCCATAAGATAATAAGATTTCTTGATAGTGTTTGATTTGAGAAAGTTCGTAGAAATTAGTGATGCTTCTAACATCAATCTCTTCATCATTTTTATAGCATTTAGTCTTTTCATAGACATTATCTTTTTCATAATCAAAGTACGCTTTAATGATTAAAGCACTACCTTCTAATTCTTTCTTAATCTTATCGGAAACTTCGAAGAAGTTAGGATACTTTTCAAAGAAGGAATATTTAAAGTTATCAAAATTATTTTGGACTGTGCTTAATGGATAAGTTCTCGCTGATTCAATTAAGTAGTTAATATAACGATTGTCCGTTAATGGCTTAATTTCATTCGCGGATTTGCAGTAATAATAATTTCTAGTTAATGGAATATAGCCTTTAACGATGCCTTCTGGAGTTAAGGAATAATTATCATTAACTTTGATACGGACATCCATTGGCTCTTTAGAAACATGATAGACTTCGTTATTAATATAGAGATAGTCATCTTTTAAAGCGTCTAATAATTCATCAAAGAATTGTAATGATTTGTCATTAGATAAATCGATAAAGAAATCAGGATTATATTTCTCTAAAATCTTGATGATCTTTTGGCTTGTTTCATCAAAAGAAGTGAGGACGTGCATTAATGTAAGGTCTTTTCCGTATCTAAATTCTTCTTCGTTATTGAATCTCGCTAAGAAACGATCGATAGAGGCGATTTTGTATTCTTTACCCTTAGCGATAGTTAAGTTCACACTGTATGAGAATCTTGTATCTTCCAAATAAACTTTTAATCTCGCTTTTGTGGACGCATTAGCGATCTCTTCTTTTCTGATTTCTTTAAAGACTTCGCCCATTTCTAAATCAAAGGCATTTTGTTGTTCTCTTCTATCAACATCAGAGATTTCAAAAGTGAACTTTGTGGCTAACGCTTTTAATTGTTCTAATTCAGTATTCAATAACTTAGAAACTAAGATGGAGAAATGACGGCAAGGTTCTTTTTCTCGACATATTTGACAACTATAGTTAAGTCTACCTTTATAGTCTAATGTGAACTCTAAAATATCAATCCTATTCACTTTAGTGAATAATCTAATATAGAAAAGTGGATGATTATTCTCGTCATAGTCCACACCATATTTATAATCAAAGTAGACGAAAAGTTCCTGATCACTTGGTGATAGTTGTTCTAAGCGATAATGATTTAATAGTTCTATGACGTCCATCTTATCTCACCCTAGACTTCTTAGGTCTCCTAATATTGTTATCCACTAGTTCAGTAATAAATGAACCTTGAGGAATCTTCTTACTAAGTTCAATACCTAATCTAATGGTTCTTTCATCTAAGTAATCGTGTTGAAGTGCAGCCCCGATTAAAAGCTCCGCGACTAATGGATAGTCTTCTTTTTTTACACTTTCAAAGTTCGCATGAACGATTTGGACATATCTTGTCTTGTCGTTGCTATATGAAGAAACCTTTAAGAAATATTCCAAAGGAATTTGTTTGACCTTATTCTCATCAAGCGGTAATTCATCAAAAAGTAATAAGTAGATACTCAATCTATTCTTCGCCGGAGAAGAAAATAAATCTTGCATGTAATAACGATGATTCATTTGGAATAAATACGAACCTTTTAAGGCAGCGATTTGTTCGATGGTTAAATCTTGATACTTGAGATATTCCATCATCACTTGGCTTGCGATTCTTTCTTCTGAATAGTTATCTTCAGCGTGTTTGAGTAACTCGATTAAGGAATCACAGTTAGGGGCTAAAAGAATATCATAAAGATTGGCTTTTCTAGTCACACCCCTTCTCTTTTCTAATTCTTCACTTAATGTTTGATAGATTGAATCCGCTTCTGTGAGCATGGCTTTCGTGGATTCATTCGCGGTTTCTAATATCTTTTGAAAGTTAATAACATTTTGTTTGTTAAAGAATAATGGCGAAAGAATGTCATTAACGACTCTCGCTTTATATTGTCCTCTTTGGTAATAAGGTAATATTTCTTCAATAAACTTTTGGCATTGTTCAAAGCTTCTAATTTGATAAGATAACTTGCCTAAAAGTGGGAGATTATCTCCTCCTCTTAAATAGAGATATCTTTCTAAAATATCCTTAAACGTCTTTTCATTAGAGGCGAGGCTTGCTATCACTTTTTCGCTCTTAGGATCAAGAAGCTTTTTCATCGTCACTAAAACAGCATATAAGTGTTTACATGCACCACCAACTGGGCATGTACAAGATAAGGTGATAAAGGAATTGGAATCTACGACGATTCTAAAAGAATACTCTTTAGTACCGACAATAGTGCCATAGCATTCATTCTCGCTTAGGTGCATATCTTTAATAGCCCCATTAAGGTATTCCATGGCTTTACCTTTGGTAGCGCTGTCAAATAAGCCTTCATAAAGGCCTAATGATACAAACTTAGATAAGGTGATATTCTCCGCTACTGCAAGATTAGGATGTGACAATAATACTTGTTTCGTGGATTTAGTATCCGCAAAAAACACATGACCAACGTCACTTGCTTCCCTTTTAAGTAACACACCATATCCGAGCGAGAGATGCTTAAGGATTAGATAACGAACTGCCATAGCAAAGTTAATTATACCAAAACATCAAAAAACAATACACTTATTTCTCCTTTGTTTGACGAAAAGGTGTAAAATGTATCGGGTTATGAATTCAAAGAAACAGATTATTCGTATCACAAGAAACGCTGTAATGCTTGCATTATTATGCGTCATTGGTATGTTCTCTCTCCCATTAGGGGATAACATCAAAGTCTCTTTACAATTACTAATGGTCTTTATCATTGGTCTTACTTCTGCTTCAGTAATTGACGCAGTCATCGTGACTGGTTTATATCTTGTCATTGGTTTATTAATTCCTGTTTATGCAGGATTTACTGCGGGGGTTACTCCAACATTTGGTTTCGTTATTTCTTTTGTGGTTTTAGTGATTCCACTTTATTTTTTAAATAAACTTCCAATCAAAAATCAATTCGTTCGTATGGCAATTGCATGCACAGTTTCTTTGCTTGTTTGTTATGCAATAGGCGCAACATTCTTAGCGTTGTATTTAAAACTCAATATACAAAAAGCACTACTTATTGCAGTAGTGCCTTATATACCTTTTGATATCGCGAAGATTATTATCGCGGTACTCGTAGTTTCGCTTTTACCTAAGCGTTCTTCTTCGCTTTAATTTCTCTAATTAACCAAGCGAGTAAAATGCCGAATTGTGACGCAAAGTGGATAATGATTTCCACTGGTTTTGCCGCTAATCTTTCAAGTGGCATAGCTGGTGATAAGGAAGAAACAAATGTTGTATCGTTTAAACCAATAATCGCCACCACTATGAATAAAACTAAGTTAATAGCGAATAAAATAATCACATAGATAAATCTATCTAATTTTAGTTCAAAGACGTCGAAGACTTTTTTTACTAAGATCGCCATTGGCACTAATAAGAATAAATAGAAGAAGACTGTTTGGTAGAAGTTTCTTAATTCCACATAGATTGGCATGGTTAAGAATGCACCGAAACGGTTAAACGATAGAGCGGTAAATAAGAACCAACCCATGGTGAAGAAGACGTGTTTGGCGCCAACTTTAAACTCCTCTGTATCTTCTGGTAAAGCCTTAACAGGTTTTAAGAGAGCGAATACTGAACCGCCTAACACTAATAAGTGCATCGCCATCATAAGGATAATGAATCCTGGGAATGGAGCGGATGCAAGGAAATTACCATTATAGTTAATAACAGCAGCAAGAATAGCAAAAACAAAGCCTAAACCCGCTAAAACCATTGTGGTCTTTAAGTATGTCTTAGACATTTTCTTACGAATGTTTGGCTTTAAATATGAACGCACAATATACATCGCGCCTATTACAAAGTAAGCACCGAATAATAAAGCGGTGAAACTTAAGAAGATTGCAGTATCCATAATATGTGGACCAAAATATGGAACGTCTGTAAAGAATAAGTTAGACGCGACAAAGGTCATTAATGAGCCGAGAACGGCAATAATTGCTAAAGCAATCAAAGAGAATTTCTTACTCATATTATTTCACCTCCGCGTATGTATGATAGTATCTATCAATAGTTAATGAATGGTCATTATGGATAGTGATGGTTTGGCAACCAAGCATATCATTATCGTGATAAATACGGTCAGTGGATTTAATGCCGTAGCAGAACTTCACTTCTTGATAGTCAACTTCGAAGTTGTTGATGTGGTCGTGACCAAAAAACATCGCTTTTGTGGAGCCTAATTCTTTAATTTTATTAAAGAAACCGTAGTCATGGTCTGGGGAGCAAGAAGCTTCTCTTTTTTCACCATAAATGACTTTGTTATTTTGTTTCGCTTCATCCCAAGCGGCATTAACTTCTGGTAATGGAATGTGATAGAACATTAAGGAATTAACGGTTTCACCACCATTTTGTTCTTTAGTGTAATTAACAACGCTTTCATACCATTCAATTTGATCTTGCTTGAAGCAGTCATAACCAAATTGTGAGAAATTAAAGTCATAACGGTTACTATCCATGATAAACAATTGATCATGAACCTTACCATCTTTCATTAAGTTAATCGCAAAGTTGCAATTACCATTAACTTTATCGTCTTGTAAGTCTTTGAATAAGCAGTTTGAGCCATATTCAGAAAGGGTTTTGGTTAACCAATCCACTGAGAAATAACATTGCTCATCATGGTTACCAAAGCAAACACTCCATGGGACACCTTTGTCATCAAAATATTTTAATAAGCTCTTCGCAGTGTTCTTGCTCGCGAAGGTGAATAGGTCACCGGTGACCACGACAAGATCAGGATTATTCGCGTCCTTATAAAGCAAATCCATGAACTTGAATTGTGTTTTTTGATCATCCTTATCAGAGAGATGGATGTCTGTTAGTTGTAAAATGCGGAAATCATCCTTGTAGTTCATTTCAAGAATGTAATCTTGAGGCTTATAATCCTTTGTCCCGCAGGCACTTAAAGCCAACAAAGAAATAAACGCCAATGCAGTAATTTTGTTTTTCATAGTGCTCAAATTATAACATACCAAAAAATGGAAAGAACCAATCGCCAGGCCAAAAGATACAAAACAAAAAAACTGTCAAACTAGTGACCGTATTTGACAGTTTCTAAGAAATTCATATTTTTAAACTTGAATGTCCAGTTGTGTTCACCCACTGTTCCTGGATGATTTATCCTGGCCTTATCGTCTAATTTTAACAAGTCCTGCATTGGGAAAATGGTAATTAAACTGGTCATGTTCCAGATTTCTTTAAACAAGGCTCCATATAAATCGCTTGGACGATGGAGTTCTTTTCTTAAGATATCCTTTTGCTCTTTAGATAAGGACTTTAACCAACCATATAAGGTTTGATTGTCGTGGGTGCCTGGATAAAGGATGATGTTATCGTTTTCCTCTAATGTTTCAAAGGCACAGAATTGGATGACTCTCATACCTGGAAGGTGATAGTAATCTCTTAATTCATGCACACTATCGAAGAGGATACCTAAGTCTTCAGCGATAATCTTGATATTTGGTTCTCTACTATATAGAGCGTCAAAGAATTCATTTCTTGGACCCACTCGCCATTCACCGCGTCTCGCGTTTTCATCTCCCGCAGGGATAACACAATATGTGTCGAACGCTCTAAAGTGGTCTAAACGGAGGATATCCGCTCTATGAGCAAGGCAAGTAATTCTATCGATTAAGAACTTATAATTGTTCTCTTTCATCTTTTCGAAGTTATAGATTGGTGTACCCCATAATTGACCATCATCAGAGAAAGCATCTGGTGGACAACCAGAGACCACCGTTGGGTTATAGTGTTCATCTAACATGAACTCCTCTTTATTCATGTAGCAGTCCACACTATCGAGACCAACATAGAATGGGCAGTCCGCAATAATCTTTACTTTGTTCTTATTAGCGAACTTCTTGATATCGTTCCACTGAGATAACGCAATAAACTGACACCAAATATGGAAATTGATTTCATCTTTAGCGAAGTTTGGGACTTTAGTGACTTCCCATTTATTCCATGGTTTGTTTTCATTAATCGTCTTTAAGACTAAGTATTTCGCATAGGCTTCCACCCATGGGTTATTTTTCTTAAAACTATTAAGGGATAATTTGGAGTTTTTAAATGCACGTCTTAAGTATTTTTCCTTAAACGCTAATGTGGAACCATAGTCCACTCTACCAGCATTTGCCTTATGGTTTGGGACTTTATCTAAGAGTCCTTTTTCCACTAAATCTTCTAATGAGATATAACGGATATCAATCGCTTCACTACACACAGTAATGTATGGTGAGTTTGCGGGTCCAACTGGATTTAAAGGTAGTATTTGCCAGTATCTATAGTGATGCTCTTTAAGCCACGAGATAAATTGGTAGGCATAATGTGAGAAATCGCCAATACCATGGTCTCCTGGTAAAGAGAATACTGGAAGTAAAACGCCAATCTTTTCCTTTTTCATAGAAAATAGTCTACCCTTTTCACTCTAAAGAAAAAAGGGGCAACTTCTTGCTCTTCATCTTTTGGGCTATATAATAGAGGTATGCAAATAGTTAAACTATATGTCGCTAGTACGGATTTAGGACAAAAACATTTTCGTTTCTTACTAGAAAACGTGAATGCTGCGCAAAAAGAAAAAGCATTAAAATTCGCTAATGAGATTGATCAAGTGAGATCATTACTTTCTTCATATTTGAAGAATCTATTATCTGAAGAAGAACTGCTTAAAAATGAAAATGGTAAACCATACTTTGAAAATGGACCATTCTTTAATATTTCCCATTCGGGAAGATATGTTTTAATGGCGGTCTCCACTTCTGAAGTTGGTGTGGATATTGAAGAGATTAAGAATAGAGATATGTCCTCATTAGTGAGAATCTTTAACGAAGCGGAAGCTAAGATGATTAAAGAGCATAGTGATTTCTATTACTTGTGGTGCGCTAAAGAAAGCTTAATCAAGTGTATGGGTTTAAGTGTTTCTAAAGTTAGGGAAATACCAAGCTTACCACTTAATGGTTTAAAGACATTTAAAGGTAAAGACTATCAATGCCAGTCATTTATCTTAGATAAACATATTGTTTCTATTACTAGAGAGGGAAAAGAAGAATTCACTATCGATTTACAAAAAGTTGAGAAACTTCCGTATTTAATGAAGTAATAATTCTCTTTGCGTTGCAAATAAACCAATTAAAGTTTAAATTATCTATATCGCTATGAACGCTTTACAAGAAAAACAATTGAACATTTTGAAATGTTTCATCAAAGTTTGTGAAAAACACAATCTTCAATATTTTCTTGTGGGTGGTTCCACATTAGGGGCCATTAGACATAAAGGCTTCATCCCTTGGGATGATGATATTGATGTTGGTATGCCTAGAAAAGACTACGATAAGTTCGTCGAACTCCAAGAAGAATTCAAAGGAACACCATATTTCATTCAAACATTTAAGACCGATCCTTGCTACATCTATAACTATGGTAAGTTAAGAGACTCATCCACCACCTTTATTGAAAATACATATAAACAACATCGCATTAATCACGGTGTTTGGATTGATATCTTCCCAATCGATGGTTTCTCTAAAGAGATGAAACCTAGAGAGATATTCAAGAAGAAGATTAACCATATTTGGTGGCAAGTATATTTAAGTTACTTACCAGCACTTAGAAGAAAAGTTCACGCCAGAACGTTCTTCAAAGATATCTTACTTAACATCGTTGCGGGTCTATTCTATGTGTTTGATATCGCTCACTGGCGCAATAAGCACGTCGAAAAATTCGTGAGAAAAATCCCATTAGAAGAATCCGTTATGGCAGGTAATTTCTTCGGCTTTAATATGAAAAGAGAAGCAATGGACACTAATATCTTCAAAGAATTCATCAAAGTGCCTTTCGAAGATATTGAAGCGTATGTCCCTAAAGACTATGACACATATTTAAGAAATCTTTATGGTGACTATATGAAGTTTCCACCTAAAGACAAACAAGTTGGTCACCACTATAACTCTGGTTTTTCTTTAGAACAGGGATATGAAGAATACTTAAAAGAACATAAAATATAGTAAAGGAGTCATCCACTATGAATATTGCTTTAATTCTTGCCGCTGGAAGCGGTACGCGCATGGGTAATGCGGATAAGCCAAAACAATTCCTTCCAATCTATGGAAAGCCTTTAATGATTCACACCATTGAAGCTTTTGAAATTAATGATGATGTCGATAAGATTGTTATCGTCACTAATGAACAATATATCGATCAAGTTAAAGTTTGGTGTAAGCAATATGATTTAAGCAAAGTGAAAGATGTTGTTGCCGGTGGTAACTCTAGACAAATCTCTGTTTATAACGGTTTAAAAGCGGTTGAAGAATTGGTCTCTTCTCCTGACGATATCATCGTCATCCACGACGCTGCTAGACCATTAATTAGTCAAAAGATTATCAATGATAACATTGCAGTCTGCAAACAATTTGGTGCGGTTGATACCGTCATTAAAGCTAGCGACACAATTATCAGAAGTAAAGATAATGAAATTATCTCTGATATTCCAAATAGAAACGAATTATATCAAGGACAAACTCCTCAAACATTTAAATTTAATATTATTAAAGACGCTCATGAAAAAGCGCTTAAAGAAGACATTCCTAACGTCACTGATGACGCTAAGTTAGTCTTATCATTCGGTATCGACGTCCACTTAGTGGAAGGCAGTGCTCAAAACTTTAAGATCACCACTTTTGATGATTTGATGATGCTTAAGGCTTTATTAAAGATTGGAAAGACTGAGGTTACCTTCTAATGTTTAACAATATCTTTAGGGTTACTTCTCCAGGTGTCATTGAAAAGTTCATTGATACTGTCGAAGACATGGACAATAAAGTCCTTGTTAAAGTCGACACCATGGCTATCTGTAAAGCGGATATCCGTTATTTTTCTGGTAACCGTGATATCAATGTTTTAAATCATAAATATCCGTTAGCCCCAATCCATGAAGCTGTTGGGGAAGTTGTTAAAGATCCAACTGGAACATATAAGAAAGGTGATAAAGTCATCTTAGTGCCTAACTCATTTGATGATAAGTTCTATAGTGATAATTCCAACCGTAGATGTCATAGAAAAGACTTAGGTGATAACTATTATCCTAAAGCTATTTTCAGAAGCTCCACTGCGGATGGTTTTTTAAGAAACTACTACACGTGTAGCCCGGATTTACTTGTGAAGTATGATGATTCTATCGCTCCAAGTATCGCTGTTTTCTCTGAATTATTAAGTGTCGCCACTGCGGCATTAAGAAGAATTGATTTTAATGAAGTTGAGAAGTTAGCCCTCTTTGGTGATGGCATTATGGCGTATATCGTTTACATTATGCTTTTACATGACCATCCAGAATTAGACTTAACAGTGTTTGGTATTGATAACCATAAACTAGAGGCGTTCAAGAACGCTAAAATAGCGAAGTTTGCGGAATATAAAGGTGAGAAGTTCGACACCCTCATTGAAGCTGTCGGTGGTAAGTTCTCCGCGGACGCGATCAACAATATGATTGATTTAGCGATTCCAGGTGCTGATTTGATCTTAATGGGCGTTAACGAAGAGAAATCCCCTATTAACACTAGATTGGTGTTAGAAAAAGGTTTATCCCTTAAAGGTGTAACAAGAAGTACAAAGCAAGACTTTGAACATGTCGCTAAAGCGCTTAATGATAAGAAAGTGCAAGAAGCCTTATCTATCATGGTCTTATCACAGAACAAGATTAATAACGTTGGTGATATTTATAAATGCTTTGAAGCCGATATTAATAACAAAACTGAAATCGGTAAAAACTTAATGCATTGGTAATTAATTAACTTTTCTTGGATCAAATGAATAGAAGGCATTCACCTTCACGGTTGTATATTCGTATGGTTCATTGTAATCAACATAATCACCGTCTTCATAGGTTGCATAAAGTTTATTTGTAGATAAATCAGCCTCTTCTTTTTTTATGAAAGAATAGTCATCATTAACGATATATTTAACATTCGAATGATTTAAACGAATATCTTTGCCTGCCTCTGCGTCTATGAAGAAACTTATTTCTCCATCAGAGCCAGGTGTAACGTAATAGTTTATTTCGAGCGTATTCTTACTAATTCTAGTGACAAACACACTATCGATTTTCTCACATTTTTTATCTTTATAATAGACATCGACTTTGTCACCCAAGTATAGTCTGTTAACAATTCTATTTTTTTCTTGCGAGTCTCTTATCTCTACTCCATCTAAATTTAAGTTACCTGGTAAAAGTACAGACGCTTTTTCTTTTACAACGTTTCCATAATCAAATGAAACAACAAATGTCTTTTTAGGAAGATTTGCTGAGCACGCACTAACGTATGAACAAACCACTAGACAACTAAATAACGACAAGAAGTATCTTTTCATATTGTTTTGATATAATCGTGCTTTTCTTATAATAGTTTACCATTAAGCATAAGCAGTTTAAAAGCACAAAAAAGGATTAGCCCAAGTTGAGCTAATCCCGTGTATTTATTATTAGAGGTAATTATTTATCAACAGAGAGATCTTGAGAAAGTTCTTTTTGTTCTTCGTTGAACTTTTCCGCTTTCTTAATATCTTGTTTGGTGACTTTTGGTTGGTCAGCATCTTGACCCATATGAACAACGAGTTGATTGAATGGAATTTCAATATCATTGTCATCAAACATGATTTTGATTTCACGGTTGATATCTCTTTGCACTTGATAAATATCGTCTTCTTTACAATAAGCGACGAATAATAATTCGACACCAGATTCGCCTAATTCACTGACGCCCATGTAAATAGGACCTTTGACGATCGCTGGAATCTTTTCTTTAATCTTATCGATGTTATCTGAGATAACCGCTTCAACTTTTTCAATTCTAGCGTTATAGGAAACATAGACAGAAGATTTCGCTAAGGAAAGTTCTTGAGTTTGGTTAATGATAGTTTTGATTTCGCTATTGTTAACGATTTTAACGTTGCCACCGACGTCCAAGAGTTTTGTAGTTCTAATACCAATTTCTCTCACTTCACCTCTCCAACCATCAACGATGACGATATCACCAACTTGGAATTCGCCTTCGAAAACGATGAAGATACCGGCTAAGATATCGGCCACTAAGGATTGGGAACCAAGACCTATGATAAGAGCTAACACGCCAGCACCAGTTAATGTTGCAGTAGCAGGAGCACCCCAAGCATCTAAGATGAAGAAGACAGCGCATAAGCCAATGGCCCATTTAGCGAAAGACACTAATAAGCGGGAGATGGTTTTGCCTTTTTGACTTCTAAAGACAATTTTTGCTAAGTAATGTAAGACAATCGCGAATGTCACCGCCACACCAACGATACGAATTGTCGCTAAGGTATTTGGAATAGCGTGTTCTAAGAAATAATCCACAAAGGCATTACCAGTGTTGGAATTCCAGAACAATGGATCTTGATCTGTCCATGAGACCGTACCATCTTTAGCAATGTCTTTGCCTTGACCAAAGATATACTTTCCAAGAGCAAAGATAGCAATTGTTGCCGCTAGCAATATGACGTATAGCGACCACTTAATAATTCTGTTTCTCATTTCTTTTTTCATAATGATTACCTCCAGAAAAACATTTTTATTATTTTATGCTTGTAGCATGAATTGATAACTTTCAGAGATGAGGACGGTCTTTTCACCATCAGCGTCCTCCACAAGCCCTTCGTGTGGATCAGTTGTACTATCACCAGGAAGCATTTCCGTGTGATAGGTGTAGTAAACAACTGTTAATTTGACCGGACTGGAGAAGTCTGCTTCGAAGTTGTCTTCAAAGAAGTTATTGCAATATCGCAAGTTAGCGCGCACAATTTGATTCTTCGTGCCCATATAGAATGGAATCATATAGGTATTACCTGTTTGACATTCGACTTTTAAGAATGTTTCAAAGTAATATGGATTACCTGAGAAGATTGGAATAAACATGATTTCGTAATTGCCATATGAGATGCTCGCCGGCTCTTCTGGGTCATCCATTAAATCAAGGCCAAACAATTCTTTCTTTTGGTCTAATGTGAATGTCGCCAATTCAGTATAAATCTCAGTTTCCACACCGCCTGGATTATCAATACTAACCACATAGGTAGACACAGAAACTTTGATTTGAGTATTAATGATTTCTTCAATGGTGTGGCCTTCCATTTCAGTGAATACACCATTCATCCATCTGCTATGATGAGTTTCGCCTTCAAACGCTAAACGACCATATAATTCATCATTCTTATAGAAAGATACTTCAAATTCTGAATATTCACGCGCAGCGTCATCAAAGAGGAATCTGATTGGTAAAATATATGTCTCATATGCATCTTCTAGAGCGAAATCATATGGAGTATCAAGGCCAAGGAATGTTGACACTAGTGAGTTTTTAAATTTGCATTCTTTATCTTTGATAACATCGACTTGTTCATCTAATCTCATATATCTAAATGAATATTTAACTTGATGTCTCACAGGATCGATGTAATAGACAGGGTTTTCATCCTCGTCGTATTCTTTAACTTCGTTCACTTCGATTGTTTGTGGTTCAGTGGTTTCCATTAAATAATATGATCTTTCTTCATTCGTTTCTAAGTCAGTGAGAATGAATTCAAAACCATAGAGATAGCCAAGTTCGTCGATATAATCGAGTTGGAGAGTGATTTCTCTAGTATCATAGTTAATTGATTCATCGAAAATGAGCTCGTTAAATCTGATAATAGCCCCACTGTTATCAATGAATGTGACATTACCTTCTTCTAAGATTTTCTTCTCGCCATAATACATACAAGTGAGACGATATTTATAAGATTCAGATAAGGATATTTCGATACCATCTAAATCAATTGTTTGAATTTCGGTTGTTTTTTGTAATGGTATATCAACAGTAAATTCATTTTCTTCTGGATGGTCAGAGGTGACTGGTTCATCAAATGTATAGATAAAAGTTAAAACGAAATCAGAATAGACATTAAAGTCATCTACGAAATCTAATTGTACTTCGAATGTTCTATTCTTAAAGTTCGCAGTCTTTTCAAATTTAAATCTATTGAATTTAGATTCCGCGCCTGAGTTATCTTCGAATTGGAATGTACCAGAATCAGCAATCACTTCCTCACCATTATTCATATAGGTAAAGGAATAATTGTATATTAAAGCGAGATTAAACTCTGGATATTGGTCTAATTTAATCTCTTGTTCTTCTGTTGTTTTCTTTAAATCATAAGTAAGAGTTAGAGGACCGGTCGCGGTCACCATTTCTGATTTGAGAGTAAACTTAAAGTCAGAGAAGATATCGTTGTCATCCTGATAATCCAATTGAACAGTCATTGTGTTGGTCAAGAAATTGCATTTCTTATCCCAAGTAATGCCTCTAAACTCTGACACCGGCTTAGTGGTAAATGTTTTGTCAAAAATAGTTTCACCACCAAAACGGTTTTCCGTTAAGACTATATGATATTGTTCATTTGGTTTTAAATTAGTAAATTCGCCATAGTTGGTGTATAAAGCTGTTGGAATCGAATAATCGTAAGTACTGTTATATACATGAAGAGTAAATGGCTTTTTCTCTTCCTCTTTTTCTTCATCTTCTATAGTTTCATCCTGATCTTCAGAAACAGGTTCTTCTTGAATTGGCTCTTCTTCCTGGGAGTTATCATATTCTTCATATGGTTCACCATCAGGTCTTTCATTCTTGTGGTCTACGATATATAACTCATAACTCAAAGAGTTACTAGTTACTAAGAAAGATTCGAATTTATATTCGTAATCATGAAGCGCGACAGAAATACCCGCTGCTACTGAAATAGCAGTGACCGCGACGACAGAGGCTGCAGTTACCACTGAAGCAGATGTTGCCGCTACACTAGTGGCAGTAGTCGCACTTGTAACAGTTGTTGAGCCGTGAGCAGGAGCGGTCGCTTTATTAGCATACTGAACATTGACTTCCGTTTGTTTGCGGATAGTCTTACCAACATATTTTTCGTTAAGCTCACCTTCAGGTAGCTTATTTTCCTTTTGCGATACAGTTTCAGATTCTTGAGTTTTACCAAATTCCAGACCACGTATCTGCTTTTCGTTGGTTATTTCAACATTATTAAACTCATTGTTTCGCATAGTTCTACATGAAAAATATAGTAGTTTTCTTCTTACTTTTCACTAGGAAAGATAAATAAATCGCAAAATTGCCATGAATTTACACATAAAAATCTTTGTATAAGCGATACCAATCATTTATGATTAAAGAGTATTTGTTTTTGATACATATCATTAGGAGGTCATTTATGGCTGAAAAAACAAAAAAGAGTTTTTTCGAGACGCGTTTGATGCGTTCGAAAATTAAAAGCAGAAGCGTTTCTCTCTTTCCTGAAGCCGGATTAGGTTATTTACTAGGACCTATTCTAGCTTTATTCTGTAACGGTGTCGTCAATATCTGGTTAGTCCAATACTGGCATAACGTTATTGGTATGGGATCATGGGGTAAATGGCTTGAAACCGTTATTCCATTAGCGTCTTCTATCATTATTATTATTGGTAACTTGCTTGTCGGTAGATTAATGGAAAGAAAACCATCACTCGCTGGCAAAGCAAGACCGCTCATCTTATTAGGTATGCCTGCTATTGCAGTTGCATTAGTGTTATTGTTTGTCTTCCCAGTTCCAGGTGCTGCTAACGAAGAAACAATCCTTCAAGGACTTATTTCTGGTCAAGCATCTATGGAAGGTGGATTACTAGCATCTATCTTCGCTGCTGTTGGTTACAACTTGTTCTATGCGTTCGCATGGCCAATGTATTACACATCTCACAGCGCATTAGTTAACTTATCCACTCGTGATGGTGGCAAGCGTGGCTTATTAGGTACCGCTGTTATGGCTGCACAATTAGGTGCTGCTGGTGTCTCTGGCATGTTTGGCGGCTTCTTCGTTGACATGTTGCACTTAATGCCTGTTTATCGTTATTCTAACGAATATGCTCAAGCAAATAGCCTCTTCGATGATGCTATCATGAAAAAGCTCCAAGAAGGTAAAATTGCTTTAGCCGATGTCGCTCCTGTCACAACAAGTGATTTCACACAAGTTCAAGAATTAGCGAAAGATAATGAATACTTCATCGATGTTACTCGTGAAGCTGCCAACCAAAGATGGTTCGTGTTAATGATTGTCATGATTGTTGCCTTAATCATTGGTTGCTTATTAGAATACTTCTTCACACGTGAACGTATTACAGAAGAAAGCCTCAAGAATTCAGAAAGTGGCGGCGAAGTTAAAGAAGCAAAAAAAGCCACAATGGGCGAACAAGCCAAAGTTTGTTTAAAAGACAAATATTGGTGGATGCTCATGGCATTCTGGTTCTTATATCAATTCGGTGGCATGATGAAGAATAATGGTATGTCATTCTTCTCTCAAGCTTATACCGGTAAATATTCCCTCTCCTCAATGATTAACACCGTTGGTGCTGTTCCAACCGCTGTTGGTATGGTGTTTGTCTGGCCACTAGCCGCCAAATTCACCAAATCTAAAGCCATTTCATTAGGTGGTATCGTTGCAGCGTTAGGTGCTGCTGCTGCCTTCTCTTGCTTAGGCTTAGTTGGCAACACAGATGCTATCACAGGCGTATCCGTTGCCTCATTCTGTATTAAAGCTTTAGGTACTGCTCCAGCTATGTATATTTCTTTAGCGTTAATGGCGAACATCTTAGACCACCAAGAAGCGGTCCATGGTATTCGTACTGATGGTTTCTCAATGGCCGTCTATGGTTCCATCATGGTGGCTATGAGTGGTATTTGTAATGGTATCATCGTCGGTTTAGATAACGTTGTCACTTCCGATGCTGGTAAACGTTTCTTACACACCTTCTTATCATTCGGTGTTGAAGGTATTTGCTACGTCATTATTGCTGTCATGTTCTTATTCATGAATGTTGAGAAATTTACTAATGTCGATAATAAAGCTATCGTTGCTGACCAAAAGGCTGAAGTTTTAGCCGCTAAAGGTAACTGGATCGAACCAGATGAAAGATTAAGACTCGAAGAAGAAGAAAATAACCGTTTAGTCGAAGAAGCTAGAGTCGCAGAATTAAAAGAAAAATGCGAAAAGAAAGGTCTCAACTTTGAAGAAGAAAACGCTAAGTTCTTAGCCAAGAAGGCTGAAGCTGAGCAAAAAGCCGCACAAAAGAAAGCGGATGCTGAAGCCAAGAAACAAGCTAAACTTGACGCTATGACTGCTGAGCAAAAGCAAGCCATGGAAGAAAAAGCCAAGGCTATGAAAGCAAAGCAAGAAGAAAAAGATGCTGCCGCTTTAGTGGAACTCAACAAGATTAGAGAAGCAAAGGGTAGAAATCCTATCGTTGCCTAATCCTAATTATTAAATTAAAAAGACGATATCGCTTTGATATGAACCCCAAAAGTTGGACAACCAACTGGAGGGGTTTTTATCATGAGATGGACAAAAGAAGAAAAACTCAAGATGGTGCTTGAGTATAAAAAG
>CADBXE010000012.1 GCA_902798595.1 uncultured Erysipelotrichaceae bacterium | reverse complement strand
TATTTTTGACCTTTCTTAGCCATACAAAAAACCTCCTAACGTTTATTTTACGCTAAGAGGCTTTTTTTACCCTGCGAACTAAAATGGGTTCAGTTCATTATTCGAGGTTTTCTTTTTGCTTTTTAGGTTTTTCTAAGACCACTACGTTTTTAGTATCAACGAAGCAGTTTTCTTTATGGATATAGCATTCAATCACTGAGCCTGGTAATAAAGAAGATAAAGCGTTGCTTTGAACTTTAAGCATGTATGCTTCGCCAGATTCGCCAACATATGAGATATTCGCGTAACAATATTTGCTACCTTGTCCTCTTTGTTTCATACCATAATCATCTGCGATATGAGCTTGTACACCGACTGCGGTAACGCCTACTCCTCCGGTGCGTTTCGCACTAATTGGGCCACCGCTTCTACCAGCGAAAGAATACACTTCTTCAACGACACACGAACTCTTTACGCCATGTTTTTTGACGTATTGACCTCTAATGCCTCTGAAAACCACCATTGCACCAAGAGTGATTAATACTCCACCCACAATAAGGGCGCATATCACTATGATAAGAAAATTAGACACAAGGATATCAGTAAACGAGTCGTGCTGTTCCACCATTAAGGTAATAAAGGCCGCTATCATGGCGAACAAGAAGAACACGCCGACCACGAGAGAAACGACACCGAGTTTAATGCTTCCTTGTTTTTTCATGCTATTTTGCCTCTTCTAATTGTTGTTTATTTTTACGATTTTTAAGATAAACGATTAAGTACCAGACTAAAACCACTGTAAATGAAAGTGATTGAGCGATGGTAATTCTAATGGTTTGTAAATGATCAGCTTCTTCGCTATTAATAACATGTAAGATGTTCACAATTGTGTTATTCACAAAGTGATCACCCATTGCCATATATAAATTGCCGGTGAGTCTGCCCATTAAGACAAACTTATATCCCACTAAGAAGGATGTGCCTACTAATAAAGCAGATTGAGCAATAAATCTTGGTGTGTTGCTGCTGCCTTCAATTAAATCTCTTAGTGGAGAGATAATGTGCCAAACACCAAATAATAAAGAGGCAATTAAACCCGCAATTAAGAAATGATATTTGTCAGCAAGCATCTTTTGGAAGAGCCCTCTAAAGACGCCTTCTTCCATTAAAACATTTATAATGTTTCCGATAATACAAATTAGGAAGAAGATAAACTCTCTGTGGTCACCTTGATTGCCGTTTGGAGCATAGGCGGTGACATAGAATTCCACGGATTTTAAATCTTTAGATGCCGCTAAGATGATGATTTCAACACCATATGCAATAATAAATGTTCCAATACCAAAGGCTAAACCTTTAAGGATATCGAAGAATGACTTACCGGTTTTAAAACCAATGTCAGAGAACTTGTAGCGGAATGCAAATACCGCAGCAACAAGTAAACCAATGCCAATCAATTTATGGATAAAGGCTTCACCAAAGAAGGTACGATCTGTTTTGATAACAAAGTACTCAAAAGCACGGAAAGCAAAACAAATAACGTAGATAATGAGGACCGCGAGGACGGTTTTTAATTTTGTGTTTAATAATTTAGATTCATTCATAATTTTTCTCCTGGGTTATTATAAAGAAGCAATAATATGTAATCAATACTAAAAGTATTATTTATAGAGATCCTTAACCACCATCATCACTAATTCTTTAATTTCATCAGGATCTTCTGAATCCACCAAAAGCATTGGTTTAGCGGAAGGATATGGTATTTGTTCCTTAAGGCCACTATTTAAAAGAGTTTCAGTTTTCTTAATGAGGAAGCGGTTATCATAAATGCCACCAAAAAGAACGTTGCCTTTATAAAGCATGAACTCACCCATCATCTTTTTATAGGTGATATCACGCGTTTCTCTTAATAACTCGAGAACGTAGTCTAAGTACTCTTTTGAGCTAGCCATGATATTCCTCTTTTTCTTCATTATAATATGGTTTATCTTAAAAAAGATAAGATTATTCCAAAAATATGTTAAAAAATCTTGATAGACTTTGTATACTAGAACACGGTTAAATTAACATTTGGAGATATCGATATATGGTAGCAGTTAGAGATGGTACACCAAAAGGCGCTTTCGTCAGTGGAATAATATTGTTTATTTCTGCATCAACAATACTTATTGTTGGTTTATTTAAAAACGCGGAAGAAAGATTTCACTATTTTCTAGGTAGCGGGATTATATTTGGCTTAGGATTATTACTCTTTTTAATTGGATATTTCTTATGGTTTAAGCCATATCTTGCTAGAAAGAAGTTTTTCAAAGAACATCCTGAACTCAAGCATTTAGATAAAAATGACTTCTAGTCATTAAATATTTCAGATTTCTTAACGTAGCATTCTTCGCCTAGGGTATAACATGGTAGCACCATACCCACTGATAAATCTACATAGGTAAAATAACTCACTCTTATTTTAAGAGTGTTTTTACAACCAGAGTCGCTTGTATATTGCACTTCCATGTAATAGCGGCGACCTGCTTTTCCCGCCCAAGTGCTATATAAATCCACAATCGTGCACGTATCTCTTCGACCAAATAAACAAGTTCTGAAACCGATTATCCCTCTAATGAGTGTATAAACACCAGTTCCGAGAACAAAAAGCGCAAGAGGGAAGATGATGACTTCCATAAAAATGGTTTTAGGGGATTCGCTTCCACTATAGCCTTTTGTAAGACTAAAAAACCATATTCCTAACGCAAATAAGATTAAGGAAAGAATTATAATGATAATGCCAAAGGTAATACTTCCTTGTGTCTTTTTCATTTCTTCTTATTTATTATCTATTTTTATTTGGTTTTTACAATATTTTTTATATTAAAATACGCTTAAATCATAAAAAGAAAACCACCCAAAGGGTGGCTTCCCTAAGATTAAACTTGTTCGACTATGACTTCTTGGCCGTTATAATCAACTGAGTATTTGTGTTTGGTGTCAACCTCTTGTGAAATAATCTTATTCGCAATAACGGTCTCCACTTTATTCTGGATGAATCTCTTAATCGGTCTCGCACCATAGATTGGTGAATAAGCACTATCGAGGATCCAACTCTTTAAAGCGTCAGAGAATTCGAACGAATAATAAGATTCTTTTAATCTATCATTGAGATTGTTAAGCATCTTATCAACAATCTTAGATTGAGTCTCTTTAGATAATGGGGAGAAGTACACTATTTCATCGATACGATTTAAGAACTCAGGCTTAAAGGTTTGATGTAATAATCCTTCCACTTTATCTCTTTCATTATTGAGGAGATATTCACTACCTAAATTACTAGTCATGATGATAATCGTATTCTTGAAGTCCACGACCCTTCCTTGACTATCGGTAAGTCTCCCATCATCTAACATTTGTAGTAACAAATTAAAGACTTCGGGATGAGCTTTTTCGATTTCATCGAATAAGACGATAGAATAAGGATTTCTTCTCACTTTCTCCGTGAGTTGTCCGCCTTCTTCATATCCGACATATCCTGGAGGGGCACCAATAAGACGAGAAGTGCTATATTTCTCCATATATTCACTCATATCGATACGGATGATATGACTCTCCGAATCGAACAAGGATTCCGCCAAAGCACGAGCGACTTCGGTTTTACCCACACCAGTAGGACCTAAGAACAAGAAACTACCGATGGGTCGATTGCTATCTTTAATCCCCGCTCTCTGACGGAGAATCGCATCGCTAACTAAAGTTAAAGCTTCTTCTTGACCGATTACTCTCTTAGATAAAGTCTTCTTTAAATCGAGAACTTTCTCTCTATCGCCTTTTTCAATCTTGCTGAGAGGGATGTTGGTCATACGAGAGATAATCTTCGCGATTTGTTCTTCATCCACGACTTCGGATAAGAGTTTCTTCTCGCTTTGAGAATTATCGTTCTCTTTTAATTTCTTCTCTAATTCTGGGATGGTCTTATATTGTAATTCACCCGCTTTTTCGTATTCGGAATGACTTAAAGCGACATCCAAATCAAACTTCGCTTTTTCGAGTTTCTCTTTAATGCCTTTAACTTTGAGAATTTCATCTTTCTCTTGCTTCCATCTCTTCTTGAGTTCGTTATCTTTCTCGTTAAGAGAAGAAAGTTCTTTTTCGACATCCGCGAGTCTCTTCTTGCTCGCTTCATCACTCTCCTTCTTTAAAGCAGCCTTTTCAATCTCTAATTGCCTGATCTTTCTCTCTAATTCATCGAGTTCGCTAGGCATAGAGGCGAGTTCCACTTTGATGGAAGCACAAGCTTCATCCACTAAGTCGATAGCTTTATCAGGAAGGAAACGAGATGTTAAATAACGATTGGATAAACTTGCCGCGGCGATTAAAGCATTATCGGTAATCTTCACACCATGGAATGATTCGAACCTATTCTTTAATCCTCTTAATATAGAAATAGTATCTTCCACAGTCGGTTCGTTGATAAGAACGGGTTGGAATCTTCTTTCTAGAGCGCGGTCCTTTTCAATATATTCACGATATTCTTTTAATGTCGTCGCCCCGATACAATCGATTTCGCCTCTCGCAAGCATCGGTTTGAGCATGTTAGAAGCATCGAGGGCACCATCCGCTCGACCAGCGCCGACAATGAGGTGGATCTCATCGATAAAGAGAATGATTTTGCCTTCGCTTTCCTTAATTTTATTAAGGACTGCTTTTAATCTCTCTTCAAATTCACCACGGTATTTTGCACCCGCTACTAATGCGCCCATATCTAATTCATAAATAGTTTTATCCTTAAGTATGGTCGGCACATCATCTTTGACGATACGTTCCGCAAGACCTTCAAGTATTGCGGTTTTACCAACGCCAGGTTCACCTAAAAGAATGACGTTGTTTTTAGTTTTTCTGGCTAATATTTCAATGATTTTTCTAATTTCCTCATCACGACCGATGACGGGATCAATTTTCCCTTTCTTAACTTCTTCGTTAATGTTACGGCCAAATTTTTGAAGGACATCTTTATCATTTTCATAGTCAGGCATTTGTTCCATTTGCATAAATTAATCCTCCTTTTATAACTCTATTGTAGCACAAAATTAGCACTCGGTAAGTGAGAGTGCTAAAAAATTTTATTAATAACTTTGTTATTACTTTTTTGCGTTTTATCTCGAAACACCCTTTTTATGTCAAAAAGCTTTGCAGCAAATAAGGTAAATCAAATGATAAGCAACTAATAAATAAGAAAAAAAGCCCATCTCTGAGCATTTTTGCGGTTTTCGCATATTCCACTTTGTATCAAAGTATGTATACGATTATGGTGCCCCCTGGCGGAATCGGACCACCGATTCATCCTTACCATGGATGCGTAATACCATTTTACTAAGGGGGCAGCATTAATAATTATACATAAATACTAATCTATATCAATAGGAAAAATATTAGTTAAATTTGAGTGGGGATATTTATATCCCTTTCTTCCTTTTTACGCATTGTAAAGGTAACAGATCTGATGATAAACCAAGTAAAACAAAGACCATTTACACCAAAGGTAATTGAATATAAAGTTTGTGGCGCTTTCATGTATTCATAGCCCGCTAATAAGCCTTGTTCATCATAAACAGGCGTTGCGGTGGCCACATTCCACATCAAAAAGATAAATGAGAGGATGACGGATACGATACCTACACAAACAATGATTTTTTGATATCTATCAAAGAATTTCATGAGATTTCTTCCCCGTATAAATCATAGACATAACTCTCAGTAATCTTCACTTTAGTAATATCGCCTTCTTTGAGCTCTTTAGAAGAATGAAATAGAATCTTACCATCCACATCATCAGGAGCGTTAAAATAGCTTCTTAATAAGTAGTAACCATTTTCTTTTCCCACAACAAGACCACTCATTACTTCTCCGATGTGTTTCTTATTTAAGTCATAGGAAATCTTTTGTTGTAAGGACATGAGTTCGTCTAAACGTTTTTGTTTGGTAGCCTCTCTCACTTGATGAGGAAATTCATATGATTTAGTGCCTTCTTCTCTTGAGTATGTAAAAGCACCTAAATGATCAAACTTTACATCTTTAACAAAGTTAATAAGATTATCAAAGTCTTTCTTTGTTTCTCCTGGGAAGCCCACCATAACAGTGGTTCTTAATATAGCGTTAGGAATCTTGGCTTTGATTTTGCTAAATAAATTAGTGAGGTAAGTTTTATCACCACGTCTATTCATAGCTTTAAGAATCTTATCTTCGCTATGTTGAATTGGAATATCAAAATATGGTGTTAATCTTTCTTCTTTAGCGATTAGGTCGATTAGCTCATCAGTGATTTCATCTGGATAAAGATATAACAAGCGAATAAAGGCGAGTTCTTTGATTTCTAAGAGTCCTTTGAGTAAATCCACAATTGTCTTCTTTTCCTTTAAATCTAGGCCATATCTGGTAGTGTCTTGTTCTAAGACAATTAATTCCTTATAGCCTTCACTAGCGAGTTTTCTAGCTTCTTTAATGATGTCTTCGTATGGTCTAGAAACATATGGACCACGGATTAAAGGAATAGCACAATAAGTACAGCAATTAGAACATCCTTCACCAATCTTTAGATAAGCACTATAGGAGCCAGTGCTCACCAAGCGATAGTCATCATTAAGACCTTCATAGTTAGTGATATTTTTATCAAGAGTGGCTAAAAGTTGATTGAAACGTGGATAATCTCTAATTGGAATCCATAAATCCACTTCCGGAATGGATTTCTTAAGTTCATCTACATAGCGATTAACTAAGCAACCAGTAACCACCACTTTTTGCTTTTTATTTATGTTATCGAGAATTGTATCAATCGATTCTTTTTTACTAGATTCAATAAAACCACAAGTGTTGATAATTAAGATATCAGCTTTATTTTTATCATTAACAATTTCATAGTGGTTCTTTAAAAGAAGACCAAGAATATTCTCGCTATCAACGAGGTTTTTCGCGCAACCTAAAGAAATAAGAGCAACCTTTTTCATTATTCACTCCTTAAAGCAATAACTGGATCTTGTCTAGAAGCATGTAATGATGGAATAAAGCCTGCGATAACGCTTAATAAGATGCTTAAGCCAAGCATAATGCCAATAATTGGGAGATTTAATACCGCAATTGCCGGCACACCAAATGGTTTAACAACGATGTTGATGACAATACAGGCTATGCCGGTAATGGCTAAACCAATTACGCCACTAAAGAATCCAGTGACCAAGTTTTCTGCAATAAACAAGCGTGAAACGTCTTTCTTACGTCCACCTAAGGAACGAATAACACCGATTTCCTTAACTCTTTCCATAACAGAGATATAAGTGATAACCGCAATCATGAAACTAGAAACCACTAGAGAAAGGGAGGTAAAAATCACTAACGCTGTAGTCACAATTGTAATCATTGTGTCAATGACATTGATAATCAAGGAAATAGTGTCAGTATAGGTTAATTCATCACGTGTTCCTGGTTTAAGCACTTTTTCTTGCGTTGTGCCATCGTAAAGAGTGATGCTCACGTCTTTATTCCAATCATCCAAATACTTGTTAACCTTGTCTTTAGTCTTAAAGTCAACTGGATAGATGCTCATGGTTTCTGGAAGCTTTTCGTATGTGAATGTACTGTCTTCATTTTCATGTGCAGTCTCCACTATTTTTAGGCCACATAAAGAACGGAAATGCACTGCATTTTCTTGACCGTAGTCGCGGCCTGTAATATTGCCTAATAATGAGGAGAACGATGAGTTAAGGTCACCGTTTAAACATGAAGCATAACCGAATGAATTGTACTGTGGATTGTTTTCATCACTCCAGTCAGTATAGTTAAATGTCACGTAGGCATTATATAAGGTGCTTTGCTTGGCTGGATTTTCAATATGGCTAGCAAAGCCATGATCTTCATCGCGTATAATTTTTGAATTATAAGCGTCTTTCATGTATTTGTCTTGGAACTCCTTGGTGAAATAAACGCCACGGGAAAGTGAGCCAAAGGAAACGCCTGCTTTTGGTCTTAAAATACCTGCAATAGTAATTTCTGTACCTTTGCCCCATTCTTCTTGAACGGTCGCTGGATATTGATAACCAGTCACCGCTTCAGTTTGTTCTTTGACTTCTTTACTAACAGTATATTGATTGGTCAAACCAATAGTCGCTGTAGAATCATCCTTGATTTGAATCAAAGAAAGATCAGAATAATCAATATTCTTCGGGTCAGTAATAAGTTTTCTTAATTGCTCTTGTGATAAGCAAATGAAATTACCAGTTGTTGGATCAGGGTCGGTGGCTGGATCCGCCATCAAGTTGGTAAGATTTAAATCATCACGATTACCACTGATAATGAGACTAATGATGTCTATAGTGTTCTTGAGTTTGAACATATAGACCGTTTCACTAGCGAATGGACTGATAGTAATATGTGTTCCTTGGTAAACGATGCCATTTAAATAAGATGAGGTATTACCACCACTATAGACAAATGAATAGAAATCATCATTAGCGTCACTCTTCAAAACGACATTGTAATTGTTATAAGTACGCACTGGAATATCGTCATAATGATAAATGGTGTCGTGAGGATAGTATTTAAGTTTCTTACTAAGAAGTTCTTCATAGCTAAAAGAAGTAGCGTATGGGAACTTAGCGTCTAATTCCGCATCGCTCATTTTATTTTCTGGGTCATATTTTTGAATGGCCTTTTGAGCAATATTCATGACTTCTTCTTCTTGATAATATCCAAGTTGAGCGAAGACTAAATCAGTCAATGTGGTATCGGATTCCACGACTAACATAATTTCGTTTTCATTCTTTGGGAAATGGGAATTACCTAAAAGATCATATTGATCAAGAATGTATTCTTCGTCTCCTGGGAGAAGTTTCATAAAGTCGGTAAATAAATCGACGTAGTTTGCGTATTGGGCAAAGCCACCTACGGTTTTAAGTTCAGCAATATAACGTTGTGTTAAACCATTTAAGGAGATTTCCATTCTCTCTTCTTTATCGCTTGGTTTCCATTCAGTAAAGATATTGTTTGTCGGGTCAATACCATAACTGAATGATAAAGCTGAGATATATTCGCTTGGAATTTCTTTGACAAATTGCACCAAATCATCGTTAATGGTGTTTGTTTTAACGGCGGTAATATCGCTATAGCGATCCATTAAATAATCAATCATGGAGTTAAGACCAACACGAGTGGTTGTGTCGAAATCAGCGATTTTAGAGTCTGTATCAGCGTATAAGCCAGTCATCAAAGATGAGTAGTCAACTGTTTCTTCTTGAATTTGAAGTGGATAACTAGAAAGCATATCATCTTGCATGTTATCAATGTATTGACGGACACCGGTGGATGCCGCTAAAACAGTGGACACACCAAAGATACCAATACTACCGGCAATAGCCACTAAAACGGTACGTTTGCTTTTTGAGAATAAGTTAGCAACAGATAATGCTGTAGCGGTAAAGAAGCTCATGGAGCTCTTTTTCTTTTTACCTTTTGAGGTGATTTCATCATCAGGATATTTAGCTAGAACACCACACTTTGGGCATCTAGAGAACTGCTGATAAACAACTGCACCACACTTTGGGCAGCGATAAGCTTTTTGGGTTGGTTGGTCCACACCATCAAATGGATTACTATCACCAGTGATGACACCATCAAACATATTAACGATACGTGTGGCATAGCGTTCCGCTAAATCTGGGTTATGGGTAACCATGATAACCAAACGGTTTTTAGCAACTTCTTTAAGAAGGTTCATGATTTGAACGCTTGTTTCACTATCAAGAGCACCGGTTGGTTCATCGGCTAATAAAATTTCAGGATTGTTAACAAGGGCACGGGCAATAGCCACTCTTTGCATTTGGCCACCAGAGAGTTGGTTTGGTCTTTTCTTTTCCATGCCTTTAAGACCAACTTTAGCTAATGCTTGATATGCCCTTTCTTTTCTTTCTTTTTTGCTTACCCCCGCAATTGTTAAGGCGAGTTCAACGTTTTTAGAAATGGTTTGGTGACCGATTAAATTATAGGCTTGGAAAACAAAGCCAATTGAATGGTTACGGTATGTATCCCAATCACGGTCATTATAGTTTTTAGTGGACTTGTCTTTGATGATTAAATCACCATTGCTATAACGGTCAAGACCACCGATGATATTTAAGAGTGTTGTTTTGCCACATCCAGAAGGGCCTAAAACCGCGACAAATTCGTTGCGGCGGAAAGAAACAGTGACTCCACGTAGAGCCTTAACTGGATCTTGATTCTTCATGATGTAATTCTTTTTGATATTAACTAATTTAAGCATGGTATTTTTACCTTATGAGTGCATGATATATAAAAATAAAGTGCCTGTCAATAAAGTTGCACTTTATATTTTATGCTTTTAAACGATATACTCAACTTTTAGAGGTTTTCCGCGATTGCCCAAGTATCGTCTTCTTCTTCCAAAATGTTGTTTTGTAAAGGATAGTCTCTTAAAGTTCCTGCTTGTAAGCCAACATTATAGACGAGTTTATTAAGCAAACTACGACGTTTGACTAAGATTATAACGAAGATAATCAATAAATAAACAGTAATGGCATAGAAGGTTAAACAACCGTAGAGGAAAACGATGTAATAAGCAAAGACATCTCTCACGGTGAAATAAAGCACTAATTCCGCGCAACCAATGGCTAAAGTGATTAAAGCCGCTAATGGGAATGGGCGAGCAATTTGACGGTACACTCTTTCCCCTCTTCTAACAGTGCGGTAGTCACCTTCTAATCTATGTTTATCTCTTTCAAAAGTTAAACCAACTTTACCATTTGGGAGTTCTTCTTTTTCTCCAGAAAGAACCCAGCCAAAAGAAGCATAGAAATCTATGGTGTCATCAACTTTCTTTTCCTTAACCTTAAGATATTTAGTTTCCATATTTAGCTTTCAATTGTTTGATTTTTTCTTCAGCTTCTTTAACTATTGTATCTTCATTTTGAAGATATTTCATTAATTGTCTACTACGGTAGTAGAAAAGCAATGTATCAACAAGCAACAAAATCATTGATGGGATGAGAAAAAAGAAGAGATTCGCCTTTGCATCAAAACTTTCTTTCATCGCTAAAAAGAGAATTAAAAAGACAGTCATAACGATAAAAGCAATTGAAACAGGAATGGCTAAAACCCAAAAAGGCAATAAGCGTGGGGATGTTTCTTTTTCAATCTCCACCATTTCCTTGTAATATGGCGTATTTTCATCTCTTTCAAATGTCAAAATTGATGGACCATTTTGTGTTTTTTCTTCACTGATTAATTTCCAATCAAACAAACCCATCAAATATACTGAACGGGTCACACTAAATGGATTAACTTTTCTTGTGCATTTTTCCATATGCATTTATTCTATTATTTTTTATGTTATTTTTGCAACTTTATTACATAAAAATTTCTAAATATAATTATTTTTTGAAAATCATTTGTATGTAACATTTTCTTATGTTACACTTGCAACGGATAAAAGGAGGTCATTTATATGATTTCTCGCAAACATAGCACAAAAGATTACATCACGATTTCATTATATTATCTGATGTCAAAGTTCGATTATGAATCAATCAGTGTAACCGATATTTGTTCTAAAGCTCGCGTATCTAGAATGTCTTTCTACCGTTACTTTAACAATAAAGAAGATATCTTTATCAATTACTGTGATGAAAGATTTGAAGACTTCTTCCAGATCATCAACGAAAAACACATTGACGACATTTATACGTTCTTACTTGAAGTATTTAATTACATGAAGAAATATGCTCGTCAAGTTACCATATTAAAAAGAGCAAGAAAAGAAAACTTACTTGTTGAAAAGTTCACTGATTATGGCGCATACCTCGCCAACCACATTGCTTTAACTACTGAAAATAATCTTATTAATAATAGAATTGTTGCTGCCTTTTTAGCGGGTGGTATCGCTAATGTCTTATTGCTTTGGTTTGAACTTGGTTTAGACCTTCCACCACAAGAAATGGCAAAAATGGCTTACAGCATCTTCTCTTCTCTTAACGTGGAACATGCTTTGCATAAGGACAAATAATTAGCCCTATATACACCAGTTAAATAACTTTTCAAAGATAAAAAAGCATAAAACTAGACAGTGTCTAAATTTGTGTTTTTTTATGTTTAAAATCCTTCCCAATATTATTAATATTAATGCACCTGCTACAAAGCGGGAGACCGCTAAGTGATAGCTAATTACAAGCAGAAAATGGGGAAATGCTGCTTTTACTATACGAAAGAAGAATAAGGAGAAATATTTATGCTTAGAATCAAGAAGAGAGATGGCAATATTGAAGAATTCGATATTTCCAAGATTGAGAACGCTATTGAAAAAGCTTTCATGGCGGAACACAAGTTCTACAATCACGACATCATCGAAATGCTCGCTTTACGTGTTACCAGCGATTTTAATCGCAAAGTCGTTAATGACACTATCGGCATTGAAGACGTTCAAGACTCTGTTGAAATCGTCTTAATCCAAGCCGGTTACGTAGACGTCGCGCGTTCCTATATTATTTATCGTAAGCAACACCAAAACTTACGTGACATCAAAGAAACAAACCTCAACTACAAGAATGTTGTTGATAACTATTTAAAGATTAACGACTGGCGTGTTAAAGAAAATAGTACCGTGACATATTCCGTAGGTGGCTTGATTTTATCAAACAGCGGCGCTGTTACCGCTAATTACTGGTTAAGTGAAGTCTATGATGACGAAATCGGTAACGCTCATAGAAACGCTGAAATCCACATCCACGACTTATCCATGCTCACAGGTTACTGTGCTGGTTGGTCATTAAAACAATTAATCCAAGAAGGTTTAGGCGGTGTTCCTGGTAAAATTACTTCCTCACCAGCTAACCACTTAAGCACTCTTTGTAATCAAATGGTTAACTTCTTAGGCATTATGCAAAACGAATGGGCTGGCGCACAAGCCTTCTCCTCATTCGATACATATTTAGCGCCATTTGTTAAAGTTGATCACTTAACATATAAAGAAGTTAAGCAATGCATCCAATCCTTCATTTATGGTGTTAATACACCATCACGTTGGGGTACACAAGCTCCATTCACCAACATCACATTAGACTGGGTAGTGCCAAACGATATGGCCGAGCTCAACTGTTTAGTGGGTGGCAAAGAAATGGACTTCAAGTACAAAGACTGTGTTGAAGAAATGGCAATGGTTAATAAAGCCTTCATCGAAATCATGATTGAAGGCGACGCGAATGGCCGTGGTTTCCAATACCCAATCCCAACATACTCCATTACTCGTACATTCAACTGGGAAGAAACAGAAAACAATAAACTCTTGTTCGAAATGACTGCGAAATATGGTACACCATACTTCTCCAACTACATCAACTCCGATATGGAGCCAAGCGATGTTAGAAGTATGTGCTGCCGTTTAAGACTCGACTTAAGAGAATTAAGAAAGAAATCCGGTGGTTTCTTCGGTTCTGGCGAATCCACAGGTTCCATTGGTGTTGTTACTATTAACATGCCAAGAATCGCTTACTTAGCCACTGATGAAGAAGATTTCTATAGAAGACTCGATCACATCATGGATATCAGTGCTCGTTCACTTAAAGTGAAACGTAACACCATTACCACATTAATGGAAGCCGGTTTATATCCATACACCAAACGTTATTTAGGTAACTTCAATAACCACTTCTCCACTATTGGTTTAGTCGGTATGAATGAAGCTTGCTTAAACGCTAGATGGTTAAGAAAAGATTTAACAAATCCAGAAGCTATTCAATTCACCAAAGATGTTCTCAATCACATGAGAAACAAATTATCTGACTATCAAGAATTATATGGTGACTTATATAACTTAGAAGCCACACCTGCCGAATCCACAGCCTATCGTTTAGCCAAACACGATAAAGCTTTATATCCAGATATTATTACTGCTTCTGAAAATGGCAGAACACCATACTACACCAATTCTTCTCACTTACCAGTTGGTTACACAGAAGATATCTACAAAGCTCTTGATATCCAAGATGGCTTACAAACTCTTTATACCTCTGGTACAGTCTTCCACTGCTTCTTAGGTCAAAAGTTACCAAGCTGGAAATCTTGTATGAATCTTGTTAGAAAGATCGCGGAAAACTATCACATTCCATATTACACAATGTCTCCTACATACTCTGTATGTAAAGACCACGGTTATTTAACCGGTGAACAATATGTCTGTCCAAAATGTGGTAAGAGAACTGAAGTCTATTCCCGTATTACTGGTTACTATAGACCAGTCCAAAACTGGAATGATGGTAAGACAGAAGAATTCCAACACCGTAAAGTTTACGAACCTGCTAAATCTAAACTTACACATAAGATTACTGACGTTTTAGGCAGTCAAGATGATTGTGACGAAGAAGAAAAGATTGTCGCAAATGAAATCTTATTATTCGCCACAAAGACATGTCCAAACTGTAAGATGGCTAAGATGCTCTTAGACAAAGCTGGTATCAAATATAGTGTCGTTGATGCCGAAGAAAATGCTGATCAAACCAAAGCATTTGGCGTTAGAAAAGCTCCAACATTAATCGTTCCAAAGGGCGACGGCACAAACGACGTCTTTGAAAACGCTAGTAACATCAAAGGTTACATTGAAAGCTTAAACTAATATGGTTGATGTAATCATTGTTGGCGGTGGTCCCGCAGGGATGAGTGTGGCTCTGAATTTACTCAGAGCCGGCCGCTCAGTCCTCATCTTAGAAAAAGAAAATTTCGGTGGTCAAATCGCTAATTCCCCACGTGTCGAAAACATTCCTGGCACAAAGGAAATTTCAGGTTTAGATTTCGCTGGAAACCTCTTCGAACAAATCCTCGATTTAGGAGCTAAATTTGAACTCGAAGAAGTCCAAAGAATTCTCAAAGTTGATGGCGATTTTGAAGTCACCACAAATTACCATACATATCAAGCACACGCTGTTGTCTTAGCTAATGGCGTTAAGCACCGTAAAATGAACCTTCCAAATGAAGATGAATTCATTGGTAAAGGTATCTCCTTCTGCGCCGTGTGTGATGGCGCATTCTATAAGGATAAAGATGTCTATTTAATCGGTGATGCTAACACGGCTTTACAATACGCATTAATGCTTGCTCAAACATGTTCTAATGTTTATATGTTCACTCTTTTTGATAGATTCTTTGCGGATCAAATCCTCATTGATCGTTTAAGACAAAAAGATAACATTCACATCACTCATAACATGAATCTTGTCGCTTATTTAGGACAAAACGAATTAGCGGGTCTCCGTTTTGAAAACACTATGGATCACTCCGTTCATGAATATCCAACAAATAACGTCTTCGTCGCTATCGGACAAGTTCCACAAAACGATTTATTCAAATCTTTATGTGAGACTGATGACCACGGCTTCATTGTCACTAACGAAAAGATGGAAACATCTCTTCCAGGCTTATTCGCCGTAGGCGACACAAGAAAAAAAGACGTTCGTCAAGTGGCTTCAGCGATTGGCGATGCCTCAATTGCTAGCGTCTTTATCGATAAGTATTTAATGCTTAATAACCGCGCAAAGTAACTTCTAAAATACCTGTCGCTAAATAATCTCTTAATTTATTGGCCTCTTCGATACTCACTTCGTGGAGGCCTTTTTGTATGCATCCATCACGGTCAACGAACTTTTGAAGGAATAACTTCTTTGCTCCTTTAATAAGATTAAGGAAAGCTTCATAGTCCATTCTTTCATGGAATTCTTTGACTAAGGTTGTTCTAAATTCATAGTCTGGCGCTTTGGCCATAATGATAGAAATACTCTTTTTAATATTCTCAACATTAATGAACTTTAAGCCGCATGTTTCAGCATATAAGTTTGGACAATTTTTAATATCCATAGCAACGTAATCAATAAGCCCTTCATCAAGGAGAGATTCCACTATTTCAGGGTTAGTTCCATTAGTGTCTAACTTGATTAAAAAACCAAGGTCACGAACCGCTTTTATCTTAACCTTCAAATCAGGTTCCATTGTTGGTTCGCCACCCGTGAAAACAACAGCGTCAATGAGACCCTTTCTAGTCTTTAAAAATTCAAGTATTTCATTGAAGTCAAGCTCGTCTTCTTTGGACGCACCTAAAATGGCCGCACCATTATGACAAAATGGGCAGCGCATGTTGCACGCTTGCGAGAACAAGACGACTGAAACCTTGTCTTCGTAATCGAGTAATGAAAGTTTATCAATTCCTACAATTGCCATCGTATTTAATATTGTAATATTAAGTTGTTTTCAAAGCAAATATCATTATAATAATTTGTATATGGAAAAGTTTGATAATATTTCTTGGGACGAATACTTTATGGGTATCGCTTCTTTGAGCGCCTTAAGAAGCAAAGATCCCAATACAAAAGTAGGCGCATGTATTGTTGACGATGATAATAAAGTCGTCTCCATTGGCTACAATGGTATGCCAAAGGGTGTTGATGAAAGTCAACTCTCTTGGAACAAAGGTGAAGGCTTAGATTCTAAGTACCTTTATGTTTGTCACGCAGAATTTAACGCGATTCTTAACACGCGTAACGGAAGCGCGCTCAAGGGCTGTCGCTTATACGTAACGCTCTTCCCATGCAACGAGTGTGCGAAAGCATGCGTTCAAGTGGGTATTAAAGAAATTATTTATTTAGAAAATAAATACGCTGACACAGTTGGTGTCCAAGCAAGTAAAAAGATGCTTGAATTAGCAGGTATCAAATTAAGACAATTCAACGCTAAAGAGTTGAACGAAATCGTGAAGTAATATGACTATTAAAGAATATGTTGCTCTTCGTAAGGAAGAGATTAAAAATTTAGTGGCTGGTTTAGAAAGAAAGCCATGCATTGCTATTGTGCAAGTTAACGAGGACGCAGGCAGCTGCGCTTATGTGCGTGGTAAGCTTAAAGATGCCGATGAATTGGGTATCAAAGCAGACCTCATTAAATTGCCTTTAGAAACCACTCAAGAAGAACTATTGAAGGTTATCGACACACTTAATCAAGACGATATTCATGATGGTTTTATTGTGCAAATGCCATTGCCAAAAGGTATTGATGAAGAAACTATCAAATTAGCGGTTGATCCAAGAAAAGATGTCGATGGTTTCCATCCATTATCATCCCTTGTTCCATGCACCCCAAAAGGTATTATCAACTACTTACATTTTGAAAAGATTCCAATGCAAGGCAAGAATGCAGTTGTCATTGGACGCAGTAATATTGTTGGCAAACCAATGGCTAAACTCCTACTTAAAGAGAATATGAATGTCACTGTTTTGCATAGCAAAACCACTCAAGAAGATATGGCTTTCTACATTGCTCACGCTGATGTGATTGTCGTCGCTATTGGTAAAGCTGGTTTCTTAGATAACAGATTCACCTATAAAAAAGATGCCGTCATTGTGGACGTTGGCATCTCAAGAACTGATGATGGTTTAAAAGGTGACGCTCTAGCAGGTCTTCCTGTCGGGCTTCAAACCCCAGTTCCTGGTGGCGTTGGCTTAGCAACTAGATTAGCCCTTTACGAAAACTTATTAGAGATTTACGGCGTTAACAAGTAGGTTAGCGCCTTTTCTTTAAGAATGTAATTTTACCTTTCTCTTTTTTGATGAGATGGCGTTTTACCAAACTCGTTAAAAGACGAGATAAAGTTTCTCTTTGAATACCAATTTGAGCGGCTAACGCTGTGACGTTTTTAAAGATGATAATGTTATCATTCTTACTAGCGTAATAAAACAATCTTTCTTCCGCGTTGGTAAACGATAAGAGTTGGATTCTCGCATTGAGAGATTTACCAAAATCTGATTGAGCCTGTAAGTAGAGATTTAAGAAGTCTTGGTTATTTTGTAAAAGGTACACAAGATTCTCTTTATTAATAAAAGCGATTACGCACTTTTCTTTGGCCACGACATCTCCGCGATAAATTGGATCGCTAGAAAAAAGTAAGTTGTTACCAAAGACATCTCCTGCCTTTAAAGAATTTAGTAACATTTCTTTTCCTTTGAAGGCATAAGAAATGATGTCGACTTTACCGGAAACAATAATTCCAATGTTTTCACAGACATCACCTTCATGGGCAATGACGCTATTTTTTGTGACTTGGTAGCCATTAACTAATTTATGTTCTTTTTTGCTTAATACTTGTAAAAGTGGGATTTTCATATTTTTTGTGTGACCTCAATCACATTTTATTATAAAGCCTTCTTGTATAATTACAACGGAGGAAAAACTAAAATGAAAAAATATATATCACTAATTGCAGTCGCCCTCGCGCTCACTGCATGTAACAATGGAGGAAAGACAATCAGTTCTGAGTCAAAGGCACCAGAGTTCGATCGTGCTTCTTTAAGTATTGTTACCCCAACAGGCGCTCCAGCCTTAGCGTTCTATAAGTACGCCAAAAATGGAAACTTCGAAACAAACTCAAACCCATCTGAAGGCATCATCCCTCAAATGGTCACTGGCAAGAAAGATGTCGTCGTCTTACCGACCAACGCTGGTATGCAAGCCATCTTAAACAAGAAGGCTGATTATCAAATCGCCGCGACAATCACATTTGGTAATTTCTACCTTTTGAGCATGAACAATGACGAGAACAAGACGCTTGACGCTAACGACACAATTCTCCTTTTCCAAAGAGGTAATGTCCCAGATAAAGTGTTCCATTATGTTTATGGTAATGACTATGACGCTAACGTTCATTATGTCTCAGCGGTCAGCGATGCTGCTGCAGCGGTTAACGCCGGATTCTTCGCTGATGCTAATGGTAACAACGTCGTTCCAAATTATGTCATGTTAGCACAGCCTGTTTTGCAAACAGTCTTAACAAAGAATACCGATAAAGGTTATGCTGTTTATGCCGATATGCAAGCCAAGTATAAAGAAAAATCCAATAATCAAGCTTTATTCCAAGCTTCTGTCTTTGTTAAAAAGACAGTTAATAAAGATACCGCAAAAGCGTTCTTAGAATCCTTAAAAGGCGATATTGATGAAGCTATCAAAACACCAGATGTTATTAACGATAGTTTAAAAGATATAGAAAATGCTCAAACTGTTTATGGCATTGCTCCAGCAATGGCCACAGCAGTTACTAAGAACAATAATGGTATGGGCTTAGGTTTTGAATACGCTAAAGACAATAAAGCAGCGGTTGAAACCTTCCTAAAGCTCTTTAGTATCGAGGGAGTGAATGAGGAAGTTTATTTCTAATAAATTTACTCTTTTTGCCTTAGGCATATTATTCGTGATTGCCTTATGGATAATTCTTTCGTTATGCTTTGACACTAACGGAGGAATTTTTCCTTCTCCAATAAATACTTTTGCAAGATTTACTGAATTATTAAGAGAACCATATTCTTATCAATGCTTAGGTCAGACATTCAAAAGAATGTTAGTAGGCTTTTCCATATCTTTTGCTGCGGCTTTAATAGTCGGCATATTTGCTGGTAATCATCAGCCATTATATGATTTTCTAAAGCCTTTAATGACAGTTATTAAGAGCATTCCAACAGTAGCATTAGTTTTCTTATTTGTGGTGCTTTTAACGCCTAAAGACGCCCCTATTCTTGTCGTCATTGTAATTTGTTTCCCAATCCTATACGAAGCAGTAGCTAATGGCATTAGAAAAGTCGATCCACAAATTGTGCAAGCAGCACGTGTTGATGGCGCAAGATACTTTAAAAGAGTTTTAGTGGTAAAACTGCCTCTTGCGATTTCCTATGTAATCGTTGGCGTGGTTTCTAGCTTCTCTTTGTCCTTTAAAATCGAAATAATGGCGGAAGTTATTACTGGTACAACTAGTAATGGTTTAGGCAGCGTTATTCACTTTGTGCAGCAAGAAGATCCTACAGAATTAACTAGTGTCTTTGCTTACTCTTTATTCGCTATTATTTTCATGCTTTTATTCACTTTATTAGAGCAAATAATCAAGCAAGTATTAATTAAGCAAAAAGATTGATAAAACATAGTTTTTGCCATAAACTTAATTTAAGGAGAACATACACAATGGAATTAAAAGGCAGTAAAACTGAAAAGAATTTAGAAATGGCTTTTGCTGGTGAGTCTCAAGCCCGCAATAAGTACACATATTTTGCAAGCCAAGCTAAGAAAGAAGGCTATGAACAAATCGCCGCAATTTTCTTAGAAACAGCAGAAAACGAAAAAGAACACGCTAAGATGTGGTTCAAATATTTACATAATGGTCAAGTTCCAACAACCGTTGAGAACTTAAAAGCGGCCGCTGAAGGCGAAAACTTTGAATGGACCGATATGTATAAGAAAATGGCAGAAGAAGCTAAAGAAGAAGGCTTTATGGAAATTGCCGCGAAGTTCGCTCTTGTTGCTAAGATTGAAGCAGAGCACGAACAAAGATACCTTAAGCTTTTAGAAAAGGTCAAAGCGGATAAAGTATTCATTGCTCCTGATGTCGTCGTTTGGAAGTGCCGTAACTGTGGTCATATCCATATTGGTAAAGAAGCACCAAAGATTTGCCCAACTTGTGCACACCCACAATCTTATTTCGAATTAAGAGTCGAAAATTACTAATCTTTAATTAAAATTAAAAAGAAGCACAGAGACAAGACTTTGTGCTTTTTTATTTTGTTAAAATTTCCTATTGCATTTATTATTATTTTCTATGATAATATTAAAGCGCGTTACAAACGGATCTGTGGTGTAGCGGTTAACATGTCTCCCTGTCACGGAGAAGACCGCGGGTTCGATTCCCGTCAGATCCGCCAGCGCTTTTTTAAAGAAATGGCTCGGTAGCTCAGTTAGTAGAGCATCAGACTGAAAATCTGAGTGTCGCCGGCGCGCTCCCGGCCTGAGCCACCATTTATTTAGATAGACACAGAGATGTGTCTTTTTTTGTTGCTTATGGATAAAGAAAAAAACCGCTAGCGGATGCTAACGGTTTTAATAATCATTAATCTTTTAGATTAGGCAACTTTTGTACCGACAACCTTGAAGGATTTCATGCTGACTGAGTAGCCTTGTGAACGTTCAATCTTAATTGTGTTTCTACCAGCTAAGACGTCAAATTCAAACCAAGGAGCAAAGAGTGTTGAAGCGCCTTCTTCTAAGAAGTCTTCATACATTAATTCTTTCATATCAACGTCAGCATCGCCAACTTTGTACTTAGGCATGGCGTTTTGATCAATTTCAATAGTGTTAATGCTGACAGTGTATTTCCAATCTGGTCCATTGTAGTAGTCATACCAAATGGATTGGTTACCTGTTTTGGCCTCTCTGTTGTAAGCTGAATCGCTGGAGCCGTTTCTTGGTGGCATTTCAACAAAGAGTCTAGCTTTCATCTTCATGGAAGCATTGAATGTGAATTGGACATAATCACCCGCTGCTTTGAATTTGCCGTCAGAACCGAAACCACTGGATGCATCTTTATTGGCATCTTGGGCACTCCAAGTGATTGTTTCACCATTGCCATCAGCGGCTGCGACAGCTTCTTGTGTAACTAATGCTTGAGCGGCATCTGGTGTTGGAACTGCTGGAGCCTTTGAAGATGTAGACGCTGGAGCGCTTGATTTTGTGCTTGGAGCAACTTGACTTGTTGTTGGGTTTTTGCTTGCAGGTTTTGATTCTTCTGCTGGTTTGTTACAACCGACTAAAGCAGAAAGTAAAAGACTTAATGCTGCACACGAGACAAAAAGGTTTTTCTTTTTCATATAAATGTAGATTCCTCCTATTTGGAATAATATACCTCATTTTAATCCTATTATTTTTATAAATAAAGTAGGAAAAGGAAAGAATGCTTGATTATATCAATAAAAAAACCGCTAACTTGCGCTAGCGGTCTTTTTGTTATTTGTTACGAATTAGTCTTGTTTTTGTGTTTCTTTTGGCTCTTCGCCTTCTGGTCTTGGAAGACCGACTTTAGCCATCACATCATCAACAAGCTTTTTCGCGCGTCTGTAAGCGAGGTCGCTCTTGACACGGAGTAAGCATGGAAGATCTTCGTACTTCTTCGCTTCTGCTCTTTCAACTGGAATTGTTGATTCAGCATAATCATCTGGATTAAGGTTGAGGTAAACACGGAGGTGCTTGCCGACGATTGTCACGAAGACATAACGTTGTCTCTTATATGAGAATGTATCGCCTGGGATGGAGACACGGTTTCTCAAACCATACCATTTAATATAATCTCTTAAGTCATAGTATTTATGACGTAAGTCGTAGACACTGTTTCTTAAACGTGTTTCGAAAGGTTTTCTCTTTCTCTTGCCTTTAATGACTAAACCTTCTGGACCTTCAGCGACTTCTTCGACTTCTTCTTCGTCTTCGTCTTCTTCTTCGTCTTCAGGTTCTTCTTCAGGCTCTGGTTCTGGCTCTGGTTCTGGCTCTGGTTGTGGAGCTGGAGCTGGAGCAGGTTCTTCTTCTTCTTTTTCAGCGTGATATTCTTCGACGTGTTCTTCAAGACCCTTATTAACGATCTTACGAACTTCTCTTTCGCTTAAACCACCTTCGCAACATTCTTCTTTTGGTTCTTCACCAGCGGCTTTTTGTAATAAACCGAATAACATTCTGAAGACTGGTAGTAAAACAAAGAAGATGGCGAATAATTCAAGACCAAATGCACCTGCTAATAAAAGGAATGCAGAGATTCTTAAAACGCCCATTTGAATCATAGGAATGGCAAGGATGAGGATGAATGGTAAGAAGCCAATCGCGACAACGATGCCAACGGCGGATAATAAGAAAGCTGGTTTCTTTTTAATAATGGCCATAACAATTGTTGCAATACCTAATGTGATAGCAACAAAGACGAGCGCAACACCAATGAAGGCTGTTTCATGATTGAAATAATGAGGGTTCCACATATTGAGGTAATCACCAACAGCCGCTCTTGGACCATAAACAAAGATTTGGCTATTAATGACACCTTGGCCGCCATTGATTAATGGAGTAACCATACAAATGCCTACGATTAAGGCACTGATTAACCATAAGACTAAACCAATACAAGAGGAACGCAAAATTTTCTTGTTTTCCATGGATAGAATATCTCCTTATTTACTTTAATTTAATTCCTATTTCGCGCGTTTGCAATATATAAAAGCAAATAAAAAGATGAAAATATGTGTATATAACGCCTATTTCTGGCATTTTTGTTACATTCAACCCCCAAATGTAACATGATTTTCTTATGAGACTATTTTGCGAAACTAGGTGACATGTCGGCTATTTTTGATTTTAAAAATAAGCGATACGGTATTGATTTATAAACTAGTAACATTTTAAGATAGAAATGGTTAGAATATAGACATGTTAATAAAATTAAAAGTACAAAATTTTGCCATCATCGAAGATATCGAAATATCTTTTAAAGACGGACTCACTGTTTTAACAGGCGAAACAGGTGCTGGTAAGAGTTTAATTATTGATTGTATTGGTCTCTTATTAGGCGAAAGAGCGGCTTCTGAAATGATTAGACAAGGGGAAGAAAAGGCTATTGTCCTTGGTGTTTTTGATAATCAAAGTCCTATCGTTAAAGCGGCATTGGAAAAAGCTAATATTCCTGAAAAAGATGGACTTATAGAGATTAAAAGAACTATCTCCGCAAATAAAAACGTAGTTAAAATCAACGACACTACTGTTACTCTCGCGGATTTAAAGAACATCATGTCTCTTATAGCGGATATTCACCAGCAATTTGATATGGTGAAGCTATTTAATAATGAGAATTACCTCGCTATGGTAGATGGTTTTAATGCGAGATTAGTTAATCAATACCTTGATAAGTATGTTAATAACTATGCTAATTTAAAGAAACAAAGCGACACCTACCATAGTTTAGTTAAACGTATAGATGAATTTAATAAAAACCAAGAGGCATATGAATACGCTTTTAATGAAATCAAAGCCCTTAATTTAAAAGAAGGCGAAGAAGAAGAGATTGCTTCTGAAATTACCTTGCTTGAAAATTACGATAAGATTTACTCCTTATTAATGGAATCTAAAGAGTTAATGGATGGAGAAGCCTTAAGTAACATCTATCAAATTAAAGAAAACGTTAATAAGCTCTCTGAGTATCAAAATGAATACCAAGAATATTTATCTAGACTAGATAACGCCTACTATGAACTTGAAGATATGTTTGAGGAAATCAAACACAAGGCCAGTTATCTAAATTATGATCCAGAACACTTAGACGCGCTTATCGAACGCTCACATGCGATAAATAACTTAAAGAAAAAATATAATAAGGACTTCAACGAACTTATTAAGTACCAGGACGAGTTAAATGAGTTACTTAAGTACAAAGAAGACTATTCTATTCTCTTAAAAGAGGAAAAAGAAAAACTCTCCACTATTTATGAAGATACATACACATCCGCGATGGATTTGCATAAAGTCAGGGAAGACATTGGTTTAAATATCACAAAAGATTTAGAGAAGACATTGTCTGAACTCGGATTGACTTGCCGTTTCAACGTTATGATTAACGGTAAAGATAAGAATCCTGACTTAGATATTAGTATCTTTAGTGATAATGGTATTGATACAATCGAATTCTATATCGAAACAAATATCGGTGAAGGACTAAAACCATTAGCGAAAGTCGTTTCTGGTGGTGAATTAAGTCGTATCATGTTAGCCATTAAGCTTCTTTATGTGAAAGCCCAAAAGATTAACACCATCATCTTTGATGAAATCGATACAGGTATCAGTGGCGATGTCGCTAGTAAGGTAGCAAAAAAGATTAAAGAGTTATCATTCTCTCATCAAGTCATCACCATCACTCACTTACCACAAGTGGCAAGCTTAAGCGATCACCACATTCGCATTGCTAAAAAAGTAAACAATAATCGAACATATACCACAATTAAAGAATTATCTCTCGACGAAAAGATTTATGAAGTCGCTTCATTAATCTCCTCTGGTAAAGTGACCGATAAACAACTAGAGTACGCGAAAGAAATGGTAATGGAAAGAAAATAGGACCAAAGGTCCTTTTCTTTTATTTAAGCTTCATACCTTCTCTAAAGGCATTAGCGACGGTTGCACCTATTTCTTTATATTCCGCTTTAATCGGATCAAACGCTAAGAAATGGGCTTTGTCAGGATTGATATTACCATCTTCAATGATTCTTTCATCAGCGCTGACATTAACGATTTTAGCGATGATGTTTCCACCACCTTCTCCTTCGTTAATAATTTCCACTAATTCACATTCAAGAGTTAATGGGTAATCAGTAAATAACGGGGCATCAACGTGAGCGGCTTTTTCATATTTAAGACCACTCTTTTTGATTTTATCTTTTTCTTTTTTAAAAGAAACAATACCAACATAGTCACTAGCAGTCACTGTTTCTTTAGTGGCAAAGCTCACTGTGAAGGCTTTCTTATTTCTAATATTGTCTGTCGTTTGATGTGATGATAAGCAAATCATAATTTGATTGTAATCATAGACGCCACCCCAAGCAGCGTTCATTGCATCTGGTTCACCTTCTTCATTATAAGTGCCAATAATGAGAACTGGCATTGGGCATAACCATGTTTGTACTCCAAAATCTTTACGCATATTATCTTCCTTTCAAAAAGTTATATAGTCGAGACATACCATCTTTAACATTATCTAAGCTTGTTGCGATATTTACTCTCACAAATTTATCACCATTAAGACCATAATGGAGACCATCATTAATATATAAACCTGTTTCTTTTCTTAATTCCTTAGCAAAGACATCGCTTGGCATTTGGTAATAAGAGATATCAAGCCATAGTAAATATGTCGCTTGTCCAGAAACTAACTTTACATGTGGTAGTTTCTCTTTTAAGAATTCTTTAACATACTGTTTATTTTGATATAAGTATTGATTTAATTCATCAACATACTCCGCCCCTTGAGAATAGGCAACAATTGTTGCAGGGATGCAGAAATAGTTTGGCTCACCAATATCATCGTGATAGAAAGCTTTTTGCACTTTTTCTCTAATAGCTGAATCATTGACCACCGCGACAGCGGAATGTAAACCCGCAAGGTTAAAAACCTTGCTTGGCGCAAGACAAGTGATGATGTCATGAGCAACGCTTAAAGCGGGAACATATTGGCATCCAGGATCAACAATGTCGCAGTGTATCTCATCAGAAATCATTTGGACATTGTTCTTTTTAAGGATGTTATATAGTTTTTCAATATCTTCTTTATTCCATATTTTACCGATTGGATTATGTGGATTGCAGAAGATAAATAATTTAACGTTATTTCGTTTTATCTTTTCTTCAACATCTGCATAGTCGATGATGAATTCATCATTTTGATAGATCAAATTAGAAACAACGAGATTCCTCTTGTTACTGGTAACAACTGTAAAGAAGTTATTATAGACAGGAGAAAGAATCATGACGTTATCGTTTTCATTAGTCAATGTTCTCACTAATGAATCTAAAGCGGAAACAACACCAGTGGCAAAAACCATATTTCGATAATCGATTTCGATATCGTGACGAGACTTCCACCATGATTGATAGGCTTTAAAGAATTCATCCGTGCAATATGTATAGCCATAGCTAGCGTCTTTAGCCGCTTTAATAAGAGCATCTTGAATCTCTGGCATAACCATAAAATCCATGTCTGCTACCCACATTGGTAATTCATTATCCAAGACATTCCACTTTTCACTAGCGGTATGTCTTCTCTCGCTTAATTTGTTAAAATCGTATTTCATATTATTTCTCGATCTCTAACTTGAAGGCTTTATTTAAATCACGTGTATTCTTATCTATGATAAGTTCTTTAACGCCTTTGCATCTTATCACACCACTTGTGGGATTTTTAACAGAGACGATTTCATCAACGATATCTGCGTCGATATCTTCACAATATTCAAAACTTAATGTGGTATCAAGTAACTTGCAGTTCACCATCTTCAAACCTTTGATATAGCAAAGTCCTTGCAAGGACGATATTTCACAATCGATAAATGTTATGTTTTTAGAATTCCACGCTAAGTATTCACCAATGATTTTGCAGTTAATAACGGTAACGTTTTCTGTATTCCAGAATGAATCCTTGCTATTAATGACGGAATTCTTAATGACAATGTTCTTCGCGCCATCGAAGAGATAGTTACCATCAACAGTGAGATTGTTAGCTTCGATGTTTGTAGAGTTCATGGCGAAATAATCGCCTTTGACTTTAACATCCTTTAAGGTGATGTTTTGACAATCCCAGAATGTTTCCTGAGCATTGCTAAAATCACTATTGATAATAGTAATATCGTTAGCTCTTCTAAATTCTTTAGGAGCGGCAATAACGCAATCCTTCATTATTAAATGATGTGTATACCAAAGGCCACTTCTCGCGGTTTCTAAAAACTTGGAATTAATAACTTCAACGTTATTACAATACCAGAGAGGATATTTCCACTGGAAAGTGACATTACTAAGTTTTAAGTCGCTACTTTCCTTTAAAGGTGATTCACCATCATGAAAAAAGACATTTTCAATAATAGCGTTATGAGTCATAAATAACGCTCTTTCGCCAGTATAGTCACCGTTTTTAATAATAAGTGGTTCTTTCTTCATAGTGCTATTTTATAGAGTTTTTGTTTATTTACCTAACAATATGCATTTATCACGCCGACGGATTTAAGCGATAGTACTTTTCAAAGAATAGTTTTTGATACATTGATGGATAAAACTTATTAGTGGCGGGATCGAATTCATATTCAGTGCCTCCATGATAAGAACTGGTTCCTTCTGGAACACCACTAGACTTGATATAAAGATTATTAAACCAATCACCAATGTTGCCTAACAAATCATGTTTCTCCCAGAAGTCATGAACATAGTTAACCGTCTTAACGTATTGCTTATATTGTTCGCTGATAGGATTAAGGTTATTTAATTGTTCTTCGGTAAGATATGAGCTACTGCACATACTTGTTAATTGATAGAAATACGCTACATAAGCGGAATATCTAATATATGGTTTGTCACTGTTGACGCAGACATAAAACGCTAATTGGTTAGCATCATTTTCACGCATAACACCTTTGGTGTGGGCAAGTTCATGAGCAGTAGTAAAAGGAATATTTACATTAGTGTTCATTACGTTGATATTAGCCTCTGCAAATGGAGAGAATGTCACACCAGTGATTTGTAGTTCGCGGTAGATAAAAGATGTCGCCATTGGTTTAACCGAACCAAAATGCGGATGAAAATAACTATTTCCATCAATGATCTTGTATGCTTCTTTTAAGTCATTAGCGATATCTTCTAGTTTTGTGCCTTCAATATCACCATTTTCTTTAAATGATAATTGGTCAACACAATAATCTAAGTCATCAGCAAAGTAGTTATAGATTTTAGAAAAGTCATCACGAGCTACTTCGTTTGTGTAATATGGCAAGGGTAACTCTTTTCTGTTATACGCCGCTTCGCAAGAAAACGAATATAGGGCCACAACAGTCAAAATGATGCAAGGTAAAGCAAGTAACTTATTAATGGCTTTGAACCAACGGATTTTAAAGAAATCAATAATCGCTAAGATAAGTAAGACAAGACAAGCAATCGCTAGAGCGACAACCACTAGTTCAGTAAATGATAGAAATGGCACAAGTGAAGAAACCGTTGCAGCGGCTCGACCATATCCGCGCATCGCAGTGCGAGTCATGCCTTCGGCAACATCAGGATTCCTTTTAAGAACGGCTAAAACAATCAAGATGCCAATCAGGAGTGAAAGATATATAACTTTACGGATAATTGCCCAAATTTTCATAATTAATCTAGTTTCTTTAATTCTTCAGGATACTTCTTTGGTTCCTTCAAGAAGATATAGGTAGCATCAGGATATTCTTTTTGTAAGCGTTCCACTGCTTTTTGGCCTTCTCCTGAGCCGGAACAGAAGACAAACGATAACTTCTTCATTGAGAAGTCTAAGGTCGCTAGAAGGCCGTTTAAAGCGGGAGAAAACCTAGCGTTCCATATTGGAGAGCCAATCACAATCTCATCATACATAGAGATGTCTTGATCAAAAGGTTTGAGTTTGGCTTTCTTATTCATACCCGCTTGGAAGCCACCCACCATCATTGACCAAAAGAATGATTTTGGCAAACCTTTCTTAGTTTCAAACTTTCTAATATCGTAGCCCTTATTTTTAAATGTTTCGGCAACGATATCGCCATTACCTGTATAGGAACAATATAAGAACAACTTTTTCATATCTCTCTTTTTACTGGCAAGATAATTTCTCCAGCCACCAAATTTGGTGATTTCTTTTCTATTTTCGATGATAAACGGTAAACCCACGACACCTTGGACTTTACTACCATCAATTAAAATAATCTCTTGAATGGTTAAACCTTCTGGTTCTTTAGAAAGGACTTCTTTCATTCCTTCTTCACTGATTTCATATAATTCAACATCAATTGCGGCGCCTTTTTCATCTTTAACCATCGCTGGGTATTTATCATCAACGGTAAATAAGCGATAAGCTTTTTCTGTTTGACTTTCTTTAAGAAAAACGGCGTTAACCGCTTTTAGATTATTCTCAAGTTCTAAGCCACGCATAAGCGTGCCATTGACCGCTAGGATTAGTTTCTTACTTTGCTTCATTGTTGGAAGTCCTTAAGAATTTGAATTTTCTAATATAGTGAACGATTGTGGAACATAAGACGAATCCTAAGGAGATACCAATGAGAACAAGGCCTAAGACAGGACCATGGGTAGCAATTAAAGAAGTATCGCCCCAAATGATACCAGCGGCAACATAGAAGAATAAGTCACCAGGAATAAGTGGGATAATGGATGGATATCTATATAAAACAGATGGTTCTTTCTTTGAAAGAGCTAAGATTTCAGAATATAAAGCGGCACAGAACGCTGCAACAATTGTGAAAATAAAGCGATAATCTGGTAAAGCTGCTTGTAAGGAAATATAAACAATTCTGACAATCATGCCACCAACAGCAGCGTACACCAAATCTTTCCATTGGATGTTAAAGACGACGCCAAAGCCAGCGGATGCAATAAATGATAAGCCAACTAGTTCAAATGAACGTAAAAGGCTTTGCTTTCCTAACGCATCAATGAAATCCTGAATCATTGATTCGCCGGCTAGCTTACCTAACATAGCATAGGCAGCCGCCATACCAGCCACGATTGTGCAGACTTCTAAGAGTACTTTTAACAAATCAATAACACCATTCATCTCGTTACCGCACAACAAGTTTCTGGCGCAGTTAACCATTTGAATACCTGGTATCAAGAAGAAAGCATTCGTAATAACTACTATGTAGAAGTTTTTGATAAACCCAGCGGCAAAGAACAGTATTGCTATCGTTGAGCATAGAAGCATACAAACAAAGTTTGTGACGATTTTATTAAGTCTAATCTTGGAAGATAATTTACCAAGGAAGAACAATAAAGCGGTATTTAGTTCAACTATTAATAATTCCGCAGGACCCGCTAAGAAGATTCTAGCTAATGCCGCCATTGCAACTAAATAGCCACCAAGCATAATCCACCACGGGAAGTCGTTAGATTTAACTGCATGGAGCAAATCATAAAGAGTCTTTTCGTCTGGTGTATGTTCCTTAACGTGATAATAGAGGTGATTAAGTTTTTTTAGTCTTTCTAAGTTAAAAGCTTGAGGTGGAATATCGGTTTGACGATGAGCATAATTCTTTTTCTCATCTTTAGCGGAAATAGAAATACGAGTAGTCAAGTTAGCACATGTCACATCATGTAGACCATAAGCGTGACAGAGGTGTTCAATACAGAGATCCACTCTTTCGATATTAGCGCCGCAGACAATCATCTGCTTACCAAGTTCTTTACAAAAGTCTAAAATGTAATCAATTCTTTCCATGCCATTATTTTAGAAAAAAGATAAATAATTTTCAATTAATTCTCTTTTTATCATATTAAAAGCGGGCTTTAAACCCGCCTCTAATATTCAATTTATCAAATTAGAATAATTTGAAGATATGGTGTGCGAAAATCATGCAGATTAAGTCCAATAACCAGATGACGTTCCAACCAAAGAAAATGCGGATTAAAGCGCAGACCCAGTGACCTTCTTTGAATCTAGTGATGATACCAAAGATCAAAGATGTTGGTGGGAATATCGCTAAAAGCACGCTTACGATCCACGGAAAACCAAAATAATCTCTTCCACCGTTTTTCTTAGCCATTATAAGCTCCCCCTTATGTCACCTTTATTATACTCCAATAAAATGTGGTAAGTAGAGTACTTTATTTAACTAATAATCACGGGAATATTGTCGTTTTTATCGAAATTTTTGAAAAAGAGCAATATGCCTTCAAATAGAATAAGACAAGCTGGGACACAAAAGAATCCTAAGACTGTGGTATAGAAAGCATCTGTTGCTGGACGATAACTAATGGCAAGGATGGTATAGAAAGTAAAGACGGTTAATGACGCTACCGAATAGATAATGCGCACTGTGATTTCTCTTTTCTTCATTGTGCGATGAGAGATAACAATTTGTATAACGATGAAAACGAAGCGAGTGGCAAAATACATAATCATCCATCTAATAACTCCACTTATAGCAAGACCAAAAACGTTATCAGAAAACAAAGTCACAAACCGACCAGCGGTATATTCTAAAAAAGTCATAACAATGAAAGAAACACCAGCGTTAAGGAATGTTAAATAATGGCGATTAATTGCCTGTTTCTCATTTGGTTCAGCTTTGCTGTAGCAAATTATGTATAAAACAATGATTGAAGTTGTGAGGACAGTTGCCACGATTGGCATAGAAATTAAAGCGCTATGGTAAGCGTAATCTCGACCATTGGCAATTGGCACATTGATGGTTTCTGGTTTAGCAAACAAAGAGCCGTATTCCATTTCTTGATAGAAGTAATCATTGAGATAATGGGTATATCTTCCCATTGCATCAATAAAAACAGCGGCCATAATAATTGCTAAAAGCATGGATATGCAAATTATAATGCTCGCTATGACAAAAAACTTTTTATAGCTAACAGTGTTTCCCATACGACTTTACTATTATAAGTCACGGAAGAGTCTTTTAATAATTGTTTTCAACTATTGTGATATGGAAACGGTCAATAAAGCATTCGTCACCAAGCACTTTACATTCAATAAATCTGCCTTTTTCTAAGCGATGATAGTCAGATAAGCCAATATTAATTGTTTGTTGATATTTATTGCCTGATTCACCCACAAACTCCACGGTGATAAGGTAGCTATTCATATGGTTATGTCTTAAATGGAAACGTTTATCAATCACGCAGCATTTGCTTGTTTTGCCTTGGGCTTTAACTATGTTACTTCTTTTACCCCAGATGATATTTAAGACACCAATCACAATAAAGAATATTGTCATTAAGGAGGTCACAACAAGTGGGATAATCGAAAATCCAGGGAAGCCCATACGTGACGTCATAGCGAAAATCATGAATCCCATTAATAACGTAACAGGGGCAAAGATTAAGAATGCAATTCCAGCGCCAACGCTACCTTGATGTTTTTTCATATGCGGATACTCCTCAATTGTTGTAATTACTATTTAGTATTTTAAACACTTATTATAGTGTGCCAATTTATTGTTTATTTATCAATGAATTATTATAATTAGTCATTATGAAAAAGAGACGTGTCTTAAGTGCGTTGGCGTTATTAACAGGATTTATCCTCTCATCATGTAATATTGGTGTAATTAGTAGTGACTCTAGCAAGAGTTCTTTTAACGAAACTCGAAGCCAAGTTGAAACCACCGAAACCACTACTTCAAAAGAAGAAAGCACTAGCACGTCTTCAATAACTTCCGTTTCCACAAGTTCTAGTTCATCCAGTTCTTCTCGTTTAGAAAGTACGTCTTCCAGTAGCACATCTTCTAGCTTGAGTTCTAGTTCTTCTAGCTTGATAAGTAGCAGTGTTTCTACTTCTAGTTCTTCTTCATCAAATAGCTCTAGTAGTCAAACAAGCAGTTCCAGCAGTTCTTCTAGTTCCGTTAGTTCATCCAACAGTACCACTACTTCAAGTAGTCAAAATACATCTAGCAGTAGCGCTAGTTCTTCTTCCTCAAGTGAAGTTCCACCTGTTGATCCATTAAAGGATTATCAAGTTATTGATACATTCTTAAAAAGAATGCCTGGTGAATTTGAACCGTGCGCAATGGTGAAAATGTGCTATCCAAATAACATGCCATTGAGCGCTTACAAAGCGATTGCTAATGATAACAAAGTCTTACTTCTTTGTAACCCAGATAATAACAATAAATCACGTATAACAAGAGCCAGAAGTGAATTAAATAACGCTGGTGTCAATGTTAACAATGTCACTTTCATTGATATGCCAATCGATAGCGATTACGGCTATTGGGTAAGAGACTTCTCACCATTCTATGTTTTTCTTGAAAAACAGTTATCAATTGTGGACTTTACATACAATCGTCCTAGATATCAGCAAAACGCTGTTCCTGGCAAGTTGGCAAATTATTTTAGTATTCCATATTCTAAGATGCCGATTACTCATACAGGCGGCAACTTAATGCAAGATGGAAGAGGCACCGCTTTTAGCGATGATTTAGTGGTCTCAGAAAATGATGCTAACGAAACTAACGTTAGAAATCAAATGAGAGTGTATACTGGCACTGATAACTATGTTATCACTATTGACCCACAAGGTGATTATATTGCTCATATCGATTGCTGGGGTAAGATTGTTGCTCCTGATAAAATCATCGTCGCAAAATTACCACAGAGTAATCCACGTTACCGCTACTATGAACAAGTCGCTAACGAACTTGCAAATACTAAATGTGCGTATGGTTATAATTACCGCATTTACCGCATTGAGGAACCAGGTGGAAATACTGTTGCCCCATATACAAATTCATTAATTGTTAATGGTCACGTTTATATGCCATTAGGGGATAATGAAACATATAATCAAAAAGCTTTGGAAGTATATCGTGAAGCCTTACCAGGCTATGACATCCAAGGCATTCAAGGTTTCTCATCTAATGATTACTATGGTCGTGAATTCTTAAACACTGATGCCTTACACTGCCGTACACACGAAGTACCAGATCAAAACATGGTGTTCATTGATTCTCGTGAAGTATATAACGGTGAAGTAACATTAAAAGATAACTATGTTATCAAAGCTAATGTTGTTTCATATTCTAACGAAGATATTGATAACGTCACTATCCACTACTCTGTTAACGACAGCGGCTATTTAGAGAGCCCAATGAATCAATACAAAGATACATCTAACTACACTTTTGTATTTCAGGGTTTACATCAAGGCGACGATGTTAAATACTATATCGATTCAAGCGATGCCAAGAATAATTACAATATAGACCCAACATGTGGGAGTTTGGATCCTCATCACTTCATCGTTAAATAAAGACAGCCATAATCGGCTGTTTTTTTGTTGACTTAAGAGGCAAATGATTCTAAACTAAAACGAACGTTATAAAACACGTGTTTTAGAAAGGAGTATAATATGCCTCCAAGAGCAAAGTTTACTAAAGAAGAAATTATTGATGCAGGATTAGCGATTCTTAGAGAGAAAGACATCTCCGCGGTGACCGCTAGAGAAATTGGTAAGTACTTGCATAGTTCCGCTAGACCGATTTTCACCACTTTTCAAAATATGAACGAAGTGATGGAAGGAATCAACGAAAAGGCTCGTGAAATATATACCGAATATGTGCAAAACGGGCTTAAAGAATCAATTGCCTTTAGGGGTGTTGGCCAAGCTTATATTATGTTTGCTATCAGAGAGCCAAAACTCTTCCAGTTGCTATTTATGAGCAAGCAAAAGAACGACTTAGGCGTCAATAAGATTCTTCCAGAAATAGAAAGCAATTATGATGCAATTGTAAGTTCAATTACTGATAACTATCCTGTGAGTAAAGAAGAGGCCATTATGCTCTATCGACATTTGTGGATTTATTCTCATGGCATCGCAACTTTATGTGCAACAAGCATGTGCAAATTCAGCGGAGAGGAAATCGCTAATATGCTCACTGATGTCTTTATATCCTTATTAAAAGAAAAGATTGGAAAATAACCACCATGATACAGATTAAAAACTTAACAAAATACTATGGAAAAGATCAAAGTCTTTTCAAAGCATTAGATGAAATATCCCTTGATATCAGAGATGGGGAATTTGTCGTTATTTTAGGTGCTTCTGGTTCAGGCAAATCCACATTGCTTAACACCATGTCAGGATTAGAAACTATCGATGGAGGTTCTATCTCTTACGATGGTTTAAATATCGAAAACATGAGAGAAAAGGAATTAACTAAATTCCGTAAAGAAAACACCGCTTTTATCTTTCAACAATATTATTTACTCCCACATTTGAATGTGGAAAAGAATGTCAGAATGGGTGCAGACTTAGCAGGAAACAAAGACATTCTTCCTTATATTAAGGCTGTGGGTTTAGAAGAAAAAAGAAAGAAGTTTCCTTCTGAACTTAGTGGCGGCGAACAACAACGTGTCGCAATCGCAAGAGCGTTAGCTAAAAAACCAAAGGTTTTGTTCTTAGATGAACCCACTGGTGCCCTTGACGAAAAGACTGGTCGCTCGGTTCTTGATTACATTATCAAATTACAAAAAGAACAAGGCTTTACCATGATTATGGTGACCCATAACGCGAATATCGCGGAAACAGCGGACCGCATCATTAGAATGAACAGTGGTAAGATTGTCGATTCCACCACCAACAATGTTAAGAAAACCGCTTATGAGATCGGATGGTAATTATGGTCGTCAGCTTTAAAAACAGCATTAAGTTATTCGGAATATCTATCATGATGTGTTGTGCGATATGCGTATGCAACATGTTCATGAATTACCTAATTGATTTGAAAAGCGTAGAAGCTTTAGTGGATGGTCCAGCCGGAAAAGCTTTGTATGATGCCTATATTAGCACAGGTGTTGTGTGTTGTGCGTGTTCAGGCGGATGTTTATCAGTAACATCACTGGTGATGCTTTTCTTCTATATCAAGCATTACATTGATAGTCATTCTAAACAGATTGGCATTTTAAAGGCGCTTGGTTACTCGAATTTTAAAATTGCGAAGAGTTTCTCAATCTTTGCATTAAGCATCTTTATAGGGTGCTTACTAGGCTATTTATTATCGTTTGCGATTATGCCGATGTATTACCATATGCAGAATCAAACTGATTTAATACCTCACGTTAATATTAATATCCATTTTGAACTATTCGCTATTTTAGTATTAGCGCCCACTATTGCATTTGGCTTAATCGCTATCTTCTATAGTGTGAAGAAACTCAATCAACCAACAGTGAACTTGATTAAAGGCATTACTAAAACCAAAGGTAAGAATACGGATAGTAAAGACAAAGGAAACTTTGTTAAAGAAATGAAGAGTTCAGTTTTAAAAAGCCGTAAAACATTAGTGTTTCTTATTGGCTTATCATCATTTTGTTTCTCGGCAATGATTCAAATGTCTACGAGCATGGATGAATTAGCCAGCGTGATGATGGGTTTAATGATATTTATCATTGGTGTCATTTTAGCGTTCACCACTTTATATATTGCTACTTCCACAGTGATCCGTTTCAATCAAAAGAATATCGCGATGATGCGTGTCTTTGGCTATGACGGCTTTAGCTGTAAAAGAGCGGTCTTAGATTGTTATCGCCCTGCAGCGTATATTGGTTTTGCTGTGGGTACGTTATACCAATTTGGTTTATTAAAGATCATGGTTAGTGTGGTTTTTAAAGATGTCGCCAATGTGCCTGACTATAAATTTGATTGGCCAATGTTCTTTATCACATTAGGAGCGTTTATCATCATTTATGAAGGAATTATGCTCATTTATGGCTATTTAATGAGGAAGATTCCATTAAAGCAAATCATGGACGAATAATTTTATTAAATAAAGATAACGTTTTTCCTGATAGTCATTTAAAATATTTATTGACTGGCGGTAATAATATTATGAACAAACAAGAATTAATCGCTCTCGTGAAAGAGCTTTTGCAAGAAGAAAACTTAGAAAATAGAAATGAAGACTTACAACTTCTTAGAAGAGAATATAAATATCTTTTAGGTAGAGATGAAGATAGCTTCGCAGAACAAGAAGAAACTGATAAGTTCATTGCTTTATTCAATGAATTAGCAAAGAAAGAACCTAAGTTATTATCTTCTCCATACGAAGAAAAGAAGAAAATCATTGAAGCGGCTAGAAAGCTTTTGGATAAGAAAGAAATACTCGCTGCCAATAAGGACTTAGATAAATTAAGCGATGACTTTAGAAAAGCGGGTAGAAGCGGTTCTAAAGAACAAGATGATGAACTCTGGAATGAATTCAGACAAGTCAAAGATGCCTTCTACGCAAAGAAGAAAGCCTTCTTTGAAGAATTAGATAAATCTAACGCTGAAAAAAGAGCGAAAAAAGAAGACATCATTGAAAGAGCGAAAAAAGTTATCGAAATGGAAAACATTAGAGAAGCAAACGCTCAAATGGATGCTTTAAGAAAAGAATGGAAAGAAGTCGGTTATTCCGGTAAGGGTGATGAATACTTATGGAAAGACTTCGCCAAAGCAATGGATGAATTCCAAGAAAAGAAAAAAGAAAGACATGGCGAAATGTTAAAACTCTTTGAAGAAAGAGCAGCCAAGAAAGAAGAGCTCATTAAGAACGCAAGAATCTTACTCGCTAACTCCGAATTCAGCGAAGAAGAAATCACTAAAGTGAAGAACTTAAGAAATGAATATAAGGCTATAGGCTTCGCAGGTAAAGAAAAAGACGATGAGTTATATCAAAGATTTAACGAAGTCATTCAAAAGTACTTTGAAGAAATGAAGTTCTATAAAGACTAAGAAAAAAGACCCTCAATTGAAGTGCTAGTGTAAAAGTGGACAAGGCTAAAAAGAGCCATCCACTTTTTTCTTTGCTATTCTATTCACGAGGAGGTTCTAAATGAGATACACAGA
>CADBXE010000011.1 GCA_902798595.1 uncultured Erysipelotrichaceae bacterium | reverse complement strand
TTCTGTGTATCTCATTTAGAACCTCCTCGTGAATAGAATAGCAAAGAAAAAAGTGGATGGCTCTTTTTAGCCTTGTCCACTTTTACACTAGCACTTCAAGTCGAGGCCTTTTTATTATATTTCTCTAACTGGTTTTATAAAGAACAGAATTAGCGAAGTGATTAACAATCCTCCAGCGCATGTTGCTAATAAACCAATTGAACCGATATAGTTAAGCGCTAAACCACCGAGGAACATGCTTAATGGAATTAAACCTTGAGAACCAATGTTAGAAACGCTAGAAACTTTACCAAATTTGTCTTTATCAACAATTCTCATCATTACAGTTGTAGATGGCACATTAATTAAAACTATGCATACGCCCACCACAAACAGTATAGCGATGACAATTATTAATAATGCGTTGATGTCGATATAGCTGCTTTTAAATAAAACATATGACACCGCCATCGATGTTACCGCTAGTGAGACAGCAATCATTGACCATCTTACTAGGCCGTTGCATTTTTCTCTTTGCTTAAGTGTCGATAAGACAATACCCATTATTAATGAACCTAGGCCCACCGCGACAGAGAAGAATGAACTCCACATTTCTGGTGCCATATACTCATGGAATATGTAATTTGTTCCGGTGACATCAGTCGCAATAAAATATGGGGCAAAATTATCAAAAATAGGGGAGAAAAAGAAATTAATAAAGAGAACGCAAATCATCATTGCAAGAATTGCTTTAATAGAAACAAGGTATTTAAAGCCAGATTTGATATCGTCAAATACCATCTTTATTGTTAATTTCTCATCGCGTTTTTCAAACTTAGAATCATATCTAATGAACATTTCTGATATGGCGCTTAATATGTAGCAGCCACCCACAATCATAAATAGAACATTAATTGGTACCAATGTGTATAGGATACCCGCGAGAATCACACCCACGATTGATTGAAAGCTGTTCAAAATAGAGAAATATGATTGAGCTTGTTGAAATTGTTGCTCTTTAACAATCTGTGGTAATAAAGATGCTGAAGCGGGAGTGAAAATACCCGCGATTGCGTTTAGCAAAACAGTAACTATGAATAATGATGCCACTTGCCATACAACTGACTTAATAACAAGCATCAACAGTAGTGTGAATCCGACAATGATGCCACCCTTTAAATAGTCGCACATGTACATGATTTTGGCTTTGTTGAATCTATCCGATATAACCCCACCGAATAAAGTCACTACGCAGAATGTAATTCCACCAACGGCTAAATATAGCCCTTGAATCAATGCGTTGTTGTTAGTAATTTTTAAAATATAAAAAGAAACCGCAAAAGAATAAAATAGTGCAGCAACGTTTGAAACTAAAGCGCCTAAAAAGGTCAAAGTGAAATTACGATTAGCGAAGACATTCCTTGTTTTGACTGTTCCACCAATTTCTTCAGACGTATTCGTTGGTTTTTGATTCTCTTTATCGTTCATGTCAAACATCATAGCATTAAGCTTTGATGTTTTTCTATACCTTTTAGGTTACATTTTAAAAGAAATTAGCAACCATTGGTTTCATTAAACAAAAATCAATTATCTAATCTGATATATCTTATCTTTTCTACCTGTTGAACACTCGTGGAGACTTTAAGCATTTCTTTATAAACCCGCTCACGCAAATCATCAATCTTTTCTTTTCTGCTGTTTAATTCATTGTTAGGGAAGAAAGGACCGCTGATATATGTGACCAAACGTGGTGATTTACCAAACTTTCTTTTTTGATAAGTATTGGTTAAGACGAACGAAGGGACATTTAGGTCGACTGGGTATCTAAATGATGCCGCTTTAAACTTGCGGATACCGATATAGTTAGGCCATAAATGTGCCTCTGGGTAGATTGTTACGCTTCTATTTTCACTAATTCTTTTTTCAATAGCTGAAATAAATAGTTTGGTGTTGTCATAACCATAAGGCACTGGTATACCTCCTAATGCTTTAACGATAGTACCAATGCCTTTCACAGATGTAGCGTCTTCTGATACAACAATATAGTTTCTTTTGTGGGTCAAAATATTAGGAGTATATGCATCGCCCATTACGGATGTGTGATTGCCATATATAAAGTAGCCAGTCTTCTTATAAGGCCTTAACTTTTCTTTACCGATGATTTTTTGATGATAGACTACTTTGTTCATCATCTTAACGAGTGGCTTAGCAAGGCCGTAATACAAACAGAACGAAAGTGTTTTAAACAAAATACCGTTGTTGACGTATTTGAAACCATCCTTATTGTGCTTGGTAACTATGCCGTTATTAGCAAAGTCATCATTTAACTCATCAAAATAGTATCTCTTTGCTAATGAAGTGTGCGAGATTGGTTGAGAATAAGTGAACAACATCTCTCTCATTTTTTGCATACACACCACTTGTTCAAATTGTTTTGTATAACCAAGATATTGTTTAGAACATTCTTTTCTTTCTTCTGGGTGATCAAACCAATAATCAATTTTATTAGCGAGATCCTGGGCATTGTTATTCTTGAATAAATTCTTTTCAGTTAACGCAAAACCATTAGTAGCGCTTCTTTTTGAATCAGAGATAACTGGTACTAAACCACACGTGATAGCTTCTAAACAAGATATGGCTTCAATTTCAATTTCCGCTGGATGGACATATAAGTCAGAGCTATTAATTACTTCAACAAGTTCTTGTCTTGAAAAAAATTTCATAATTGGAGGAATTATTCCTAATTTATTAGACAATTTTTTCATAGATGTTTCGCAAGGACCTTGTCCAGCGAAGATTAATTGAATCTCATCTTTGTGCTTAGATAAAGAAATGGCTTTAATTAAAACATCATGAGATTTCTCTTTAGAATATCTGCCGATAAAAAGAATATTGAACTTTTTGCTTAAATGTTCAGGTCTTTCAATATCCGCATGACGATATAAATCATTAACGCCGTTTGAAATCACGTAGGCGTTAGTTTTTCTCTTTACGCATTTCTCGAACGTATTTTTGATAAATTCACTTGGGTAGTGTACGGCGTCGACATGACGATATAGTTTTTTGTAGAAATGCTTATATGTTAATTTGTTCGCTAAAGAACAATTCATTAATCTTAAGTGTGCGGTAAAGTTTTCCGCTTGGCAGTGGAACCCCACGGTAATAGGAATGCCCATTTTTCTAGCGATTTTGCATGTTTTGATTCCTAGAGCAAAAGGTAACATGATATGGCAAATATCCACCCCCTCTAAAGCTTGCTTGATAATTTTTGTGGATGGTTGCGCTAAAGTAACATTGTTTTTATGAATTATGTAGTCAATCAAAAAGCCAAGATGCTTTTCAGGAACGATGTAATAACCAGGTAAACCTTTTTTGTTTTGGTCTGCACATAGCACATTAACTTCATCGCCTTGGCTCTTTAAATAATTGACTAGGTTCATACAAGCAATGGTGGTGCCATTGTTTTCTTCGCCAAGTACATCTGCTACAACTAATACTTTCATAACTGTACCTCCTCATGATTAAGAGAATAACCGCGAGGTTGTTTATATTAAATAAACTGATAATATTAATAAGTGTAGAAAGCAGATTCTACAATTCGTAGAGTGGTTCATTGACTTATGGAAACAAAGGCTATTATCGGAAAAAACATTCAAGAATTACGCATTAGAGCAAAGCTAACACAGTATGAACTTGCTAGTAAACTTAATTATTCTGACAAAGCAATTTCTAAATGGGAAAGAGGCGAATCTGCTCCTGATCCAGACGTTATGCTGCAACTAAGCAAACTTTTCAACGTACAAATAGATTACTTTTATTATCTTGAACACCAAGAGCAATACATGAAGTTTTCTAACCCTTTTAGAATTAAGGATTTATTATTTACTATATTAATGTGCATTACCGCTTTAACGTTATCTACCGCGGTATTCTTATTGGGTTGCTTCTTAAAAGAATCAAATGCTAGAACATATTGGATTGCGTTTATTTATGCTCTACCAATCATGTCCTTATTCTTTTATTTCTATTGCAGGCGTATTGGTTGTTTTATAGGCGGCCTAGTATGCATTTCTATTGGAATGTGGACAATGCTTACTACGGTCTTCTTGCAAATGCTTATCATCGGAATTGATTTTTGGATGATTTTTCTTATTGGTCTTCCATTCCAAGCAGCGCTAATTGTATTTAGATTGATGAAAAACTAAAAAGTATCTTTATATCATCGTATAAATTATTGAAGACAAAAATAAAAGGATCAGATTTGAATTTCTGATCCTTTAAATTTAGTTTATTAGTCGTTTAGTACATGAAGATAACGAATGTTACATCGGCATCTGCGTCGTAAGAAACTTGAACCATATCTTCGTAATCGTTGTAATAAACGCCTTCTTCTTCATCGAATTCGTAACCAGCAGCGGTAACGATTGGATCTAAGACAGCAAGCATAGCTTCAACAGCATCACCTTGGACATCGATTTCGACATATGGGAACCAAAGATATGTACCATAAGTAATCTTGTAACCTTTGCCAGCTGGATCTGGTAAGGCTTCTGTTAATTCGAAACCTAACATGTATTCGTCTAACCAATCATTGATTTCATCAAGTGGGAATTCCATTTGGACTGGATTGTATGACATATTGACAGAGAAGCAACCTTGATCACCAACAAAGCTAATATAGAATGCATTGTCTTTTGTTAAGTAACAATCACCGTAGTCATTGATATTTAAATCCCAACCATCGAATAAAGCGGCATAAGCTTGCATTTCGGCTGCATCAAAGTCATCTCTTGAATTCCAGTAACTGGAGCCGTAGACGACGAGTGAGCTTTCACCATCGAATTCGAAGTAAGCGTTAGGATTTTCTGGTTCGAATTCTGGGAAGTCGAATTCAAATTCGTATTGAGCGAAGAAATCTTCCATGGCTTTATCTAAATCAGCGATTGCCAATGGTTCTGGTGGAACGAGTTCGCCGTTTGGGAAGATATAGGCGCCTGTAATGTGGATTGTTGTATAACCGCGTGTGAACGCGACAGAGACAGAAGCACTATCGATAGCGTATTTCTTTGAGAAATTAGCGCCGTTAGAAGTTGAGAATCCAGCAGCGATAAGCGCAGCGCCGAATTCAGCTGTAAAGTCACCAGCTGTTGCTAAATCAGCACTGATCCAGTATCTTTCATAGCCATTATATTCACTATCGTATCTAGTTTTCTTGAAGAACCAATCTGCTTCAGCATTAACAGGTTCAAGGAAGTTTTCACCACCGAAAGCTTCGTCTGTAACTGCACTTGGGAATCCTTCAGATTTTGTATATTCATTTGCAATGAAGTAATCTTCGGTATATGGAAGTGCTTCGCCGTAGAATCTGATGAATGACCAACCATTTCTTTCTTCAACGATGACATAAGCGTCGTTTTCGTTGTCGAATTCTTCGCTAGCAGGATTTGCTGACTTGTAGAAGATATCATAATCTGCGTGATACTTATAGCCAGCCTCTAATGCTTGTGCGTAGATGGCTTCTTTGAATTCGCCTTCACCACCTAAGCGAGCATAATAGCGTTCACCATTATCGTCGCCAGAATCTACATACCATGTGGCTTCATTATTAACGCCAGCGAATGCGCCTTCAGCAGAAGCTGCATCAACAGCGGCTGTTGGCCAACCTTCTTGTGCTTCAAATCCTAATCCTAAGAAATATTCGGCATTGAATGGTGGAACATATTTTGGCATGTAGATATGGATACAGTTACCGGCATCATTGAAGAAAGCAACTTCGTACTTTTTGCCATCGACTGTTTTTGTGTAACTTGTATCAGAACCTGTGTAATAACCACCTTGTTCAAAGCCAGCGGCTAATAATTTATCACCATAGTTAGCAAGTCTATATTCTGCACTGTCGTCATAGATATATACCAAGCCAACGCCTGAACCTTCATAACGTGTGCTATAACCAAAATACATTGTTTGTTCATCGAAATCTGCGAAAGGAATCATGAAGCCAAGGTATTTATTTAAGTGAGCAGCAACATCTGGAGCCCATTGAAGTTCGCCAGTAGTAAGGTTTGCAACCTTCTTCCAAGCGCCATCTTGTTTTGTATAGAAGTTCAATGTATCGACATCGATGTAAGAATCGCCATCTTTACCTAAGTCAGCGGCTGGGCGGCCACTGCCTGTAAGGACGGAAGCACCATCTTTGCCATCTTTGCCATCGACGCCGTCTCTGCCATCGACGCCATCGACGCCATCTTTGCCATCAAAGCCATCACGGCCATCTTTGCCATCCGCGCCGTCTTTGCCGTCAGCACCATCTTTGCCATCTGCGCCGTCTTTGCCGTCAGCACCAGGATCGCCTTTATCACCCTTGTCACCCTTGTCACCTTTGTCACCCTTGTCACCTTTATCGCCTTGTGCGCCTTTAAGGTTACCAAGTTTTTCCCAGGAACCACTGATTTTGAGGAAGAAATCCCAAGTAGCGGTGTTGACATAAATGTCGCCGTTTTTACCATCTGTAGCAGCTGGATCTTTAGCACCAGCTAAGAATGTTGAGCCATCAGCACCTCTGACTGATTTTAACCATTCTTCGTAAGTTTTGTCTCCACCGTTGGCCACGTACAATTGATAGATTTGTTGTTGTTCGTAGACACCAGCTTCACTGTTTGCTTGTGAGTTGTTTGGGAAATTGCAACCTGTCAGAAGCATGCCTGCAAGAGCCAAACCAACAAACATTTTTGAAGTTTTTCTCATAATGTTCTCCTTTGTAAGAATTAATTTTGTCTACTAGCGTATTCCTATCAAAATGAGAAAACAATAAAAAAATAATGTTGCAATTTCCTTTACACACGCTATATAATACAATCTCGGTGCTATATACATAGAGCGAAATAAGAGTTTTTTCACCATACATTAATTCTTAATGTTGGTGAATTTTTATTTATTATCTTTATATAGACTTATTTGCGTTATTAATTAATGTTGAATATATAGTTTTTCATAAATGTTACAGATTTTTGGAATGTGTAAAACAAAAAGAAAAACGCGATTTTTTCAATATAAAGCCATGTTTTTGGCCATAATGCTAAAAGTTATGGATAATTTTGCGGTGAAATTACACGTGTAACAATTAACGCGATAAGTAAAAACTTTATGAATATATTGTTTAAGGCAAAGAAAAAGGGCACTCAAGCGAGCGCCCTGTTAATTGTTTTCTAACTATGCAATGTATGAAGTAAAAATATCAAGATATAAGTTTGTTCCCCAGAGATTGAAGATAGCACGGAGAGCAACTTTTCCATCTGGAGACATATAGTCTCTCTCGATTGATGGAGCATCTTCATAAACTAATTCGAATGCATCACATGTTGGAACCATGTATGATGGCATGTAGTAGTACTCAAAAGCAGCGATGTATCTCGCGAAGTTAGCTTGGCTACCGCTGGTGCTATATTTTGTGAAGAAATACCAACCATCGTTTTCTTGTGGCTTTGGAATTTCATTTTGGATGAAATCTTCCCAACCATATTGGTCACCGAAGAGTCCTTGGAGGACTTTACACATGACTGAATCTGTTGTAGCAGGAGCATCCATTCTGACATCATTAATAACAACATCAATTGCAATATCATAGTAGTTAACAACATTTAAATACAATTGTTTATTTTCAGAAATGAAGTGCATTCCTTCTTCACTTTCGTAGACAAGTGTGTAATTGGCTGCTAATAAATCGGCCTTGTATTGAGCAAGAGCGTCTGCCATTGCGACATTTTCTTCTTGGACAATCATTAATTCTTGATAATAGGCACTAAATACGAAATCTTGTGCACCAACGCTAAGACCTGGAACAGGATCTGTAATGCCATCGATTGCTAACGCAGCAGCAATTTCGTCAGAAATATTGATTGCTTCAACTTGGAGATTTGCAGAAGCGGCACCAAAGTTGACTGTAACGTCGACATTGCCAGGAGCTGATAAATCGAAACCATCAATTGTATAGTTTTCAACTTCTCTCTTTTCACCAGTAGCAAAAGTTGCTTCTACTGTAATGTCTAATTTTGGATTTGTGCCGACATAATATGGTAAATAAACAGGATCGGAATTATCATCCAATTCATATCTTTCGTTTGTTACTTCGATAGATGTGACAGGATTTGGCGTTTTGAAACTGTATTCAGAACCATCAGTAAACACTAATGTGTGGATATCATTGTAGCCATCATTAGAGAGCTTGACTTCTTTAATGCCATTTCCGGCTTCGCCTGTTTCGCCTTTTTCACCTTGAGGACCTTGAGCACCATCAGCACCCTTTTCACCTTGTGGGCCTTGTGCGCCATCAGCACCCTTTTCACCTTGTGGGCCTTGTGCACCATCAGCACCCTTTTCACCTTGTGGGCCTTGTGCGCCATCAGCACCCTTTTCACCTTGAGGACCTTGAGCACCAGTATCGCCTTTATCGCCCTTGTCGCCCTTGTCGCCTTTATCGCCCTTGTCACCTTTTTCACCTTTGAGGTTACCTAATTTGTTCCAAGCGCCACTGACTTTAAGGAAGAAATCCCAAGTAGCGGTGTTGACGTAGATGTCACCGTTCTTACCATCTTTAGCAGTTGGATCTTTTGCACCTGCTAAGAATGTAGCACCATCAGCACCTTTGACGGTTTTTAACCATTCTTCATAGTTCATTGTGCCACCGGTAGCAGCGTACAATTGATAAATTTCTTGTTGTCTGTACACGCCGGCTTCTTGGTTAGCTTGTGAATTGTTTGGGAAATTACAGGCTGTCAAAAGCATGCCTGATAAAGCTAAACCAACTAAAATTTTGGAAACTTTTTTCATAATTTACTCCTTTTGGAAATTTAAGTTATGTAGAAATGGTATGTCCAAACATTTTAGAAAACAATAAAAAAATAAATAGTGAGCGCACATGGCATACGCATTTTTAATAATTTTTAACCTTATAACGCGCGCCAAAACAAGTTATACGCATTCATGCAAAATGCCAATAATAGTGGATTAAACACAAAAAAACGAGAATTGTAGGTTTTTCTCGCTTGGTTTTTTAACAGTGAAAATAGTGAATGTTACAAAAAATAAAATATGTAACCTAAAAATTATTGTTTCTTAGAGTTGTGCTCTTTAAGAAATTCCAATAAATCTTCTTCTCTGAGTGGTTGAGAGAAATAAAAGCCTTGTACGTATTCAATCTCTTTGCGTTTGGTCAATTCTAATTGCTCTTTTGATTCAACACCTTCAACGACAATAGGAATGTTTAGACTCTTAAATAAATTCACGGCGGCATCGAAGAAAACTTCGACATTCATTGTTTCGTTTAAAAGTGTTTTATCTAGCTTTGCAATCGAGAAAGGAAGGGTGATAAATCTCGCCATATTTGAATAGCCACTTCCAAAGTCATCCATTGCAAATTTGATGCCATGTTGGCCCAAATCGTTCATGAATTCTTTTGTCTTAGCGGGATATTTAACTGCGATTGTTTCAGTAATTTCTAGACAGAGCTTACTTGGATCGATTTGATAATCGTTAATCGTTTTGATGAATCTTTCGCTTGGATTGTTAAAGAATTCAGCGCAGGAGATATTTATTTCTAAACTTTTTATTTGTGGGTTTCTTTGAAGGAACGCACATGTTTCGTTTAAAACGAAGAAATCAATATCGTTTGCCAAGCCAAAGTTCTCGGCAATAGGAATGAATTCGCCTGGTCCAATATATCCTAATTCTTCATTAGCAAGTCTAATTAATGCTTCGAAATGATTGAAACATTTATTGTTGATGTCATAAATAGGTTGATAAACCATGTATAAGCCGTTTCCAGTTCTTAAACATTCTTCTAAGATTTCTTTAATCTTTCTATCTCTATTAATGCGATCTAAGAACTTTTTATCCAATTCAACATAGTTAGAATCTTTAAAGTTTATCGTGGCAAGAGTTCTATTGATGAAGTCGTTATACGTATCAGAATTCTTAAACGCATTATCATTCACAAAATAGAAGAGATGGAGGGTAATCTTGACCATTTTGTTTTTAATGCTTAATGGCTTATCGAATCTTTCTTTGATTGCGTTGACCATGATTTCTTGATCTTCTTTGCTTTTGCACATCAACACAAAACGTGAAGATTGTGTCTTGAAGATAAAGGTTTTTTTGTTAACGCTTTCAATGATTTTTCTAATGGTGGATAAAAGTTCATCACCGGCGACTAAACCAAATTTTTCATTGAACATACCAAAACTTTCGATATCAAAGATGATGTAATATTTTCTTTGACGTTCAAAGATTTGGCCGTTGATATAATCGATAAATGCCTCGTTATTGAAAGCTTTGGAAATACGATCCACTTTAACATCAGGGTCACAGACACTAACGACGGCAAACATAACACAAAGGGTAAAAGCAACACCGGAAACAATATATTGTGGATTGAGTGTTTGAACAACCGCCGCAGTCAAAACAACGACTCCTAAAATGATTAACACTCTTAAAAGTTGCTTTGGCAGAACTTTTCTGTAGTAGAAAGTAAAGCATACGGATGCAAGAAAGTTCATACCCCAGTTGATAAAGTACAAAGAAATAAAAGCGGGCCCTGGAACAAAATCATAGAGGCCGCTTTCTGCATTAAATTCAAAACTAAAGCACCAATGGTGGAGGCAGTTGGTAAAGAATAAAATCATGCCACAAAGTGTTGGAATAGCGGTCAGAAGATATAACTTGTTGCGGATAGCGGATCTTCCAGAGGCATATAACACGTATAAATATAGTAAATAGGATATAACTAAAAGCGAGGCAAAATATAATTCCGAAAAGCATTCAACCCATTCAATTGGAATGACGTTTGACCTATCTAACGTCATACAGAAAGTAAGACTTAAGAAGAGGTTTATACATAGCACAATCAAGCCAACGCTAAAAAGAATAGAGGTTACAACCGGGAATTTCTTTCTTGAGAAATAAGCGATCGTAATTGCTACTAGAAATACGAACGATGCGAGTTCCAAATAATAGTTAACATGTAGATTAGTTGGGAGTGCCCCAAGCGATACCAAAAAAGTCATGATACTTTTGTATTTTAACAAATAATTAACTTATATCAATTAAAATACGCGTAAATTTTTTAGGGAAAAATGAACTTTCATAATTGAAGTGACAATGTTAAACAAACAAGACTGTCATCCGCTTGTTTTCAAGTGAATAAAGGCCACGATTATGGTATAATTTGAAATAAGAGTTAAACATTTATAGAATCCATCGAATTTCTTTTTTGTTTTACTTTTTATACTAATATGGAAAAAATAGTCTTTCTTTGCGACAAACAGTCACCTCGAATTGGTCAACTGCATAACATTTTAGTTAATGATTATGATGTTTTGCTAACATATGACAAAAACGAGATAATGTCTCTATTGGAAAAATCTTTTGACGACCTATCTGTCATAATCATAGATAATCCATCGAGCAAAAAGTACATTAATGATGTTTTAGCGTATATCAAAAATAGAAATAACTATATGTTCTCTTTGCCAGTCCTTGTTTTGACTGATTTAGAAAACATGGATAGTGATGATAAATATCTTCATAATCCAGTCGTGGATATTATTTTCTTTAACGATACCGAAGAAATTGCTGTTCGCCGAATTGAAAATGCTGTTACGTTAGCTAATTCCACAAGTTTTGATGCTTTTTCTGAAATGTTGACAGTTCTACCATCCTTAATTTATCTAAAAGATAGAAGAGGTCGTTATGCCTTCATGTCTCAAAAAATGCATCACCTTTATAGCAATGTCGAATCTGTAAGGGGTAAAACTGATCTTGAAGTTCGTAAAGACAAGCATAATGCCCAATTAGCAATGGAATCAGACCAAGAGATAATTCGAACAGGTGTGGGCAAGAATTATATTATTAAAGAGGAAGACGAGACAGGCGTTGAATATCTCCAAGTTATTAAAGAACCACTTAAAAAGAACGGGGACGTGTATGGGATAATCGCTATTATTAACAATGTCACAGAGGAAGAACTACTAAGACAAGAACTGCGTGAAAAATCAATTACTGACCAATTAACGGGCTTATATAACCGTGCTTATTTTGAAGAGTTAACACATTGGGAAGGAAAAGATTTAAAATTCCCAATCACAATCATCTCAGCGGACTGTGATGGTTTAAAACAAATTAATGATGTTTATGGTCACGCAGCGGGCGACCAATACATATGTTTTGCTAGAGATGCCTTGAAGAATGCTTTACCAGAAAATGCGGTAGTTTTCAGAATGGGTGGAGATGAATTCCTTGCAGTCGTTTCTGAAACCGATGAGGAAGAGGCTCAGAAACTGGTGAATAAAGTTAATAAATCTATAAATAAATATAAAAATAAAGACTTTGCCTTGTCATTATCTGTTGGCAGTCACACCATCAAAGGGCGGGGTGCTTCTATTGAAAATGGCGTCAAACTAAGTGACAAAGAAATGTACAAAGTAAAGAAAGAACGCAAAGAGAAAATAAAATAGATATTGTCTAAACATTTTTAAATAGTTACGTTTTTAAAAAAATGTATTTTTGCGATTGTATTATCGCTCCTTTTTGTGTATGTTTTATGCCAAAGGAGAACAAGGATATGAAAAAAACTCCCAACCCATTAATTATCCTCGTTGCACTCTCTTTATTGTTATCGGGCTGTAATGTCCCTCCAAGTTCCTCTTCAAGTAGTTCGGAAGATAGCGCTTTTACTACAAGCAGTATTAGCAGCAGTAATAGTAGTGTTTCAGAATCTTCAAGCAGTACCTCTATTGCCCCAAAGACCTACACTGTTACTTGGAAAAACTATGATGGCTCGATTCTAGAGGTTGATGAGAATGTCATACAAGGTGATACCCCGACATTTAACGGTCTAGAACCCACTAGAGCAGCTACCGCTCAATACAATTATGTCTTTAACGGCTGGTCTCCAGCGGTCACGCCAGTTAATGGAAACACCGAATACACAGCAACCTTTAAAGAAGAAACTAGAAAATATACAGTTACATGGAAAAACTATGATGGTTCCATTTTAGATAGCGAAGAAGTTTTATATGGTACCATCCCAACATATAACGGAGATACCCCGACAAGAGGCGATACAGTAGAGCATACGTACACCTTTGAAGGCTGGTCTCCAAACGTTGTAGAAGTGAGCGAAAGTATATCATATGTCGCCTCTTTTAAGGAAGAGAAGAGAAAATACAATGTCACTTGGAAGGATGAAGACGGCAATATTTTAAGAGTGGATTCAATCGCTTATGGTGACACACCTAACTATGGTGAAAGCGTTCCAACAAAAGATAACACTGCTCAATATGCTTACTCATTTGACAAGTGGGTTCCTGCTATTTCTAAAGTTGTCGGTGATATGGAGTACACCGCAGTCTTTAATCGGGAAGTAAGAAAATACACAATTACGTGGCTCGATGAAGACGGTACTGTTTTAGAAATAGATGAAAACATCCCTTATGGTGACATTCCTCACTATAACGGAGATATCCCTTCCAAAGAAGGCGCTAGAGGCGTCGATTATGTCTTTGATGGTTGGGATACAGACATTGCCTATGTTCAAGGCGATAAAACGTATACCGCTACATTTAAAGAAAAAGCCTATTTTTCATTCAAGAAGATTAACTATGAAATGGAAGATGGCTACACATTAAATGATATTAATGGTGCACCATGGATTAATGCTAATATCGATGGTGAAATTGATAAGATTAAAAAGCCGTCACCAAAGGATGATTTCTTTGCTTTCGCCAACTATGAGCGTATCAAAGAGAATGGTGGTAGTGCTTTCAATGCTGCACAATATCAAGCTAGGGATGTCCTTAATGATGTTTTAGCGGATCCAGATATCGAAAACAAAACCACTAATGGCTTAGCCATTCAAACCATTTTCCAAAAAACTGAACAAGGTGATGCAGATGGGGTCGCTAACTATTTAAATAACATCAATGTTGAGAATTATTTAAATACAAAAGATTGTTTTGCTTCTCAAAGCTCAGTATTAGAAATTGAACCAGGAAATGGTTGCTATATCGTGCATTATAACGATGGCTATATCAATAGTAACTATAGTATCCTTCCATTCTTGTTTAACTATTCTAGAACCACACAAACCGCAATGTATATTTTGAGTGCTTTATCAGAGTCTCTAGGCCTTGGTTTGTCTAACCGTGATATCAATAGTGTTTATTCTTATGACTATCAATTTACAGATGTTGCTTACGCCGATTATAGCGAATATGGTTCAGCTTATGATGATTACACAGTGGAAACTGTCCCGTGGGAGCCAATGAAAAATGCTTTGTTGGATTTAGGATTACCTGCCAATCAAAGAATTGTTATTTATAAGTTTTATCAAAATTGTTTTAATTCTTTATATAACAATTACTACGTAAATAACCAAGCAATTCTTAAAAAAGATATCATTGCTCGTTTAGCGTTTGATTACCGCTATTTTATCGGCGTTGAGAATTACAAAATAATTAACCAATACCTCAGCTACTGGCCTGATTTCTTTGAAGATGAATATAGTTTATATGCTTATTCAAACGAAAAAATCGCCGGAACAATCGCAATGATTAGTGTGCCAGTTATTTTTCAACAAGCCTATATCGAACTCGGTAGTTCTCCAGAAATAAAAACCGAAGTCACAGAACTTATCATAGAAATACTCACCGCTTATAAACAAATGGCGGAAAACATCACATGGCTTAGCCCACAAACTAAAGCGGCAATGATTAGAAAAATAGAGTATATGGGATACGCTTCTTGTTATTCTGAATCTCACAAAAACTTTGTCAAGATTGTGGATGATAACACACCTTCAAAGTCCGCTTTTGATATTTATAGGATTTATGCAAATGCTTTGGTTAGTGAAAAGACAAGTGGTGCTTATGACTTCTCAAGCTTCTTTGAATATTATCCTTGCTATATGGTTAATGCGTTCTATTCTCCGACAACTAATTCCATCAACATTCTTAATGGTTTGGCCGCTGGTATGCTTGGTGGTTCTACCGAAGAAACATATGCTTTGGTAGGAACAATTATTGGCCATGAAATCACCCATGGCTTTGATACTGATGGTTCTTTATATGATGAATATGGGCAACAAAACAATTGGTGGACAAGTGAAGATAGAAAAACCTTTGAAGGTAGAGTAGACAAATTGATTAAGTTCTATGATCAAATCTATCTCAAGGATGGCTATAAAGTAGATGGAAATAATGTCTCAGAAGAAGCGACCGCAGATTTAGGTGGCATGAAGATTATTCTTCAAATAGTTAAGAAATTTGATAACTTTGATTACGATGAATTCTTCAAAAAATACGCCTACTTATGGTGTTGTTACACCCATGATATCAGCATGGTGGAATACTATGCTGAAGAAGATGGCCACCCATACAATTACTTAAGGGCTAATGTCACACTCGCACAATTTGATGAATTTGTGGAAACATACGACATTAAGCCAGGCGATGGCATGTATCTACCTGAAGAAGAAAGAATTAAAGTTTGGTAACAAATACGAGCGTTCGTAAGAGCGCTCTTTTTTATGCGCGCGAACATCTAATATTGCAAATAACTTGTAATAAAATCATTTTTGTGTATGATTTTACGCAAAGGGAAAAACGAGTATGAGAAAAAGTTACAAAGCATTTATCGTTCTAGCTACACTCTCTTTGCTCCTATCAGGTTGTAATTTATTCAAGAAGGAACCAAAGTACACTGTTACTTGGAAAAACTATGATGGTACAGTCTTAGAAGTTGATGAGGAATTAGCCGCTGGAACTGTGCCTACATACGACAGTGCTGAACCAACCAAAACGCAAGACGCTCAATATAATTACATCTTTGATGGTTGGACACCAGAAGTTGGCGAAATTGATTCTAATGTCGAATATGTAGCGAAATTTAGGGAAGAAACAAGAAAATATACTGTCACTTGGAAAAACTATGACGGCCAAACATTAAAAGAGGAAGAAGCGCTCTATGGTACTGTTCCAGAATACGTTGGTGATGCACCTACCAAAGAAAGTACAGTAGAGCATACGTACACATTCCAAGGTTGGTCCCCAGCAGTAGTGGCGTTGACTGAAAACACCACATATACCGCCTCGTTCAAAGAAGAGATGAGAAAATATAACATCACTTGGAAGAATGATGATGGTAGTGTGATTAGAACTGATGAAGTAGCCTATGGTGTTACTCCAGATTTTGGCGCAGAAGTTCCTACAAAAGACAGCACCCCTCAATACGCTTACACTTTCGCTAATTGGACTCCGGTTATTACTTCAGTCACTGGTGATGCTTCTTATACTGCAACATATACAAGCGAAGTAAGAAAATACACAATTACTTGGGTCAATGATGATGGCACAGTTTTAGAAATTGATGAAGACGTTTCATATGGAACGGTTCCAAGCTTTAATAGTCCTACACCAACTAAAGAAAGCGAAAGAGCTGTTGACTACACATTCAAGGGTTGGTCTCCATCAGTGGAATTTGCCCAACGCGATGTCACATATGTTGCTCAATATAATAAAACTGGTTTTTTCTCCTTTGATAAAATCGAGTACGAAATGGAAGATGGTTACACATTGAATGATATTCAAGGTGCTCCATGGATTAACACAAATATTAAAGATGAAATTGATAAAATCAAAAAGCCATCGTTACAAGATGACTTCTATACATCCGCTAACTATGATGACATCAAATATCATGGTTCTGGCGCATTTGAATTTTGTGAATCTGACGTCCAACAAGCTTTTAACAAGATATATTTCGGTTACGGCTTAGAAAGAACCACTAACGGCGAGGCCTTACATACTGTGTATGAAAACATTAACAATGGTGATTCTAATGGCCTTAGCAATTATTTAAACAATATCGATGTTGATACATACTTATCTTCTAAAGAAGTATTTGCCTCTAACAGTTCGCTGTTGAGCATTGCTCCTGTGCAAGACAACTATCGTATTGCTTTTAACGACGGTTATCTTAATGGCAACTATACTGCTTTCAATACCTTGTGGATTTTTGATGACACACGTGAACCTGCAACAGAGATTGCGGGATATTTAGCTGATGCTTTAAATCTAGGCTATTGCTATACACAAGATTTGAATAACATTTTTAACGTTGAAAGCGCTCTTTTTTATAAAGCTTATGAAGCCAGTGGATATAACGCAGACGATACCTATACAGTTGGCAGTTTGCCTTGGGAACCAATGAAGAACGCTTTGATCGATTTAGGATTACCTGCTAACACATACATTCTTATTAAAAAATATTACACAAATGCTCTAAATGAGCTTTATAACAATTATGCGGTCAATCAAAAAGCCATACTTAAGAATGTCATTTTATCTCGATTAGCGTATGATTATCGCTACGTTGCTGGTTTAGAAATTTATAAAGAAGTTAATAAAATAACTTCAGGTCTTAATTATTATTTCTTTGACAGCGATAGATATTATTACAATTACCCTGACTATTATTTAGCTTCTGCCTTAATGAGGCTTGCTTTCCCAGTTTTGGTGGAACAAACATATATCGAATTAGAAAGTTCACCAGAAGTCAAAGCCGAAGTAGCTGAATTGATTGATGAGATTTTAGAGGGCTACAAACAACTCGCAGAGGATTCTTGGCTTGGTTCAAGAACTAAATCAAGAATGATTAAAAAACTTGAGTACATGAAATATGCATCTTGTTATTCGGATGCCTATCGGACTTTCAAGAAGATTGGTGAGGCCACTGATATAACTTCAAAGTCTAGCTTTGATATTCTCAAGATGTACGAAAGCGCTCAAGTAGAAATGGCGGCCAATAAAAATGTTGATAGAACAGGATATTTTGACTACATGCCTAGCTACACTGTTAATGCGTACTATAGCCCTAACTCAAATGTCTTTGTCATTCTAAACGGCTTAGCTAAAGGTATGCTTGGTGATAACATCGAAGAAAAATATGCTTGGCTCGGCTCTGTTATTGGCCATGAAATTACCCATGCTTTTGACTCAAATGGTTCTTATTTTGATGAGTTTGGCAACTATAACGATTGGTGGCAAAACAGTGATAGAAGAGAATTTGAGAATAAAGTTGGAAAAATGAGAGACTTCTATAACAAAATTAAGCTTACCAAAACATTGAAAGTCAACGGCAGTAATGTCGATGGTGAAGCCACTGCTGATATGGGCGGTGTTAAGGTCACGTTAATGCTCGCTAAAAAGCACGAAAATTTCAATTATGATAAATATTTCCGTGCCTACGCTAATTTGTGGCTAAGAGCGCCTATTTCTATGGATCAAGTTCCTGGTAGAGCAGAAGACGAACACCCATTTAATTACCTAAGGGCTAATGTCACTCTAGCGCAATTTGATGAGTTTGTTGAAACATACAATATTCAACCAGGCGATGGTATGTATATCCCGGAAGACCAAAGAATAAAGATTTGGTAATATCGAAACTTTTTAATAAGAGCGTTCACACGAGCGCTCTTTTCTTTTTAAATAAATCAGGCATACATGTATAATGTGTGTATGTTAGAAAGAAAAGAGCAATTATCGACTGATAGATTGACCTTAAAATCAATCTTAGAAAACGACAAGAAAGATCTTCTAAAAATCGTGGAAAATCCGCTTGTTAAAAAGAGTTATATGCTTCCTGATTTAAGTAGTGAAGAGGAGCGGGAAAACTTTTTTCAAAGAATACGTAATTCCACACTAAATAAAGAACGCTTTGTTTATGGTATTTATTCACAGAATAAAATCATTGGATATATCAATCAGGTGTCTTTAGAAAACGAGGTTATAGAATTAGGATATTTTATCGACCCTATAGAATGGAACAAAGGATACGCTACAGAAGCATTAAAAGTGTCTATTGACGAACTATTCAGAATAGGGATAAAAGTGGTGCAAGCAGCGCACTTTGAAAACAATCCTGCTAGTGGAAGAGTGATGCAAAAAGCGGGCATGCACAGTATTGAAAAAGTAGAAATAGTAACGTATCGAAACGCGGAACATCGTTGTCTATATTACGAAATTGATAATAAAAAATAATTGTTTACTAATTGAACATTTGGTAACTTTTTATAGAGTGTAAAATTAATGTATGAAAAGAGCGCTTGAACAAATTAGAAAACACTGGTTGGAAAACCTCATCACATTCCTAATTTCAATATTAGTGGGAGTGACTATTTTTCTTATTTATTTCTTTTTAAGAAATAGAACGTTCCTTAGCGCGGTTGATGGCATGACTATTGGCGGCCTTTTTGTTTTGTTATCCGGACTACTTGCTTGGATGGCGCATTTAGGCATGTTTGATATGTTTTCGTTTGGTTTTATTCAATTAGGCCACGTTTTATTTTCTAAAAACCCCCGCAAAGGCGGCGATTTTGTGGATTATAAGGCAAATAAAGGCGAAAAACGAAACAATTCTGGTTACAATTTCGTTGCAATCATTGTTGCAGGATTGGCTCTTTGTATAGCATTTATAATTTTACGTGTTATATATAATTTTCAGTAATAATCAGACTTTTTTGTAAGTTTATAGACTATTTTGCGTTTTGAAAAAATCGCTTTACATACTTTCTCATGCGTGTATAATGGTAGGCATAACATTTTTCTGTGTACGTACATACACAACAGGAGGTAAAGTATGAAAAAACTGGGACTACTACTCTGTGCTACTGGTACATTGATTCTAGCAGCTTGTAGCGCAACAGCAGCCAATATCAAAGACTTACCTGAGAGAGATGCTCGCATCATTGTCGAAGTTGATAAGAACATTGACAAATTGAGCGAAGAAGGTGCCAAAAAGACACAATTTGCTGTCTATAACAACATTAAGGCAGCAGCAACACCAAACATTAGAATGCTTGGTCATTACACAGTCTTAAACAACGCCTTTATTCTTGAAGTTAACTCAAACGATATTGAAAGCATTAAATCAGTTCCTGGCGTCAAAAGCGTTACCGTTGACAAAATGCACTGGGTGAGAGAAATCAACCAAGATGGTTATATCCCACTAGGCGAAGGTAGCACTGGCGATGCAATCGATGAAAGCAAGAATATCTCTGCTGAAACCATGAATATGCCTGAAGATACCAATGAAGGTGAAGGCACCCTTATTGCTATCTTGGATAACGAATTCCATTTAAGAGGCTACACTGGCAATCCAGATGATAGAGATCATGGCGTAGCCTGGAATCACGAAGTCTATTCACCATTAGACGACGATGTTGCTGTTAAATACACATTTGACAGTATCGGCGAAATGTTTGTTGAAATAGACGACAACAACAAGCCAAACCCTGCATTGAAAGCAGGATATAGAGAATCAGGCAAAACCGCTGGTCAAGAAGGTTCTATGTATTACAACAACAAAGTTCCTTTCTACTATGACTATGGTGGTTATACCAAAATCTATGGTAAACGTGGCACACCACAATATGATGTCCATAGCGACCTCTCATATCACGGCTCACACGTTTCTTCCATTACTTCCGCCAATGCGCCTCAATACAAAGGCATTGCTCCAAAAGCTCAATTAGCGTTAATGAAAGTCTTCACTGACTATGATGCAAAAGGCTTAGGCGAAAAACTTGGTTTAAGTACCCACACCGGTGCTTATGACACATCCGTCCTTGATGCCTTAGAAGACTGCATTAAGTTAAAAGTTGATGGCATTAACATGTCCTTAGGTAATGACTTAAATGACTTCGATAGTGGTTCCATCACCATGAGGACATTAAGCAAACTTAAAGCAAATCACATTTTAACTTCTATTTCCGCTGGTAACTCTGGTAAAACATCATATGCATCATCTGGTGCTTATGCTAACTGGATGCCAGAATCAGTTGAAACAGGTATTATGTCAGGTTATGCCAATAACGTTGATAGCATGACAATTGCTTCTGGTCACCCAACAAAGATTTTCTACGAAAACGCTTTCCAAATCGATAATCAAAATATCGCATTTGAAGACCAAATCGTTAATAAACAAGGTTATGATGACGATTACGAAGAAGAAATTCGTATGACAGATATCTATCACGGTGATGGCTTACCATGGGTTTATATCCCTGGATTCGGCACATCTTCCGATTATGAAGGCATTGATGCCACTAGAAAAGTTGTCATCGTTAACCGTGGTAGTACATCATTCGCTGATAAATACGCTACCGCAGTTAGCAAAAAAGCCAGAGCCATTGTTATCATTAACAACGACCCAACCGCTTCCAGCTTCAACTTCCGCTGTGTCTTCGGTGATGGCTTCAATCCAACAATTCCATGTGCCCTTGTTCTTTACAAAGATAAACCATTCTTTGAGTCAAAACGTTCCGGCACATTCACAATTATTGATAAGCAAGTCAGTGATAACCCTGCTAAATATACAACAAGCAGTTTCTCCTCTGATGGTGCGACATTCGACTTAGACTTAAAACCAGAAATCACTGCTCCTGGTGACAACATCAGAGGTGCTGTCCCAGAACACGCGATGTCAAACATCAAAAAGTCTGATCACACTAAGCCAGAATATTGGAACAAATGTTACCAATATTTAAGTGGTACATCTATGTCCGCGCCTAACTTTGCTGGTGCACAAGCTGTGTTAACATCTCAAGCCACCGCTCCAGTCTACAGAGCCGCCAAACAAGCTGGTCGCGCTGTTACTGAAGAAGAGCAAGCTCAAATTAATGCCTATAAAGACACAGTTAACATGAGATTAATGTCTACAGCCAACCCAATGAATGACTATCTCGCCAACCCTGAAGACAATAAGAAAACTCTTACTTCACCAAGAATTCAAGGTGCTGGTATGGCTGATATCGGTGGTGCTTTAAGAACAGACGTATATCTTGAAGGTCTTGATCTTAACGGCAACAAGATTGGCAAATCCAAAATCGCATTAAGATATAGTGAAGATATCGCTAAAGGTGATCTTAAATTATCATTCTTGGCCCACAACGAAAGTGAACAAGCTAGAGAATATGACGTTAAATTAACTGTCATGAGACCTGCTATTGCTCATCCAAATGATATCGTCACAAAAGAATACAATTTCAAAGGTACTGTTGAAAAAATTGATAATTTCAGTGGTATGAAATTCTATGATCCTCAATTAAAGAGAGTGGTCACAGCCGCTGGTGATGTTGCATTCAAAGATGCCTTCTATGCTGGCAAAGATATTGAATACTATGCTACTGCAGAAGATTATCAATTCGATCAAGATAATAAAATTGCCATTGGTGCTGGCACAGTCAACTCCAAGAAGACTGTCATTGCCAAAGGCTATTACTACAACTCCTCAACAAATGGTGTTAGTTGGGATCCACTTCCAAGTTACACAGCTCAATCCACAATGGATGTTGTCATTGACGAAGTTACTGGCCAAACAGTGACTGTTAATCCAGGTGAAAACACAATCAATGTTAATCCTTATTCTTTATCAGAAGAACGCAAGAACGAAATCTTAGACGTTTATGAATATGGTTGCATGATTGAAGGCTATGTGACATTAACAAGTAAAGATGGCCACGAAGACTTATCCATCCCATATTTAGGCTTCTACGCTGGTGCAGATAAGAATCCTGACGCCAGTTATGAAAAAGTTCCAGTTACCGAACCATTCAACTTCGAAAAGGATCCAACAAAGGTCTATCCATCATACTTAGCTAACGATATTGCCGCTTCTTTAGTCGGTAAAGATCAAGCTAATATGGAATCCATGATTGTCGCTGGTTATGCTGAAAGCCCATCTGCAATCAATACTGACAAAGTCTTAACTAATGACTTAGCATTCAATGATTTAGTTGGCTTCCAAAACGTTGGTACAGATCCAATTACTGGTGAATACGTTGATAACGCTAAAGATAACATCTATGTCGGTGGTAAGAACACCAACACAATGATTATTCAACAATTCATTTTGAGATCAGTTAAAGAAAACTTCTTTACAATCACAAATAAAGAAACAGGCAAAGCCGTCTATACTTCCGCTTTAGTGGATATGCTCAGTGGTGACACTGCTGATAGATGGGCATTATGGAAATCACACGTTAACTACTTATCCGGTGGTTATGTTGCCCATAGAGCGTACGCGATTGTTCCTTTATATGATGAAACAACAGGCGAAAGATTCCCAAGCGGCAAATACGAATTAACATTCAATTATCAATTAGCCGCTACAAATACTTGGGTCAGCAAGTCATACGATATGAATATTGACTCTGAAGCCCCAGTCGTTTCTAGCATTGCTCAATATAGAAAAGACGGTGCAAACCGCGTGAGAATCTATCTTGAAGATACAAAACTTTCATACGCTATTCTCGGTTACAACTATGTTGATGTCCAATACGATGCCACAGCCAACAAATACTACATTGACGAAACAAAAGCATTTGTTGATCAATGTATCGAAGAAGTATCTGAAGGCTCACAAACCAAGAGACTATATATTGCCGCTGGTGACTTCGCAAGAGGCGAAACAGGCGCTATCGTTCATTTAAATAATGAAAAGAGCTTCGCGGCCGGATATACAATTGTCCAAGGCGAAGGTCTTGCTTCATATCATGACTTCACAGTTTCTGCTGATAACAAGGTGTCCTTCGTCGATACCGAAAATGGTGAAACCGTGACAATTAACGGCAATCTTAAATTAGCTAAGTTTGCTGCTACTGGTGAACCAATCTATGAAGATCCAAAACCAAGTGAACCAGCTGAAGAAGTGGAAATTCCAAATTCTTCCGCTCCAAGTTCATCTGAACCAAGCTCCTCTGCTCCAGCAGAATCAAGCTCTGAACCAGCTGCCCCAGCCAAGAAAGGCTGCAAAGGCGCACTCGCTTCAGTGAGCGCAATCATTGCCATCCCAGCTTTAATGGGTGGTGCAGTACTATTCCTTAAGAGAAGAAAAGAAGGAGGTAAATAGTATATGAAAAAGAAACACGCACTTATATTTGCTATTGCTAGCTTAATGTCCTTAGGCGCATTAATTGGTTGCAATCCACATGGCAAAACAGATGTTCCTAATACTGGAACCGGTTCTAGTGAACCAGGCCCAGTTATTCCAGAAGAATATTCATTCACTGCCTCAGTGAAAAAGAATTTAAACGTTGGTGAAACTGCACAAATCCAAATCAGCGAAACCAATGCTGGTGAAGCAAAAAGAAGCTTCAAATACACAGCTAAGAACCCTGAAATTGCAACTGTTAACGAAACAGGTCTCGTGACCGCTGTTGCAAAAGGTACAGCTAGCTTCACTATTAACGAAGAAACACACAAGGTTTCTAGAACAGTTTCAGTTACAGTTACTGAAGCGGTCTTAGCTAATGGTGGTTTCAACTATGCTTCCTCCTCAGGCGAAGAAGCTATTAAGACAAGAACAGAAATCCTTGGCAAACTAGAAAAATACGCCATGGATCAACACTTAACAGGTATCACCCTTTTCGAAAATGGTGGCTATGTTAAATATTCTGATCGTGTCCAATTACCAACAATTAACTACATTACTGGCTATGGCTTTGGTTTATTAACCGAAGGCACACTCAAGTACGATATGCCAGCGGATAAAGAAAGTAACCAAGCACATCGTGGTTACTTACACTCCGCTACATCTTCTGACCCAGGCACAATCAATGCAAGAAATGATACAGGTAGCCAAGTCTCCGACTTAGAAGGTTACATCACTTCTTCTTACTGGGGCACAAAGATGAACAAAACCAAGACAGGTTATGTTTGGTATCCAGTTCTTGCCCAAGACAAAATCAAAGACAAGAATGGTACTTCTAAAGACTTTGATAGACCAATTCCAATGTACGATAAGGATAACGACGGTACATTCGAAGAAGTCAAAATGGGCGAAGAAGATCCAAACCCAGTCGGTTTATACAAGAGATGGAGAATTTACGTCAAAACAGGCGACGTCTTCTTCCGTTATCAAGGTGCTGCTTGGGATGGTCACACATTTGAAAATAGACCAATCACAATCGCTGACTATGAATTTGCTTATCGTTTCATCCTCACCGGTAATCATAAGCAAAAACGTGGTAAAGAAATGGCTTATGATACCTCCTATGGTATTAAAGGCGCCATGTCTTACTACAATAAAACAGAAAACGCTGATAACGACCAAGAATTATCCACTTGGACTCAAATGAAAGATAGTGGTGAATTAGGTATTAAAACCGGCCACGATGATACAAATAATAGTGACTTTATCGAAATCGAATTAATTAACGCTATCGATAGATTCACCGCTATGTATCAATTATCTTCTAATTTATTATCACCTATGTGCGAAGAATTCATTAACACCATCGGTGCGGGTTCTCTCGCTGCTGGTGCTAAGAGATATGGTACATTCACTGACCATGCTTCCTTAGGTAGCCACTCTGGCAAAATTATGGATATGACAATGTCCGTTGGTCCATTCATGTTAGAACAATGGCATGAAGGCCAAGACATTACCTTCAAGAGAAACAATACTTATAACGAAGCTGGTAGATATAACATCCCAGGCGTTAAGTTATTAGTTATCGACGCTTCCAGCAACGCTGATGCGATTTATGATCAATTCAACGCTGGCCTAGTCGACTCCTGTGGTATTCCATACAAACACCTCAAAGAAGAAGACAACAAACCAGGTGTTTACAAAACAAGAGGTGACTCTACATTCAAATTAAACGTTAACTCTTGTGACCAAGATACTTGGAATAAATTATTCGCTAAAGGTGGCAAAATCAACCCAGAAGGTTCTAACTGGGACGTTAAACCTTGGATGAGTAATGATAACTTCTTAAAGGGCTTATTCTACTCCATCAACCGTCAACAATTTGCTGACAACCGTGGTGTTAACCCATCCATTAACTACTTTGCTGATTCTTACTTAGCAGATCCAGAAAACGGTGTTTCCTATAATGACACCGATGCTCACAAAGAAGCCGTTGCTGCTTACCAAGTCTATGATGACGCAGGCAAATCCTTATATGGTTATTCATACGATAAAGCAGTCATTTGCTTCAAAGCTGCTGTTGATGAATTAGTTAGGAGAAAAGCTATTGTTAAAGGCACAAAAGCCAAACCAACAATTATTAAAATCCATATTAGATGGATGTATGAAACAGATGTCACTGAATATGGTAATGATATTAAGAACTACTTCGAAACCGCTTTCAATGATGAAAGAGTTTCTGGTGGCACAGTCAAACTTGAAGTTGAACAAAAAGCCGTTAAAAACTGGCAAGATGTTTACAACGAATACATGATGAAAGGTCAATTCGACTTAGCTTTCGGTGCTATTAGTGGTAACACATACAACCCATTAAACTTCTTAGAAGTCTTAAAGAGCGATAACTCTTCAGGTTTCACTCTTAACTGGGGTACCGATACATCCGTCGTTGACGAAGAAACACCAATCATCTACGATGACAAGATTTGGTCCTTCGATGCCTTATGGAACGTTGCCGACCATGGTGGTGTTGTCGAAAAAGGTCAATTCATCAAATCCGTGAAGATTGCCTATATGGATTACGGCGATAAGTCTGATTTCAACAATGGTGCATCATTTAAAGTCGCCGCGGAATTCTTCCAACACGATTCTATTGATTTGAAACTCAAACGTATTAGTGTTTATGTCTACTACGGTCAAACATATGTCTTCGTTGACTTAGAAAAGAATCCTTCTATCAAGCCAAACGATGATGGTAGCTACACAATCACAATTGATGCTTCAACCGCTGATGCAATCAGAAAAGAAATCATGAGAGCACAAAAGATTGATGATCAAGACAATGAAAAATATGATGATAAACCATTCATCGTTGATAACTATAATCGCTACTGGACCATTGAAATCGTTTATGACTTAAGAATTAAAGATCCAGCAACTGGTAAATTTGGTAGCCCAACAGAAAACGTTGTTACCGCTGCTAAGAACAAAGCTGCTTGGAAAGATGAATAAGGAGGAAGCAAACCATGAAATTGAATAAAGTTCTATTCCTTTCATTAGTATCCATCGCTTCTCTTGCTGCATGCGGTACTAAAACATCCTCAACAGCATCTACTGAGGCTCCAGAATCCTCAATTCCATCCTCAATTCCATCATCTACTTCTGCTGCGCCATCGACCTCACAAGGTCCTTCCGCTCCAGATAACACAGACATTGTTATTCCTAACAAGGAATCAGAAATTGATATTAAAGAGGAAGCAGTTTTCGGTAACGAACTGCTCCTCAACCACAGATACATTTCAGTCACCGTCAACAACAGAGATGGCAATGATATCTCTCAAAACGTTAGAGGTTTAGCACGCGCACTTAGCCCAGCTAATAATCTCGCGTTTAAAATTAAAGATGAAAATATTGCCGCAGTTGACGAACAAGGTAATGTCTCTGGCGTTGCCCAAGGCGAAACGATTCTTGAGGTGACCGATAAGGATCGTCCAAATCTCAAACAAGAAATTCCTGTCTACGTTTTTGAAAACGTTAGAGAAAGAGTTGCTAAACCTGTTTTTACAGCCTTAAGTGCGGTTGATGAACTTACCTTAAAAGAAGCTGTTGACCACGAATTGTACGAAAAGAGAATCTACAAAAACGGTAGTCTCCACATGTACTCAGCGTGGGACCAAAACACCGTTGCTAGTTACGATGAAGCCTATTTCCGCATTTATGAAACAGATGGCGAAGTTAAAACAGACAATGGTGCAATTTCTTTCAAAGATTACGAATGGATTTTCCACAACAATGAATACTATGATACAAACCTTTATCATGATATCGCTGGTGTGAAAACACATTTCCCTATCTCTACAACTTCTTATATGGGTCAACCAAGAGTTACTCCAATTTTAGAGATTTTAGACAACATGTTCTCAGGTGGTAGAGACTTCTTTATCAACACAGTGAATAATGCCAAGTTAGATGGTGTTATTGAATACGCAACTGCTAACTATAGCAATGTGTTTAGAAGTGCATGGGGCGTTTTCTATGATGAAGAAGAATCCGCTATTAAGGATACAGTTTTCTTCAACTGCAAAGTTACATTTGATGACCCAGCCGACCAAGAAGACGAAGAAAGAAATGGTATTCCTTATGGAACAAAAATGAAAACCATTTACAACTTATATTTCACCGTTAGAAATAATCAGTTGTTAGGTTTTTATAACCACGCTACCACAACATATGCATTCGATGGTGATGAATACGAAGAAGTTCTAGATATCGATCATACTTTTGAAAGAATCACAGAAAATAACAGAGATAAATTCATCTTCATTCCAAATGCTGAACAAGATAAAGGATACAATGAAGTTGATAACTTATTTGACCTTTAGAAAAAAGAGCGTATTATAAAAGCAAAATTTATTTTCTAAGAAAGAAGGTTTTAAAAATGAGAAAACTTAAAACATTACTCGTTCTTTCTGGATTAGCTATTTCCGTTTTAGCGGGTTGTGGCACTGGCACAAAAACTACCAGTAGTGCATCAGATTCACAATCTAAAAATCCAGTTTCCGAACCATCAAGTAATCCAACATCTGACGCACCAACAAGTGCGCCAACAAGTGTTCCAACAAGCACATCAACTTCTTCAAGCTCACAAGTTGTAAAAACCCTTGAAGGCATTCGCATTGAGGCCGAACCAACAAAGAAAAATTATTTCGTTGGTGATGCATTTGATGCCACTGGTTTAAAGGTCAAAGCTATTTATAACACAGGCGAAGAAGATTTAGCCTCTGGTTATCAACTCTCTGGCTTCGATTCCGAAACAGCCGGTGAAAAAACAGTCACAGTTACATTCATGTCAAAGACTGCGTCATTCAAAGTTAACGTTGAAGCTGTTGTCTTGACAGGAATTGAAATTGCTGCCGAACCAACAAAGAAAACTTACTATGCCGGTGATGCATTTGATGCCGCTGGTTTACAAGTTAAAGCCGTTTATAACAATGGTAAAAAAGAAGATTTAGCCGCGGACGCATACGCATTATCTGGTTTTGATACCAACGTCAGTGGTGCACAAACAATTACAGTTACATACCAAGAAAAGACTGCAACATTTGCTGTTACAGTTATCGGTAAAGAGGGTATTGCTGTCACTGCTCCAAAGAAAGTTAGATACGCAATCGGTGATGCATTTGACGCCACAGGTTTAGTGGTTGCTCAAAGATTCGCTGATGGCACACAAGTTCCATTAGCCGAAGGTGCTTATCAACTCTCTGGCTTCGATTCCGAAACAGTCGGTGAAAAGACAATTACCGTTACAGTCGGTGCTGATACTGCTGAATTCAAAGTCAATGTCTACAAAGCAGACTGGACAGACGCAGAAAAAGCAGCTTGGTACAACGCTGATCCTGACAAAGATACAGATTTATTATTCGCTCTTCCATATTTCTTAAGCTTTGAATTAGTTCAAGGTGGTATTGCAAGCGAAACCAACCCAGCAGAAAAAGAGGTTCAATGGATTGAAGCTAGATCAGATTTCAGAGTCAAGAGATCAGACTTTAATGACTATGCTGACGCTATTGAAGATATCATGGTTCCAGCATTAGATGACGATGGCAAACCAGTTATGGATGATGCAGGTAATCCAGTTTATAAGCAAGCATGGACTTCTTATCTAACAACCAATGGTAAAGATTGGAGTGATGACGTTGAATTCTTAGGCTTTGCTGAAGATTCTGATATTCTTCAATATGCTAGATGGTCAAACGACAACACAAATTATTTCAGATACCAAGTTTTAACAATTGGTTTAGATGAAGAAGGCAAATTACTTGCTGTTACAACAACTTGTAACTTCCCATTGTTTGGCTGGGGCAAATTTGGCCAAAGCCTATTTGTCAACCAAAAGGGTGGCACAGTTATGGATGGCATGTATGGCCTTGCCGCTGATTATGCAGCGTATATCCAATTACATGCACCATCACCATCTGAAGATGGCCCATATTTCCAGCACGGTGTTGAATATCCAGCAATCGCCACAACTGATAAAGATGCCTACTGCTTCTATTGGAATGATGCCGCTGACAACCCATACTTATATGCCAACGAATACAGCGAACGTTACAATATCGTTGACTTCTCTCTTGAATTTGGTACAGGTAAAGCCGGAGCTGATAATAAAGAAACTCCATTCTTACCAGCTCAATTAGAAAATATTATGGCTAGATACGAAGCCAGAAGTATTGCGCATACCAAAGAAACAATCAATAACATTGATGTCTACACTGTTGAACTCGAAGACAATGGTCTCGCATTTAATATCAAATACTACATCGTTGGTGGTCATATCTGCATGGCTTTTGATATCGTTAGTTACACAAGACCACAATCTCCAATCCCAACAACACCACTCGAACTCATCTACGATGTCGTTAGTGCTTCTTACGATTATCAAGTTCCAGGTGAAACCTTAGCGCAATATGGCTATGTGTCCAAAGTTTCTGATGGTGTTTATGCTGGTCAATCCATTACATATTTCACAGCCGATTACACAGGTCAACTCGCGATGGTGTTAGAATACTTCATCGAAGAATCTGGTTCATTCCCAACATATCTAACATATGTTCCAGGCCATGAGCCAAGTGAAACCGATGGCGTTGGTACTGCTTTAACACAAACTCCTGATGGTTCCTTGTGCTGTCAAGTCACAGCTAAGTACAACAGCTCCAAGAAAGCTACATATATCACCTTCCTTGTTGCTGCAGCTAGCTATTTCCTTAACGACTAATTGGCTCTCAAGTAATTAAAATAAAGCGATGTCTTATCGACGTCGCTTTTTTCTTGCGTGTATCTTGATATTTTTGTATCATTATAAGAAATTTAAAGTTTAGGGGAGGCTTTAAATGACACCATTCTTGAAGAATGGTTGCGATTGTGGTATAGTTTAGCAGCGTTTATATTAAACGCAGGAAAGGAGAAAGCAATGTTAAAATATTCAATTAAAAGAATTCTTCTAGCATTTTTGACAGCTTTTATCATTTTAACGTTGACTTTTATCTTGGTTAAAGCCCTCCCACCTAGAGATGTCTTTTCCCCAGATAAGAATGTCGTTTTCGCTTTCTACAGTGATCAAGTTGATTTAGGGTATTTTATTGAATTCAGTCAAGCAAATCCTAAATATGGTGAACCGTTAAAAGTGTTTCAACCGGGTGAAGTCGATCCAAACCCACATTACTATTACGTTAAGCCAATCATGGACCAATATTTCACATGGTTAGGCAATATCGTGACTAAATGGGACTGGGGTAGATCAACCGCTATTAAACCAAATGCTTCCGCGATTTCAATTATCGCTACACGTTTACCAACCTCAATGTCCATCAATATCGTGACTATTTTCGTATCAGTTCCTTTAGGTATTGTTTTAGGCATTATCGCTGGTTTAAAGAAAAATACATTAACCGACCATGCAATTTCCACAATAGTTATGGTCTTCATTTCCATCCCTGGATTCGTATTTATTTCTTTCATGCTCTATCTCTTGGCTTTCAAAACTGGTTGGTTACCAACTAGATGGCCAACACCTGATCAATCTCTTTCCATTAAAATCCAAGCTTTCATAATTCCTGTTCTTAGTATGGCTTTTGGTTCTATTTGTACATACACAAGATACATCCGTGCGGAATTATGTGAAGTTATGTCTAGTGAATACCTCTTGTTAGCTAGAACAAAAGGTTTAACTAAAAACCAAGCAATTGTCCGCCATGCTTTAAGAAATGCGTTCGTGCCAATTCTTCCAATGATTCTCTCCGAGTTCTTAGGAATCTTCGGTGGTTCAATGATTTTGGAAAGATTGTATGGCATTCCTGGCATTGGCAGTTTGTATATTGAATCTTTGAATCAAGCAAATCCTGACTATAACGTCTTAATGGTCGATATGGCAATCTTTACTACATTCGGTTTACTTGCCGGTATCTTATTAGACTTATCTTACGGATTCATTGATCCAAGAATTAGAATGGGGGCGAAGAAATAATATGTTAGAAGATAAAGATTTCGAACTATTAGATGAGACCCCAGTTGCTGGAGAAATTGTTGAAGATAAAGAAATCACCAACGATGACTTCACTCTTACTGAAGTAGATTCTTCGGTTCATGAACAAAAATTCCAAACAAGACCAACAACATTCTTAAAAGACTCATTAAAGAGATTCAGTAAGAACAAATCATCCGTTGTTGCGGCTTACATCTTAGGTGGCTTATTACTCCTCTCCTTCTTAGTCCCAATCTTTGATAAGAGTGACTTAAGTGATAAGAATCCAAACAGCGCTAACGAGACATACCTCGCACCAAAGCTATTTAAAGCGGGTACAGGATTCTGGGATGGCACTGTTAAATACACAGATATCGCTGTTGACGTCAGCGCTAAGCCAGACGCTAAAACAGAAGAAGAAAAACAAGAATACTGGTGGCCATCTTCCAAGTCCTTCCCACAAAGAAGCGCAATTAGTAAGAAGAAATTCACCGAAGAAAAATACACAAATAGTCTTTCCAATGGCGACTTCGCTAAAGAAGGCTTTATCCAGTTTGGTTATTTAAGAACTGATCCAATGAATGAAATTGTTTCCTTTGCGACAAAGACCATTCCAGCATTATCTTTGGATGACAATTTATACCTCTCTGTCTTTGATACATACGACGTTGAAAAGATTAGAGTGATTGAAGGTAAAGAAAACCTTGGTTATCCAGATAACTATGAAATTGATGATTCAGCTTTCTATTTCACCTATACCGAAAAAGACGCTGATGATAACGAAGTTGAAAAGGAAGTCAAATTAGTGGACTACGCGAAAGTTCATAACATCGGTAGTGCAGTTGCTTCTTTAAAACAAGATAAAGTCGATATCGGCAAAATCATCAAAGAACAAACAGGCAAAGATTTGTTCGAAAACGCCACATTCTCAGTCAGAATGGAAACCAAGCATCACGCTAAAAACGTCTGTACTTTGATTAGAGCCATTGCTTTTGAAAGCGAATCCACTGATAAGACAATCAAAAAGATGTTTGAAGATATGTCTTTCTCCGATGCCACTAAAGCATTAACTAAGAAAGTCGAAGATGAATATGAATATTGGAGCAGTACTGGTCAAAGATTAGTGTACTTAGCCAAAGCTCACTTCTGTTCGTTTGTTTACGATACATATGATGCTAAATTTGGTATTAAGGAATTCAATAACTTCTCTATTCTTAAATTATTAGACTATGAGGATTATGGTTGGGTCTCCTTTAGAGATGCCGAAGGTTATAAAACTCTTGAATATGTTGATGGTGGTGATAATCCAGGCTTCTTCCTCAAAGAAGACACCTTCACATGTAAGATTTTAAACAAAGAAAAATGCCCACTTGTCAGAGAACTCGTGGTCAGTGACTTCTATGGTAACGACGGCCAAGGTAACTTACAAGTTAAAGCCAGCGTCTATCAATATAAGTACAATGGCTATGATAAAGCACCGATTTACTTAATGGGTACAGATAAAAACGGTAAAGACATGCTCAAATATGTCTTCGAAGGTCTAAGAACTTCCTTAATCCTTGGTGTTGTGGCCTTCTTAGTCTGTTTCACGTTTGGTTTGATTTGGGGTTCTGTCTCCGGCTACTTCGGTGGTACTGTCGACTTAGTCATGGAAAGAATCGTCGATATTATCGCTGGTATTCCATGGTTCGTTATGATGACACTTATCATCCTTCACTTCGGTCAAGGATTCCTCACATTCGCGATTGCCTTATGTGCGGTTAACTGGATTGGACCTGCTGCTCGAACAAGAACACAGTTCTATAGATTTAGAGGACGTGAATATGTTCTTGCGTCACGTACATTAGGTGCTTCTGATGCCAGACTTATTTACAAGCACATCTTACCTAACGGTTTAGGTACAATCATTACTGGTTCTATCTTAATGATTCCAAGCGTTATCTTCTTAGAAGCTAATATCGCTTACTTGGGTTTAGGTTTAAGAGGTCTTTCCTCATTGGGTGTTATCTTGTCCGATAACCAATCCGAATTATTTACCAACCCTTACTTATTAATTTTCCCAGCGGTCGTTATCGCGTTAGTGATGATTTCCTTCAACTTATTCGGTAACGGCTTAAGAGATGCGTTCAACCCAAGTTTGAAAGGAGAAGAATAATATGGAAAACAAAGAAATCGTATTATCCGTTAAGGACTTACAAGTCAACTTCTCCACAGACCATGGTTACGTCCAAGCGGTCAGAGGTGTTTCCTTTGACTTATATAAGGGCGAAACATTATGTATCGTTGGTGAATCCGGTTCCGGTAAATCCGTTACCAGTAAAACCATCATGGGTATCTTAGCCGCGAATGGTCGTATCGTTAATGGTTCGATCATGTATGAAGGCGAAGATTTAACCAAGGTTTCTGAAGATGAATTCCATCGTATCAGAGGCCATAAGATTGGTATGATCTTCCAAGACCCATTATCATCATTAAACCCAATTATGCGTATCGGTAAACAAATTACCGAAGCCATGTTATTAAATGGTAACCGTTTAAAGAAGATGAGAGATGATCTTGTCGCTAAAGAGTTTGTTACTTATAAAAACGCGGTTACTGAATATAACAGAGAATTAAATAAAGGCAAAGAAGCCGTTAAATTCTTTAAGAGCGAAAAGAAAAAAGAACTCGAAAGAGCGAAGAACGTTATTAAGAACGAAACAGATGGCGCCCTCTATGCCTTAAGATTAGACTACGGTCTAGAAAAAGTTCAAATTAAGCACAAATACAAATCTTTAGCAGAAGAAGTAAAAGATGACTCCGTCAAGCTCGCTAATGTTAACGCTGAAAAGGCTGCTGCCTTCAAAGCCGCAAAAGAAAACTTTGATGCTAAAAAGAAAGAGATTCGCGAAAACGCTAAAGCTAAAAAAGGCGAAAACAAAGAATACATTGCTAAGTTAAAAGCGGAATTCAATCAAAAGATTAAAGAAGCTAAGACCAACAATGTCGCTAATAAGAGCGAATTAAAAGCTAAATATAAACCACTTATCGCTGACGCTAAGGCTAAATACTTAGCTAAGAAGAAAGAAGCGGATAAACAAGTGGCAGAAGCAAAGGTTCAATTCGCCGCTGAATATCAAGAAAAATTAGCGGAAGCGTACGCGCCACTTAACGCCCTTAAAGCGGAAAAAGCCGCTAAAGTTGCAGCAGTGGAAGCCCTTGGCATTGAAAAAGAAGAACAAGCAAGAAAGATCAAAGCTATTAACGATGAATACGCTCCAGAATTTGCTAAACTTAACAGAGAATGTGCTAAGAAAGCTCACGAAGCTGAACGTACATACATTTCTAAGACAAAAATTACAAAATCTGAAGCAAGAGAAAGAGCGCTTAAGATTATGGAAGAGGTTGGTATTCCTAACCCAGCCGCCAGATTCAGACAATATCCATTTGAATTCTCAGGTGGTATGAGACAACGTATCGTTATCGCTATTGCCTTAACTGCCGACCCAGACATCTTAATCTGTGACGAACCAACAACAGCGTTAGACGTCACCATTCAAGCGCAAATCCTTGAACTTATTAACCGCTTAAAAGCGGAAAGAAACATTTCCGTTATCTTCATTACCCACGACTTGGGTGTCGTTGCTAATATGGCGGACCGCGTGGCCGTTATGTACGCTGGTAAGATTGTTGAATACGGCAAAGAAGAAGAAATCTTCTATGATCCAAAACATCCATATACTTGGGCGTTATTATCATCTATCCCAGACGTTGATAGTAAAGAAAGATTGGACGCCATTCCTGGCACTCCACCAAACCTTATCTATCCTCCAAAGGGTGATGCCTTCGCTTTACGTAGTAAATATGCGATGAAGATTGACTTCAAGAAAGAGCCACCTTTATTCAAGATTAGTGATACTCACTACGCAGCCACATGGTTACTTGATCCACGTGCTCCAAAAGTGGAAATGCCAACCATTGTTAAAACTCGTATTGAAGCTTCTTTAGCCGCTCATAAAGAAAGAGCCGCTAAGAAAAATAAAGCGCAAGATAAAGAAGATATTTCCAATATCAGCAATCCACTTGAAACACATACAGTGGCTAAAGCTTCTACTGAACTTGAAATGGAACAACATTCCGAAGAAGTCTTAAAAGAAGCAAGAGAACACGCTGCAAAGAAAAAAGGAGGTAAAAAGTAATTATGGCTAAAAGAACAGTTACATACCTTCCTGAATTAGTGGAAAATAACATCGAATTATCAGTCAGACACTTAAAGCAATTCTTTAAGTTCGGCCATGGTAAAGACGCTTTCGTCACTAAAGCCGTTCACAATGTCAGCTTTGATATTAAAAAAGGCGAATGCTTCGGTGTTGTTGGTGAATCTGGCTGTGGTAAGACCACAACTGGTAGAACTTTAATCAGATTATACAAGGCTACTTCTGGTTCTGTTTATTTCAAAGGCTATCGTATTGTCGCTGGCAATAGATGGAATGAAAAAGAAATCAAATGGAAGAGAATTAAAGCTAAACGTAAGATTAAAGAATTAGAGTCCGAAATGAACGAAAAGATTCGCGCTCTTGCGGACGAACAAGGAAACGCTGATTTCGTGGCTTCTGAATCTACCAAAATCAAAGCGGAATATGCCGCTAAGGTGCAAAAGATTAAAGAAGACATCGCTGCCCTTGTTAAATGCGAAAAAGAAAAGATTAAACAACATAACTACGACAATTCTCACGTCGATAAGAAGTTGATGTCTAAGATGCAAATGATCTTCCAAGATCCTGTTGACTCCTTAGACCCACGTATGACTGTTGAAGACATCATTCAAGAAGGTCTTCACATTCAAGGTCAATACAATAAGTTTGAAAACCAACAAAAAGTTAAAGATGCTTTAATCAGAGTTGGCTTACTTCCAGAATATGCTTCTCGTTACCCACACGAATTCTCTGGTGGTCAAAGACAACGTATTGGTATTGCTAGAGCGTTAATTATGAATCCAGATTTCTTAATCTGTGACGAACCAATTTCCGCGCTTGACGTCTCCATTAGAGCGCAAATCATCAACTTATTGAATAACTTAAAAGAAGAGATGGGCTTAACCATCATGTTCATTGCTCACGACTTATCCGTTGTTAAGTACTTCTGCGATAGAATCGCTGTTATGTACTTCGGTAACATCGTTGAACTTGCTAGTAGTGATGAATTATTCGCCCACCCATTACATCCATATACCAGAGCGTTATTATCCGCGATTCCAAAGCCAGACCCATTAAGTGAAAAGGAAAGAAAGAGATACATCTATAATCCAACCGTTGAACACGATTATTCTAAAGAAGCTCCTTCCTTACAAGAAATTGTTCCAGGACACTTCGTCATGGCTAACTCCGAAGAGATGGAGAAATACCGCAAGGTAATCAACGAAAAGAAATAAGACCGAGCATCTTCGGTCTTTTCTTTTTTCTTTTATGGTATTATTAAACTATGAAAAGAATTGCGGTATTTGACACGAAGAAATACGACAAAGAAGCGTTTAATAAGTATAGCGATAAATACGAGTTCGCCTACTTCAAAGATTTATTAAACGAGCACACTGTGGCCTTAGCGAGTGGCTTTGATGCAGTAGTGTGTTTTGTTAATGATGAATTGAACGCTAAAGTCTTAAATAAATTAAACGAGAATAACATACACGGCGTATTCCTTAGATGCGCTGGTTATAACAATGTTGATTTAAAAGCAGCTTATTCCAATAAAGTTCATGTGGCTAGAGTACCTGCCTATTCTCCTTACGCAATTGCGGAACACGCTTTTGCGTTGATTCTTTCCTTAAACCGTCATATTCATAAGGCTTATATTAGAAGTCGTGACTTTAACTTTAATTTAGAGTCCTTAACGGGATTTGATTTACATGATAAAACCGTAGGTGTCATTGGTACTGGTAAAATCGGCCGTGTCTTTATAGATATTGCTAAAGGGTTTGGTATGCAGGTCATCTGCTATGACCCATATCCAATTAAAGATGCAGGTTACGAGTATGTTTCCTTGGACGAGATTTACCAAAGAAGTGATATCATTTCGTTACACTGCCCATTAACACAAGAAAATCACCACATGATCAATCATGCTTCATTAGAAAAAATGAAAAAAGGTGTAATGATTATTAACACTTCCCGTGGTGGATTAATTGATTCTAAAGCCTTATTAGATGGTTTAAAAGAAAAGAAGATTGGTGCGGTCGGTCTTGATGTCTATGAAGAAGAAGCTAATCTCTTTTATCACGATAATTCCTTTAAGATTATTAACGATGATGTTTTAGCCTTATTAATCTCTTTACCGAATGTCATTATTACATCCCATCAGGCCTATTTAACTAAAGAAGCGCTAGATAACATCGCTATGACAACAGTGAAAAACATGGATGAATATTTCTCAGATGAATTAATCATGAATGAGCTCTGTTATCATTGCGAAAAGGTTCAAGATAAAGCTAACTGTTACCGCAATAAGAAAAAACGTTGTTTTTAATTAGCGGTTTTCATATTTAAATTCGTCTAATTATACGAAGAGTGATTAGCAATGCTTATTGCTTGCTAATTTGCTCGCGTATATAATATTTAGGCATGAAAAAATTATTTGAAAAGATTAAATCTTTTTTAAAAATCAAACTCGCGAGAAGAATTGCTATATTCCTCGCTATTTTTAGTGCTATCGTTTTGGTGGAATGTACAGCCTTTAACTATCGCAGTTATCAAGATAGAGGTGCAAAACAAGATATTGTCGCTAGTGAAGTGACGATAGCTCGTTCCACTTTGACAACCGAAAAGAGCAAAGACAATAAAAACATATACACGATGAACACAAAGGATTATCCAGTGTTCACCATTGACTTTGATAAACAAACAGAAGTTAATACCATTTATTTCGATATCAATTTTGATAATGTTGAAGCTTACCGTTACATGTTTGAAGTAAGTGGTACATATCACGAAGAAACTCGTGTCGGTTCCACTTATTCATCCGCTAACTTAGAAATCATTTATGGAGATGAACACACTAAGTATTTTGTGACTGATTTTAATCATCCAGTGGAAAAAGTAACCATCCGCATGCTTAATGTTGGTAATTATGGTAGTGGTGCCGAACTTAAATATAGCTTCGGTGGTGTTGGTGTTAACCACAAGATACCTTTCCATTTCTCATGGGCTAGAGTGCTACTGCTTTTAGGCGCCGCTTCGATTTTATATTTCCCAATTTGTTTGTTTAGAGATCGAAAAGAACAAACGGGCAAACCTTGGAAGAAGATTGCTTTAGAAGCACTAATGTATATCATTCCAATTGCTATTGTAGTTGGCTTATTTGCCTTATTCGGTCATTTTGAAAATGCTTTCTGCAATAAAGATTATGGTACACAAATATCTAAAGAACTTGTAGACGCCTTTATGAAGGGGCATGTCTATTTAGATGAGAAACCAAGCGAAGCCTTAATGGCGTTATCTAATCCATACGATCCAAATATGCGTGGTGGTGTTTCTTATTTATGGGACCACTTGTTCTATAACGGGAAATACTATTCATATTATGGCATTACTCCAGTATTCCTACTCTTCTTGCCGTTTAGATTAATATTTGGTCAATATCTCTATGATGCTTATGGAGTTTTATTATTCACAGTTATTGGTGTCTTCTTTATGACGATGACCTATAACAGAACGCTAAAGATTCTCTTTAAAGATAAGCCATTGCCTCTAGCGATTAAGTATACGCTTTATGGTTTACTCTTCTTAGGCTCAGGCTGTTTGTTCAATTTAACAAGACCATATTTCTATGAAGTGAGCACAAGCTCGGCTTATATGTGCATGATGATTATGCTTTATCACCTCGTTTCGGGCGGTATCTTGTTTAAAAACGAAGATAAGAAGTATTTCTCTTACCATTTAGTATTTGCCTCTTTATGGGGCGCTTTAGCGGTCTTAGCGCGCGCCACAATGGCGTTATATGCTGTCTGCCATGTCATTTATCTTGGTTTCTACTTCTTTAAAAACTATAAAGAGATGAAAAAGAAAGATATGATTCTCTTCTTTGTCTGTTCCTTGACACCTTATGTAATCTTAGGTGGTGTCCAATGCATTTATAACTATTTAAGATTTGGTTCATTCTTTGACTTCGGTATCGAATACTCATTAACTATCGCTGACTTTAAGAATATGCCATTCCATTTTGGCAATGTTCTTACTTCCTTATATAACTTCTTATTTGGCTTACCAATTCCAACAGCGAATTCTTATTTCATGTATGGGGCTAATATCCATTTCGGTGGAGCGTATTACTTCTTTGAAACATCATCATCTGTTGGCTTATTCATCCGTATGCCAATCTTATGGTTAATATTCATTCTTCCATTTATGAATAAAGCAACAGCTAAAGAAAGATTAGAACATTTAGTCCTAAGATGGTTGCCTTGTGTCATCATTCCATTTATTCAAGTCGCTATTACATGGCAAAGCGGTTATGCAACTAGATATTTCTCTGATTTTGCTTGGCCTTTAACATTCTTTGCTGTTCTGTTAATCGCTAAACAATATCAACAATCAGAAAATGAAAAAGTCCATAAAGGCATCTTTGCTTTTCTAGTAGGTAATCTTTTATTCTCGTCCTTTGTCACTATTTGTGTTATCTTTGTCTACGTACCAATGTTAACTCATCATGCCGGTGCGGTGGACTGGGCTTATACGCGTTTCTATTATCATCTCGGCCACGAGTTAAACTTCTGGAGGTAATTTATGAAGACATTATATTGGATTTTCCCTTGCTATAACGAAGAGGCATGTTTGCCTGAATCTTTTAGAACAATCTCCGAAACATTTAACTCTTTCGTGGAAGAAGAACTCATTTCTAAAGAATCTAAATTAGTGTTCGTTGATGATGGTTCCAAAGATAATACTTGGTCAATAATAAAAGAACTCGCTGACAGCGAGAGAGTCGTTGGTTTAAAGTTATCCCGTAATAAAGGTCACCAATATGCTGTTGAAGCGGGCCTCCGTTATGCCTATGAAAAGAAGGCTGATTTTACCATCACTATGGATGTTGACTTACAAGATGATATTTCCGTGACTAAAGAAATGATTGCGGAACATTATAAGGGCAACGATATTGTCTATGGTGTTCGTAACGATAGAAGCTCAGATAAGTTCTTTAAGAAGAGCACTGCGAATGCCTATTATAAATTAATGCATCACTTAGGTGTTGAAATGGTGGAGAATGCAGCGGATTTCCGCTTGATTTCCTATCGCGCTTTAGGGGCTTTACTTGAATATCATGAAGCTAACTTATTCTTACGCGGCTTAGTGCCACAAGTGGGCTATCCTTCAAGCAAGGTAGAATATCGTCGTTTAGAAAGAAAACAAGGCGAAACCCATTATTCGATGGGCAAGATGGTCACCTTAGCGTTGGATGGTGTTTCTTCTTTCTCCAGTAAGCCAATTTCCTATATTGCTAGATTTGGTTTGTTCTTAAGTTCAATGTCCGTTCTAGCAATGCTTGTGTTTATGATTTTAAACCTCACCAAGGTTCTTAATTTCTCTATCTTCTATTATTTATTCCCATTCATTTCTTTAATGACTGGATTCATCCTTCTAGCGATTGCCTTTATTGGCTTATACATCAGCAAGATTAATATTGAAGTGAAGAAGAGACCACATTACTTTATTGAAGAAATTACTGGTGAAGATAAATAACTTAAAATAGCATCTCCGAAAAGAGGTGCTTTTTTGTTTTCTATTTTTCAGTATAATAAAGCACGTGAAAAGATTTATTGGATTATCCGCTTTATTTGTTGTCTACGCTATCGCGATATGCGCTGGTATTTTCTTATATGTTGTTTTAAGCGATGCAGGAATGAATGATTATTTCGCCATCCTTCTCGCTGATGTCGCCGCTACTGTCATCGTGTGGGCTAGTGGTGTAGTTCTTAGAACAGCTTCTGCTTATGATCCATATTGGTCTATTCAAACATTAGTCATTTATTTATCTTTATTAATTAAAAATAATAACTGGCACGTCGGCACTGTTCTCTTACTAGTGGCCCTCATCCTCTACTCCGCGAGATTAACAATGAACTTTATCATTGGCTTCCATTCCTTAGGTTATGTGGACTGGAGATATAAAATGCTCAAAGAGAAAAGTGGTAAGTTCTATCAAGTAGTCAATTTATTAGGTATCTGTATGTTTCCAACAATCGTGGTCTATTTAGCTACCCTCCCAGTTATCGCCTATGCAGGTATCCCAGAATTCGCAATTTTAGATATTATTGGCTTATCAATTATTGTTTTAGGTACGTTCCTAGAATTTATCGCAGACACACAAATGAAAGCCTTTGTCAAAATTAGAAAAGATCGTTCTGAGGTTTTAAATAAAGGCGTTTGGAGATATTCTAGACATCCTAATTATTTAGGCGAGATATCTATCTGGTTTGGTGTTGCTTTAACGCTTATTCTGAGCCATTTCAATTACTGGTATTTCATTGTTGGTGCAGTGGTGAACTTATTGATGTTTATTTTCATCTCTATTCCAATGGAAGAAAGACATTTCAAAGCTTACAAACCAGATTACGAACAATATAAAAAAGAAACACACATGTTATTAATTCTTCCAAAGAAGAAGTAAAAGAAAAGACGATACCAAGTGAAGTGAACCCATTATGTTGGACTGAAATGTTTCAACAATCATATCACTTCTAAACAGACTGTTGAAGGGACTGAATCCGATATTGAACTGGACTCAG
>CADBXE010000010.1 GCA_902798595.1 uncultured Erysipelotrichaceae bacterium | reverse complement strand
GCTTTCTATAACACGACTCGAATAAAAAACAGGAACCTTAATTGATTCCTGTCTTTACCCGGCTTTTTTGAAGTGTGTCCAATTTGGGGTTCACTTCAAAAAACGGGCTTTTTTGATGAAAAACTTATCAGTTTTATCATTAAAAAAACTATGTACACTTTTGCGATTTAGTAATTCTACCATTTGATATGACACAAGTAGACAGCCAAAAAGTCTAAATAGAATTGCTTTTAAAACTTTTTTTGTTATCATTGTCTAGCCTGAAGGAGGTACCTTATGGTTAGAAAAAAAGTAGTGCGTTTATTCTTCACCGTTGATGATAACTATATTCCTTTTTTATCTACAACCATCGCTAGTATTGTTGCCCACGCTTCTGATGATTATAAATATCGTTTAACTATTATTCATGATGGTTTATCTATGGAAAGCAAAAGAGCGGTCCGTAAATTCCAAGATAATAAAAAGATTTTCATTTCATTCTTCAACGTCGCTGTGAAGGTTCACGCCTTATCTGTCAAATTAGACGTTCGTGATTATTACACAATTACAACTTATTACCGTTTATTCCTACCAGATTTATTCCCTGCTTTCAGCAAGGGCTTATATCTTGATAGTGATATCGTTTTATTAGATGACGTCGCTAAGCTATATTTCACCGATTTAGGTGACAACTTAGTGGGCGCTGTTCCAGATGCTTCTGTGCAATTATTTAGTGAATTCTCTAACTACGTAGAGAAAGTCTTAAATGTTGACCACACTAAGTACTTTAATGCTGGTATCTTATTAATGAATCTTAAGAAATTAAGAGAATTTGGTTTAGAAAGAAGATTTGTTTCTTTAATCAAGAAAGTTACTTTTAAAGTTGCTCAAGACCAAGATGTCTTAAACTTCCTTTGTAAAGATAGAGTTACCTATCTTGACCCAAGATGGAACGTTATGCCACTTGGTGAACAAATCAAAGATCCATTCCTTGTTCACTATAACTTAATGTTCAAGCCATGGAACTTAAAAAATATTATGTATGAAGAATATTTCTTCAAATATGCCGAGCAAGCGGGATTAAAAGAACAAATTCTCGCTAATAGGGAAGCTATTCCTCAAGAAGTCACTGATAAAATCTTACAAGGTGTCGATGGTGTAAAAGCCTTCTGCAATCAAGAAGCAGAAAAAGCGGATGAATACCATGAAAAAATTAATGGTAAGAAGAAATGGACACCATATAAAACCATTGACCAAAGAATTAGAAAAGATGAACCAATCTTTCCTAAACTTAGCAAGGAAAGACAAGCCGTTGTTGATAAAATCAATGCTTTAGAAAGACAACGTAAGTTTGACGTTGACGTGGAAAACGATCCTCCATACCATCATTTAATGCCTGGTGATGTTGACTACTTAAGAAGAAAATGTACCAGTAAGATTAAGACGATGTGGGCTAACTACTATAGTAATTATTATTTCAAACACCAAATCAAAAAAGGTCGCATTGTCATCGATGGTTATGAAGGTATTGAAAACCTTAAGAGTGTGAAAAGTGGTGCTATTATCACTGCGAATCACTTCTCACCATTTGATAGCGTCCCAATCCATCTCGCTGTTAAAAAATACGCTAGATGTAAAAAACTCTTCAAAATCATTAGAGAAGGTAACTACACAATGCCTGGCTTATACGGTTATTTCTTAAGAAACTGTAATACATTACCATTAGCCACCAACCCAACTGTTTTAAGAGATTTATATAAATCCATTGGTGTGATTCTTAAGAAGGGTCACTTCATCTTAATCTATCCAGAACAATCTATGTGGTGGAATTATCGTAAACCAAAACCATTGAAACAAGGCGCATTCATCTTTGCTAGTAAGAATAATGTTCCTATTATTCCAACATTCATCACTATGCGTGATACCGATAAAACAGATGATAGTGGTGCCTTTATTCAAGCTTATACTTTACATATCTTAAAGCCAATCTATCCTGATGAAGGCTTAAGTCAACAAGAAAACGTGGCTTTCATGCTTAAAGAAAATGAAAGACAATGTAAAGAGATTTATGAAAAGGTTTATGGTGAAGAACTCACCTATTTACCAGAGGAAGAATAATGATTCTTTATTTGATTATCATTCTAGTTTCCATGGCTATAACCATCACATTAAACAGCTTGTTTAATCCTTTATATCACGATAAGTGGTGGTTATATATCATCTTTACTGTGGCTTTGACTGTTATCGTCATTCTAATTGATGCTTTAGTGGCTATTGCTATTAGAAAGATGCCAGAAAAGCACTTTCAAAAGGATGAGGGGATTTTTAAAACCACAGAAAAAGAGATGAAACTCTATAATTTCCTTGGAGTGCAAAAGTGGAAAGACTATATTCCTGAATTAGGCAGTTTCACCGGTTTCCATAAAAACCATGTTGCTAGCCCATTTGATAACGAGTATATTGGCCGTTTCATTTTAGAAGCTAGATATGGTATCGCTATTCACTTCTATAGTGTGCCCACTTCATTCCTAATCATCTTACTAGATTGGAAGATGTATCTTGACCAATCAAACATCTGGCTAACAATTGCCTTACCTATTGCCGTTATTAACGCGATACTAATTGTTCTTCCTGCCTTTGTGCTTAAGCACAATTTACCAAGGTTACTAAGAATCTATAACAACAATATCGATTTGCAAAGACGCAAAGCGGAAAGAGAAGCTAGAAAGAAAGAGATTTGATAATTATTCAAATCTTTTTTATTTATTGAAAACTTGCTAGAATAAAACCAAGAAATAATCAAATAAATAATGTTATTTGCCTAGGAGTTTTATTATGGCAGGCTGTATAGTCTTATTAGTTTTAGGGGCCATTTGTTTGACCCTCTTCATCATCGAAAAGGTGAGAAAAACATCCGTTAAATCAACGATGATTAAAGCCACAACGTCGTTTCTTTTCATCGCTCTAGCGGCTTATTCCGTTTATAAAAACGGTAATCCTCCTTTTGGTTTCTTTGCGATATGTGGTTTAACGATGGGCCTATTAGGAGATATCTGGCTTGGTCTAAAGCATGTTTATAAAGAACATTCACGCATCTATACGTTTGCTGGATTCTCTTGCTTTGCAGTTGGTCATATCTTCTATATATACGGCATGATGAGAAAGTTACCTTATCCAAATGTTTGGTATGCTTATCTCATTCCACTAGCAATTGGTGTCTTAAGTGGTGTAGCGGTTATTTTGATGGAAAAACCATTAAAGTGTAAATATGGTGAATATAAACTTATCTGTTTTATCTATGGCATCCTCTTATTCGGCATGGTTGCTACCGGTGGCTATTTTGCAATCGCGAATGGCTTCCAAGTCGCTACATACAACATGCTCTTCATCGGCGGCATCTTGTTCGCTGTTAGTGATTTGATCTTGTGTGGCACATACTTTGGTGAAGGCAAAGATAAACCGTTTGATTTAATCTCTAACTCTTTGACTTATTATTTCGCACAATACTTGATTGCTTTCTCAATCTTCTTTATATAAAAATTAACCTCTATTTGTAATACTGGTTTTTTAAAAGAAATCGTTTTTGTGTTGTTTAAATATTCAACTTAATGGTAAATATTTTTACTCACTAAAGTGTTCTTCCCATCAAAACATTTTGTGTACTATCAAAATGAGAGTGAATTTTAGATTTGAAATAAAACTACTTTTATCTATAATAATAGAACACGCTTCAAAGCGTTGGTGGTATGATTAAGTTATGAAAAAAAGATTATTAGCGTTAGGATTTGCAGTTACATCGATGCTCGCATTAAGCTCATGCGAGTTCTTCCTTCCGTTTTTTAGCAATGGTAGTGATCCATATTCCTATAAGACCGAAACATCTTCTGATCCTAGTAGCGAATCTTCTTCCAATGGCGAATCGACAGACACCAACGTTGATACAAGTGAACCGACTTCATCCAGCGAGACTAGTGTGACTTCTTCAGACACGACAACTTCTAGCGAGACAAGTTCGTCCACAAGTGAATCGTCTTCAAGCAGTAGCGCTTCTTCTACAAGTAGTACATCTAGTTCCTCTAGTAGTTCAAGCTCCTCGAGTTCTACCTCGAAACCAAGCTCCAGTTCCTCTAGCAGCAGTTCAACTACGACTTCATCTAGCTCCTCGAGCTCCAGTAGTTCTTCAAGTTCGCTTCCACCTCAACCACAAATTGAAGCGGAATATGCAGCCTCAACCTACAAAACATTAGTTAATAACATGCCATATACGCTCTCATATACGCCTTCTAGCGGAGAAGCAAACATTGTTGTTATTCCAATTTGGTTCACTAACTCCAGCACCTATATTTCTTCTTCAAGCAAGGAAAAAGTAAGAGCGGATATTCGAACCGCTTACTTTGGCACTAATGAGGAAACAGGTTGGAGAAGTGTTAAAACATATTATGAAGAAGAAAGCCATGGCAAATTAACACTCAATGGTGTTGTTTCCGATTGGTATGAATGTGGTAAATCCAGTAGTTATTATGGCACTGATAGCGATGGTAGAACAAACACATTAGTTAAAACCGTTTCTACTTGGTATTTTGCGCAAAATCCATCTGTATCTCGTAGAGATTTTGATAAAGATGGTGATGGTTATTTAGATGGCGTAATGCTCATTTATGCTGCACCAGATCAACAAGCCGCTAATAACTCATACGATAACTTATGGGCTTACTGCTATTGGGTCCAAGAATCTAATCAAAAGAATACAACTAACCCAGGTCCAAACGCTTATTTCTGGGCCAGTTATGATTTTATGTATGGCTCAAATAAAGCTGGTGAAAGAACTGGTGTCAGTAGACCATACTGCAATGGTGATACAAACCACTGTAAAGTTGATACGCACACATATATTCATGAAATGGGACATATGTTTGGTTTAACCGATTACTATGATTATTCTGGCAAGTATAAACCAGCGGGTTCATTCTCTATGCAAGACCACAATATCGGTGGCCATGATCCATTTAGTTCCTTTGCGTTAGGTTGGGGTAAAGCCTATATTCCTGGCGAAAGTATGACAATTAATCTTCATCCATTTGCCACAACTGGAGAAATGATTCTTTTAAGTCCAGAATTTAATAGATATGGTTCACCATTTGATGAATACATTTTGCTCGAATACTATACTCCAACTGCGCTTAATGAATTAGATGCAACGTATTCATATAACGACGCCTATCCTAAAGGCTCACAAGAAGTCGGCATAAGACTTTGGCATGTTGATGCACGCTTGTACTACAAAACTGGTAGCGTTATTGATCCTACAATCAACTTCACAGCCAATCCAAGCCTTAGAGACCACCAAGTGAGTGTTGCTATGTCAAATACTTACTATGGAGATAGAGATTCACGAAGCTACTTATCTGATTTAGGCCAAGACTATTACGACTACAATATCTTGCAACTTATCCGTAATAATACAAGTACGGGTTATAGACCGACCGATGATTTCTCCACAAGCTCTTTATTTAGAATGGGCGATTCATTCTCAATGAGTAGATACAACAAACAATTCGTTAAGAGTGGAAAATTAAATCAAGATATCGACTTAGGCTTTACTTTTACAGTCGATAATACAGTCGCAGATTACGCCACAATTACAGTGACAAAGGCTTAATTTATTAATAAATTCTTGATAACCGTAAATAAAATTGCTACTCTATTACGTGCTGTTACTATACAGCTTTGGGTCCGTAGCTCACCTGGGAGAGCGCCTGATTTGCATTCAGGAGGTAGCGAGTTCGATTCTCGTCGGATCCACCAATTGTTTATAATCACTTAGTGATTAAATATAGAAAGTGAAGGTATAGCACATGTTACAATACCGTTACGACACACAATTGTTAATTGAAGGCAAAGGCCTCGACGAAGACGAAATCACTGATTGGATTCTCGAAAACATGAAAGGTGACTCCCTTATTTGTGTTGGCGATGATGAAATGATTAAGATTCACTTCCACACAAACGAACCATGGGATTTACTTTCTCATTGTGCCACTCTTGGCGAAATCTTTGATATCGTTGTCGAAGACATGGATCGTCAATCTCGCGGACTTAAGGGCTAAAACCTTACATTCTGCATAACTACGGACCATTAACTCAATCGGTTAGAGTGGACGGCCCATAACCGTTATGTTCCGGGTTCAAGTCCTGGATGGTCCACCATACGGAGAATTACCCAAGCGGTTGAAGGGGTCGGTCTTGAAAACCGATAGAGGATGCAAGTCCTGCTAGGGTTCGAATCCCTAATTCTCCGCCATATCACATATTTAGGATTGATTAAGCATCAGTCCTTTTTATTTATTGCAAAACTGAACAATGTTTAGTATTATATTCGAGTATGAATACAAAGAACTGCAAAGAAGAACTAATAAACGTCACAATCTCGTTAATTAATGAGAATGGTGGTGATGTTGATAAAGTTACCATCAGAGATATCACCTCAAGAAGTGGTGTCAGTGTGGGTCTAATTAACTATCATTTTGGTAACAAAGATAACCTTATCGCTGAATGTGTACAAAGTATCATAACTGGCATTATTAAGTCTTTTAAACCAAATATTAAAGTGGATGAAGGTTTATCTCCTTTTGAAGCAGGAAAGGCTCGAATTATCAATACCGCTTGTGAAGTGTTTGAGTTCTTATTTGCTAATCCATCTATTAGTCGTGTTTCTATTCTTAATGATCATGAGCATTACACAGGCCACACAAACACATACTATTGTGTGCGTGGTGTATGCGCTAACATCGGTGACGCTATTGAAGATCCTTTAAAAAAGGAATTAGTTGCTAGTTCGATAGTCGCTACTATGCAATCAGCGTTCCTCAGAGCGATTAATGAAAAAAGCTTCTTAGGATATGACTTTACCAAAAAAGAAGATAGAAACCGCTACATCGTGGATTTAGTGAATGCATTGATGAAGGAGTAGATTATGAGATTTAAAGTTTTTAAAGTCATTGTTTTAGTCATATCAATTTTTGTTGGTGTGGGCGCCTATGTGGGTGGTACCGCCATGCTCATTGAACCAAATGGCAGCTTCCTCCGTATGGAAGCGTTGCTCCCATATTTCCAAGTTTTACCATTTGCTGATGTCTTGTTTCAAAACTATATCTTCCCTGGCATCGCTTTAATTATTGTGAACGGCATTTCTAATACCATCGCATCTATTTTGATGCTGAGAAATAAGCGTATTGGTTATGTTTTGGGTACAGTATTCGGCTTTACGTTAATGCTTTGGATTATTATCCAATTTATGATTTTCCCAATGAATGCTTTAGATATCATCTATTTCACACTCGGTGTCTTACAGTTATTAACGGGTTATATCGCTCTTGTTTCTTATAACCAAGCATTCTTTAAATTTGATGAAAATGATTATCGAGAAATCAATAAAGAGTCAAAGACTCTAGTGATCTATTTCTCTAGAAAGAAATTCACTAAGAGAATCGCTTATGAAATTGCTAATAAAGAGAAAGCTACTATTAAAGAATTAATCACCAAAGAAAGAACCGAAGGTGATTTAGGTTTCTGGTGGTGCGGACGATTCGGCATGCATGCTTGGCCAATGGAAACAGAGCCATTAGATATTAATCTAAATGCATATAGCAAAATCATCTTAGTCACGCCTATTTGGGTATTCAAAATGTGCTCACCAATGAGAGATTTTATAAATAAAAATAAAGATATATTAAAGCAAAAAGAAGTGTGTGTTGTCTTTAATCACTTTAATCCATGGCTCCCTAAAGGTGCGATTAAAGAAATAACAAAATCAATAAGTATCAAAGAAGTCCAGTCGTTCACCACAATGCTAGGACACACATTTAAAAAAAGATGACATCTCAATCACGAGATGTTTTTTATACAGAGTATAATTGCATATAAATTTTTAAATCCGTATAATCTTCTTGTTATGCAAGTCCATCTATCTGATCACTTTACATACAAAAGAATCTTCCACTTAGTGATATTTCCCATCATTATGATGGTTTTTACGTCTTTGTATTCAATCATTGATGGCATCTTTATTTCTAATTACTCCAATAATCCATCTAGTTTTGCCGCGGTCAATCTTATCTTCCCATTTATCATGATTATCGGTTCCATTGGCTTTATGATGGGCGCTGGTGGGACAGCTTTAGTCAGTAAGAAACTAGGCGAAGGTAAAAAAGAAGAAGCTAATAAAACATTCTCTTTAATTATCTATTTCACAATCGGTTTAGGTATTGCTATTTCAATTATTGGTTTCTTTATGATTGAACCAGTTGTTAAATTAATGGCACATCTCTCTAAGAGTGATTCAGAAAATCTCATCAGCGAAGCTGTTTTATATGGAAGAATCTTAGTGTCCGCACAGATGTTCTTTATTATGCAAAATGTTTTCCAATCATTTTTCACAGTAGTGGAAAGACCAAGACTAGGTTTTAGATTCGTTTTAGCGGGTGGCCTCACCAATATTGTGTTAGATGCTTTATTTATCGGTGCTTTCCGTTGGGGCGTTGTAGGTGCAGCAGCCGCTACGATAAGCGGTTATGTCGTCGCCTCTGTTGGACCATTACTCTATTTCATCATTAGAAAAGATAATCCAATCCATTTAGGAAAAACCACCTTTGTCCTTAAGGACATTGCCCAATCCGTTTATAACGGTAGTAGTGAATTCTTCTCTAATATTGCAATGAGTGTGGTTTCTACTTTATATAACGCTCAATTACTAATTGCTTATGGCGAAAATGGTGTCTCTGCCTATGGTATTATCATGTATGTTGGCTTCATCTTCTGCGCGATATTCATTGGTTATTCCATTGGTATGGCACCCGTTATTGGCTATAACTATGGGGCTAAAAATAGTGCAGAACTTAGAAACGTTCTAAAAAGAAGTCTCATCATTATTGGCATATCGGCGGTCTCAATGTTTGCTTTATCATTTTCTACCGCTATCCCATTTGCCCATATCTTCTCAAATAACAATCAGGAGTTGATTAAATTATCAATTATTGCGATAAGAATCTATTCCATTTGCTATTTAGCAGTGGGCTTTGCTATCTTCTTCTCCTCATTCTTTACCGCTTTAAATAACGGTTTATTATCATTAATTATTTCTTTAACAAGAACACTCATATTCCAAATTGGTTTCTTGTTCTTGTTTCCATTATTTATGGGAAGCATTGGTATATGGTGGGCGGTCACTATTGGAGAAATATGTGGAGGAATCCTTTCAGGAACCTTAGTCCTTGTTAAACGTAAAAAGTATGGCTATTAGTGCCATTTATATTGATATAATCAAGATATTTATTTAGGATTAAATGCGAGGTCAAAATTATGGTCAAGAAAATCTCATTGTTTGTTAGTATGGCTTTAGCCTTATTCATGAGCTTCAAATTATTACCAGAAGTCATATTGTTCTTATCAACGCCAAATAGATTGGAAGCTGATCAAATTTGGACTATTATTGTCTTCTTATTCTCCGCTCCTATTCTTATTATCGCTTTAGTGGTCGCTATTAAGTCATTTAGAAAAAGAGCCTATGAAAAGTTTGCGGTTTGGTTAAACTTCTCTGGCGCCTTTACCATCTGTATTTATGAAGTCGGGAATATTTTTCCTTGGTTTAAATCGCTGTTTGATTATGGAGATTATAGTCTCGCATTCTTTGCCATGCTAGCACAACTATTAGTGAGCTTGATTGCTATTACGGCCACAATGGTATTTGCCGTATATCCAGTGTTTGTTAAGCGTTCAGAAAACGATATCTGTTATTGATAATTAACGTAATAAAATCACCCCTATAAACCATAAGTAGGGGTGTAAATTTAAAATAATTCGATTACAACGAGAAAATGTAATAAAGTACTTTTGCTGTACACTATAAAAATAGGTTATTTTGGTATCCACTTATTATTTATTAATAAGAGTAGGTTGTATATGCCTATTTACTGATTAAAAAAATCTAGAAACTATCAGCATAAATTAATACGAATTGTCATTGTGATTTTGCCCAAAAATGCTAATCTAAAACCGAGCAATTACTATGAAAACCTAATTCAATAATTTATAACCCTAAAATTCATTGTGAGGCGGACAGCCATGAATAAAAAAATATGGCTGGTGTAGTAATTGTGAGTTTTAAGGAGGTATTGAATTATGAAAAAACTATTAACTATCACTTTTGGATGTGCTTTGATGCTTGCTCTTTCAGCTTGTCAAAAACCATTGCATAGTTCTGAAAACAATTCCTCAACAGCCATCACTTCTAGCGAAACCAGTGGATTAGTGTCCACTCCAATTAGCGTTAGTGAACCACAAACAACATACTCTGTCGTGTTTTTAAACTACGACAACTCCCTCCTCTATGAGGCAACAGGCATCGAAAGAGGAAAACCAGCTATTTATCGTGGCCCAACACCAGTTAGACCAGAAACAGATGAATATAAATATGAATTTGTTGGTTGGGACAAAAACATTACAGCAATTTATTCAGATTTAGCGGCCATAGCCCAATACACTGCAACCAAAAAGAACGCTACCAATCCATATAATCCCGTTCCAGCGGAAGGATATGATGCGGTACCAAACGAAAACGGCATGGAACTTGCCTTCGCTGGCATTTTTGAAGACCATTATTATGCCTATTATTTCGATTTAGGCGTGGTTGAAACAACACCAGTTTATTCTTCCATGGCTGTTAAATACATGTATCAAAATTATCAAATAACTTTTGAATTTGATGTTTGTACTACCGAAAATTTGAGTCATCAAATGTCGACTGCAACTCAAACCATTCATACAGATTCTACAACTACCGGTTTTTCTTTCGCCCCTGAAGTAGGCATAAAGGACAAATTTTCTCTTAAAGTAGGTTCTTTTGATCACCACTGGACCCATGAAGACACTGTGATGCGTCAAAACTCCGAAGACAATATAGAATCTTACACAAAAACATATGGTGAGGGTTACAAAATTGTGGCTGATTTGTCTGAACAAAATGGCTTCAGACGCGAATACACTTACCGTTTCTCATTTTTTGAAACCATAAAATGTTATGGCGTTTTGCTCTATGACTTTGACAAAAATGAGTATTCATATTTTTATCAAACGTTGTTGGATACTTCTAGCAAAACCATGCTTTTGGAAGAATCTAGTAACAAAAAAGGCGAGTTCAATTATGAAATCAATTCTCATTTGGAATTCGATTTAGCTAAGGCTCTTGAAATTGCTAAAAAAGAAGAATACAAATTTGATAAAAGAGTGAGATTGGATAATCAAAACGGAAAAGAATCGCTTATCTACATTTATGTTGATAAAGACGGCAACTACCGTGGAACAAAGCCAACTATCCCAGTCAATGAAGGCAAAATATTTTTGGGCTATTTTTCTAAGAAAGAATTAGGTCAAGGTGATTGCTACCTTGATGCCGATTTAATAGTTAAAAGAGAAATCAATATTAATATTGTTCTATTCGCTCACTGGGCAGAGCCATCACATAGTGTTACCAATCATCACGCAAGTGCTGATAATGTCTATAAATCAAATGGCAACACTGAAAGTAATTGGGACGGCCTTTGGAAAGGTGAAAGTCCTATCTTCCCGTCTGGATTTAAGACCGAAGAAGCGATTGACGCTGTTAAAGGCGGTTACAAATTCGTTAAAGTCCATGTCAGAATGGACACCTACGAAGAAACTGATGGTTGGGAGTGGGTCGCCTTTAGAGCGATGAAAAACAATGCGTTCTATTGCAATTTACAAATCTACAAAATCAGCGTTGTTACTAAAGACTGGAAATCAGTTGGATTAGACTTCACATTCGACGCTAATTACTTAACTGACAGCAGCATTTCATACCAATTGGTATATGGTGTCAGTGGCAACAAGAGTAATGAGTGGAAGAGAGGCTATACAGCAACTGATATGACCTTAGTGAAAGAGGCGATAAATCCATCTGCCACAGAGATCATTGATGGTGGTCCTTACACCCGCTAAAATCTGATAAATTAAAATACCCCTTAACTTTCCATAAGTGAGGGGTATTATTATATCTATGACTTGGAATATTATTTTATCAATTATCTTTCTTGGCATCGGACTTTCTATGGATGCTTTTTCTGTCGCTTTGACTGACGGATTAACTTATACAGACATTAATAAAAGAAAAGCATTTTTTATTGCCGGCACCTTTGGTGTCATGCAAGCTTTAATGCCTTTAACTGGCTTCTGGCTTGTGGAATTAATAGAAACTATAGCAGGAAACGTTGCTGGTGAAAAAGCTGGCGATATCGCCTCTTTAGTGGTCGTTTGGTTAGCCTTTGTTCTTTTACTTTATCTTGGAATCAAGATGCTGGTGGAATCCATTAAAGAAATGAAAAAGCCTCTTGAAGAAAAATGTGAAAGAAAGTTCTCCATTAAAGAAGTCTTGTTTTATGGCTTTGCCACTGCGGTGGATGCGCTTGCCGCAGGTGTAGCGCTTCACGCTGGACTATCATCAACCACAACAGTATGGTTGCACGTTAGTATTATTCTTTGTTTAACATTTATCATCTCTCTTATCGGTTTGTTCCTAGGTAAACAAATCATGAGATTATTAAAAGGAAAATACGAGATTGCCGGTATTGTTGGTGGTATTATCCTTATCTTACTCGCGGTATGGGTAGTGGTTTCCCATTACTTACCTCTTTAGTTTTTTTCTCTAGATAATTCTAATTTCTTTAAATCTTTTGGTAAGAAGATTGCTAATGCAATAGCATTGCATATTGTGGCGATTACCCAAGTAATTGGGAAAAGCATATATAACCAGAAGACGGTATGGAAATAAGTTACGTTATTAAAGACAGTAAGAATTAAAACGATTCTTAAAACAGTGCAACATATCAAAGTGGTGAACATTGGATATGTTGATCTTTTTAATCCTCTAAGGACTGCAGCGGTATACGCCATTGTAAAATCAAAGAAATAGAGATACGCCATAATGGACAATCGCGTATATCCCGCCTTAATGGCTTCCTCTTCTTTAACAAACAAAGAAAGTATTGGGCGATGGAACAATAAAATCACTAACGTAATAATCACACAAAATATCGCACCCCAAATCAAACCATAAAAGGCACACTTTTTAATATTTTCTTTCTTTTTAGCCCCGATATTCGCGGCAATAAAGGTCATCGTTGATACCGCAATCGCGTCACATATTGCATAGAAATAGCCTTCGATGTTACCAGAAGCGGTTGCCCCGTTTTCTAGATTTACGTTGCCTGGATCAATTGTATATAGTGATGATTGAATAAAAACATTAGGTAAAGAAAAGAAGAAACCTTGTAAGCCCGCTGGTAAACCAATTTTTAATACTTCTAAAATCGTCGCGGCATCAATTCTTAATTTCTTTAAAGAAAGATTAACGTAATTTTTCTTACCTTTTATTAAAAACAAAACACAAATAAATGCGGATATAGCTTCAGCGATAATCGTGGCTAAAGCAACACCTGCTACTCCCATATGTAGTGGGAAGACAAATAACAAGTCAAAACCAACATTAATAAGGCCAGAAATCGTTAACGCTATAAACTGTGATAATGAATCACCTTGTGCTCTTAATAACTGGGCTGCATAGTTAAAAATCATTAAGAATGGTAAACCACAGAAATAGATTTTTAAATATAAAGTAGCCTTAGCCAAGTAGTGGCTTTCAGTACCCATCAATTCTAATAAATTATCACTAATAAAAAAGCCTAAAACACCAACAAAAATACCACTGATTAGAGCAAAAAGAAGCGAGCTATGTACTACTTTGTGGGCTTTTTCTTTATTACCAGCACCTTTTGCTTCAGATAAAACAACATTAGCCCCTAAGGCCGTACCAGTGAAGACCACAATAATCAAATTAATTAATGCGGTGTTAGAAGCAATAGCACCCATTGATTCCGCTCCATCACCAGCGCTCACTGTGGCTAAATCAATTGTGGTGTATAGGAGCTGCATCATTGTGGCCAGCATAGCGGGAATGGCTAAAAGAATAATCTTGGTAAATAAGTTACCACCGGTCATATCTCTAGGTTTGAAAATGCTAGTAATTTTCTTGAGCATGGCAAAAATTATATGCCTAATATAATTATTTGCAACACATATGCTTTAAAAGGAAAAAAGAGAATCACATAGATTCCCTTTTATGTTTTTACTTTCCCCAGGTTTGATCTAGGTAAGTTTTTCTATCTTGATACCATTTAGTGAGATAATTTACCGCATCATTATGAGCACTATATTTTCGACAGCTCATGCCACAGTCAGGTGCGCTCTTTAAATTATATTTAGTGTAAGTGTAATCGAATGCACTAGCGAAAGCTTTGCTTTCATAGTTGATTCTATCCATCATTTGTTCATAGATACCTGAGTTACAGAAGATGGAATAGTATTTCTTAAACATGGTTGGGAAGAAATCACATTGACTTAACATATATAACCATGGGTTAGCGGTGGTCATACCACTAGCGTATTCACTAGCGCTTAAGAAATTATCGTTTGTCTTAGTAATGTTGCCACTCGTTTTATTACCTTCGCCTAAGTCGAAGTCCCAAGGAGCAGACATTGTTAAACGTTTGACAGTGCTCTTAGATGAGAAATCGATATACATATAGAAACTGCCCCAACCAACATCGAAGTTTTTCATAAACTCTTGAAGGAGGTACATTCTAAAGAATGAATCCAAGTCAAATGAAGCGTTTAATGTCTCATATTGAGTGGTGTATGGAGAATCCACTAATTCGCCATCTTCGTTAATCATTTGATGCTTTTCGCCTTTTAAGACACCCTTGAAGACCGTCAAAGCGTTATTCATGTAATCCCTAATGAATGGTACTTGTTGGTCGCCATATGTATCAGTTTTAACAACATAGCCTTTATCTTGAATGCTGACACCGTTGATGCTGTCGCCGCCACCTTGGCCTCCCCAGCCTCCCCACATGCCACCGCCTGTGCCGGTGCCGGTAGTGAAGCAGGGATCACCTTCTAATTCACCAATATGAGTTTGCCTATCAATGTGACCTTGTTGACTGACAAGACCATCAATTTCAATTAAGTAACCAACTTTAGTGCTCGTTACCCCATCAGCGGGTTCAGTAACTGGAATACGTCCTTGTTTGGCTTGTTGTTGCTCCGCTAAAAGGTAAACGCCACGGTTTTCGCCATTCATATAGACATTGACGTGTCTAAAATCAGAAGAATAGTAATTTGAATAGTTAAATAAATCGTTGCCCATTGAGAAGGCTGATTCGTTTCTAAACATGGATTGGTCAAAGAAATCCGCTAGTAAAACCCAGCTCTTTTCTTTCAAACCATCGTTAAGACCTAAGAAATTGGTTTTACCATCTAGTTTAATTCTCCATGCTCTTTTGGTAACTTCTCTTTGATTAGTGCTATTACCTCTGACCTTAATTGTGCCAGAGACGTCGGTTTTAACGTACTTATCTTCACAGTTATCAATTGAGACTTTCATATTCTCATATTCCCTAGTTTGCCAATCTGGATCATCACCATCAGTGGTGACAATTTTGATATTAGGCAAACCAATATTTTCAATGATATTGATCTTAGCTTTCTTCTCTAGGAGAAGATTATTATTAGAATCAATGAATTTTGCAGTGGCCTCTTGTTCACCGATTTCTTTACGAGAATTGTTTTCATAAACCACGGAAACACCATAAGGAAGAACGCCTTCGATTTGTACTTTATGAGAGTTACCATCATACATAAAGGTCATATCTTCAAAGACAAATTCATCCATCTTGTAGTAGTCACCATCAAAATCCGCTCCACAGTTATCACAGTGATAGTGCTTACTACCTTTTTCTAATAAAGTAGCTTCTTTCTTAACCGTTTCTGTTAATTGGTGGTTCTTGCATTCGTTAGGATTATAGTTAATCGAAGAAATAGAGATCTCACTAGATGTTGCGGATTCGTTATTACTAGAATCAAAAGAACTTGTCCCTGACCCATTACTAGTATTTTCGTTAGTAGTAGTTGTTCTAGCACACGCCGCTAATAAAGCGGATGTGGCTAATAACAAAATAATTTTCTTACCGGATAGTTTCATAAGCCTTCTCCTTAAAAACATACCAACATTAATTTATTATTAATACCTTAAATAAAACATAAGAAGAAATCTAACAAAAAACAGCTCCGTTTCCGGAACTGTATTAATCGGTTTGGTAGCTGGAGGCGGATTCGAACCGTCGACCGACCGGGTATGAACCGATTGCTCTAGCCAGCTGAGCTATCCAGCCATTTTTCACTTACTTAGTAAGCGAGTTTTAATTATATAGAAAACGTTTTCACTTAGCAATAAAAAGAATTAAAAAAATTAATAATGTTGTTGAGGAATGATTTGCTAAACGCGTACAATAATAACACAGCACAAAAAAGTAACCCTTTATTTAGAAAATAAGATTAGAATATTGAAGAGAGAATAAATATGCCAAATTGTCGTAACTGTGGGGCTCGCTTAAGCAAATTTGATACAGATCTCTGCCCCGTCTGTGGAATCAAGAATCCTTTGCAAGGAATTAGCAGTGAAACTGTTGAAGTTACCTCCCAAATTGATTTAAGTCAAATGAAGGAAGGTCAACAAGTAGTGAGACGTCGTAAAACACTCACTCTTTTCTTCTACACACTTGGTTTTACCGGTGCGCCATTCTTTTATATTAAGAGATCACTTATTGGCTTAATTTGGCTCATTTCTAATTTACTAGTTATCGGTGGCTTATTCGCTTTATTATATTTCGCTTTTAAGACACACATCGCTGTTAGTATCGTAGTTCCACTTTTAGTGGCTTATGTTGTTAATGCTATTGTGGGTGTTGTTTATAATTTCTTGCCAAACATTAAAGATGGTGAAGGAGAATTCATTGTTTAATGCAACGCTATTTCGCTAAGCTAATAGACTCTGAACATATAAAGTTTGAACCAGAAGATGAACACCATATTCTTCACGTCATGCGCATGAAGGTAGGCGATGAAATCGAAGTGGTGGCAGATGGCACTCTTTATTTATGCGCTATTAAAAGCACAAACCCTTTATGTGTTTATACTATTCACGAAATCGCTAGTGATGTCGAACTTAATGTTGATGTTACTTTATTATTTGCTCTCACCAAAGGTGATAGAACCGATTTAGTGGTGCAAAAAGCTACTGAATTAGGCGTCAAGAAAATTGCTTTAATTCAAAGCGAAAGAACAGTGGTGAGATACGAAGAAAAAGATATCGCTAAGAAATGCGCTCGTTATCAGAAGATTATGAAAGAAGCGAGTGAACAATCACATCGCTTAGTGGTCCCTGAATTATTAGGCATTTTTAATTTAAAGAAACTTCCACATGAAGTATTTAGCGATCTCAACTATGTTGGTTATGAAAAAGACGCTAATGATGTAAACGGCATGTTTGCTAATTTTGACAAGAATAAATCAATTACCATCCTCATTGGTCCAGAAGGTGGATTCTCTGAAGAAGAAATTAACGCCTTAGTAAAACAAGGTTTCATTAGAACGTCGTTAGGTAAGCGTATATTGCGCGCGGAAACTGCCGCTATATATGCTTTAAGTGTGATAGGATATTTGTTAGAAAGATGAAAAGATTATTAAAATACATTGCCAGTAAAGCTAAAAAGAGAACAACCTTTGAACAAAGCGAAGAGTTCCAATTCTTTTTAGACAATCGTCATTTTTTGACTAGACTTCCTAAATTCAGTGATTTCTACGAACCAGGAGATGAACCTTTTAATGTTATTCGCGCTAACGTGATTTTATATTCATACATCAATAAAGCCACCATGGAAGCGGAAATCATCAACTTAAAAAGTTACATCAGTGGCAATAGTAAAAGTAATCGTTCTAACTTCGTGAAATCTTTCCATGAAATTATTTCTGAACAACCATATTATCAAGAAGGAAAGAACAAGATTTATATCCCATTCTTCTCCCGTTCTTTAAATCAAATATACTTTGATGAACCAGAGAAAATCTTAACCTCTCCTTACGCAGATTTAAAAGATAGATTCCAAGATACAGTGGTGGATCCATTTGATACATATGGTAGTGAATTATATAACTCGCATTTCTCAAGATTAGTGAAAGTTATGACTGTTGATAAAGAAACAGCATTCTTCCACTATGACACCAATACAATTTACTTTGTTAATGAGCAAGGTAGACTTGATGGCGCAGTGGTGCTCTTTGACCGCTACTTACGTCATCCAAACTATTCGCATATGCTAGAAAGGATTAAGCCGGTCGTAGAAGCTTATTTCGATTTCAATCGTGAAGAATTTATTAATAACTTATATAATAACGGTTTTATTTCTTTACATTTGATGCACTTGATTCAATTCCACGATTGGGCTAAATTATGAAAACATTTACCACCTACAATCTCGGATGTAAAGTAAACGCTTATGAACTAAGCGCGATTTCTTCATTGCTCTTAAAAGAAGGTTTTGTGGAAGATAATAACAACCCAGACGTTGTCATTATTAATACGTGTTCAGTAACCGCAACTGCAGATCAAAAAAGCAGACAACATATCCGTAAGATGCAAAAGTTATTCCCTAACGCTGTTATAGCGGTCATGGGCTGCTATTCACAAGGAAACTACAAATTTATTGAAGAAGAGATTAAACCTACAATTTTATTAGGTACATCTCATAGAACGGATGTTGTTGATCTCGTCAAAAAAGCTTTAGAAACCAAAGAAAACTATACAATTATTGAAGAAAACACAAGGGGCTTTGAATACGAAGAATTAGGCATCACTTCCTATACTGAAAACGTGAGAGCGTTCCTTAAAATTCAAGATGGCTGTAATAATTTCTGCACATATTGCATCGTGCCTTTTAGACGTGGCAAGATGCGTTCCCGCAAAAAAGAGAACGTCATTAACGAAGCTAAATATCTTGTTGAACAAGGCTATCAAGAAATTGTTCTTTCTGGTATCCATGTTGGGGGATACGGTCAAGATTTAGAAAACTGTTCCTTCTCCTCGCTTGTAGAGGAACTTACCAATATTAATGGACTAAGAAGCATTAGAATCTCTTCAATAGAAGAAAGTGAAATTGATGATAAGTTAATTGAACTAGTGCAAAAGAAAGACAATCTCGCTAAACATTTGCATATCCCGCTTCAAAGTGGTTCTAATCATGTCCTTAGAATGATGGGGCGTAAGTACACACGTGAGCAATTTATAGAACGTATTAAGCAAATTAAAGCGCTTGTTCCAGATGTCATGATTTCTGGTGATGTCATCGTAGGTTTCCCACAAGAAACAGAACAGGACTTTATGGATAGCTATTCACTTTGTGAAGAATGCTTTGATATGCTACACGTTTTTCCATACAGTATGCGCCCAGGTACAGCCGCGGCGAGAATGGATGGACAAATCTCTCCTGAAGTGAAAAAGGAAAGAAGCAAGAAACTCCTGGAGTTAAGCGATAGATTATATGCTAAGTACGCGAATAGATTTATCGGTCAAGATGTTACCGTTTTAATTGAAAAATACGATGAAAAACAGCAAGCATTTATTGGTCATACATCTAACTATTTAGAGGTGAAGATTCTTAAAGAATCTAAGGTTGGAGAGTATAAGACAGTAAAACTACAAAAAAGTATGGTATAGTCTTAATAAATTACGATTGTTTAGAAGATGTCTAAAAATGCATTGACTAAACATGTTCTTATTAGTATACTAATTCACGTTGCTTAAGGAGGAAGACAAACATGGCCGTCCCACAAAGAAGAATTAGCAAAACAAGAAAAAGATTAAGAAGAACACATTTCAAGTTAAACGTTACAGGTTTAGTGACATGCCCACACTGTGGTGCTATGATCAAAGCTCACCACGTTTGTCCAAAGTGTGGCTACTATGCTGGCAAAGCCGTTATCTTAGATGGCAAACTCGTTAAAGAAGAAAAACCAGCAGCTGCTAAAAAACCAGCTAAAAAAGCCGCTAAAAAAGAAGAAAAGTAATTTCTGAAAAATCTTTTAAAAAATAAGATGGCAGTCAAATCGGCCATCTTTTTTTGTCTTTATTTTATCTTAATATCTGAAATCAAATATTCAACTTATTTCGATAATATCTAAATTAACTTACTAAATATTAAAAAATATTAACTGTTAAAATTAATTTTAACTTTTAACCTTATATTATAGCACAGCAATTATTGTAATGTAATGCCTCAACGCAATTAATGTAACACAAAAGTGACAATGTAACAAGTGTTGAAAAAATGTATTTGTAATCCTCAATAATCATGTAAATCTAAAATCGTTTTTTGCCTATCTAGAAAGGAAAAACAATAAACATGGGGACATCATTTAAAGGTACGACATCAATTTACTCTTCATTAGTGTGTTGCTGCTATATTTTTACTCAAATTAACTGTCTCCTCTTTTTAAATCCTTCTTTAAATATTAAATACTGATCAAGGTTCGCTTTCCCCGTATCGAATCAATCAGTATTTTCTTTTTTAAGAATTGGATCACTCCCGTCCAACTTTTAAAAAAACCGCTAAATAACGTGACTGTTATTCTGCTCTTGTTTTCATGTGTTGGACGATGACGAGAAAGGAATAATGTTATGAAATCAAAATCATCGCTGTTTAAAACGATTGCGACAATTATCACGACAACCTGTCTGACTCTTTCCGTAGCAGGCGGTGCCATCGCGGTATATGCTCTTAACAAAAATCGTCTTCCTCAGGCCGCAAACAATCAAAACGGTAAGGAAGACAGGGCAAGGTCAATTTCCTCAATTGAGAAAACCAACTCCTACGGATTAGCGGATGAATATACGATTACCTATACCGATAACACAACATCAAGGTTTGTTGTCTTTAATGGTGCAGATGGTAGCCAAGGTATTCAAGGTTATCCTGGTGTAGACGGTCATACTCCAACAATTGAAATTGGCGCACAGGGTACTTGGGTTGTCGATGGTGTCGATACAGGTGTAGCGGCTGCTGGTCCAAGAGGACAAGACGGTCGTTCCGTTGTTAGCATCGATAAAACCAATAGTGAAGGTTTGATTGATACATACACAATTACATATTCTGATGACACAACTTCCACATTTATCGTGGTTAATGGTGAACAAGGTCCTCAAGGTATCCAAGGTATGCCAGGCACAAATGGCCGTACACCTACTATTGCTATCAGCGCTACAACTGGCAACTGGGTTGTTGACGGCGTTGATACTGGTTTCTATGCACAAGGCCCTCAAGGCCCTGCTGGTCAAAATGGTATTACTCCACATATTGGCCAAAACGGCAACTGGTGGATTGGTGAAACTGATACAGGTGTGTCCGCCCAAGGCTCACAAGGTCAACAAGGTAACCCTGGTCAAAATGGTACGTCCGTACTTGTTGGTAATGGCTTGCCAAATGCTTCTTTAGGTAATGAAGGTGATACATATATCGATATAAGAACCGGTGAAGTCTATGAAAAGAATGATTCCGGTTGGGAAAAACAAGTTGGCAATAGTGGTTTTGCTATTCCATATATCGGTAATAACGGTAACTGGTGGATTGGTGAAACTGATACGGGTGTGTCCGCTACTGGTCCACAAGGCCCTGCTGGTAGATCCATTGTCTCGGTAGAAAAGACATATTCTGATGGCAATGTTGATACCTACACAATTACATATTCAGATAATACATATTCTTATTTCTATGTTACCAATGGCGCAAACGGCGAAGCCGGTGCTCAAGGTGTCGCTGGTACAAATGGTCACACTCCAGAAATCACCATTGGTTCAAATGGTAACTGGTTTGTCGATGGTGTTGATACTAGTATCAAAGCTCAAGGCCCACAAGGCCCTGCTGGTTTAACTCCTTATATCGGTGCTAATGGTAACTGGTGGATTGGTGAAACTGATACAGGTGTCAAAGCTCAAGGTGAACAAGGCCAACAAGGCAATCCAGGCCAAAACGGTCAAACACCATATATCGGTGCTAACGGTAACTGGTGGATTGGCGAAACAGATTTAGGTGTGGCTGCTCAAGGTCCACAAGGCCAACAAGGCAATCCAGGCCAAAACGGCAATAGTGTTTTAACAGGTAATGTTGCCCCTGATGACTCTTTAGGCAACAATGGTGACTCATATATTAACTTAGCTAATTACGATATTTACGTAAAAGAAGCAGGTGAATGGGTCTTAAAAGGCAATTTAAAAGGCCAAAATGGTCAAGATGGTCGTTCAATCGTTTCCATTGAAAAAACCGGTAATAATGGCTTAATTGATGAATACACAATTAGTTATTCTGATGGCACAACATCATTATTCTATGTTGTCAATGGTGCGGATGGCGCAACTGGTGCGCAAGGTATTCAAGGTACGCCAGGCGCAAACGGTCATACTCCTGTGATTGAAATTGGCACAAATGGTAACTGGATTATCGATGGTGTCGATACAGGTATTAAGGCTCAAGGTCCTCAAGGTGTTTCTGGCCAAGATGGTACCTCTATGAGAACAGGTACAGGTGCTCCTACAGACGCTTTAGGCCAAAACGGCGATTCATATATCGATTTAGATACATGGAATTTCTATGTTAAAGAAAATGGCACTTGGTCCATTAAAGGCAATATTAAAGGTGCCGCTGGTGCGCAAGGTCAACAAGGTCAACAAGGTCAAGCTGGTAACACTCCATATATTGGAGGTAATGGCAACTGGTGGGTTGGCGAAACTGACACTGGCGTAGCAGCCCAAGGTTCACAAGGCCAAAACGGTCAAACTCCATTTATTGGTAGCAATGGTAACTGGTGGATTGGTGAAACCGATACAGGTGTTAAGGCTCAAGGTCCTCAAGGTGAGCAAGGTCAAGCTGGTAATACTCCATTTATTGGCGCTAATGGTAACTGGTGGATTGGTGAAACCGACACAGGTGTGAAAGCTCAAGGTGAACAAGGCCAACAAGGTAATCCAGGCCAAAACGGTCAAACACCATACATTGGCACAAACGGTAACTGGTGGATTGGCGACCAAGATTTAGGCGTTGCTGCACAAGGCCAACAAGGTAATCCAGGCCAAAACGGTCATAGCGTTCTAACAGGCGCTGGTGTTCCAGAAGCTGATAATGGTTCTATTGGCGACTCTTATATTGATACTACAACATGGGATTTCTATGTTAAGACTGATGCTGGCTGGGGTTCACCAGTTGGCAATATCAAAGGTCAACAAGGTAATCCAGGCACTTCAGTCACTGTTGTTTCTGTGATTAAAACAGACACTGAAGGTCTCATTGATACATACACAATTACATTCTCTGATGGCACAGTGACAACATTCACCGTGACTAATGGTGCAGCAGGTAATAACGGCAAAACATTATTAACTGGCATTGGTGCTCCAGCAGTCGATCAAGGTGAAGAAGGCGATTCATACATCGATGTTCAAAACTGGGTTTACTATGTAAAAACAGGCGAAGGTTGGCAAAATAAAGGTTCCTTCAAAGGATCTGATGGTCAAAACGGCAATGACGGTGTTTCAATTACTGATATTTCTTATACAAGTTCCGCTAATTTAGTGGATACATATACAATTACATTCTCTAATGGTTTAACCACAACATTTACTGTGACTAATGGTCAAAATGGCACAAATGGTAATACGTTGATTACTGGTAGTGTTAATCCAACAACAGAAGGTGTTAACGGTGACTCTTATTTAAATACAACAACTTGGGAATACTTCGTTAAAGAAGCTGATACCTGGGTCAGTAAAGGCACAATCAAAGGTAATGATGGTGCAGCAGGCCCTGCTGGTACAAATGGTACATCAGTTAAAACAGGTACAGGTGCTCCAGCGGATGACTATGGTGAAGTAGGTGATTCCTATATCGATATCGAAACATGGAATTTCTATGTTAAGACAGATAGTGGTTGGGGTACACCAGTTGGTAATATCCATAACTCTCCTAATACATATACAGTTACCTTTAATAGTGTAGGTGGCAGTGCTGTCGATGCAATTGACGATGCTACTGAAGGCAAAACAATCACCGCTCCAAATAATCCGATCAAAGATGGTTATTATTTCCAAGGTTGGTATACGGTGGAAGGCAATAAATGGAATTTTGAAAAAGACGTTATTACTGATAACATCACTTTAATTGCCCATTGGGCAACCTTCAAAGTGGAAGATGGTGTCTTAACAGGATGCAGCCTTGAAAATGGCGACATTATCATTCCTGAATTCTTTGATGACCAATTAGTCACAAAGATTGGTGATGAAGTCTTTAAAGGCAAAACAGGTATCACCTCAGTGACTATTCCTAATACAGTTACTGAAATCGGTGAAAGCGCTTTTGAAGGCTGCACTGGTTTAACTTCAATCATTATTCCAAATAGTGTGAGAACAATTGGCGATAAAGCGTTTAAAGATTGCGCTAATCTCGCTTATGCATATTTACCAGAATCCTCCACGAATAGAGGAATAAATACTGGTTTAACAACTATTGGTGCGTATGCATTCCAAAACTGTGGCTTAAAAGCCATTAACGTTCCTCAAAGCGTTAAAGTCATTGGCCAAGGTGCCTTTGAAACAGAAAAAGGTTGGACAGTATTCTCTAACTTAAAAGAAAAATATTCTCCAAATGCCACAAGCATCACAATCGGTCCAGATGATACATATGCTCAAGATAATCCAAATGTTGGTGATATTTTCATCGAAACAAATAATGGCATAGTTTGGATTTATAACGCTGATGGTTCATGGCATAGTGCTGGCCAACTTAACTTATTCCAAATCATTAATTCTGGTGAAGGCGCACCAAGTGGTAGTGCGGACTTCAATGAAGTCTATTTAGATACTTTAACAGGTAACATGTACGTTAACTCTATCTCTAAATTAGAAAGTATCTCCTTACCATTTATCGGTGGCAACGCTGATGGTAGTAATGCCTACTTAGGCTATATCTTTGGTGCTAGCGACGTTAGTGAAAACAATGGTTTTGTTCCACACTCTTTAAAGAATGTGACTATCACTGGTAATTACGCTATTGCAGATAACGCCATGGAAAACTGTAAATTCGTTGAAATGATTACCATTTCTGGTGATCCATCAAGCATTGGCTTTGGTGCTTTCAAAGATTGTAATAGTTTAAAATCAATTTCTATACCATTTATTGGTTCTACTCCAACTTTACCAGAACTTAAATACGGAAATGGTGCACCTAGTGCTTCTTTAAGTGGCGGTATGTATGTTGATACCGCTACTCAGGATATCTATACCAATGATGGTAGTGGCTGGACACTATTCAACAATTTAACTGCTATTACTGGTGGAGCATCATTTGCCTTTGGCCATGGCGTTCCAACTGGAACAGGCACATTTTATTTCGATTTAGATACAGGTGACTTATACATTTATCAACCATCAGGTTGGATGTATGGCGCTAACATCGGTGATATGGTCCCGTCTTCAGCTACTTACTTTACAGCCATCTTTGGTGATGATAAGTCAGGCCCATTTAATTTGCCATATTCATTAACAAAAGTCATCGTTACCAAAGGTAATGGTGAAAATAGAGACGTTATTCCAAGCAATGCATTTGCTGGTCAATACAGTATCAAAGAATACATCATTTCTAATAGTATTAGAGAAATTGGTTCTAATGCCTTTAAGGGTTGTTATGAACTGAAATCCATCACTCTTCCAAACTCCATCACAAAGATTGGTGATCATGCTTTCGAAGATTGCTATGGTCTTGAATCAATTAATCTTCCAACTAGCTTAAAAGTCATTAGTATTGGCGCTTTTATGAATTGTAATGATTTACAAACCCTTTATATTCCTGAAGGTGTTACTGAAATTGGCCACCAAGCATTCAAAGAATGTTCTGACTTAAGATATGTCTATTTACCAAACACATTGTTAACAATCGGTAATGAAGCGTTTGCGGATTGCGATGATTTAGAATCTATTGTCATTCCAGATAGCGTGACAACTATCTATAAATATGCTTTCGTTTATTGTTCTTCTTTGAAATCTATAACATTACCATTCATTGGTAGTGATCCAATCGGAGGCAACGACGTTGGAGATCAAACAATGGGGTGGCTTTTTGCTGGTAACTTCCCTTCAACTTTAAAAACTATTACAGTAACAATGGGTAATGGTGTTAATAGAGATCAAATCCCAGAGGAAGCATTTGCAAACTGTAACGACGTTACAACTATCAATCTTCCTAATAACATCAAAACAATTGGTGATTCTGCATTCCAATATTCCGGTATTGAATTCATCATTCTTCCAGCCTCAGTTAGTAGCGTTGGTAACGAAGCCTTCAAAGCGTGTAATAATTTAACTTCTATCGTGTTCCAAGAAGGCGCTAATAAGACATTCGGTAATCAAGTGTTTGCTCAAAGCACACACTTAAAGACAGTTGTCATCAATGGTCCAATTACTTCCATTGGTCCAAATCCATTCACTGGTTGTACCGCTCTTGAATATGTTTCTTTAGGTGAAGGTCTAACATCAATTAGTGATGGTATGTTCTTAGGCTTAACTAACTTAAAGACAGTCATCATTCCTCAAACTGTGACATCCATTGGTACCTCGGCATTCGCACAATGCTCCAGTTTGAAAGCTATCACTTTACCAAATGTCACATCAATCGCGGCAACCACATTCTATGGCTGTGTAAATTTAGAAGAAATTGCCATTCCTCGTACGGTCACATCTATTGGTGATAGAGCGTTCTACTATTGTAGTTCATTAAAATATATCGAACTCAATGAAGGATTAACTTCTATCGGTCAAGCGGCTTTCACTCATGTCGCGATTACTAACCTCATCATTCCTTCTTCAGTTACTAACATTTCTGCTGATGCCTTTGTTGGTTGTTCAAATCTTGTTTCCGTTTATTTGGAAGAAGGTCCAGCAATTTCCATTGGTAATAGTGCGTTTAATAACTGTACTTCCTTAAAAACATTTATTGTTAAAAGTAACGTTGCTTCAATCGGCACACAAATCTTTGCTGGTGATACCGCTTTAGAATATGCCGCCTTTGGTGAAGGCTTAACTGAAGTTGGTGAAAGTTTATTCTTTAACTTTGCAAGCCTTAAGGCTGTTGTCCTTCCAAATAGTGTTACAAGCATTGCCGCGCAAGCATTCTATGGTTGCACTTCTTTAGAAACAATTGTCATACCAAATAATGTGACAAAGATTAATCAAAGAGCGTTCTCTGGCTGTACATCTTTGGAAAATATTACCTTTGGTAATGGCTTAAAAATAATTCTAGATTATGCCTTTGAAAACTGTACTTCCTTGAAAGAAGTTGTCCTTCCAGAAGGCCTTACAAACTTATCAAGAGGCGTCTTTGCTGGCTGCGATAATTTAGAATCACTTACAGTGGCATTCATCGGTGGTTCTCTTAATGCTTATAACACTCCAATCTTAACAGGCGAACTCGCTGATGATGAAATGCCTGCTTCTGATTTAGGTAGTGATAATTCTATTTATATCGATTTAGCGCACGCCAAAGCGTATAGAAAGATTGATGGTGTTTGGCTATATCAACTAAGCATTATCAACCCGAATACTGGTGACCCTGCCAAAATCTTTACTGGAACTAACAATGCCACCCCATATTCAGGCGCTAATAATGGCGACTACTACATCAACGTTAACAACGGATACTGCTATTTCAAGAATGGTAGCTGGTATTACTATCACGATGGTGTCCAAGGCTGGTTCTCTCATTTAGGTTATATCTTCTTAGAATCAGGTGGTTCTTCACCAATTGGTCAGTTCTATACATCTGTGCCAACATCGTTAAAGACATTGATTATTAATGGCACCCAAGAAAAGATTCTTCAAGGTGTGCTAAATGGTGTTCAATTAGAAACATTATCAATACCATATGTTGGTGAATCTCCAACAAGCTTGACTAGAATAGGTCATATATTCTCACCAATTAACGGCAACGCTAACAACAGTTACGTTCCCGCATCTTTAAAGAATCTCTCTGTTACAGGTGACTATAGTATTGAACATCACACATTTGATAGTTGTTCTAACATTGAAAATATTGTTTTAAGTGGTAACGCTCCAAGCTATGGTAACTGGATGTTTTTTGGTTGTACTGGCGTTAAATCAATAACCATCCATCATTTAGATACAAATTTAACTTCTTATTTTAATGGTAGTGGCACCCTTACAAATTTAAAAGCCGTTATCCTTTTAAACGGTTCTGGCGAAAATCATGATGAAATCACGAACAGTGCTTTCTCAGGCCTCAGTTCCGTTGAGACGATTATTATTCCTTCTAACATCACAGTCATTGGTGCTTCCGCTTTCTATAATTGCCATTCTTTAAAGAACATTAATATTTCAGAAGGCGTGACCACAATCAGATCATTCGCTTTCGGTAACTGTTATTGTCTAACTTCCATTGTTGTTCCAGATAGTGTTACAACTTTTGAAAATGGTGTTTTCTCCCGTTGTGAAAATCTCGCATACGCTAAACTTGGTAAAGGCATTACCGAGATTCCAGAAAGTGTATTTTCTTATTGCTACAACTTAAGTAATATCGAATTTGGTGATATCACATCGATTGGCGATGATGCGTTCCGCTATTGCCGTTCACTTGTCTCATTTGTTGTGCCAAATACTGTCACTGAGATTTGTGAAGAAGCTTTCATTGATTGCCATTCCCTAACAGTAGTGAGCCTTCCAAAACAAGACGACAATCAAATCGCTTCCATTGGTGAAGGCGCTTTCCGTGACTGCTATGCTTTAACATATTGCAATATTTCAGATTGCAGTCACTTAACCGCTATTGAAGACAATACTTTTGAATGGTGTAAATCATTATCATTTGTGGAGTTACCAAACTCTGTCACAATTGTTAAACAAAATGCATTCTACGAATGTCATTCCTTATCGTATTTAAGACTCGGCAATAGCATAAGAACAATTGAATCGAACGCATTTATGTACTGCAATAGTTTAACTTCCGTTAATTTGGAATATGTTGAAACAATTGGCTACTGTGCTTTTGAATATTGTACCTCTTTGTCTTATGCTAAATTTGGTGACAATTTGAGAACTATTCAAGCCAATGCCTTCAGTGATTGCCCGCTTCAAGCAATCGTTTTACCAAATGGTGTCACCAATATTGGTGAAAACATATTTGCCCGTAATAACAATCTTCAATCTTTAACGCTTCCATATATTGGAAACGCAAGAACAGATACAAGCCATAATATTGGTTACCTCTTAGGTAATGAAACAAAGAATGCGCTAAAGACATTGATTATCACAAATGCTTCTAGCTTAAGTTCAAGCGCTGTCTCGAACTGTAAGAATCTTGTTTCTGTCACCGTTAACAGCGGTTGTTCAAGTTTTAGCAATTATGTTTTCCAAAACTGTAAATCGTTACAAAGAGTTGAATTACCAACCTCTCTTACTTACTTAGGAGAACGTATTTTTGATGGATGTGAAAGCTTAACTTCAATCGTTCTACCAAGCTCAATAACATATATTGGTTCAGAATGTTTCCAAGACTGTAAATCATTACTTAGTATCGTTATTCCAAATAATGTAACAGAAATTGGCTCACGTGCCTTTAATGGCTGCTCATCGTTAACCGCTGTCTATTTCGGTAATAGTGTTGAAAGAGTTAATAGTGGCGCATTCAAAGATTGTTCTTCACTAAGAATGGTCGTGCTCAATGATGGTCTAGAATACATCGACGGTGAAGCCTTCAGAAGAATCCCTATTGAATCAATCGTCATTCCAGGAAGCGTTCAAAATATCGATTATAACGCTTTCTCTGATTGTCAAAATCTAGCTTATGTCTATTTTGAAAATGGTGTTAAATCAATCGGTTGGGGCTCTTTCTCTGATTGTGCTTCATTAAAGAACATTGTCATTCCAGAATCAGTAGACAGTATTGATAGTGGCGCATTCTCTAATTGCGATTCTCTAGAATCAATTACCCTTCCATTCGTAGGCGATAAAGTTGCTTCAGGAAGTAGTCCTAACTTTGGCTATATCTTCGGAGCTTATAGTGCTTCATCAAACAGTTCCAAAGTTCCAGCAAGTTTAAAGACAGTTGTCATTACTGGCGATAATTCGATTGGCTATCAAGCCTTTATGGATTGCTACTATATCGAAACTATTGCGATTGTTGGTCATCCTTCATCAATTGCCGCAGGAGCATTCTTAGGCTGTGATTCTTTAACTAACTTAACGATTCCATTTGTCGGTGGTGCCGCTTCAATCGGTGATATTTTGACTGGCACTGGCGATCCAAACGAATTACATTGGTCTTCTTCTTCAATTGGCAATATATTAGTGAATCCAAGCACTACAACCGTGATTGCTGATTTCTATTATGGCAATCTTGATGATTTAGATGATGGCACTGTTATCTTGCATATGCCTGATTATTCTCATCCAAATGGCTACGCTGAAATCATCGTTAAGACAGTTATCGGAACTCACTATGGCATGGATACATACACTGGTGATTCAGGTTATGCTCTTCCATATGTTGATAGTTCTACTCATACATGGTGGTTCAACGGTGCTGATTTAGGCATTGCCGCACCAACAAACAATCTTTATCAAGTTCGCCCAATTGGTGATGCAGGTGCTCCAACTGGAGAACCAAATCCATGGGAATACTATATCGATATCTCAACAAACGATTTCTATATCGTGGCTTATGATGCTGATCAAAACAACTGGCATTATGAATCCACACCTACCGGCAATATTAAGACAAATCCAAGTACCACAACAATTTGGATGGAAATGGACCCAGATTATTTAGATGCTATGAATAACTACACAATGGATGATTATATTGCCTCATTACCAGAAGGCACCATCCTTTGGTCAATCGTAGATAATAGAGCTTATAGGGTCGGAATGGTCAATGAGTATTCTATAGAATACGAAGACTACACTGGTGATACTGGCTTTGCTCTTCCATATATCGGTAGTAACGGTCATTATTGGATTGGCAACGATGATACAGGTTATGTCGCTCAATCATCATATTTTGATACTCAAGGTGGCTATGGTACGCCAACATCATCATGCTATTCCTATCTCCTTTATATCGATGCAAATACATATGATGTTTATGCTCCAACAGTTATGGGCAATGAAAATGACTTGTACATCAATACCAACACTGGCGAATTACTTAGAAGATGTGACGGCAAATGGTATACAGAAGATACCTTAGGTCAAAACATCCTTGTTGGTACTTCTAATCCAGATTCAGCTCTCGGTGAAATTGGTAATAATTATCTCAACACTAATACTGGTGATGTATTCAAAAAGCAAAATGCTGGTTGGGTGTCATTAGACAATATCAAAGAACACTTCTCTCGTTTTGGCTATACATTCATGATTTTCAGTAATAATGGTATTCCATATAACATTAGTAATGTCACAATTACAGAAGATGTCAACTTAGTAAGCGGTGCCTTTGAAGATGTTAATGGTTTACAAACAATTAACTTCCTGGGTATCGTTGAAAGCATTGGCGATAACGCTTTTAAAAACTGTTATGAACTTACATCATTTATCGCACCAATAGACCTTATTTCTATCGGCGATAACGCCTTTGAAAATTGTTATAGTTTGCAGTATGTTGACTTACGTCAAGCATACGCTTTAGAAGCTATTGGCGATTATGCTTTCAGTGGCTGTGGCGGTATTGAAAACATCGTTATTCCTAATACAGTTACTTCCATTGGTAAAGGCGCCTTTATGTGTCAAATTGGTTGGAGAGTGGTGACTACTATCGATAACGTGTTATATGACACAACTGATCCTGATCCTGCTATTGGTGATGATGGTGATACCTATATCAATACCGTTAGTGGTGAAACTTTCTATAAAAATGGCGACACTTGGGAATCTGCAGGAATTATCCCGTTTGCATATGGTGATGGCGAACCTGATAGTAGTACACCAGGCGATGAATATCTCGATGTTTCTACAGGTCGTATTTATGAGTTAGATGGTATGCCATCCTCACTAAAATCAATTACACTTCCATTTATCGGTGGTACAAGAACCACTAATACATATCTCGGTTATATCTTTGGCGCCGCTTCTTCTAACCAAAGCACCGATTATGTTCCTGAAACATTAAAGACCGTTGCCTTAACAAGTGGTAATGCTATTTCAAGTAATTCTTTTGCAAATTGCAAAAACATTGAAACAGTTGTGGTACCAAAGAACATCACAAGCATTGGCAATAACGCTTTTGAAAACTGTCAATCAATCACTTCATTTGTCATCTCAGGCAGTGTGGTTGAGATTGGCAACAATGCCTTTGCTGGCAGTGGTTTAATCAATATCCGTTTCGATAGTTCTTCTCAATCAATCGCTATCAAAGATTCAGCGTTTGAAGGTTGCCATTCATTGCAAGCAGTTAGCATTCCAAGAAAGGTAACAAAAATTGGAGATAACGCCTTCAAGGATTGTGCTTCCTTAGTGACCTTCTACATGGAAGATAATGAAATGCTATATCTTGGCAATAACGCTTTTGAAAACTGCTATAGTTTGGCTTACGTTAGCGTTATTAACGCTCAAATAATTGGCGATTGTTCATTTAAAAACTGTCACTCACTCAGAGAGTTTATTATTTCGAATGTGACAACAGATATTGAGGTTGAAGCTTTAGCGGGTTGTAGAGGCCTTACAACTATTTATGTTCCTGATTCCGTCAATACTATTGACGATTACGTATTTAAAGGCTGCGATAATCTGACCTCCTTAACAATTCCATATGTTGTGGGACAATCAGGTTCAGCGTCAGCAATTATATCGTTGTTCGGCGATGATTCTAGCGAAGTGCCGGTTTCCTTCAAAACACTCACTTTAACAGGCAATTACGATATCAAAGCATTTACGCTTGATGAAGTCTTGACTGTTGAAAATCTCATCATCAAGACAAATGGCGATATTCTAGACCAAGCCTTCGAGGATTGCGATTCGTTAAAAGAAGTGAGAATTGAAGGCAACATTGAGATACTTGGCGATGAAGCTTTCTATGATTGCGAAAATCTAGAAACAGTGACTTTCCCAGATACTCTCAAATCAATTGGTGAGTACGCCTTCCTTCAAGATAGAATGCTTAGCAAAGTTATTCTAAAAAATGTTGAAAGCATTGGCGAATCAGCGTTTGAAGGCTGCTGGTCCTTATATTACGTTCATCTAGGTTTAAAAATGCAAACCGTTGGTGATTACGCTTTTACCGCTTGTAACAGCCTTTCAACATTAGTGGTGTCCGCAACATTAACTTCTTCAGGATTTGGCACAAATGTTTTTGAAGGCTGCTCAAACATCTTCGTTCACTATTTGGGCCTCTTAAATCAATGGAACACCAGTGGTTTAGAAACAATCTTTACCCCAGAAATCAGTAGGGGCTTCTCATATAGACATTAGTTTTAGCATAAAAAGGAGAAATAATTTATGTACAAAACAAGAAAACGCACAAGTAGAGGATTAGTTATCCTTCTCACTTTCACCGGAGTAACATTCTTACTCTATCTCGCCTCATTATTCATCTTTGCTTATCTGGCAACAGGTGCAGGTGATGCCGCTTTAAATAGTTTCCCAAACATTGCAAAATACTATTTTGATAGCACTTTGCAGTTATTTGTGTTTAGCTATGCTAATAGCGCTAACGTAGCCTACTTTGCCTTAAGCTGTTTCTTATATGCCCTCATTGTTTGCTGGATAATCTTCTTGATTGCCGCAATCATTGTCGCAGGTAAAAAAAGACGCAGAGTCCTTTGGTGGGGTGTCTTCTTATCATTTATTAATCTGTTGGTTTATCTTTTGTTCGCCGCTGGTTCACAAAAGTATTGGCACATCGTTAATAGCCGTCAGCCATTTGGAGAAAATAGAGAACTCATGTTCATCACCCTTCTCTTAATCTTCTTTGGTGCAGTTTACTTCTTATTATCAATCGCCTCATATTTCTGGTCCATCGTTGAATCATATAGAAATCCTCGTGTGCTAAAAGTCGAAGAACAAACATCTTCAATTGTCTACGAAGAGGAAGATGATGAATACATTAGAAGAATCGTTCGTGATGAACTCATCAAGAACCAACCATTCAAAGTCGTTATCGTTGGTAATGAAACAGTTAAAGAAGAACCAGCTCCCGCTCCAGTGGTGGAAGAACCAGTTAAAGAAGCTGAACCTGAACCAGAACCAGTTGTTGAAGAAGAACCTGCCGTAATGATGGAAGAAATTAAAGAAGAACCCAAGCCAGTAAAAGAAGAAAAGAAAGTAATCTTTGGTACAATTGACTTCTGGAAAGTTGCTAGAACTGTCTGGCCGCAACTTGATAATCCAAAACCTCTTCCAAAGGAAGAAAAAGCAGAAGAAGTCGTTCAAGCGGAAGAAGAGGAAGAAGGCTGGAATAGAAATAAACGTCAACCATTCTTCGTGCGTATTATTACCGCTGAAGCACAAACAAAAGTTAACTATAACGAACTTAAAAACGAAATCCTCTCATATGGTGTCAAAGCAAGACTATCTAGAGGTGGTGAAACATTCCGCTTAAAAGATAAGAAATATGTGAAGATTTATCTCGTTGGTAAGACCTTAAAAGTTTACTTAGCATTAAGCCCAGAAGACTACAAAGATTCCACCTTCCCAATCGAAGATGTTGGTCATAGACCAAATTACGCTGAAATGCCTTTACTCTTCAAAGTTAGATCATCCTTATCGGTGAGAAGATGCAAAGAACTCATTAAAGCAGCGATGGAAAAAGATGAATTGACCCAAGGAGAAGTCTTAGACACCAACTGGGTTGATGAACTAAGAGTGCTTAATGCTGAAAAAGCAAAGAATAAAAAAGCACAATAATCTTTTATGAATAAAAGGCGAGGAAACTCGTCTTTTTAATTGTAACTTTATTTGCTATAATAAAATGCTTACAAAAGGAGCATAGTATATGAATTACAATAAACTCATTGATCATACTTTACTTAAGCAAGATGCCTCTCCAGAACAAATTATTAAACTTTGTGAAGAAGCCAAACAATTTGATTTTATGTCTGTTTGTGTCAATCCTGCTTATGTCCCATTAGCCGCGGAATGCTTAAAAGGTAGTGACGTTAAAGTCTGTACCGTCATTGGTTTCCCTTTAGGCATGAACTTAACAAAGACCAAGGTTGAAGAAGCCGTTTTAGCCGTTAAAGAAGGCGCTAACGAAGTTGATATGGTTATCAACGTTGGCATGCTTAAAGCCGGCCATGATGACTATGTGAGAGAAGAAATCTTTGAAATCAAACAAGCCGTTGGTCATAACATTATCTTAAAAGTTATTATCGAAACATGCTTATTAAATAACGATGAAATCGTTCGTGCATGCTTAGCCGCGAAAGCCGCAGGTGCGGACTTCGTAAAGACAAGCACAGGCTTCTCCACAGGTGGTGCGACTGTCGAAGCAGTCAAACTCATGAGAGAAACAGTTGGTCCAGAAATGGGTGTTAAAGCCAGTGGTGGTGTGCGCACTCACGAAGACTTAATTGCCATGGTCGAAGCGGGTGCTAACCGCATTGGCACATCATCAGGTGCGAAAATTATTTAATAATAATACTTGCATTCATTAGACTACTTTGTAATAATAGACACGTTGCGAAAGCTTCAAGGAGGTGAAATACATGCCAAAGACTTCAGTTCGTGAAAACGAAACCTTAGATGATGCTCTTCGTAGATTCAAAAGACAAGTCAACAAAGCAGGTACCATCCAAGAAGCGCGTAAAAGAGAATTCTTTTTAAAGAAATCTTTAAAGAGAAAAGTGAAGAGTGAAAACGCTCGTCGCAAAAACCGCAAGTAATTGAATTACAAGCTTTATACCGGTAAGGGAAACCAAGCCGGTGAGATCGCGGAGTAGAGCAGTGGTAGCTCGTCAGGCCCATAACCTGGAGGTCGGTGTGTTCAAGTCCACCCTCCGCAACCAATTGATAATTTAGGCACTAAAATAACCAAAAAGTGCCTTTTTTCATGCTTTTTTGGTAAAAAATTGGGTAAGTTCAAATCCACCCTCCGCAACACTTTATTCAACTAGAAAACTATTTGTCTTGTACTAGAACACGATTTGACCTTAAATAGTTTTCTAGTAGTTCAATAAAAAAAGAGGCAGGCCTCTTATCATATTTGGATAAATTAACTATTTATGCTTTAATGCTGAAACCATCGATTTAACAGCATCTTTTTCTTTTTCTGTTAATGAACGATAACCATCAAGCAATTCTAGCTCATCCTTAGAAACATGAATTACTTTATCATTTTCGTTAAAGAACTCTGAAAGCGAAATGCCAAAAGCATCACAAATTCTTTCCAGAGTATCAACCGTTGGACATGTTCCCCTGGCAAACATGTTAGATAAAGTCGATTGAGTTAATCCTGCTTCGTAAGCAAGTTTGTAAGTCGACCAGCCTCTTTCCTTTTGTAATTTCTTTATTTTATCTAGTACGCTCATGCGAGCATTTTAATACACATCTGCGTTGCATATAAAACCCACCTGAAATATAATTAGTATACATTTGGGTTAGGTCGGATTTCGTAAATGGGTATTAAGGAAAATTGCACTTTAAACATAAAGACAAACCATAAAAACAAAATAGATGGAGTGGTACTTTTGAAAAACATAGAAGACAACTCTATCAAGTGCTTATTTTTTGATCCTCAATATCGTGGCGTATTAGATAAGCTTTCCTACGGAAACGAAGGTGTTTCTAGAGGAAAAGATAGAAGTTCGTTGACACAAATGGACGAAAAAATAATTCTTAAGTTTATTAAAGAAATAAATAGGTGCTTGACCCCAAGCGGTTATCTGTTCTTATGGGTTGATAAATTTCATTTAGTTGAAGGAGTTAATCCTTGGTTTAAAAACACCGATTTGCGTTGCGTCGACATGATTGTGTGGGACAAGACCAAAATAGGGATGGGATATAGAACTAGAAGAAAATCCGAATATTTGGTGGTGGTCCAAAAATTACCATTAAAAGCTAAGAGCACCTGGACAAACCATGCTATTCCAGATGTTTGGTCAGAAAAAGCAATTAAGAATCATCCTCACTCCAAGCCAATAGGTTTGCAAAGTGAGCTTATTAAATCAGTAACCACCAAAGGTGACATCGTTGTTGACCCTGCTTCGGGAGGTTATTCCGTTTTTGAAGCTTGTAAATTAACAGGAAGAGTCTTTTTGGGTGGAGACATTGAATTCGGCGAGGATTAGTTATGGCTAAAATTTGTAATGCTAAGGTCAACACCTCTAGTGGTGGTTATAACAGAGTATTTAATAACGATGAGATGGGAAGATTAATGGCCAAAGTCCAATCTACGGTTATCTCGAACGGGAATGAATTAGAAAAGATCATTTTATCTAAAACACAAAATATTACAGATTTGGATGTTTACATCGATGCTGTCACTAATGGCGAAATACCAAACGGGACATATGTCTGTACCAAGAGAATTCTTAAAAAGAGCTCATATAAATTAGATGGTAACGAACCGGATTTATTAGTTTTTGTCGTTCAGCAAAAAAGAGTTTGCAAGATCATCGAATTAAAAGATGGTGATTCATTTGATACTAAAAAAGCATGGGGAGAGCAAGAACACCTTGAAAGATTCAACCTCCATATAGGTGCCAAAATACCATTTGTATCCGATTATTACGTTTGTTGTTTCAATCAAACTAGCAAAGAAGAAATCGTTAAAGGCTTTAAAAACGCCTTTGAAATTGAGCATGTAATGACAGGAAAAGAATTGTGTGAAATATTAGGAATTTCATACGATGAGATAATTGAAGAACGCAAAAAGGATGCTAAAGCAAACATGGAATACTTCTACCAACAATTAATGGCCATTCCCGCCATTAAAGAAATGATGGAAGACGAAAAATACAATAACGGTGACAACCAATGAGGACAATTAAAGAATTAAGCAAAGCTGAACTCGGCAGAATCCTTGATGAATTTTATCATCAATTTGAAACCGGCTATGATTTCGAAGAATTTTTAAAACCATTTTTAGAATCGATTGGATTGTCTGAAGTTGAGGTGACATCTAAAAGTGGCGACGGTGGTATTGATTTAAAAGCAGTTAAGAATGGGCTTGTTGAATTAAATAATAACGACTTTGTCAAATACAAAGTACAAGCCAAACGTTATAAACCATCTACTACAATGCCTCCAGAAAAGATAGATGCTCTTCGTGGAACTTTGCTAACGAATGAAAAGGGCTTGTTTATAACAACCTCACATGTTAGCGACAAGGCTAAGAATGAAGCTTTAACAAAGGATCCTCATCGTCCGGTCATTGTTATTGATGGTTTGGACTTAGTGTCGATTTTAATCGACAAAGGAATTGGCTTCAGTTACATGCCAGTATTTAGTGGTGTTGCTTTATCCGAATTTATGAATAGAGATTCTGATTTTAAAGAAGTCTCAATGGAAGATGATGAAACTAAAGATTACGTTTTTAAAATGGTTACTGCCAACGATATAAGAGCACGTATTATTTCAATACCATCAACAATAGTTAACAAGCTTGAAAACAATGAAAACAAACATGATGTTAAAGTAGTTGTTAATGGCACAAAAGAATATGAAGTAACTTTCTCTCCAGCTCGGAAATATCTAGGAGGAGTTACTCAATTATTAAAGGATTTCAACTTTGTAAAAGAGGATAAAACCTTCCAAGAAAAGAAGATTGGCTGGCTTACGGATGGCAAAGCAATCAAATTGATTATTGAGAAATAAAGACATTAATGTCTTTTTTCTTTTGCTTTTAAACTAAAGTTGCTTCGTTAGTTATTCAGAGTGATTAGTGGAACTATAAGGAGGTGCCACTATGAGCGAAGAAGAATTTAAACCATACAAAGACACTGATATTTTAGAGCGAGCCATGAACTATCTATGTCATGTGTTTGTGCTGAAAAACCTGTTGTGTAAAGGAATCATAACTGCTGATGATTATGAAAAAGCAGAGAAATGGGCAGCAGAAAAATGTGGTATTTCAGAAAAGAGACTATTCAGATTCGGCAATATCATTACTAGTAAAACAGAAGATGAGTAATCCATCCGGAGACAGGACTTAAACTGGGTGGTTGCATCGAGGGTTGCATTTTTGTTTGAAAAATGACCTAGGGTTGCATAGAAAAATGGGAGGGTTGCATCTTGTATTAAAACGCAACATTCCATTCAGACGATAACTACAGTATCGATGCAAATCGGTACTTTTTTACTAATTAAATAATGAATACATTATGGCAATGTTATATAATATTTACATGAGTAAAAAAGCTGAAAAAATCATAAAAGATGTTAATGCTACAATGGCTTTAGAAGGAATGCCGTTAACTAGTTTTGATATCGAACTAATTTCAAAGGTTGCTGATGGAGTAATTACTAGAGAAGAGGCTTTTAAACTATTCAATGCAAGTTTAGGAATTAATGGATAAATATAAATATTCTTATTTAGACGAAAAAGGCATCTACTGTTATAAAAGCAGTGATGTTTTAATTAATAAGTTAAATATACAAGACGAGGAAACATTTCTTAAAGCCGAACGTTTATATAGCGGTTTGAGACAATCAGAATTATTGAGTAAACCAATAAATGGTGACTTAGATTTCAAGCATTTGAAAGCAATTCATTTTTATTTATTTCAAGATTTGTTTTACTGGGCTGGCAAAACTAGAACAGTCGCTATTGCAAAAGGTAATTTGTTCTGCTTGCCACAATATATTGAATCTTATGCTAAAGATATTTTCTCTAATTTAAAACGAGACAACTATTATCAAGGTCTTTCAAAAGAAGAATTCGTCGATCACATAACTAACTTATTAGCGGACATCAATGCTCTTCATCCTTTTAGAGAAGGCAATGGCAGAACGCAAAGAGAATTTATTAGATACATTGGCATTAAAAATGGCTATGGCTTTGACTGGTCAAAAGTTAGTGCCGAAGAGAATATTATCGCTAGTTATGAAAGCGTAAATGGAGACAATGAAAAACTAAGAGCCATTATTTCCAAAATCATTTATGCTTTGAACTAAGTAAATGCGTATCGCTTAAGTAGTTAGCACCCCCGATTTTTTGCGGATTTGCATCACTTAAGCAGTATACACCCAATCACATATTACGATATTGGTAAAACACAATACCGTTTTTATTTTTTTCATGTTAAGATTGTGGAGATATGATTTACCAGAGTATTTCAAAAGACCAGATAGTTAAGACAGTTTCTACTATTTTATTTACAATCGATCCTATTGATTTGCGTGTACATGGCGTTAAAGACGATGAATATCTTCCTGAAGCTAAAGCGTTAGTTGACATTTTGGATAAAAGAGTTAATTTTATTCATTTTTGGAAAGATATACATGATGTTTTACTCGATTATTTTGAGAAAAAAGTTGGCAAGCAACTATGCAAAAAGATTTCTTATGAAATTGCAGTAGCGCTATCTTCCTGTTCTTTCATCGAGGAACTTAGGAAAAATCCTTCCTTAAAAAATCTTGAAGATGATTTTCGTTTGGTTATTCATGATGCTTTTGTGATCAAATATGACTGGCCAGAAAGAATGTTAATTAATGATGAAGTCTATGATCACTGTGAAGAGCAAGATTGTGAAGAATTGTTGACTCAGTTCGTCAATGACAATAGTGTTTACTATGTCTTCTACTTTAATCCATCCGCTTTCTTCAGAAAGAAATATATTAAAGTTATTAATAAGAATAGAGCAAATATTGAAGAACTCTCAAAGGACAAAAAAGTCCAAATGATTGTGGACAACAAAGCTTTAATTTATAAAGCTGATAACGTCAATCTCAAAGAATAAAGAGTTAATCGTTAATTGCAGTATCGATGCAAATCGGTACTGTTTTTTTATGATTAAATCATATATTTTTTTATTATTTAGGGTGACAAATGACCAAAAGTGAAAAGTTTAGGATATGTTTATCTAAAATCTATTGATTATTACTTAACAAATATTTATTATTTAGTGCTACGAAATTTCATGTCCGTTTATAAGGAGAATTTAGTATGAAAAAACTTCCTATATTAATTTCAATAGTGGCCTCATTGGCGGTTGGTGTAGCCGCTGGTATAGCCATTGGTATATCTACCTCAAACGCAAAATCAAAACCTATTTCTAGTAGTGAACCTACTACAAGTAGTCAATCTTCAACATCTAGCTCTTTGTTCACGAGTAGTCAATCTTCAACATCTAGTTCATCCACAAGTAGTTTTCCTGTGGTAGTGAACTATACAGTCTCTTTCAAGAACTATGATGGCACTTTATTAAGTGAAATAGTCGTGGAGGAAGGCAAGACCGCTACTTATACTGGTCCAACTCCCACAAGAGCGGAGACCGCTGAAGCTACATACACTTTTAGTGGTTGGGATCAACCATTAGAAAATATTACAAGTGACTGTGTTCGTGTCGCTCAATATACTGAAACCTTAAAACCCGTTACTAATTATTACAAAGTAACATTCAAAAACTATGATGATACATTATTACAAGAAGTAACTGTCGAAGAAGGACATACTGCGGTTTATACAGGCCAAACACCAACTAAACCAAACACTCCAACTCATCAATATGCTTTCACTGGTTGGGACGCATCTTTAGAGAATATCACAAGCGACTGTGTTCGTGTCGCCCAGTTTAGTGAAACTCAAACTAAATACACTGTCTCATTCAAAAACTATGATGGTACTTTGTTATATGAAACATATGTCGAAGCTGGTAAAACTGCGACATATATGGGTCCAACTCCAACAAGAGAAGAAGACGCTGAACGCACATATACTTTTAAAGGCTGGGATCATTCTTTAGAGAATATCACTGAAGATTTAATCTGTGTTGCCCAATATAACGAAACCTTAAAACCAGTGACCATTTACTATAAAGTAACATTCAAAAACTATGATGGCACAATACTTCAAGAAGTAAATGTTGCAGAAGGCAAGAACGCTACCTATACAGGTGCCACCCCAACAAGAACAAATACTCCTGAATTTACATATACATTCACAGGTTGGGATGGCTCTTTAGAAAACATCACTAGCGACTGTGTTCGTATTGCTCAATACTCAACCACAAACGTTGAATACACTGTTAAATTCTATAATTATGACAACCAATTACTTTACACAGACGTCGTATATTATCAAGGAACTGCGACCTATTATGGAGAAACACCAACTAGAGAAGCTACTTCCGCCTACTATTACACATTTAAAGGCTGGGACAAAGAATTAACTAATGTCACTAAATCTTTCTCCACTAAAGCTCTATATGATGCCCATGGTGTTAGTAAACAAATCACTTTAAAACCAAGTAACGGTCAACCTGATAGTGTCATGAATGTAACTTATGGTGAAGCCTATGATTTAGGTACACCAGTTAATACTGGTTTCACCTTCTTAGGATGGTTCTCAAACGAAACAACAGCGATACCAACTTCTGGTACTTGGGAATACACTGATGTCAGTGTTGTTACCGCTAAATGGGGTACAGGATACTATGAATTCGTGGAAAACGAAGATGGTTATACCGTCTCTTTAACTGATGAAGGTAAAAATGTTAGTGAGATTGTTATTCCTACTTCATTTAACGGTAAATCCGTCACTGCTTTAGGAGCGAATTTCTTAAAACAAAATACAGTGATTGAAAAGATTACAATTCCAGGAACAATCAAAAACATTCCTGAGTATAGTTTCTATTACTGCACAAAGCTAAGCGAAGTGGTGTTTAACGATGGCCTCTTAACCATTGGTCAACACGCTTTTGAAGGCTGCAAATTAACAAAGTTAATTATCCCTTCCACATGTACCACAATTGGAAGAAGTGCGTTTGATTACAATAAGAGCTTATATCACATCTATATTCCAAGTAGTGTCGAAACAATTGAAGCATACGCTTTTGATGTTTTAACTAACTTAACTTATATCTGTATCGAACATGAATCAATTCCATCAGGATGGTCTTCAAATTGGTCGAGTTGCGTAACCTATACAGGCACTATTAAATTGGTGGAAGGTGAAGACTTTAACTATGCTGTTAGATCAATTTATGGCGATATGAATGTGACGGTCCTAAGACTCAGTGACGAAACAAGTAAGCTACAAAACTATACATTCCCAAGCGAAATTGAAGGTATCACAAATATTAGATTGGCACAAAAATTATTTGTGAATAATAAATACATTCGTAATATCAATCTAACTGGAGTGACTCGCATTGGTGAAAATGTGTTCAATAGTTGCACCAACCTTGAAACAGTGACATTCTCAAATTCACTCACCTTTATTGGTAGCGGTGCTTTCCGTTATTGTTATGCTTTAACAAGAGTGGAAATCCCAAGTAGTGTGACCGAGATTCAAAGCTGTGCTTTCGATTCATGCACCGGTCTCACATATATCTATATTCCAAACACCGTGATAACAATCGGAAATTACGCATTTGATGTGTGTAATAAATCAACCATTTATACAAACGCACATAGCGCTAATAGTCGATGGTCAAGCAACTTTAAAGGTAATCAACCAATTTACTATGACTTCGTTTCATTAAACGAACTTGAAGATTTCAACTACGTTGTTCAATCTTATCTGGGTGATTCATACGTCACAATCACTGGTGTTAAAGCTAGCGCTAAACAAAAGAAGAATCTTGTTATTCCAGATGAAATCGAAGGCATCAATGATATTCGTTTAATAAGTAGTTTATGTAGTGAAATGCATCAATTAGTGTCTATTGATTTAGGTACTGGTGTTACTAAAGTCCCTAATTCTTGCTTCCTTAGCTGTATTAATTTAGAAACAGTTGTTCTACACGATGGTGTAACCAGTATTGGACAAAAGGCATTCTTTAACTGCGCTAAATTATCATCCATTAATATGCCTGCCTCTTTAACCACAATTTCCAGTCAAGCATTTGATTATTGCTATGCGTTAAGAGAAGTGGTTATCCCAATCGGTGTGACTACAATTGGATCGTATGCTTTTGACGATTCAGGAAGAATGGCGCTTCTTATTGAAGCAAGCGTTACTCAACCTGGCTGGTCAAGTAACTGGTATGGTTCAACAACTGCTAATAAACAAATAATCTATGATTATGTTTCTTCTGGTCACACTGATGACTTTAGATACGTTAAGACATCAAATGGTGTCACTGATGCAATTCATATCCTTGGTTTAGTGGAAGGTTCCACAAATGTTAACCTAGTGGTTCCAGATCAAATTGAAGGTGTGGCTAACATTAAGATTGCGACTTATGCATTTGATGGCAATACAATTATTAAGACTGTTGATTTAGGTGCCTCTGTTACTTATATCGGAACATATGCCTTTAGAGGCAATAGCTCCTTAGTGTCAGTGATTATTCCTGCTGCTTGCACTGTTATCAAAAACGATGCGTTTAATAACTTAAACTCCTCGTGTGTTCTTTACTGTGAAGCATCTGAAAAACCAACAACCTGGGAAACCAACTGGAATAGAAACTCATACCAAGTTGTCTGGGGATATACCCGCTAAGAACAATTTATAAAACAATAGACCCCGTTCTGGGGTCTTTTTTGTGTTTGAAGCATATCATACTGTTTTTCTTTTATTTTATAAAATAAGGATTATAATAATGTAAGAAAGGTAAGAAAAGTAAGAAAAGTAAGAAATATGAAAGAAGTATTTGAAAACGATAGATTCATCGTTAGTGTCAAAGTTGGTCCTAAGGGCCAAATCACTATTCCTAAAGAAGCAAGAGAAATGTTTGACATTAAAGAAGGCGAAACTTTACTGCTCATGGGCGATAGAAGTAGAGGTGGTTTAGCGGTTATGAAAGCCGATGCTTTTTATGCCTTAATGGGGGATAAAAAATAATCATGGAAGAAATATTAAGATTAGAGAATGTTAATAAGAAATACCCATCGTTCTCTTTGAAAGATGTCTCTTTTGCTATTAAACCAGGAGAAATCATGGGCTTTATTGGTCGTAATGGTGCGGGTAAAACCACAACACTTAAATGTATTATGAATTTACTTCACTATGAAAGTGGTTCTATTCAAGCTTTTGAAACAGATATGACCGCTAATGAATTAGAGAATAAACAAAGAATTGGTTTTGCGCTAAGTGAACTTAATTACTATCCAAACCGCACAATTAAGCAATTAATGAACGTCACTAAACGCTTCTATAAGAACTTTGATGAAAAGAAGTTTGAGGAAGTGTGCGAGATTTTTAATCTTGATGTGAATAAGAAATTAGAAGAGTTGTCCTCTGGTATGAAAGTTAAGTACTCAGTAGCGATTGCCTTATCCCATAAAGCGGAACTCTTAATCTTAGATGAACCAACATCAGGTTTAGATCCAGTCTCTAGAGAAGAGGTCTTAGACATCTTTAGAGAAATCGTCAAAAGTGGTGATCGCGCAATTCTTTTCTCCACGCATATCACCAGTGACTTAGATAAATGCGCTAGCAACATCACCTATATTCATAACGGTCAAATCGTCTTTACAGGTAAGAAAAAAGACTTTGTGAATTCTTATTTGTTTGTCAAAGACAAAACCATGAATAAAGACTTAGAAAAAGAATATATCGCTTATAAAGAATTAGATGATCGTATTGAAGGTCTTATCAACGTTAATAACAAAGAAGTGTTTATTCAAAATAACATCAAACCAAGAGAACCGGATTTAGAAGAAATCATGATCTACTTAGAAAGGGGAAATAACAATGAAAGCTTTACTCTTTAAAGAACTCCGTTTAGCGATGCATCCCATTTGCTACGTCTTTGTTGCTTTATTCCCTCTCATGATTCTCATTCCTTCTTATCCTATCGGAATTGGTTTCATTTACGTCCTAACTTGTTATCCAATCTTATTTTTGGGCGCTAATAAGGGTCAACAAAGTAATGACTTACTCTATTCGGTCTTACTTCCAGTCAGAAAGAAAGATATTGTTTTAGCAAGAATCTTAACAGTCGTTCTCATGCAAACAGCATTTATATTGTTATCGAGCGCTTTATATCCTTTATCGAGAATGATTAATACATTGGTTGTGCAATCCGCGGAAAACCCTGCAGAATTTAAGATTCCAGGCTTAGGACTAGATAGTTATGTCCTTCTCTTAGCGATTGCTATTATTGGCTATGCTTTGGCGGATCTTATTTTCTTCCCAATTTACTATAAGAAAGGCAAATCCATTGTCATGTCCACATTGTTTACCATTCTTGGATTCGTGGCTTATATTTGTATTGTTACTATTGCGTTACCATTTGTGCCTGGTTTTGAAATCATGAATAACATGCATATTGGTATTCAATTTGCTGTCCTTAGTGGCGCTATATTATTCTCTTTCTTGCTCCACTTTGTGGTGTACAAAATAGCGTCAAAACGCTTAGAGAAAGTAGACTTCTAATTGAATTAACAAGCAAAAGAAAAGACCCAATTGTGAACTAGTCAACGAAAAGTAGACAGTTTAAAAAAGTATCAATACCCCATGTCAGATTTATACTGATGTGGGGTTTTGTATTTAAGACAGTACATTG
>CADBXE010000009.1 GCA_902798595.1 uncultured Erysipelotrichaceae bacterium | reverse complement strand
CCAATGTACTGTCTTAAATACAAAACCCCACATCAGTATAAATCTGACATGGGGTATTGATACTTTTTTAAACTGTCTACTTTTCGTTGACTAGTTCAATTACGTGGCGCTTTTATTGTGCTTTAATTATTTTCTTCTCTTTTTAGAAAGAAGCAATACTGAACCAATTAGGGTGGTTAAGCCAGTTAATGAGGCCACCGCAATGATTGAACCATTACATCCTTTCTTTTTGCTATCACCGTTTTGGCTACTGGATGATTCGGAAGAGGACGATTCTGGAATAGAAGACTCACTAGTTGGTGCTTCTGAAGAACTTGATGAAGATGGTTGAGGAACTGGTTGCTCCTTTTGTTTTACATTAATACCAAATTCCTCTAATTCAAATGCCTTAGTGGTGGAAATGGTAATAGTGGATAAACCTTCATCAAAGTATCCAGCGATATTAATGGTATGAACACCATCAGCGGAGCTAAATGAAATATCTTCATCATTTAACTTAACATCAACTTCTACTTCTTCAGTTCCTTGTTTAGAAACAAAGTAGACAGATTGGATATCAGGTGTTTTAGCGACATCTTTTAACTTAAAGACAATAGAACCTCTATTATCAATTTGTAAGCCGTTTTCACTTGGATAAACGCTTTGTGCACTAGTTACTTCTTCTACTAAAGTGTTATTAGCTGTATAACCCGTTAATACTTCGTTAGCGGTCACTGGAATAGTGGCTTCTTCATTATCTTTAGCGAAAACAATACCATACGTGCCTTGAATTTCTGGTGTAGGACCAGGAACAACGGTAATACCACTATAGGTAGCGTTTAGGCCATCATATTTACAAGTAACAGATGTTAAACCGGCACGTAATTTCTTTGGCTCCCAAGAGCATTTATCATTAGCGATAACTGCAGTGGTGTTATCAGTGTACGTTGCGGTTACCGTTAAACCTGTTGGATCAAATGATTCACCCGCTGTATATTGCTTCTTTGTGGCTTCACCACTAATTTCAATCTTAGAAGCAATCTTTTCATTGCCCGGATATGTTTGTTTGCAGCGGTTTTTCACATCAGCGGATGCTGAATCACCAAAGATTTTCCAAGCGTATTCTGGATGGTCAACGAATGGATTTCTATTCTTTTGTCTAGATGTTTGAGAAAAATCATTTCTATATCCTTCATGAACATCTGGCTTATCTAGCATATGCCATTCAAGAAGAGTGTCATAATTGGTGAATGTTTTTGTGATTAACAAACTTGAGTCGTTGTAATAATCATAATATGCTGTCCAAACATACATGATGATACGGGCAACATCACCCTTAACAGAATCTAATGGTTCAAATGTAGTGCCAGTTTCATAGCCATAAGGCATGCCATTATAAGTTAATGGATTACTTTTATTTGTGTTACCATACTTATCATTATCACGCTCACCATTAGTGGTGTTATAAGTTGGTCTAATATGTAAGATATCAGTACCAGCTTGGCTTGTTCCCCAGTGTTGCACCCCGCTACTATTTCTTGAGAGGGATTGAGGCCAGACGTGTTCTCTATTCCATGAACTAGCAGCGTTCTTTCTCACCGAGTCACGGGTATAAAGATAAATCATGTTAGATTTGTTGGTTGGATCTTCATCCGCGCTTTGAAGGATAGTGGATAAGTGATCAGAACCGCCTCCACCATAGGTATACCAACCTTTTGGGAAGATATAAGAAGATAGTTTGCTTCTGAATGTGCCATACAAACCTTCGGTGCCTGTTTTATCTAAGGCATCATAATAAGTACCTGAATAGGTATAAGGGTCGAAGTTATCGACATGTGTTGCCGCTTCAACGGGAGTGATTGCACTATTTTGATTAATAGAAGCATAGCTTGCACCGCATACAAAAAGAGCGGTAGCGATTGTTAGTTTAATAATTTTGTTTTTCATAGTGTCCCTATTATATATAAATAATAAACATAAAAAAAGACCGCTATTTATAACGGTCTATTTTTGTTCGATATAATCTTACTTACCTGAGACGGCAATTTTCTTAATAAGTAATGATTCAGCGGAAACACCACTTGGTGAAACGGTAACGTCGTTACCGACTTCTAAGACATCTTTGAAGACATCTAATAAGTTACCACCAACAGTAATGAGGTCTAATGGTTTACCTTTCTTACCGTTTTCAATCATGAAACCAGTGGATTGAAGTGAGAAGTTACCGCTTTGTCTATTAAGACCAGCGTGGAGACCACTAACATCAGTAATATAGACACCATTGCCAACCATTTCGAATAATTCATCTAATGATTTCTTACCTGGTTTTAAGGAAACGAATGCTGTACCGATACCACGTTTAGAACCGCCACCAAAACCATTACCGGTTGTTTGGACACCATCTTTAGCAGCAGTGGTTAAGTTATATAAGTATGTTTGTAACACACCGTTTTTAATGATTGGTTTATTATATGTAGCAACACCTTCATCATCAAACCATCTAGCAAAGACATTCTTGGATAATGGTTTATCTTCGATGGTGATTTTCTTAGAAGCAATCTTTTGACCAAGTTTACCAATGAATAAGGAAGATTTCTTTTGGACTTCTTCCGCTTCAGCATGACCTAAGTAGGCTCTTAATAAGGAAGTAACAACATCTGGGTGTAAAACTGCTTTGTATTTATTAGTTTCACAAGCTTCACCGCCTAATTGATCGACAGTGGCTTTAACAACCTTCTTAGCGAATTCTTGAACGTTGAATTTAGAGAAATCGTTATCTAAGAAGAAGTCATAACCAGATTTTGTTTGTTCGCCTTGTTTAGCGACACATTGGGCAACAAAGGTGAAGTAGTTGCTCTTTTGCACTAAGTTAAGACCGTTGGAATTAACTAATGTGACTTTTTCACTTGTTTGAGAGAATTCAGTACCAGCAACTTCAACGATACGTGGGTCGATTTCTTTACAAGCTTTTTCTAAAGCATAGAGAGCGTTCATCTTATCATCGATAGAAACGTTTTCTAATTCTTTATTAAATGTATTAACTTTGTGGTATTTTTCACTGCCTTTGAAGATGAAGATTGGATCATCATTTTCAATGACTGTCGCGTTAGCGACGATTTCTTTCACTAACCATGCGGCTTTGTCTTTATTCCAAATGTCACACGCTGCAGCACCACATTTACCATTTAAGATACCTCTAGCTAAAATGGAATAGCCATTATTATCTTTGTATTCTTCAACTTCTCCGTGGAATAAGGAGATGTTCAAACTACGAGATTCAGCAATAGATAATTCGACTTGTTCAAGTCCAGCTTCTTTTGCTAATGCAAAAAACTTATCATATTTACCCATTATTTTAACTCCCCTCCGCGACCACCAACGGTGACTTCGCTAACTCTAAGAGTTGGTTGACCAACGTTAGTTCTAATAGAACCAGAAGAAGCGCCACACATACCTTGGGCTAAATCTAAATCGTTACCAACCATATCAATCTTCTTTAAGATTTCAAAGCCTTTACCAATTAAGGTTGCACCTTTAGCTGGTTCCGCAATCTTACCATCTCTAATGATATAAGCTTCGCTACAACCGAAGTTGAATTCACCAGTTGTTGGATCAACAGAACCACCGTTAAAACCTACAGCATATAAGCCTAATTTAGTGGCTTTGATGATTTCTTCTGGTGTGCTCTTACCATTACAAATATAGGTATTAGACATACGTGATGTAGGAACGTAACGGTAATTTTGTCTACGGCAAGCACCGTTACCTTCTCTATTCATACGACGACCATTTAAGTCATCAATCATATAGTCATTTAATTTACCGTTCTTGATGAGTAATCTCTTACTACCTGGATTACCTTCATCATCGATATCAATTGAGCCCCATTCGCTTGGCATAGTGGAGTCATCAACCGCACTGACGATTGGGGATGCAATATAATCACCAATTTTATTATCAGAGAAACAAGACAAACCTTTAGCGACTGCACTGGCTTCTAATGGGTGGCCACAAGATTCATGGAATAAGACGCCACCCCAACCATTACCGATAACAACTGGCATGACACCACTTGGGCATTCCGCAGCAGTTAACATCTTTAAAGCGGTTTCTGCAGCTTTTCTAGCGACTTTCTTTGGATTAACCTTTTCACTTCTGAAATAGCTAATATCTTTTTGAGCGCCTGGACCTTCAAATCCTACTTCAAATCCGTTTTGATCCGCAGCGATAGCCTGGAAGACCATTCTTCCGAATTCAGAAGTGCGTTTGAACCATTTGCCTTTTGAATTAAAGACGGCAACGAATCTTCTATTGTCACCAAAGACACCGAATGTTCTCACAATACGTGGGTCTTTTAATGAATTGATTTCATCAATACCTTCTTTAAGTAAAGCAATCTTTTCTTCGATTGGGACATCTTCATAGCTTCTAGTAACTGGGTTACGGTTTTTAGCTTTGATCATGTCGAGTTTAGTAACTGTTAAAACTCTTTTATCGTGGAATGATTTACTTAATGAATTGGCTAATGCAAGTAAACCTTTTTTGCTTAAATCATTAGTATATCCATACACGCATTGGTTGTTTTTAAGTAAACGTAAACCAACACCACATAGAGAATTAGAGCTAGTTGTTTCTACTTTGCCATTTTCTAATGATACTGAATGAGAACTGCTATCTTCATAAAAGATTTCAGAATAATCAGCGCCTGTTTCTAAAGCGGCATTTAGAACTTCGATAGCTAATTTTTTACTAATCATATATTTCCTCCTTTATTATTAATTTTTCATGTTGGACAAATATTACCATAATTCAGCGAATTATGTTATCGAAACAACTTAGAAAATGAAAATTCTAACTAGAGTTTACTGACCGTAATTAACGTTTTCGCAATAAATATTAATAAGGATTTAAATAAAGGGTATTGCTCAATAAAACTACCGTGTTATAATTATAGGGTTGGGCCTCATTGAAGGATAAACAACATAATAGTGTAAATAACTTCGTCGGAAAGTTAGTTTTAACTTTCCCCTTTGCTTTATATCCTTAATTATACGTGTGTGGCGCTGAAAATACGCAAAAAACATAGATAAAATCACGTTTTTCGCTGTTTTTTGAGACTTTTTCATCTTCTCATAATGCTTGATTAAAATCTCTTTATATCAAGCTCTCATAAAATAGTGAACAAACGCAATATATAAAAATGTAGTGTATTTTTTAAGCATTCTTCTTTTTATAAAAAAGAACCTAAAAATAGTGAAAAAAAGGTTGTTGACTTGTTCGTGATATGTGCGTAACATGGACATAATTTTATTCACGCATTTATTACTCAGATTATGTAGACGACAAGATTAAGAAGAAAAAAGAAAAGAGGCCATATGAACAAGAAGCTATGGGGGTACATCTTAAAAAGAGTGCTGTTAGGAATTCTAACTTATCTTCTTGTTGTGACCGTTACCTTCTGGGTTATGCAATTAGTTCCTGGTGGTCCATGGACTAGAGAAAAAGCTCTTTCTGAAGTAACAATCGAAATCCTTAATAAGAGATACGGCCTTGATCAACCACTTTTTATTCAATACTTGCGTTACCTTGGTAGAGCTATAATTTTCGATTTTGGTGTTTCTTATAAACATAAAGGTGTAGAAGTCACAAAGATTATCTTTGATGCTTTTAGAATTTCCTTGTCTGTTGGCATCTGCGCTGCATTTTTAGCGTTAATCGTTGGTGTAGCTTTAGGTACATATGCCGCTACACACCAAAATAAATTCTTTGATCGCTTCATCATGGTTGTAACAACCGCTAGTGTTGCAGTCCCAAGCTTTGTTATTTCATTAGTCCTTTTATATATCTTCGCGGTTAATTTACATTGGGTTCCAACAAGTCCTGTTGGTATTAAGGGTATTACCCCTTTTATCTTACCTGTAATTGCTGCAAGCCTATATCCAACCGCATACATCACAAGATTAACTAGATCATCCACATTAGATGTTCTTGGACAAGACTTTATGCGTACCGCAAAAGCCAAAGGCTTAGCTCCAAGAAGAATTTTGATTAAACATGGTCTTAGAAATTCCATCACGCCAGTTGTGACTTATTTTGGTCCAATGTTTGCCTCAATCATTACTGGTTCCTTAGTTATCGAAACAGTGTTCCAACTTCCAGGTGTTGGTACGCACTTTATTGACTCCATGACTAACCGTGACTACCCACTTATTATGGGTACCACCTGTTTATTAGCGTTGCTTTTAATTTTCTTCACTCTCGTTAGTGACGTGACATATATTTTGGTCAATCCGCGTGTTGACTTTGATTAAAGAAAGGAGGAAAGGAATATGAAACGTAATCCATTAAGTTTTCAAATTGATACAGATAAGTTCTCATTCGCTTCAGAAAACGAAAAGAGAAGTACTAATTTAATGCGACCAAATTCCACATTCTTTGTCGATGGTTTAAAGCGTTTTGTTAAAAACCCTGTCGCCATGGTCTCCTTTATCTTCATTTTCTTATTAGTCATCGCGGTCTTTATCGTGCCACTTTTCTATCCTTATAAATATGATGAAATTATTTGCTATCGTTACACTAATCGTGCAAGTGGTGATTTCCTCAGACTAGCACCTTTCGCCTACGCTCCTAAAGAATTAGAAGCAATGGCAAATGGTACGAAAGTATTTCCTCATATTTTTGGTACTGACGGCCAAGGACATGACTATTTCATTCGTATTTTAGTTGGTTCGAGAACAAGCTTAATCGTTGGCTTCTTCGCCGCTGTTATCGTTTTGATTATTGGTGGCACCATTGGTGCATTATCAGGATACATCGGTGGCAAATTTGACCTCATTGTTATGAGAATAGTTGATGTTGTCTATTCCTTACCGGACATTCTTATCATCATCTTATTCTCCACAACATTGGCGGCGGTGTTTGATGCTTATAAAGAGAGCCCGTTAGCGAAGCTAGGCTCTGGTTTCGTAGCAATCTTCGTTGTCTTCGCCCTCCTTTATTGGGTTGGCATGGCAAGACTTGTTAGAGGCCAAGTTCTCAACTTAAGAAAGCAAGAATTCGTTATGGCGGCACGCGCAAATGGTGCAAGCACAGCGAGAATTGTTTTCAAACACCTCGTTCCTAACTCCATGAGCGTTATCATCATTTCCGCAGCCTTACAAATTCCAAGTGCTATCTTCACTGAATCCTTCCTTTCTTATTTAGGATTAGGTGTTAAATATCCAACCCCATCTTTAGGTAGTTTAGTCAGCGACGCTCAATCATATGTCTCTGGTGGCGATACTCCTAAACTCTTCTTATTCATTATTCCTTCCGTTTTAATTTGTTTAATCGTTTTATCGTTAAATCTTCTCGGTGATGGCTTAAGAGATGCCTTCGACCCAAAACTACAGAAATAGGTGATCGTTATGGCAAGACAATATAAGTTATTAGAAGTTGAAAATCTAAATACATCATTCAAGATTGACGCTGGCAAAGTCTTATCCGTCAATGGTGTTTCCTTTACTTTGGAAAAAGGTAAAGTGCTAGGTATCGTTGGTGAATCTGGTTCTGGCAAGTCCGTTACCGCTTACTCAATCATGGGTATTTTAGATAAAAATGGTAAAGTCGATTCTGGCAAAATTATCTATAACGGCACTGATTTATTAAGGATTAGTGAAAGACAAATGCGTTCTATTCGTGGCAACCGTATCTCCATTATTTTCCAAGATGCGATGACTTCACTTAATCCAACTTGGTCAATTGGTAATCAACTTAGAGAAGCGATTCTCACTCACGCGAGAAATCCAATTGAAGAAGCTGTTTATGATATTAAAAACGCAATCGAAAGTGATGAACAAAGACTTGTCTCAATGAGAAAAGGTATTGCTCACCACCCAGATAATCAACAACTTAAAAAAGATTACGCAACCATTGAAAAGAAACTCGCTGACGACAAAGCACTTTATGAAGTTAAACATAAAGAAGCTATTGCCCGTTACGCGCAGTTAAAAAAGGATGCGCATCGTAAATTTAAAGAAAAGAAACTAGCCTTTAATGAAGAGATAAAGAAGGCACGTCATGTCTATTTCTCACAGTTCTTCCAATTAAATGCCGCTCCTGCGTTAACGGAAGCAGCGGAACAAGAAGAAGCAAAAGAATTGTTCAAACTCTTAGACGCAAAACGTCAGGAAGTTGATAAACAACGCCGAGTTGTTGATGAATTAATCGCTAAGCGTCAAGAATATGAACCAGCAATTTATCGTTCCTCATTAAAAGGTGAAAAGATTGTCTTAAAAGAACTCAAAGGTGAATTCAATAAGATTAAATCAGATTACAAACACTGTCTTAGCAAATACATAAGAGATATTGTTTACGCTCCTAGAAGAAAAAAGGCTAAAGCTTATCGCGAAGCTAGGATGGCTAAGAAAGACTTCTATTGGGAATGTGTTTCTGAATATAAGGAAACAAAGTATTCCGCGAATAAGAAAGCCTTAGCAATGATGAAGGAAGTTGGTATCACTGATCCAGAAAAGAGAATGAAGCAATATCCATTCGAAATGAGTGGTGGTATGTTACAACGCTGCATGATTGCGATGGCACTAGTGGAAAGACCAGATATCTTAATTGCTGATGAACCAACCACAGCATTAGATGTTACCATTCAAGCTCAAATTCTAGATTTGTTAAAGAAATTACAAAAAGAATATGGCATGGCTATCATTATCATCACCCACGATTTAGGTGTTGTTGCCCAAATCTGTGATGAAGTTGACATCATGTATGCTGGTAGAATCGTGGAAAGAGGCACTGCAGAAGACATCTTCTATAATCCTCAACACGAATACACCAAAGGCTTATTAAACAGTATGCCTAAGTTAGACACCAAAGGCAGACTTGAACCAATTCAAGGCAACCCAGTTGACCTCTTCTGCTTACCAAAAGGCTGTGCCTTCTCAAGCAGATGCAAGGAATGTATGCAAATCTGTATCGATAAATATCCAGAAGAAGTTAAATACGATGAAAATGGTCACGCTGCTAGTTGCTGGAAGATGATTAAGAAACTCTATGAAGAAGGAAAAATTGACATCGTTAACGGTGTACCTGAAGGTAAACCATTAGTGTATAACGGTGCAATTATCACTAATAAGAAAAAAGAAAGGAGTGCACATGAAGAAGGAAAATAATCCAATCGTCGAAGATAAAGATATCAATCTTGACCCAAACCAAGATCTTTCTTTATTGGACAAAGAAGTTAACAAAGTTAAACACAATGTTAACGAGAACGATTATATCTTAGAAGTTAAAAATCTAAAGATGTATTTTCCTATTGCCACTTCCATCTTTAAAACAGTCCCATTAAAAGCTGTTGATAATGTTTCGTTCAAGATTAGAAGAGGCGAAACATTAGGCTTAGTGGGTGAGTCAGGATGTGGCAAAACTACCTTGGGTAGAACTATTCTTCAACTCTATAATCCTACTAGTGGTGAAATCCTATTTAATGGAGAACCAGTTAAAGGTAAAGCAGCGTTAAAAAACTTCAGAAAGAAAGCCACAATCGTGTTCCAGGATCCATATTCTTCCCTCGATCCTAGAATGACTGTTAGCGATATCATATCTGAACCATTAGTTATTCATAACGTTTATCGTGATGTTGTTCGTGAAAATAGAAAGAAATATCAAGCAGAACAAACACGTTTAAACGAAATTCAGAAAGAAATTTCTGATCTTAAAAAAGATAAGAACAACATTGGTTCTTCAAAACTAGCCGCTAAAGAAAAGGAATACGAAGCGCAACGTAAAGTACTTAATGATCTTCGTCCATATTGCCATAAAAACACATTTGTTAGAGCAAGAGTGGAAGAACTCATGGAAATCGTTGGTCTTAGTAAAGAACACGCTAGCCGATATGTCCATTCCTTCTCAGGTGGTCAAAGACAAAGAATTGGTATTGCTAGAGCTTTAGCCTCATCCCCACAATTCATTATGTGCGATGAACCAGTTAGTGCTCTTGACGTTTCTATTCAAGCGCAAATCTTAAATACCTTCCAAGATTTGCAACAAAAGTTTGGCTTAACATACCTCTTCGTTGCTCACAACCTATTGGTGGTCAAACACATCTCAGACCGTATTGCAGTTATGTATCTCGGTCACATTGTCGAACTCGCCAACTCAGAAGAGTTGTACGATAACCCATTACATCCATACACGATATCCCTCTTATCATCTATTCCTGAACCTGACCCAATTAAGGCCAAGGCCAATAAGAGACAGATTTTAGAAGGTGATATTCCTTCCCCTCTTAACGCTCCAAGTGGTTGCCCATTTAGAACTAGATGTCCAAAAGCTAGCAAAGAATGCGCAGAAAAACTTCCAGAATTAAGAGAAATCAGCAAAGGCCACTTTGTGGCGTGCCGACTATTTGACAAGAAATAGTCATATATAATGCCGAGAGGCTTATATAAATTTCTAAAAAGTTAGGCGAAGTAACTTTTTGGAAGAATTCTAATTTCAAAAAAGGAGGAAATGCTATGAAATTTAGAAAAAATTCATTGTTCGTTGCTACTAGCACACTTGTCTTAGCATTGACAGCTTGTGGTGGCAATAACTCATCCAAATCGAGTGGCAATAATCAAGAAGCTAAAGCCCTCACAGTTTGTTTGGCTAGCGAACCAGACTCACTCGACCCAGCATTAAACTCTGCCGTTGACGGTGCGACAATGCTCGTCCACTTAGACAGTGGTTTATATCGCTATCAAAAGAAAGGTGACAAACTCGAATTAACATACGACTTAGCGGAAAAAATCGAGAAAGCCACCGCTGAAGTTATCGACCATGAACCAGATGGTGATAACTGGAAAGAAGTCAAATACTCTAACGGTACAAGATATACCGTCAAACTTCGCGAGGGTATCAAATGGAGTGATGGTTCCGCCATCAAAGCCGATGACTTCATCTATTCTTGGAACAGAGCTAGTGGCTCCTCATTAGGTGGCGACTACTGCTACATGTTCGAACAAATCGCTGATGGCGTTGCTCATGAAAATGATGATGCCAAATTCCCATCACTCGCTATGAAGAAAGTAGACGACAGAACATTCACTTTCGACGTGATGGTAGACGTTCCATTCATGGATCAATTATTAGCCTTCCCAACATACTTCCCAGTTCAAAAGGCAACAGTTGATGCTAATGACACAGCCGATAATGGTAAATGGGCAACAGATCCAAAGACCTACATCTCCTGTGGTGCTTACAAGATGGAAGCATGGGAACACAACTCATCTATTACACTTGTTAAGAATCCTAACTATTGGGATGCCGCTAACATCAAATTAGATAAGATTACATTCGCTCTTTCTGATAATGATAACGCCATGTTAGCGTCTTACAAATCTGGTCAATATCAAATGATTGACAGTGTTCCAAATGACCAAATTGATGCTTTAAAAGAAGCATACAAAAACGAATTTGTTATCGCTGGTCAAATGGGTACATACTACATCTCATTTAACGTTAACTCAGCCGTCTTTACAAAGGCCGCTGATGAAGCTGCTAGAGCTAAAGTTAGAAAAGCTCTTGGCTTATTCATCGATAGAGAATATATCGTTAAAGAAATTGGTAAAGCCGGACAAATCCCAGCCAACGCCTTCGTCTCCGCAGGTTTAAGTGACCCAGCCGGTGGTGAATTCGTTGACCACAATGGTCCAAAACGTGATGGTGCAGGCTATTACAATAAAGGTGAAACTGATGCTGCTTATGACGCTAACGTTGCTGAAGGCATCAACTTATTGAAAGAAGTTGGCTACAACTATGATGCCAACTCTAAGAAGTTCACAGACTTCCCAGCCTTCAAGTATTTGTACAATACCAACTCTGGTCACCAAGCTATTGCTGAAAACGTCAGAGATACATTAGCGAGATACGGTATCACCGTCACTCTTGAAAACCAAGACTGGAGCACATTCTTACAAACCAGAAAACAAGGTAACTATGACGTTGCCCGTAATGGTTGGGTTGCTGACTATGATGATCCATCTTCTTACTTAACAATGTGGACCACAGTTTCTGGTAATAATGACTGCCAATTCGGTAAAGGCGCTCATAAAGATGCTGCTATTTACGAAGCTGACTTAAACAACAATGGTCAAATCGACGCCAACGAAAAGAACCTCACATGGGCTCAATCCTACGACGTTTTAATGGCCAATGCTGCTAAAGAAACAAATGCCGCTAAGAGATTCCAAATCTTACACGCTGCTGAAGACGTCTTAATGTCTACAGGCGCTATCTGCCCAATCTACTACTACACAGATATTTATATGCTCAAGAGCAACGTTGAAGGATTCTTCTCCTCACCATTAGGATATAAATTCTTCATGTACTGTGACGTTAAATAATCTCAGATAATAGTATTTAACTATAAGGCCTCTTGCTCAATGCAAGGGGCTTTCTTTATTTACACGGGCGCTTCAATATGCTTTAATGTATGTAGTCAGTTGATATAGCGTCCTTAATTGCGATGCTTCGATACTGACTATTTTTATTTTTTCTTAATTCGTTTAACTATACGTTTATCATTTGGATGAAATTTCCATCCTTCTCTTTTCTTATCAAAGGATTCGTTTTCATCTATATAAACTTTAGGAATTAGATATACATCTTTATTTGTTTTAGGATTAGGATGCTTATAAAGTTTGACATTTCTTTTTATCTTTTTATGTTCTTTTCTGACTGGTTTAGAAGATAAAATAATATTCTTTCTTTTAGAACCGACATCTTTAAAAAGATAAGAATAATGTTTTCTTCTGCGATTGTATCTAAATTCACTACGCGCCATAAACTCCTCCTATTAAACTAATAGGTGAGTAAAATGGATTTTTTCCTAAAATAGTTAGTCAATATAATAAAAAAAGATAAAATAATAAGTGCTATGGAAAAAATTAGAATTAATATGTTATCACAAGCGACATCTGTCGATGGACAAGGTGTTGGTAGCGCTTATATTGAGCAAGTCGCTTTAGTAAAAGAAAACGATGATATTTTTGAGGTTGAAGTTAACTCTAAAAAATCTAACTTTGATATTTATCACATGCACACATTTAATCCTCAATATGTAATGAGATTAAATAAACGTCATATTAACGTTACTTATGTGCACTGTTTACCTGAAACCTTTGATGGTTCATTAAAGATGCCTAAACCAATCTTTTGGGCCTTTAAGAAATATGTTAAACATGCTTATAAGAAGGCTGATGAAGCAGTAGTGGTCAATCCTATCTTTATTGAACCACTTGTAAAGTTAGGTTTAAAAAGAGAAAACATTACTTATATCCCTAACTTCGTAGATCACGAAAAGTTTCATGAATTAAGTTTAGAAGAAAGAAACGCTTTAAGAGATAAATATAACATTCCACACGATAAGTTCGTGGTTATGGGATGTGGACAAGTCCAAACAAGAAAAGGCGTTAAAGATTATGTGGAATGCGCGAAACGTAATCCTGATAAAGTCTTTGTTTGGGCGGGTGGTTTCTCCTTCGGCGCAATTACTGATGGCTATAAAGAACTTAAAGCCATCATGGATAATCCTCCAGAAAACGTGAAGTTTATTGGTATTATTCCTAGAACAGAAATGAATGGCATCTTCAATATGTGTGACTTATTATTCATGCCATCATTTGATGAATTGTTCCCAATGTCCATCCTAGAAGCTGTTAATTCTAGAAAACCAGTCTTATTACGTAACTTAGAATTATATGAAGATATTTTATTTAATGATAAAGATACATACGCGAAAGCCCATGATGTTGATGGTTTCTGCGAACAAATTAATAAATTAGCCACTGATAAAGAGTATTACGCTCATTATCAAGAGGGTAGTAAATATATTTCAGATTTCTATAGTAAAGAACACGTGAAGAATCTTTGGAGAGAATACTATCAAAGAATCTATAATAAGTGGGCACCACTTAAGAAATTGAAAACAAGAAAGAAACAAAAATAAACTTTAGCGGTTTTAAATGTTTTCTTCGTCTAATTAATAGAGGAAAGATATGAAACTACGTAGATTACTACTTCTTCCATTATTAGTCTTATCTTTTAATGTTGCTTCTTGTGCTGAAGTCGATCAGCAATACCGCGTTCGTGGTGAATGGTCAGGAAAAAGCACCAAGGTACCATCTATTAAAAGCACAACTGCTTATAATGATTCAAGAGTGGTTCCTGATGGTATGCTTTATCTTTATTTAAAAGATCCAAACGGCTATATCCTTAATAAAAATCAAATTGCTTCTAAATATGTACCGGGCGCAAGGATTTCATTTGAAGTACTTTATTCTGGCAATACAGAATTCCTCATGTACGTCAATGGTGATTTATATAAAGCATCTGGTGTACTAGTGGAGCACGCTGATGGCAAAACCTATTGGGAATTTTCATTCCAGATGCCCACAAAAGACACCACTGTGGAATTTAGGAAAACAGCCTCTCAAGTTAGAAGCGACATCATGAGAGTTGACTATGGTAACTACGCTAGAGAACAAGCCACATTGCTTTTCGGCACAATGGTCCTTCCATTTAGCCCTGAAGACTATAACATTGAACGATTTGTTGCCGGTGATTACGTCACAATTGTTTATGATGGCGAATGGACGGAATATATGACCTATCCATCTACTCTAGCAAGAGATAAAATCACCATACAAGATGTTGGTGTTGTTCATGGAGATGTTTATCTCTTTCAAATACAATCGAATGGTGAATATGGCAAACGAGTTGCACAAATTGATGGATATCGAACATTAGATACAAAGCAGATGGAATATTGCATCAATAAAGACAAAACTTTTGCAACATTAAGTTCCCTCCCAATTAACACCATTATGTATGGCGTGACACAACACGACTCATTCGAAGTATTAGGATTCTATAAATACAATCCTTTTGAATAATATAAAAACAAGCGTTTATTTAAGAATGGACCTATCTTACTATGACCCATCTTTTAATATGGGTGTGTTTTGGTTTAATATGAATCTATGAAGAAAAAGCGTTATTTTAGAACATCTAAAACTTCTTTAATACTTCAAGCATTAGTTATTACTGCGCTTTTGTTATCTATCTTTTTAGCGGTCTTCCTCACTGTTAGTTATTTTAAAGTGTCATATAGAACCGCATTCGAAAGACAAGTCGCTCTTGTTTTAGCATATATCTTCTATATTGGTATTCTTCCTCTTGTTTATTTAGAATTAACATTTCTTTTTGGTAATATCATTCTTGGTAAAGACAAGATATACACACGTGGTGAACTAAAATTCGGCATATGGAAAACCCAACACTACGCAGAAATGGAATATAAGGATATTAAAAGAGTGGCCATTATGCCACTTAGAAGAGATTCTCGTGGCAAATTCAAACAAGTGCTAAGGCCATTACCATTCATGGTTTTAGAGAATAATAACGGAAGAAAGGTATTGTTCTCATTACGCTTTATGTCCGTTAAAATTTTAGATCATTTATTAACGGAATTATCAAGCAGATGTAGTGGACCTACCATTAACGTTAATCAGTTGGTAAAGGAATTTGGTAACTATTTCAAAATTTATAAACATTAGTAAAACTAAAATAGATTAATTAACACTGATTCAATCAGTGTTTTTTTGTTACAACCGCGCCAGTATGTATAGTTATATATTCAAAAAAAGCCATTTTTTGTGCAAAAAAATGAATATATATATTTTCGTTGAAAATATATGTGGTATTTTTTTGACCCTTATTTTATAATACTAGCAATTGAAATCGACGGGGCCAAAAAATAGTCGATGGAATCACAATAAATAAACATGCAAGAGTACAGCGATTGGATTTTTTTAGTTAAATCGAACGATACACCAAAAGAATTATTCACTGAAATCAGAAAGTATCGTCATTATAAGGTAGAAGAGGTTCTAACTCTTTGTGACATCTCTAAAAACACATATGACCGAATTATGGCTAATAAGAAGATATCTAAAGCCAGCGCAATTAAGATTTGTATTGGCTTAAAACTTGATTACTTTTTGATGGTGAAATTCACAACAATCACTGGTAATTACTTAAACATCTATGACTTTGAAGACTATAAATTATTAAGAAAATATCAAGAAAGTATCGAAAAATCCATTTCAAGGTAAGGGTATAAAACTTTTAATAAAATTAAAGGATAGATTAAAAACGGCAAAATGCCGTTTTTTTCTTGCCGAAAATGCCTATTTTTAGATGGTTTTTACCCTCATCCCGTGAGGGTTGTATTCACTTTTTTATCCTGTATATTCGTGTTTTGAAAGGAGGGCTTTCTATGGAATACATTTCTATCCCTTGTTTTGTTGTGATCTGTTATTTATTCGCTGAAATTTTAAAAGCGATTACAAGAAAAAATGAGACAGTAAAGAGATTAATTCCAGGTATTTCTGGATTGTTAGGTGGACTGCTTGGTTTTTTAACATTTCGGTTTTATCCGGAATTTATTAGCGTCCAAAACATTTTTGAGGCAATCGCTATTGGCATCATTAGTGGCCTTGCAGCTACTGGATCGAATCAGATCATTAAACAATTACTTAAAGGAGAAGATAAAAATGCAGAAAACTTTTTTTGATTTAGAGTACAATCCCAAGATTGACTTCTTAATCACAAAAAACCTTCTTACTTCTTGGCCTAGAAAATTTAATGAATTCGATCTTCGCCGAGCATTTAAGAAGAAATTTGGTAGTGCACCTAAAGAATTAAAACCAATTAAACAAATCAGAGACTTTTTAAGAAAGCATCGTTTAGAAAACTTTAAGAAAAAAGACTTTGAAGAATTAATTGGCATGATTACCAAACAAAAGTTTAAATACGACTTCATTATTCCTTTTGAAGAAATGACTGCAGAGTATTTAGACAAATATGTGAGTTTTCTCAAGCTTATTGTTTCTCGAGAAATCGCACATGCATGTTTGGCAACAATGGTTCTATACGTGTGCGCTAAAAACCAAGAAATCATTGTCCCATATAGAGGCGCAATCAAAAGAGTATTGTTTGATGAACGCCCTATCAGTGGTGATTTATTGATTTCTGCTCTAAAAGAACGAGTTAAGCATGTTAATACCAAGCACGATATTAGCGAAAATGTCTTGGTAAGAAACATGGTTAAGGAAAAGAAAGATGAATTTCTACGCACTTTTAGAAATGTTAAAGGCTATGGCATCTATGGCTCATTCGCTATGGGGAAAGAAAACGAGTATAGCGATTTAGATATGCTCGTCATTAGCGATGAAGGCAAAAACTATAACCTTGAATATGAAATCTCTGCCTTCTGGCATAGATACTTCAGCATTGATATCGATGTCAAAATCGTTAAAGAAGACGATATCGATCAAGAACTCACAGAATGCATGAAGAAAACTTTAAAAATGGTTGCTTAGTATGAGTAGATACGAATTAATTGTTAGAAAGAAACTATCTCAGTTTATTGAAAAAGAATTCAGATATTTCGATCTTGATTTTAATCACGATACCTATAAAAAGATTGTTTATGGTGAAATAGGTGCTCAAACACCATTAGAAGAAAAGCTCAAGGCTTATTATGATGCATACGTTTACTTGTTAAACAATGCTAAAAGTCCGTTAACCAAGCAAATTCTTAACAGGTTCTTTTACTTACTTTTCTTGGAACCGGTTGACGACATGATAATGCTTCATGTTCAAACCAAGCTTTTGCAATTATGTGAATGCAGCCCAATTGAAAAGGCTTGTGAATTTCACATGTACGTTTACAAGATGCTGAACAAATATCCAGATTTAGCTAGACAAGTTGTTTCGTTGATGTTTTTTAATTACGTGCTGGTCAAACACAATATTCCTGCTATCAAATTAGTAGGCCGTGAAATATACGAGTACGTTAACAAAAGAAACAATTACGAAAACAACAAGGAAGATATGTTTTTGTTCTTCAAGAAACTAGTCAAGAATTCCTACGTCTTAAAAAAATCCTATTTAGATACTGTCACAGATATAACAGTCAAGGATATCTACAACACAATTAATGGGATGAAAGACACACTAGTAGAAAAATACTTTGTGGATAACATCTATTTATATGGTTCGTTTGCTAAAGGAACTAATAGGCATGATTCAGATATCGACTTATTGGTCAAGCTATCGGCGGATATGCCCTATGACGATAGAGTGGTAACAATCGAACAATTAAAGCAACTGTTTTTTTCAACATTCAAACGCTTCACTGATATTGAGGAAGTCAGAGAATTCTTCACTGAAGATTTCGTTAAAGAAGCAACAAAAATAAAGAGAATTTTTTAAACAAAGAGGAAAAAATATGAATAACATAGGTCTAAAAAACTATTCAAAAAATTTAGAAGTAAGCCTTCCATTAGGGAAAGCTTATGTTAATTTGTGCCCCGATGAAAATAATGTGATTCTAGATATTCCAATCATTGAAAGCTTGGGAATAAGTTTCTTGTTTAATCGTTTAAAAAGGAACGAAAGAGGATCCATGGGCAAAGGCGGTCATATCAGCCTTTTCAAAAAACTAGATCATGAAAGGATTTTTAATCCAGATTTTAGTGTTGATGATTATTATCTTAACGAATTGAACCCCAACACTGGTTTTACGTTAACAAAGATGTCTTTTCCACCTTCCGGACAAGATCCAACATATTGGTTAAAAGACAAAGATAACAATACATATAAATATGTCAATCCACATTTTGATTATCCAACAGAATTCATTGACAGCAAAAACGATAAGACAACTTATTCATTTGAAAACAACATGGTTAAAATCTCTTCTAAAACTGATGTTGTTGAAGTATATATTCGTCAGCAAGACGGCTTTATTTGGCAAGTAAAGCATATTCAAGATTATACTGTGATAAGCACAGTTCGATTTGATTATACGAACGAATTACTAACCACGATTTCTTTTGATTCTCCAAGAGGAGGAACGGTTGCTTATCAAATCAACCATAGTCTCTCTTCTCTTGAAATAAAGGATACTGTTTCTGGAGTCAGCAGATTGTTTTTATTTGAAGGACCAGAGTATAGAGTGAGTAATGTGCTTACGTGTTTGGAAAATGGACAAACCAAAACAGACTATTCTTTATCGTTTGATGTTCCTGCAGGTATTACAACTGTTTCCGATTTCAATGGTCGCCACGAATACTATTTTTTTGAGAAAAGAAATAGCAACGGGTGTTATTTCAACTCTTTAGTTGTTAGCGAAGATGGTCTTGTTACAGCTAACGAGTATAATGACAATTTCAAAATTAAGTACGAGGCAGGTTACAATAAAGCCCTCGTAAGTGGAGCAGAACTTAGTAATTATGCGGTAGATGACTTTATTACTACTGGTTTCAGAGATTATAGTCCAACTGACTTGGAGCGACTATTTGTTGGTGAAACGGCAATGGTTCTTGAAACAAACAGGTTGACATTCGATTACGGCGCCAATGCCAATGGAGGAGATACCTATACCTTGACATGTTTGGTTAAACCAATCAACGGACCAGTCGAAGTATCTGCTCAACTAAACAACGATAAAACAACAATTAAACTTTCAAATAACTGGAAGCTTTTGTGTGTCAAAACAAATATTCAAAAATACACAGAAAGTCTAAGCATGGTTTTGGAAACCACTGGAGAGGTGGTAATTGGCGCAATCAATTTGTTTAAAAAAGCATATGGCAATTTTTACACCTACGACAGCAATGGAAATGTAACAGGTGACGGAACATGCGTTATCACAAATAGCAACGGATTTATTTCCAACATTGTTAACGGCAAAGGTGTTAGATATGATTTTGAATACAATGAAAATAAAGATTTAGTTCGTTTTAAAGCGTTGAATGGTGTTGAGGTTAACAATGATTACGATAATAATCACAACATTACGCATCAATCTGTCAAAGGAAGAAATATAACAATCAATTCCTATACAGATTATAACAATCAAGGCAAAAAAATATATGAAAGAGGGGAAAACCCTTACGGCTCTACTATTTATCAATATGACGGATTTGGTGCTTTAACAAGAATTGAAAAAGCTACATCTCTAGTAACCGAAAGAATATTTAACGAATATGGTGAATTGCATAAATTGTTGACCCATGCGTACAATGGTGGCTCAACTCCTGACAGTGAAGTAGAATACAAAACGGATCCAAGCAATCGAAGATTGCTAAAGCGTATCGAAATAAGCAACGGTACTACTTATGCTTTTGAATATGACGATTTAAATAGAATAAAAGAAATCAAACTCAACGATGTGAGAATTTTTTGTTACTCTTACTATGATAACAATTTAGTTAAGCAACAATTCTTTGGCGATTACAAAGATTATTACTTATTTGAATATGGTGATAAGGGAGAGATCACAAGAATTTCTTATTCCACAGGCGATCCATATTATGAATACGAGTACGATTCTTATGGCAGATTGGAAGAAATACGTGAATGGAGAGATGGCAACGCTACAGTTTTAGAACACTACACTTTTAATAACCAAAACGAACTAGTTAAGACTGAGAATGGAGTAAAGAATATTACTAAAATTTTTGATAATAACGACAAAGAAATACGAAACAAAAGTTCGTTTAATGGGAAAGAAATTATTCAAGAATATGACTCTTTCGAAAGATCTATTGGATCAAATCAAGAAATGGTTTTTGATGAAGCGCAACAACATGATGGTTATAGTGTTGCGTCTTTTGTTGCAGGTACCGCTTGCGTTGGTGGTGAATATACCTACCCATGCCACTATAGAAAGAAAAAAAATAATGCCGCCAGTTTAGAATCAGGCACAAGCAGCTATCAGCCATACGATTCAGAGCCGGAATATGATTGTGGAATCCCTTATGTTAATTCTTCAAGAAGAATTGCATATGTTGTTAAGGGCCCTACTCAAAATTTGACTCAACAAACTATTGCTTTCTGGTTTAAAACAAGTTCACACAAGAATAATGCCTGTTTATTCTACACAAAATCTCAATATGACTCATCTAGTTTGGCATTGTATGAACGTTATATCATAGGCCGCTATTGTTTAGAAGTAGTGGTTACTGATTCTAGCGGCAACAGCCATGTTGTATTAACAACCCTTTCACATGATATAAATCCAGAGGAAATTCATTTTGCTTTAAATAAATGGAATTTTATTGCTTTGACATGTTGTGTTGAACAGAAAAATGGCACTAAGGCATTGAATGTCGAATTACAAGTTAATGCTTTACATTTCAATAAGAAATTAAATGAATTCTCTTCTGGATGGGATTTGAGAGGACCTAACCTTGAAATGAACTTTGGTTATATTTACTGTCCTCAAAATGCGGATAATCAATTATCGAATACATACGATAACTGTGAATTTACATTAATTGCAATTGGAAACAGAAAGAGAATTGCCGCTGACATCCTCTTAGAATACTTCAGAAAAACAGAAGACTATATTGCAGATAATGCCTTGACTGAAGAAGACGACATTTCAGACTGCTCAATTACTCATCTAATCAAGACAAACAGCGTAGATTTCGGCTCCTTCAAAGTGTTCCCACTAGAAAATAATTTATTCTCACTAAATTATAATCCGGCTTCTCCTAATAGTGCTGATATGCCGGCTAAATTTGATTTAAGAAAGGGATATACTGCTGATAAAGATACAGCGTTTAACTTTGATAAACAGACAAAAAAATATGCTTTTGTTGCAGATGGCAATAGATTATCTTACAAAGCTCGATTAGGAGGTTCTGGTACTGTTGCTGCATCGGTTATTTTTGATGATATTGATAAAAAGCAATATATTTTCGATATCAAATCAAGCGTTAGTAGAATCAGCCTTTTGAAAGACGGGACTGATAATCAATTGTGCTTCGTTGTCGATAATAACGGGACAAAAGATGTTAAGTGGATTAATTGGTGGCCAGTCGATCATTACTGGCATGATATCGCTCTTTCATTTGATAGACGCATTCAAACTGGATACTTCGGATCAACATACTCGCATTATGTTAGAGTCATGTCTGATGGCAATGTTGTGTTTGAACAAGAATTTACCAATATTTCTTTAATGGATGATGTTGAAATTATGATTGGAAGAAGCTTTACGATCGATCCTGATAATTCTAACAGCAGTTCCGAAGGAATTAAATATTCCGCATTATTTGGCAGAGTTTCAAATTTTGCATACAACAACGCTTATAACTCCAAGGAGACAATCAATGGTTTATTTGAGAAGTTTAAGCACACCTCCAAGCTTACGCATTACAATGAATTTGGAGCTCCTGTTAAAGAAGAAATCATTAACAACGGAAACGCAATCTATTATAGAAAATCTAATTGGACAACGAGTTTGTATAGCGAAGTCATTTCCGTTGGCGGTCAAGAGGAAAGTAGAGATTATTCTTACGACAAGCTTAACAACTTAACATATATATATACAAGTAATGGAGAATACTATCATTACAACTATGATTACAATGGTTTTTTGCTTCACGAAGAATATTCAGGGCCAAATAAAAATTACTGGTTAGAGTACACCTATGATAGCAATGGTAATATCTTATCTAGAACAAACGATATTATTCATGATACTTTTGCTTATGCTGGAGATAGGTTGGTTAGTTACAACAATCGAGCTGTTGAATACGATCAAAACAACGCTGGTAACATTCGTAGCCTTGATGGATGGACGTTTAACTATGAAGGCAGAAGATTGGTAGAAGCAATTTGTATGGTAACTCCTGCTGGCCAAATTCCTTATGGTGGAGGCCAAAGCACAAAACAAGGAAACGTTCAAAAATTACGTGTGAGTTTTCAATATAACGATAAAGGATTAAGAACTTATAAAAGTGTTCAACTCTATGAAAAAGTTGTGGGTGGTTATAGATTTATTTCAGAAGTACTCACAGCTTATCAATATGATGGAAACAATCTAGTTTATGAGAAGACCGGAAATAGAGAATTGTTCTATTTATACGACGAAAACAAAGAATTATATGGTTATATTCTGAATAACCAAAAGTACTTCTATATAAAAGATTCTTTCAAGAATATTCTTGGCGTTATAAATGGAAACGGCAATGTTGTAGCGAGATACATCTATGATGCGTATGGTAATTTGATTAGCAGCGAGGGCAGCATCTATAATCCAATAAGGTATAAGGGCTATTATTTTGATAACGAAACAGGCTTTTTCTACTGTAAAAGCAGATACTACGTTCCAAAGCTTTGCAGATGGCTCAACATTGATAGTCCAGCTTTTCTTAAGGTAGATGATGTTACTAAAATGAACCTCTTTGCCTACTGTCACTGTAACCCAGTTATGTATTGCGATCCTGACGGAAATATGCCAAAATGGTTGGCGTGGATTTTGAGCGGCACAGCTATAGCTGTTGGCATAGTTCTTTCTGCAACTGGCGTCGGTGGAATACTAGGCGGTGTGCTGATTGGCGCTGGTGCTGGTTCTCTTATTGGCGGATATATAAACGAAGCTAATGGTGGATCGTTTGATGCGGGCTACATTGGAGGTGCAATATCTGGCGCTCTATGTGGTGTAGGAGCAGGTTTAGGTGGTATGGCCCTTGTAGCCGCTACTGAAGCGTCCAATCTTGCTTGCATTGGCCTTTTGGGGGTTTCTATTGCATCTTCGTTTGCAGGTGGCTTTGTTGGAAGCATTGCGGGAAATGTATACACAAACTTTCATGATAATGGCTTTAAAAAGCTTACCCTTGATCCGGGCGAAATGTTTGCTTCCGCAGCAATAAGTGGAGCACTGAATATTTTTGCTGGCTTTGCTGCAGGCACAGGATCTGTTGTTGGCGGCGTAGGAAAAGCAGCTGCTGATGTTAACACTAAAGTTGCTGCAGGTATCTTGTCTGGCTTGATTGCTGGTGGTACCGAATTTGTTTACGACTTAGCTTCTTATTTAATCAGTTTGTTTATGTAACGAAAGGTTTTTCAAGTATGTTTGTTAAAACATTTAAAAATTTATTTCAAACAATTGCAGCGTTGACTGCTGTTGCCTTTATTGATTTGTGTCTGATTATTGGATACATCTATAGCTTATTTGCAGAACAGCCAAACTATGGATGGGTTTTATTGGTTGCTGCAGGCGCTTTCTTATGTTTGTTCTTTATCTTTGGCTTCTATTGGATATTTCAAAAAGTTACTATTGATGAGAATGGTATAAAAATAACCATCCTTAACAAAGTGATTACCAAATGTAGTTTAGACGATGTTGAATCATACACTGTTGGTGTAGTTATGAGAACACCTGCTATTAAAATCCAATTAAAAAATGGTAAACACATAAACATCGATAAAAGAAATAGAATTTTGAAATGCTTAGAGTTTTTCGGGCTAAACAAGAGCAACATTTAGTCAGCATTCATAATTAACAAAAAAGAATAATTATTTAATAAATCGTTATTTCTTTAAGGCCAGTTGTTTCACTGGCCTTTTTCATTAATTTAAAAAACCGGGATTTATCTCACGATGGTCCCGGCTTTTAATTTGAATGCTTCTTGAGCGTTATCTAATGAGGCGATAACCGCTACTTTGTTATTATCTTTTAAGAAGTTAAGTACCGCTTGTACTTTTGGATACATGCTGCCTTTAGCGAAATGTCCTTCTTCTAGATATTTAGCCATATCGGCTTTCTTAACATCTTTTAAGATGACTTCGTTTTCTTTTCCGTGGTTTAAGTGAACGTTGTCTACAGCGGTTAAAATGACTAAATAATCAGCGTCTATAAGTTCCGCTAGCTTGGCGGAAGCGTAATCTTTATCGATTACTGCAGCAACACCCTCTAATTTGTTATCTTGTTTAATAACAGGGATGCCACCTCCACCGGCGCATACAACAACTTGTCCGTTATCTAACAAAGTCTTAATGCTTTCTTTTTCAATAATGTCTATTGGTAGTGGAGACGCTACAACACGTCGATAGCCTCTACCAGCATCTTCTTTCATGATATAGCCTTTTTCTTTAGAAATGATTTCAGCTTGTTCTTTATTATAAAAGGAACCGATTGGTTTACTAGGATGCAAGAAAAGTGGATCCTTTGGGTCCACTAAAACTTGTGTAATTACAGTTGAGACAGTTTTATTAATATTGTTTTGTTTAAAAGAATTATATAAGGCATTTTGAATGTGATAACCGATATAGCCTTCGCTCATTGCTCCACATTCTGGGAATGGCATGTTTGGAGTTTCTTTAGATGTTTCGAAAGCAAGATTGATCATGCCTACTTGTGGACCATTACCGTGAACAATAGCAACCTCGTTATTGTCCATAATTAAACCAGTAATAGCGTCAGCGACTTTTACTAATGCTTGTTTTTGCTCTTGTGGATTATTGCCAAGAGCGTTGCCACCTAAAGAAACTACGTATTTTGCCATGTTAATTAATCGTCATCCTTGTCATCGTCATCTTTATCGTGAGGATCTTCTTTACCCATCGCTTTATTAATAGCACCGACAGTGGTGTGATACATTGGAATGGCTAAGAAGACGACCCACATTGGGTGCCAATACATTGGCATAGTGATACCATACGAACCAAGAGCAACTGGTAAGAAGAAACTTACCAAGAAGAAGGTGAATACCGCTAAGAAGGCCATATTGAAGTAGTTGGCGTTTTTAGCTTTGAAGCATCTAGCAATAGAGCAGATGATTTCTGGAATGAAGAAGATAATCCAAGCAATGTGCCACCAGCCGAGTAATACACCTAATAAGATGTAAGCAATAGCGGCTAATGTGAATAATGTAGCTTCAACCGCACCGATAACAGCACTCTTAACATCGAAGTTATGTTTCTTCACTGTACCATCAGCGTTATAGCAAGTCACACCATCATCGTTAATAGTGACTTTCTTACCACCTTTACCAACAAAGATCACACGTTCATCATCTTTAATATCGGTTCTTTCTTCTTTTGGTTGTTCCTGTGCAGGCGCTTCTTCTTTATTATTTTTGATTTGTTCTTCAATAATAGTGTCGATATCTTCTTCGGTAGCGAGGAGTTCATCAAGAGATACTCCATATAATTTCGCTAAGCAAATAAGATTGTCTGTGTCTGGGCTTGCTTCGGCTCTTTCCCATTTGCTAACCGCTTGTCTTGATAATCCTAATTTATCCGCGAGTTCTTCTTGGGAGTAACCATATTTTTTTCTTAATTTTACTAATCTGTCTGCAATTTCAATCGTCATAATCGTTTCCTCCTGTTTTTGACACCAACAATCTAGCAATTTTTAACTTGGTTGCGCCACCAACTCTGGTTAGAAATTACGCAACTTTTGGTTGCAAATCAAGCATTTCTTGCGAAAAAGTCACTAATAACAGCGTCATAGCGCTCTTCATCGCTTAATCTGACTCTAGAATGTAATGCGCCTTCAAACCACTGAATTTCTTTCTTGTTTGAGGAGCAAGCAGCGTAGACTTCTTTGCTTTTTTCAGGCAAACAATAGATATCTTTTGTGCCCCAGATGAAAAGAACAGGGAGATTATCAAACTCAGGAACGTATTTAATTGTTTTAGCGTCTTCAATGCTACATTTGGTAAAGTGTTTGAACCACATCCAAATTTGATAATAAACAGGGAATAAAGCGTGGCCACTTTCGACATAGTGGTTTTTATATATTTCCTTATATGTAATGAAAGCACTATCAAGGACAGCGCCTTTTAAATATGGTTCTTTAAATGAGGCTAAAACAATAGAGGTCACACATGTACCAACGCATATACCATGGATAAATAATTCTTTTTGATGGTGCACATCGTGCATATGTTTGAGCCATAACTTCACATCATCTGCTTCTTTAATACCACATGTGGAATATGTACCCTCAGAAAGACCATGTGCTCTTTGATCGATAACTAAAACATTAATACCTAAATCTTTATATGGTTGAGCGTAATAGTAGGAATACACTAATGTTTCTCTTCTACCTGGAAGAATAATGACTGTTTTATCATAGCCATAATCAAACCATTCACCGACAAGCTTTAAACCATCGTCTGATTTAATAGATAATTCTTTAATAAATGATTTATCTTTCTTAGACCACTCTAAGCCTCTCTTCCACATTGTTTCTAAGGCTGGATTACCTGGTTCAGAACAATGTTCTCTACCCCAATGACTATTTTTATCTCGCATTAAGGTTTTGCTATAGACCTTATAGGCTACAAGGAAAGTGAAGAATACTGAAAATAGTAACCCTAAGATTAATAAAGCACCGATAACGATGAGAATAATGATTACTGGTTGTGGCATTTTATTCTTTTAATAATTTTTCTAAGATTTCTTTTTCTTTTTCACAGTATGGTGAAACTGGTTCATCACCAGCGTAGAATGCCGCGGCTAAACCTGGGCCAACATTACAACCTGTGGATTGACCAACTGGCACAAAGATTAAGTTTTCAGGTTTGAAATGTTCTTCAATCATCTTTTTCATTTCTAAAGCTTGTTCTTCTCTTAATGAATAAGTGACAACAAAGGCTTTATTCTTGACTTCACCGATAGTGTTCTTAATATAATCTGGGAATAATTTCATGACTGTTTTATAGCCACGTGCCTTACCAATGATTTGAGTTTGGCCTGTTTCGTTGCATAAATCGCCTAATGGTTTAACACCGACTAAGGAACCCATAAAAGCTTTACCTTTGCCGATTCTACCTTTTCTCGCTAAGAAGAAGAGGTCATCAATGAAACCACATTGGTGAATTCTTAATCTGAAATCTCTTAAGTAGTTAACAGTGCTAACAAAGTCCATGCCTTTATCACGGCATAAACTAGCTTCGATAGCGATTAAATCAATCGCGCCACTATATCTTAAGGAATCGATAACTTCGATTTTGATATTTGGATATTTTTCCATCACTTCTCTAGCGGCCACTGTGAAAGCACTGAAACCACCAGACATAGAAGAAGAAATGGTAATAACGATAACGTTTCTACCAGCTTCTGCTAAAGCGGATAATCTGTCGATAATTGTTTGAGGGGAAGGAATAGAACTACCGAAGTTGTTCTTTTTATTTGTCATTAAAGTGAAATATTCGTTTGGGGTCATTGTGTCCCAATATAAATCAGTTGGTTTTTCAGAGCCATCTGGCCAAACCACTGTACTCATCGGAGTTTCTTCAATGCCATATTTGGCAATAATTTCTCTAGTAAAGTCGCCACCGGCATCGGTAATAATTGCAAAATTCTCTTTCATAAACTACTCCTATTTGTTGTTATTATCGTATCTATTGTTTAACTTCCATACCAGGTAGGCAAGCGGGAAGTTGAGTAAGAAAGTTAACAGAAGGGCTATTGTGTACGCAATAGTGGCATAAATATGACATACCTCATATAAGAATGTGAAAATTAGGAATATTAATACAGTCTTTAAAGTAGCGTAGCAACCTTCGATCAAAACACGTCTACCCATCTTTTTTGTCGGCCACACAAAAGCGGTGACACCCATCAAAGATTGGAAGTAGAAAAGGTATGAACAACCTAAGAACAAATAAACAAATAAACCAACATCATTCCATATTGCATTAAGCACTAACATCATTGCGATACTTAATAAAGCGCACACAAGTGGGGCGATTGCGTTCATCCAAATACTTCTTTGGATTCTAAATGTATCTAAATTTGGTTTGAAATGTGATGACTTATTGTTATCTAGATAGATTGTTTCAATAGGCACTTCTTCAAACTTTAATCTCTTAATTTGGAGATTACAAATAACATTCATTTCATATTCGTAGTGGTCACCAGGAAGTGTAATGATGTTAAAAACATCTTTAATTGGGAAACCACGTAATCCACATTGATCATCAGGAACATATTCTTTAGTAATTAGTGTTCTACAAAGTCTAGACATGAAGTTACCATTTCTACTTCTTTTTGGCACACTCTTATCAAACTTACGAGAACCTAAAACTACATTGTTTGTTTCGTGTAATTTGTCATTTACCCTAACGATATCTTTAACTGCGTGTTGACCATCCGCATCACAAGTAATGACATAGTTATGATTATTAGGATGTAGGTTTACATAAGAAAAGCCAAGTCTTAACGCTGCACCTTTTCCGCGATTAATGTTTTGTTTTAATACTACCGCGTATTTTTCTGCTTCCTTAAAGACGTGGTCAAATTGTTCTCCTGAACCGTCGTTTACGACGACACAGTCAAAACTTTCTTCTTTTAGTTTGATTAATAATTCGATTAATAAATGATCTGGACGATACGCAGGAATGAGAATGTAAGTATCGTTTTTAGGATAATTTTCTTGTTTCATCAATAAGTTATTATAGTCAAAAAGGGATATTTTTTAAAATATATTTGCCAATAATATCTTTATTTGTTACTATTTATGGGCAAACTTTCTTTGAACGACATTACAGTTCAAGGCGGAAGGAGAAAAAAGTTATGAAAAAAGGTGTCCATCCAGAATACCATCGTTGCACAGTCACATGCATCTCCTGTGGTAACACATTCGAAACAGGTTCTGTTTTAAAAGAAATCAAAGTTGATACATGCGCAAACTGCCACCCATACTACACTGGCAAACAAAGATTTGTTCAATCCGATGGTCGTGTCGATCGTTTCAACCGTAAATATGGCTTAAACGGCGAAAAGAAATAAGTTAAAATATCAAATTAATAATTAACCCTGAATTCATTTCAGGGTTTTTTATATAAATAAAGATGATTAATCTAACGATTGAATACCTCTATCGCGTTTCTAACTTTTTGTAAAATTTAAATTTTTTATTGATTAGAACAGCATATTATATCGCCATTTATTTTAAGCAATATTAATTGACATAATCTGTGTTTTTTTGCTATTATGCAAGCGATGAAAACCAATTTTTTTTCAAATAAGATAACAGTCTTTTCAGCAGTATTCTTTTTAGCATTGGTTGGATGCAATAATAAAACAACAAAGACACACACAAGTGGTTTTTTTAAATACATATACCTTTGCGAAAACAGTGAATATCAAAACAAGAACGACAAATCTATTGTTATCACTGGTTTTACCGAACTTGGATTGAAGCAAGAACGGCTTGATATCCCTCGAGAAATTGATGGCCAAAGGGTTAAGTATTTAGGCCTATCTGATGAAAACTTTAGTCACAACAATAATAGAAAAATTACTTGTGGCGATTATTTAAAGAAGATATTTGTATTTGATTCATTAGAACATATTGAGTATATGGATTGTCCTAGTGTTGATATCATGGTTTGCTCAAGCGAACTTTCTGTTACCACTTTTAGTAGCAACTTTAGACACCTATATCTTTATGCTCCTCTGTTTAAAGATAAAGGCTATTTGCCTGACAACGATTATAGCAAGACAGTTCAGGCTGCCAACGTTTCTTTTTTGCTGAATTATGATACTGGTAAAGACAGCAATCTATATCGTGTGGATAATGTTGCAGAAGGTGAGAAAATAGTGATGCCACCAAATCCGTTTAGGGAAAAGTGTTTATTTACTGGATGGTATACAGAGCCAGAATGTCTTAACGCGTGGGACTTTAACACAACTCCATCGATAGAAAGAAATAATGAGCTTGTTTTGTATGCTAACTGGGATATTTGATAATTATTTATTAAGAGGATTTTGTTATGAAAACTAAGACAAAAATATTCTTTTTTTGTGCGCTTTGTTTCAGCTTGATTGCTGGATGTTTAAACAATTATTCAAAACATACACATTTCAGCGAATTAGACATTTTCTTAAAGTAAAGTTAGCGAAATACTTCTTCCCAGCGCTTTAAATAATTTACTTATTTTGCCAATAGTAGGATTGCCGATTCCTCTTTCAATTTTTGATATGTCACCTTGATCGATATGAGATTTTCTAGATAACTCAGTTTGAGTGACATTCATTTCATCTCTAGTTTTTGCGAGCAAGAAACCAATTTGTTGATTGATTGTTGTCTCAATATGTCCGACGACTTCTCCGTCATCATAGATGCTTGTTGCATCAAAATCTAACTCATCGTTCCAAACGATAGCGAAGCCAGTTAAGTCTAAATGTCCATTTTCAAATAATCTACGATTCTTTCTCAACTCTTCTAACTGTGGATATTTTTTAAACATTTGAGACATATCGTATTTGATAATCTTGCCGTCTTGGAATGTTACTTGTAATGTTACATCTTCTAAAAAATCCACTTTCAACGCCATGTAATGCATATCAATCTAACCCCTTTAGTTTAATGTATTTTTCTGTTGTCCACATTTCTAGTAGTTCTTTTTGGTATTTTAGCACAAATTTTTTAACCATTTTCTTTGCCCTTGCTGGGAAAGAACCTTCATATATTTCTCCGGTTGAGATATAAAACGCAGCAGCCTCAGTTCCGTATGAAGCGTGGATGTGAGGAGGATTATGTTCCTTGTTCCTTAAATGCATCGTGATATAAACACCATAAAAGAAGCTAATTGTCGGCATATATTATTGTTCCTCACATGTATATTATATGGTATATACACCATAAACTCAACATGATCTTTTGTTTTCTTACATTTAAAAAGGCCCAATTGTTAGTTAAACTAACGACTGGGCCATATTCATTACTTACAAATTAGTTACTTGCTAACGCTTTTGCTTTATTAACAACCGCCACAAAGTCATCTCTATAAGCATCATTAATTACTTGGTTATCAATTCTACCTAATAAGTGGCTATATGAAGCGTTACCTCTATAAGAACTATTGCTTAAGATGAGAGCGAATTCAGCGACATATCCTGCAAAGTCGAAGTCAACACGTCTACTAACAGAGATGTCTGATTTTGTATTAGAAACTTCTTTGTTTTCTTCGGTGATAGGTTCCTTATAGTGAAGCGTTGCTTTAAAGTAGTAGTCATCATTGTGTGCTCTATCATTAAGGATTAATTCATATAACGCAACAGTGGTGTGATCAGACATGATTTCACCAGCGTCTTTTCTTGTATTGTTGAATTCTTGATCGGTAATTTGTCTACTTTCATAACCAATTAAACGATAGGATTTAACAGCGTCAGAGAATTGAACTTGGCATTTTGCGTCTTTGGCAACGACATATAATGATTTACCTAATTCTTCTTCGAAGACTTTTTCCGCTTCTAATTCACAGTCAATGTAATAAGCATTACCATTACCGTTATTAGCGAGGGTATATAGTGTGTTATTGTCGTAGCTTCTATAACCACAGCAGGTGAGGAAGACGCCATCACCAGCATTCTTTTTAATTAACTTTGTTAATTCTTCACCAGAAACTTTACCAACGTTGAAATCACCATCGGTGAGAATGACTACTCTGTTGTTGCCATCTGGAATGAAATACTTGTAAGCCATTTCATAAGCGGTTTCGATACCGGCTTCACCGTTAGTGGCGCCACTGGCTTTTAAGTCTTCAATCACTCTATTTAAATAGTTTTTGTTTTCACCTGTCTTACCTTCGCATTCAACTTTGCAACCTGAAGCATAAGAGACAATAGAAACAACGTCATCATTACCTAAATTATCCACTAAGGTATATAAGGATTTTTTAACCAAATTTAATACTGGGGACATAGAACCGCTTTTATCAACAAGGATAACGATATTGTTTTTAACGTTGTCTGTGATTGCTGGTTTAGCCTTTACAACCACTGATGCTAAGTAGTGATCGTTGTTCCATGGACATTTATCTAATTCTAACTTGGTGGTCAATGCATCGTCTGTGTCGTTAACATAACCATAGTGGAAATAATTAAGCATTTCCTCGACTTTAACCATATCTCCCACGTAATACATGTGATTACCATTTATTTCTTCTCTAATAGTGGTGTACGCAAATGTACTACTTGTTAAAGAAAGATTATTAGTGTTGTCGTTAGCGACGTTAACAAATGGATTACCAGGGTTTGCAGCGTTGCTACTGCCATTTGGCTTTTGTGACACGTTATTAGAAGGTTGGACGTAGTTACTTTTTTCGTATGAATAGCCGTTGTAATAATAATCACCTTTTCCAGTAGCCATGCCACAAGCAGTTAAGCTTAATAACAGTAAAGCAAAAGCTGATATTTTTAATTGAGGTTTCAAGGATTTCATATTTTGGGTCCTCCTACTAATAAGACTAACGAACGTGGTCAAACTGCTAAAAAAGACCAGCTGCTCACATTGTTTCTTATTTTAGATAATGTTTATGATTTTTTCACTTCTTTTTTAAAAGAAGGGGTTGTCGAAAAATTTTAAAATGTTATTATAGTCTCCGGCGCTATGAAAAAAACCAAGATTATTGCATTTATTGTCCTCGTCATCGTTGTCCTTCTCTGGGGTGTTGCTCCAGTGATGGCAAAAATGATTTATGATACTGAACCACCTCTATTTTCACCAGGTATTCTTACTGCAATGCGTGGTCTTTTTGCCGTTATAGCGATGGCATTATTTATCAACAAGGGCTTTAAAAAAGTTAATAAATCCTATCTTATTTGTATACCTGCGGGTTTAATTTTAGCCGCTGCATATATCTTCCAATTTGTGGGATTAAAATACACAGATCCTTCTAAGAACACATTTTTAGAAAATGTTTCCTGTATTACTATCCCAATTTTCATGTTCTTATTTGCAAGAGAAAAACCAACATGGCCTAGTATCATTGCTGCACTTATCTGCGTTGTTGGCTCTATCTTCTTAATGGGTAATGGATTCAATATTCTTCATTTCTTTGAAGGTGGCTCCTTATTAGGCGATGGCTTAAGCGCGATTGGTGGCCTCTTCTTTGGTTTAGATATCGCTTTCACTAAAGTATTCTGCAAAGATAAAGATCCTCTTTTATATGTGTTTTTCCAATTATGTGTTACCACAGTGGTGTCATTTATTTATACATTTGCTTTTGAAGGTCCAGTCTTCCATGAATTCAATTTCACATCCAACGTATTAGCAATCTTAGAAGTTGTCTTCTTAGGTGTTGTTTGTATGGCGGTATGCTGGGTTGCAAGAGCGTGGTCTATGAAATTTATCGATGCGGTTACAGTCTCCATTTTAGTACCTCTTTCCGCGGTTGTTGCGACATCACTTTCCATATATACGGGCATAGAACATTTCAATTTAAATCTTCTCATTGGTGGTTTGATTATTCTTCTCTCTATTGCGATAAGCGCAATATTTGATTATCGTAAAGAGTGTCGAGAAAAGCATAATAATCAGGAGGAAAGTCCGCATGAAGAAAATCAATGTGAACTCTGAGATTGGTCGTTTAAAAGTGGTCCTTCTTCACGAACCAGGTGATGAACTCCATAACTTAACCCCAAAGAAATTAGACGACTTATTATTTGATGATATTCCATGGCTTCCATTAGCGAAGAAAGAACATCAAGCCTTCGCTAAAACTTTTAAAGATGCCGGCGTGGAAGTTGTTTATCTCACTGATTTAATGAGGGATGTGCTTGATTTATCTAATGAAATTAAAGAACAATTCATTAACCAATTTATTAAAGAAGCTAATATTCGTAGTAACACATTAAGAGAAATCGCTACTGAATATTTAAAGTCTTTTAAAGATAACAAAGAACTCGTACTTAAGAGTATCGCTGGCATTAAAAAGAGCGACCTTCCAAACTCACAAGTTAAATCACTCGCTGATCATGTTGATGATTATCCATTCGTCACTGATCCAATGCCAAACTTATATTTCACTCGTGACCCATTTGCCTCTATCGGTAATGGTGTCTCGTTAAACAAGATGTATTCCGTTACTAGAAGCAGAGAAACTATTTTTGGTGAATATATTTTTAAATATCACCCAATATATAAGACCACACCTTTATATTATTCCCGTTATGAAGATGTGAATATTGAAGGTGGTGACATCATGGTTCTAAATAACCATGTGCTTATCGTTGGTGTTAGCCAAAGAACATGCGCTGAAGCAGTAGAACGTTTAGCAAAGAACTTGTTCTTCAATAACGAAACTGATTTCGATACTGTTCTAGCGTTCACTATTCCACAAGCGAGAACATTCATGCATTTAGATACAGTCTTTACCCAAGTGGATAAAAACAAATTCACTATTCATAAAGGTTGCTATGAAAAGCTTAAAATCTTTAGAGTCACTAAAGACTATAACAATGAAGGCAAAGTCAAAGTCTTAGAGTTAGATCAAAAACTTGAAGACGTCTTAGAATCATATATCGGTTTACCAGTCACTTTAATCCCATGTGGTGGTGGAGACACCATCAGTGCGGACCGTGAACAATGGAGTGATGGTAGTAATACTGTCGCGTTAGGCCCAGGTGAAGTTATTGCTTATGAAAGAAATGACATCACTAATGCTGCCTTAATTAAAAATGGTATTAATGTGCATATCATTCCTTCTAGTGAACTATCTAGAGGTAGAGGTGGACCAAGATGTATGTGTATGCCATTAGTAAGAGAGGATATTAAATAGTTATGAACTTATATAGAAGAAACTTATTAACCTTATTAGATTTCACACCTGAAGAAATCCAATACTTATTAGACTTATCTATCGAACTTAAAAACAAAAAACATAATGGTGTTGCCCATGATGTTTTAAAAGGTAAGAATATCGTTCTTCTTTTTGAAAAAGATAGCACTAGAACAAGATGCGCTTTTGAAGTAGCGGCGTCTGATTTAGGTATGAACGCTGTTTACATTGGTAGCAGTGGTTCACAAATGGGTAAGAAAGAATCTATTGCTGATACAGCGAGAGTGTTAGGAAGAATGTTTGATGGCATTGAATATAGAGGTTTCAAACAAAAGACTGTGGAAGATTTAGCAAAGTTCTCCAATGTTCCAACATGGAATGGCTTAACTGAAGATTATCACCCAACCCAAATCCTCGCTGACTTTATGACCATCATTGAACAAAAAGGCAAACTTAAAGGTATTAAGATGGCTTACTTAGGTGATGGTAGATATAACATGGGTAATTCCTACTTGGTAGGGGCCGCGAAGATGGGCTTAGATTACCGCATGGTTGGACCAAAAGAATTATGGCCAAATGAAGCATTAAGAAATAGATGTTTAGAAATCGCTAAAGAGACAGGCGCTAAATTAACATTCACTGAAAATGTTGATGAAGGCGTTAAAGACGCTGATGTGATTGCTACTGACGTTTGGGTTTCTATGGGTGAAGACGCTTCCGTTTGGGAAGAAAGAATTAACTTATTAAAACCATACCAAGTTAATGCCCGTGTTATGTCTTTAGCCAATTCTAAAGCCATTTTCATTCACTGTTTACCATCCTTCCATAACCTTGAAACTAAAGTGGGTATGGAAGTTTATGAAAAGTTTGGACTTAACGGTTTAGAAGTTACTGAAGAAGTATTTGAAGGTCCTCAATCAGTGGTCTTTGATGAAGCAGAAAATAGATTACACACTATTAAAGCGGTCATGTTAGCCACTATGAAAGAAGATAAATAATAATACATCATTTGTGGAAACGATTAGCATCCACAAAGGATGCTTTTCTTATAAAGCCTCGTTTTTTGCTTAAAACTCGCTCCGAAATTGTTATAAAAGTATTGAAAACTCGCTCCGAAATTGTTATAAAAGTATTGAAAACTCGCTCCGAAATTTTTAAAGAGGTGCTATTTTATGTATTTTAGAAGAAAATTGGATCAACATTTAGATTCATGGATTAATAAAAAAGGCAAAAGTCCTGCTTTGATTGTTGGGATCCGTCAATGTGGCAAGACAGAAACAATAAGAGAATTTGCTAAAAGAAATAATTTAGAACTTTTTGAAATTAATTTTTGGAACAATCCTGAATTCGCGTCTGACTTTGAAGGCAAAATAGACATAGATACAATCATATCTAATATTTCGTTGCATTTTGATAACCACAAAATTATTCCGGGAAAATCATTAATTTTCTTTGATGAAATACAAGAATGCCCTAAAGCTAGACTTGCTTTTAAGAATTTTGGTATAGATGGTAGATATAACGTAATTGGTAGTGGTTCTTATTTAGGGATTAATGGATATGTGGTCGGAGACGCGACTCCTGCACCAACTGGTTACGAAGATGTTTTTCAAATGAAAACCATGGATTTCGAAGAGTTTTTATGGGCCTTAGGCTATGAAGAAGAACAAAACAGTGTTGTTATTGATTGCTTTGAAAAAAAGAAACCAGTGCCAAAAAGTGTCCACACATTATATAAGGACTTATTTCTTAAATACGCCTGCATAGGCGGTTTTCCTAAAGTTGTTAAGGAATACGTTGATACGCATAACATAGCCTTAGCTTATGATGTTTTGACTAGCACGGTTTTCGATATGAAAACTGATTTTGGAAGAAGAAAAGGTAAAGATGGTATGCCTGTTTTTAAACCAGCAGAAGTTGCAAGAATTCAAGAGGTGTATGATTTAATACCAACATTCTTATCGAAAGAAAACAAAAGATTCGTTGTCTCTAAGATTTCTTCTGGTTCAATGTATGAGAAAAAGGACGCTGTTGAGTATTTAAAACAAGCACACATTGTTTCCAAAATACACAATGTCGAAGTTCCATCGTTACCATTAGCGGGATCGAAAATTATATCCCAATTCAAATTATTCCCAGAAGACATTGGCATTGTTATTGCTATGTATGGTATCGAAACTGTTTCTGCTATCAATAAAGGGGAGTTAGGACAAGGCAAGGGCGCCATCTACGAAGCATTAGTTTTTGATTCCTTGAATAAAGCAAACATCGATACGTATTATTTTGCTAAAGAAACCGGCTTAGAAATTGATTTTGTTATAGCGTATGCAGGATGTTCCACTTTGATTGAAGCCAAGGCTAAAAATGGCAACACCAAATCTAGCAAAACAGTCATGAATCATCCTGAACATTATGGGAAAACAAAACTTATCAAAATTGGTGATTATAACGTTTCTGAAGAAGGAGATGTGATTACTATTCCACATTATCTAACCTTCGCTTTGGGAAAATATAAATACTCTTTTTAATAGAAAAAAAACACTAAAGTGTTATATTAATAACCAGGAGGCTCATTTGCCATGAAAAAAAGATTTTATATCACAACTCCAATTTATTACCCAAGCGCTAAGCTTCACATCGGTCATGCATATTGCACAACCTTAACCGATGTTTTTGCCCGTTATAAACGCTTAAGAGGATTTGAATGCTATTTCCTTACAGGTGCTGATGAACACGGCATGAAGATTGAAAAGAATGCTGCTGCCGCAGGTAAAACACCACAAGAATTCGTGGACGGTATTGTGGAAGGCTTCTATAAGTTATGGGATTTGTTAAAAATCTCTAATGATGACTTTATTAGAACCACACAAGAAAGACACACTAAAGTGGTGCAAGACATCTTCTCCAAGATGCTTGCTAATGATGATATCTATTTAGGTAAATATAAAGGTTGGTACTGTAAAGAATGTGAAGCGTTCTGGACAGATACACAAGCGGGTCCAGACCATATCTGCCCTGACTGTGGTAGACCAGTACAAACCGCTGAAGAAGAAGCTTATTTCTTCAAAACCAGCAAGTACGTGGATCGATTAATGAAGTTCTTTGATGAAAATCCAAAGTTCTTAATTCCTGAATCTCGTAAGAATGAAATGATTAATACATTCATTAAACCAGGACTTGATGACTTATGTGTTTCTAGAACATCATTCTCTTGGGGTATTCCAATTAGAGAAAATCCAAAACATGTTATTTATGTTTGGTTAGATGCTTTAACCAACTATATCACCGCTTTAGGTTATGACAGTGAGCACCCAGAGAACTTTGAAAAGTTTTGGCAAGATCCTGAAAGTGAAACAATTCATATTTTAGGTGCGGATATTACAAGATTCCACGCTATCTATTGGCCAATGTTCTTAATGTCGCTAGGCATTAGACTTCCAGATAGAGAATTTGTCCATGGTCTTCTTATGATGAAAGATTCTAAGATGAGTAAATCTAAAGGCAATGTCGTTGATCCATATCCGCTCGTGGAACGTTATGGTGTCGATGCAGTTAGATACTATTTAGCAAGAGAAGTAAACTTCGGTAGTGATGGTAACTTCACACCAGAACAATTCGTTGAAAGAATTAATACTGACTTAGCAAACGCTCTTGGTAACTTACTCAATAGAACAGTTTCCATGATCAATAAATACTTCGATGGTGTGATTCCTGAATATAAAGGTCGCATCAATGATGTTGATGGTAATTTAGAAGATTTAACAAAGTTAACCATTGAATCTTATGAAAGATTAATGGATGACTTAAAGATTACTGACGCTATCGCACAAGTTAACGAATTAGTGAATAGAGCGAATAAATATATTGATGAAACTGAACCTTGGGCTTTGGCCAAAGATCCAGAAAAGAAAGCTAACCTTGAATCAGTCATGGTGCATTTGGCTAACTCCTTATATGTCGCTGGTATGTTAATGAAACCAGTCTTAGTGACTGCCTCTGATAAACTATTTGATCAATTAGGTGTCACCGGTGATTTACTTAACTACGACAATATCTATAAATATGGTGTTGTTGGTGGCTTAAAAGTTGAGAAGAAAGACCAACTCTTCCCAAGATTAGACGCTACCATTGAAGTGCCATTCATCCAAGACATGATGGCGGGCAATAAGTAATTTTACTAAAAATTAATCCTTTGCAATTTTCTTTGATTATTGCAGGGATTTTTTTATGTATGTTGCATAAAAAAATAAACTTGTTACAATAGTATACGCGTTATGTATTATTTAATTCTCGCAATTACATTAGCCATATTCCTAGGAACCATCCTATTAGTCCACTATAAATTTCCAAAGTTACAAAAACTCATTGTCGAAAGAATAATGGTCTTTGCTTTAATCGCGGTTTTCGCGGTTAGATTTATGTCTTTTAAGGATGTGCAGTTCAATAGTGATAACTTCCCAATTTATGCTTCCTTTGGTGGCCCAATGAATGGCTTCTTAAATACCATCGGTAATTTATGCATGTGGTTTGAAATCACTGCAATGCTGATGGTGCTTCTTAGACCATGGACACATTTTAAAACCGCAACGTTCTACGTGAAGTTTATTGCTTTACCAATATTATTTGTTTCTGCAATTTCCTTGCATCCAATGATTATGATGATGCAAGGAGATAATCACACCAGTGTATTATCAATCATGCTTCCTATTGAAGTGGGTGGCTTATTAGCATTGTCTCTTTTCTATTTAGCGAAAGACTATAAAGTGAAATTATCTAGACACTCATATGGAGAAGTGGCGGCTTTTGCTGTTTTAGTGAACTTATTTACTATGCCATGCTTCATCCCACATTTCTTCTTTGGTATGGGTCCTGTGGGAAGAACCGTTATTGATTTTAATACTATTCATCGTATCTTCTTATACTCCGCTTGTATCATCGTTCCATTAGGTGTTTATTTCTGTTTGAGAAGCGCTCACCAAGATAAGATTCATTACTCTTTAGTGATGATTTCTTGTGGCACATTAATTTCCTACTTTGTGGGTTTCAAATATGATTCATTGTTGCAACCTTGGGATTGGCCATTACACTTGTGTAACTTAGCGATGGTTTTAATCCCAATTTGCTTTATTTTTAGAACCAAACGTTTGTTCTATTTCACATACTTTATTAATGTCTTTGGTGCGGTTCTTGCGATGTTAATGCCTAACTATCGTGAGTCCATGCTAGTGTTTAATCCTAAAGTCTGGTACTTCTGGATCAATCACTGCTGCGCTTATATGATGCCTTTATTAGGCGTGGCCTTATATGAATTCGATCGACCAAAATTAAAACAATTTGGTTTCTCTTCTGTTTGGTTCTTTATTTACTTCGTGTTTGTGCTCTTCTTAAATACCATCTTCACTGGTTTAGAAGGAACCGCTACTCCATTCGGTACAATTACAGGTACTGACTACTTCTTTATTAACTCCACATTTATCGCTGAAAAACTAGGTAAATGGGCGGAGAACATTTTTAATAATTTAGTAGTGACATTCACAATTAATGGTCGCGTCATGACATTACATATCGTTTACCAACTCATTTATTACGCTGTTTATGCGCTATTAGGATTTGGTATTTGGTTTGTTTACCAATTAATGTTTGATATCGCTGATTCACATAAAGCATTGCATTACAGATTGAAAGGTATTCGTATTGATAAACTCGCCCTCAAGTCGGCGTTAAATGGAAGGAGCTTAGATAAACCTATGGATGAAAATGTTGGTATTAGCTTAGAGCTAAAGAATTTCTCAAAGAAATACGGTTTAAATAACTACTATTCTGCTAAAAATGTCAACCTCTCCGTTAAAGGTGGAGAAGTGTTTGGCTTCTTAGGACCTAACGGTGCTGGTAAATCCACATGTATTAAATCAATCGTGGGTATCCAACCAATTAGCGAAGGTTCTATTTCCGTCTGTGGATATGACGTTAAAACACAAGGTGTAGGCGCTAAGAGTCAAATTGGTTTTGTCCCTGACCATTACGCTTTATATGAAAACTTAACAGGTAGAGAATACCTTAACTACATCGCGGATATTTACGAAGTCTCTAAACAAGATAGAGATGAACGTTTATCAAGATACATTGAAAGATTTGAACTCAAAGATTCAATCGATAATAAAATCAAAACCTATTCTCATGGTATGAAACAAAAAGTCACTATTATCGCTGCTTTAGTCCATGATCCAAAGGTTTGGATTTTAGATGAACCTTTAACAGGTTTAGACCCAACATCTATTTACCAAGTGAAAGAGTGCATGAGAGAGCATGCTTCTAAAGGCAATATCGTTTTCTTCTCCTCTCACTTAATCGATATCGTTGAAAAACTTTGCGATAGAATCGCCATTATTAAGCATGGTGAAATCCAAGCACAATTATCTCTTAAAGATATCGAAAGCAGTGGTCAATCATTAGAAGAATTTTATTTGGCCACAATTGGAGACAATGTTACTAAAGTGGAAAAGTAAAAGATGAAACAACTATTACGACTGACATTATTCCAACTCAAAGACAAGATTGATATGTCATGGATGAAGTCTAGAAAGACTTTGATTCAGACCATTGTCTTTAGTGTGCTTAAGTTTGTAGCAGTGGCGGTAATCGTCTTTGGTATTTTGTTCCTACTCACTAAAGTGGGCTTCTTAAATAAATACCACGATATTATTCGCTTATTTACGATGTTTCTCGCGGTAACAATGTTCTTAAACCTATGTTCGTCAACATATAACTTATCAAAGTCACTTTATATGGCGGATGATAATAAGGTTCTTATTACCTTCCCAGTTAATGCGAATAAGTTATTCTTCTCTAAACTATTCGTTTATTACTTCTATGAACTCAAGAGATCATTCCTTCTTTTAATTCCAGGCATTTTTGGTTTCTTGGTTTTTGAAGCTTTTGATTTTAAGTCATTTGAAGTTAATTTCTTACAAATTATTTGGATGATTATTCCAGTTATTATGTTAGTGGCTATACAAGTTTTGTTGGCCTCGATTTTATCTATACCTTTCTTATATATTTACCGTTTATTTAAACGCAATCAGATTTTTGATTTAATCTTAGTGGCTATTGGTGTTAGTGCATTTATCTTTGTGGTTGTTAAATTAATTAATTTAATTCCAGATGATATTGATTTAGATAGACAGTGGCCTTCCATGGTTAATGGCTTCGCTAAATTTATTGAAACGTTTGATGATTATGCTTATCCAGTGAACTATTACTCCAGAATCTTCTTTGGCGAAATTGCCGGTACGGGAACAACATGGAATGATGTTCATTATCAACTTTTAGGATTTACGTTCCTAAGAGCGTTAATTGCTTTAGGCGTTTTAACTATTTTAGGCCTTGTTGCTTTCTTACTCATCAGACCATTCTATTTCACAATGATCTATAAGACTTTTGAATATGATAAGAATCCTCAATTAGTGATGAGAAAGAATGTTAAACATAAGAAATATGTAACGTTCGCTAATAAGGAATTCAAACTATCTTTCAGAGACTTTGATATTTCTGGTTCTTATATCGCGATATATATTATTGTTCCTATTTTATTATTCTTTATGGATAGAGTTATTTCTGCGATTTCCACATCCATGAGAGGCAACAACATCGCTATTGCGGTTAATGTACTATTAACCATTCTTCCTTTATTAGCGAGTAACTCCACAATTGCAACCTTATATTCTAAAGAAGGTAGAACAGCTTACTTAACAAAAAGTAATCCTGTTAATCCATTCATTCCTTTAACTAGTAAACTATTGTTTAACTTAGTATTTTCTGTCCCATCAATTATTGCTTGCTCAATTATTTTTGCAAATTTTAGCGGATTAGGGGTACCTATTGCTGTCTTATTTAGTGTGTCGGTATTGTTGATCCAATACGCTCACATCTTCTATAGTGCGGCTCAAGACATTATGAACCCACAGAATGAGGTATACGCTACAACTGGTAGTGACTTCAATAATCCTAACGAGGCTAGAGCGACAGTAATGGCCTTTATTGGCTCATTCGCAATTACTGTTGTGCTTTACTTCATGCTCGTTGAATCTAACGCCTTACACGGCAATTACTTATCCGCTTTTATTAGATTATTTGTAGTGGCTGCATTCTTATTTGCTGGATTCTTATATCTTTTCGTCAAAAAGATACAAGCGTTCTATTATGAGAAGTAAGGAGGAAAGAAGATGAAGAAATCAACAATATTGTTACTCGTCGTTGTCTATATCGTTTCCTTCTTTGTGATTGGCTTATTGGGCCATTCAATTAGAAACTACAATCCGGAAATCTATCCTGAATCTATTGAAGTGATGGATCCGGATAACAAGACCACAATGTCCAAGGATGTTAAAGACGAAATTACTGGTGAGCTCTTATATCATTACTACTTTGTTTACAGAAACTATAAGCAAGGTGATAGTGTCCGTATTAAAGCGGTTGCGAAACCAGATAATTGTACATATCCAAACGTTGACTTCTTAAAAGAGGCTAGTGATACATCATTCAGTATCGAGACACATGACACAAATGACAAAATCGAACAAAACTTCGCTCTTATCACGCTAAATGAGATGCCAGGAGAAGGACAAATCGCTGTTACAAAGAGATTTTCTGTCCGCGATACAGCTCCTGGTGCTCACATTACGCTTATTGTTGGTATAATATTTGTTACCTTGTAAAAATATTTATTTCTAGTATGATATTCAAGCGAGTTTATACGAAGGAGGGTACTTTGTTATGAACAAAACTAAATTAAGCACTTTATTAATCGGTTTGCTTTCATTAACTGCGTTAGTGGGCTGCAATCCAGGTGGCGATCCAACATCATCTAGCAATAGTGGTTCTACTTCTAATCCAACTTCTCAAAATAGTAGTGAACCAAGTGAAATTTACATTCAAAATGTAAAACTTTCCAAAGACACCGCTAGTGTGATGTTAGGTTCAACTTTAAAACTAGACGCTACAATCGAACCTGCAAACGCAACAGAAAAAGAATTATTGTGGTCTAGTAACGACACAAATATCGTTACCGTTGATCAAACCGGTCTAGTGACCGCGAAGAAAGTCGGTACTGCGAAAGTTACTTGTGAAGCCAAAGTCAAAAAGGATAGTACACTTGCGGGTGTTTGTACAATCACCGTTACTGATAACGTTATCTTAACTGGTGTTTCCGCTAAGCACGAACTAGTTTTATTTGAACAAAATAGAGCTAAAGACGAAAAGAATGATGATGGTTTCTATGACCACACTCAAACATATAAAGTCGGCGATGACAATAAGTTTAACGTCAAACCAGAATTATCTGTTTCTGACGCAACAACATTCCAACCAGTCAGTGCTTCTAGATGGAACTATGATTTCACAATCACCGCTAAATTAGGTGATCAACAAGTCGGCAACGAATATTTCTCAGTTGTTGATGCTAGAGAATGTGATGTTAAGTTCACTGAGGCTGCTGTCGGCAAGACATTTACGATAAGCGTTGCACCAGGTGGTGTTGATGCTTCAAGAGCGGCTTCTTTAACCAAAACATTAACTGTTGATGTTGTTGACGGCTATAACGTTTATAACGCTAAAGAATTAGGCTATTTTGATACACGTCCTCAAGATTCCGTTCAAGATACACCTACTATGGAAGATGATAAAGACTGGGCATGTAAGTGGCCAGAATTCAAAACCGCCAATAACATGAATCCTGATTATCGTCCAACAGCTTTAATCTTCCAAAAAGATATCGCTATCACACCAGATGATTTACCAGCTAACTTCTTCTATACACAAGCTCAAGCACAAGCTTTAAACGATACAAAAGCTGCTGGTTCTTTAGTGGACTACACATATTTATATGAACGTACAGTGGAAGGCGATATTACCATTGATGGTAACTACTTCACTTTAGATTTATCCGGTATCCCTCTCATCAAGAGAGACAGACAAAAAACTACAGATGAAGGCGCTGTTATTGGTCACTCCGCTGCCTTTAAAACAATTGCGGGTGGTGATGTTATATTCCGTAACATTAATATGACTGGTAACGCTAAAAACGCTGCTGATGACACAGATAAGATTTATGGTGGCGGTATCATCTTCGTTAAAGGCGCGGGTTCAAAATCATTACAAGCCTATAACATGATTGCCACTAAGTTCTACATCACCTTCTTTGGTGAAAAACCATATGTCGCTGGCAATCCATTTACTAAATTCCAATTAAACGAAGTTAAATGTTTCAATAACTACAACTCCTTCATGTATAACTGGGGCTCAATTATTGACGTTAACAGTTCCTTATTCAGAGGTTGTGGTGGTCCAGTTATTATTCAAGACCATACTGGTACAGATACCTATGAAGAAAATTATGGTAGGACTGTTCTTGGCTACGCTCCAACAACCAACTTCACTGATTGTACAATCTTAAACTATGTTTCTGGTTCAGAAGCTTGGTTCCAACAATTCAACGCTACTATGTTGACAAATGATATCAAAATGTTGTCTGACTTATTCTATGCAACAGGCTTTACCAAATCATTTGTGACAAACGATAAGCATGAAGGTAAACTTTATCAAGCATTAGCCACTGCTGGCCAAAAAGCTTTCTTCAACTTCATCGTCTTAAATAAATCTGGTAGTGCCGAAGGCATTACAAGCTTACCAGCCTGTGGTACAGTCAATATCACTAATAGTGATAAGACAGATACATTTAATTATCGTCAACCAGCTTATGATAGTGTCTATCAAGCTTACGTTGCTTATAGTGCAGCCAGTGATGCTGATAAAACAGCGGCACAACAAGCCTTGATTGCAGCGGCCATGGCTAAAGGTATGACATTTGCTCCTGACTATAGTGATGCCTTTGATAAGATTGAAGCTTACATCACCGCTATTTGTACAGAACATATGACTTTAAGAGGCATCAACAATAGTGGCGGTCCAGTCTTCGACTTTGGTGAAGGCTTCGACTTATTAGCGTATGATGGTAAGAACTCCTTCTTACAAACAGCCGCTAACGTGGCGACAGGTAATGTTAGAAAATATATGCCAAGTCCTGAAGAATTAGCAAAACTTCCTAACTACTTCACCCTTTATTACGGTGGTATGGCCTTAGTAATGGAAATTACTCCATACGTTGCTTAATCAAATAAACAAACAAAAAGAGCGGTCTTACGATGCTCCGATAAGATAAAAGTAGACACGTATAAAAAGTGCGGTCTACTTTTTCTTTTAGTATGATTGTGAAAAGGAGTAATTATGTCAAAAAGAAAATTTGGAGCAGTTATTGGTCGTCCAAAAGGTGGCAAGAACAGAAAGTATTCTGTTGAGGAAAAGAAAAGCTATGTAGAACAGTTCTACAAAGAAAACATTCCTTT
>CADBXE010000008.1 GCA_902798595.1 uncultured Erysipelotrichaceae bacterium | reverse complement strand
ATATCGGGTAGGAACTACCCAACAGGAGATGAATTGATCACGTTAATAAATCAATTCATGACCAAGATGCTCGGTAATTCAATTGCCGAGTAAGTTCACACTAAAACAAGAAAACAAAAAACCGACTCAAACGAGTCGGTATTTTTTTAAGTTGGTGCCCGGGACCGGAATCGAACCGGTACGGTATCGCTACCGCAGGATTTTAAGTCCTGTGCGTCTACCTATTCCGCCACCTGGGCACTTTCTGGTCACTCTCTGGAGAATCGAACTCCAGACCCCTTGATTAAAAGTCAAGTGCTCTACCGGCTGAGCTAGAGAGTGAATGCTTTGGCTGGGGTGACTGGGATCGAACCAGTGAGATGACAGAGTCAAAGTCTGTTGCCTTACCGCTTGGCTACACCCCAACAACCTTGATGGTGGGAGGGGGCAGATTCGAACTGCCGAAACCAGTAGGTAGCAGATTTACAGTCTGCCGCGTTTAGCCTCTTCGCTACCCTCCCATCTCTAGATGGGTTTGCGCATATTTACTGGTGGATGCTGACGGGCTCGAACCGCCGACCCCCACCTTGTAAGGGTGATGCTCTCCCAGCTGAGCTAAGCATCCGATTAACAATGCGCCTAAATAATATATCACTTATATATAAATATAGTCAATCAAAAAATCGCCTATTTTATAAGCGACTTTCTGAATATTAAACTATCAATAGTTTCTAGTAACCTTTTTTGCCTAAAAGGTGGAACATATTCTTCTTATAAACTTCCACGCCTGGTTGGTTAAATGGATTGATTTCAAGCATATAAGCACTCATCGCGCACGCTCTCATAAAGAAGTAGAATAAGAAACCAAGATTGTAAGCATCTAATTTATCAAGATAAATCACGTTACATGGAACGCCACCGTCTTCATGTGCTTGTAATGTACCTTCAAAGGCTTTTTGATTAACGAACGCTAAGTTCTTACCTTCTAGGTAATTAAGGCCATCAAGATCGTCTTCATCGTGTGGAATAACAATGTCATCTTTTGGATTTAAAACGTTAATAATGGTTTCAAACAATAATGGTGTACCATCTTGGACATATTGACCTAAGCTATGTAAGTCTGTGGAGAATGTCGCACTGCTTGGATAAAGACCTTTATGTTCTTTACCTTCAGATTCGCCAAATAATTGTTTAAGCCATTCACTGATTTGGCTCATTTGTGGTTCGTATGTGACATACATTTCCACTGGTTTATTGTGACGATACATATAATCTCTCATCACTGCGTATTGATAACACTTATTAATTGAAAGCGGTTGAGATTGAATTTCTTCTCTTGCTTGTTTAGCACCGTTAAGCATAGCTTCCACATCAATGCCCGCACAGGCGAGTGGGAAAGAGCCGACTGCTGTAAAGACACTATAACGACCACCAATATTGCCTGGTAAGACATACGTCTTGTAGCCTTCATTAGTGGCTAATGTCTTTAATGCACCTTTTTCTTTATCGGTAGTGGCAAAGATGGCTTTTCTAGCTTTTTCTTTACCAACTTGTTTTTCTAATAATTCTTTTAAGAGTCTAAAAGAGATACTTGTTTCAGTGGTGGTGCCACTCTTAGAAATAACGTTAATTGCGAAATTCTTACCTTTAAGGTATTCCATCACTTGGGCTACATAGTTAGGGGAGAATGTTTGACCCATAAAGATGATTTCTAATTTATCTTGGCTCTTTAAACCATTAAGAGCTTCTAAGGCACTGCGTGCGCCTAAATAAGAACCACCGATACCACAGACCACTAAGATATCGAAATTGTCTCTCACATACTTAGCATCCTCTTTAATACGCTTTAGCTCGTCCTTATCGTAATTTACTGGCCAATCAACCCATCCTAAAAAGTCATTACCAGCACCAGTTTTTTCCATAATCATTCTATTGATGATTTGGACTTGTTTTTCATAATCGTTAATGATGTTGTTAGTAATGAGTTTGTTCAATCTTAAATCAAGCATATTATTTCTCCCTATCGATTTTCTCGTATGCTTCTTTTATCCAAGAATCTAACTTTTCTTTTAAAGGCAAGAACTCTTCCTCACTTGTTGTGGGCATTCTTCTTTGATTGATGTGACTTGTAAACATTTCTTCCTGTGGAACTTGTTTATAAGAAACTCTTAAAAAACCATTATCTTTATCAATAGATAAAATCTTCACTTTAATTTGATCCCCCACAGATCCGTACTTTTCGATATCACGGATAAATGAGTCAGAAATCTCTGAAATATGTAATAAACCTGTCGCTCCATCTTCAAACGACATAAAAAGAGCATAAGGCTTAACATTATAAACTGTCCCTATGACTAATTGACCGACTTGATACTTCATAATAATCACCTATTATAACTAGATGATAGCATTGAATAAAAAGAAAAGGTAGAAAAATCTACCTTATTTATTCGCTAATGCAATCTCTTTTCTCTTCAATTTTTCTTGTGCAGAAATCAAATCGATTAACATTTTGACGACTTTATCCATTTCACCATTCATGCTGTAATCGGCTTCAACGATGAAGTCACAACGGTTGTCATCATAAATTTGTTGAACAACTTCTCTATCATCCTTAGGATGAATGGCAATACTATGACCACCGTTTTTCTTAACGAGAGTCATGCTTGGAATATCAGTCATTCCATCGCCAACGTAGATAATGTTCTTATACTCAACACGGTGATCAGGAGTCTTTTCGTTAACACCAGCATCATCAGTAGCTTTAATCGCACCTTTCGCGATGCGGAAGAAGAATTGCGTTTTTTGTGTAAAGTTGATTGCCATCTTTGGCCAACAAGCTTCACCGTTTTCATCGTAGAGGAATTCACAGCCATAAACTTGTTTGAATTCGTTATAAATGGAACAACCTTCAACGATTTCTTTAGTACCACTAGAAACTAAATAGTGCTCAACCTGAATGCCTCTTTCGGCAGCGTAATCGTTAATGCGTTTAAACCAAGTAGTGACACCTGGGAAAAACTTGATTGCCTTACCGCATTCATTAAGATACTCTTTTGTAAGTTTGATGCCTTTTTCTTTAGCAATCTTAATCATGCAGTACATATAGGAAAGTATTCTTTCAACCTCAAATTGTTTTGATAATTTTCCTGTCTCACCCCAGAACTCTTCAGGAGTCATGCCAAGGTTAGGAATAAAGGTGTAATTCTGCATATCGGTAGTGGATAAAGTTTTATCAAAGTCATACAGAATTGCGACGATAGGTTTTGCCATAGATATAACCTCCAAGTAATATTATCTCAAAAAATGATAATATTAGCAAACTTTATGTATCTCGTGTATGCCGGTTGTGCTACAATGCTCGTATGGAATTAGCACTCATCATCATTCGTAACATCGCTATCGCTATTGTCGGTTTATACGCAATTTTCCTAGTAATCGATATCATCTTCGTGATTTCGTTCTCGTCCATTTTGTCACATCATGACCATGATTTATTCCTAATTTTAACCAACAAAAAGGACAATTTGGATAAGCTTGCTGCTCTCATTAGCAAGCACAATATCAAAGTGGACAAAAAACAAGCGGACGCTTTAGCGAACTTTGATTTAAGTGTCATTGAACACCAAGATGGAGAAGAGGCTAAAAAGGCAAGAGAAATGCTAACCTCTATTTCTGAATATTTTTTATATGTCGCAAGAGACAATGACAAGGTCACAAATGATGCAGAATTTGAATTAATTTCGGGTAATGTAGAAGAATCGGAAAAACTCTATCGCCAACACGTTGTTTTATATAATGCTGACGTCTTGGGTTATAACTTCTGGATTTCCTTCTTCCCAACTAAATTCATTTACACAATTCTCAAATTTAAAGCAAAAGATATTATCAATTAAAAGGCACATTAAAATGTGCTTTTTTCTTGTTTATATATTATTGTTTTATATACAATATGAAAGGTGGTTGTTAATCAACCAAATTAAATAGGTAATTACAGAAAGGAAATAAATATATGAAAAGAAACGCAATTAAATTTAGCGACTACAAACTCGTTGTTCCAAACATTAAAAAGTTTGCCGCTAAGATGGAAGAGTTTATTAAAGAATTAACCGCTTGCAAGAACGCTGATGAAGCGGCCAAAGTGATTAAAAAACTCAACAAGTACAACAGCAAAATTGAAACACAAGCAAGCATCATCTATGTCTTATATTCTTGCGATACCACAAACAAGAAATACGCTAAGGCGCAAAACTATTTAGATGAAGTTTCTCCAACATTCTCTAAATACAGCCAAGACGTTACTAAATTATTAGCAAACGCCCCATATCGTGCGGACTTAGAAAAGAAGTTTGGTTCTTTCTTATTTAAGAAATACGATATTTCATTAAAGACATTCGATGAAAAGATTATGCCAGAGCTCATGCAAATCAATAAGCTCTCTAGCGAATATGATTTGATCTTTGGTAGTGCACAAATCTCATTCAGAGGCGAAACATTAAATCTCTCTCAACTAGGCAAGTACTTGCAAGATAGCGATAGAGAAACAAGAAGAGAAGCCGCTAAAGCAATGGATAAATGGCTTGGCGAAAACGAAAAGCGAATTGGTGAAATCTATGGCGAATTAGTCTTATTAAGAGACACCATGGCTAAAAAACTTGGCTATAAGTCATTTACAGAACTTGGCTACTATATGTTAGGAAGAACAGATTATAACGCGGATATGGTTAAGGTTTACCGTGAACAAATTGCCAGAGAAGTGGTCCCAGTTTGTAATAAACTTTACAAACAACAAATGAAAAATCTCGGTATTAAGAATCCACAATACTTTGATTATAACTTAATGTTCAAGAGTGGTAATCCAAAACCAGCGGGTAATCCAAAATATCTCGTTGAGCAAGCACAAAAGATGTACGCTGATTTAGGACCTGAAAGTAAAGAATTCTTTGATTTCATGGTCAAATATGAACTCATGGATTTAGAAGCTAGAAAAGGCAAAGCCCCAGGTGGTTATTGCACATTCTTCCCAGAATATAAGTCACCATTTATTTTCTCAAACTTCAACGGCACACAAGGTGATGTTAACGTCTTATGTCACGAAGGTGGTCACGCTTTCCAAGCCTACTTAAGTAGTTCTATTAAAGTTCCTGAACTCATGAACCCAACATTAGAAGCGTGTGAAATCCACTCTATGAGTATGGAATTCTTTGCTTGGCCATATATGGAAGGCTTCTTTGGCAAAGATGCAGAAAAGTATAAATATTCTCACCTTGCGGATTCCATTGAATTCTTACCCTATGGTATTACCATTGATGAATTTCAACACTGGGTTTATGCTCATCCAACCGCTACACACGAAGAAAGATGCGCAGCATATAAGGAAATTGAATCCCGCTATACCCCACACAAGAAATATGATGATTGCCCAACTTTAAATAAAGGCACATGGTGGATGAGACAAAGTCATATCTTTGGCTCCCCATTCTATTACATTGATTACACATTAGCCCAAGTCGTGGCTTTCCAATTCGCTGTCGAAAATATGAAGAGCCATGAAAAAGCTTGGAAGAAATATATCAAGTTATGCAAGATGGGTGGCAAATATCCATTCTTAGAACTCTTAGAAAAGAACCACTTAAGAAATCCATTCGTGGATGGCAATGTGCGTAAAGTTATTAGGCCTTTAACTAAGGTTCTTAAAGAATTTGATCAATCCAAACTTCAATAATTATTAATTATCAATAATAAAACACGCCCCAAGCAAAGGCGTGTTTTTTGTTGGTATTTTAGGAACGAATATATATGTAAGATAGGAGGCTACTATATATTGAATCCTTGCTTGTTTACTCATTGATGCTTCTAGCGTACAACCCGTCATTTCACTAATACATCATGAGTACCTTCTTGAACGATTTTTATTCATCCAAGATAATTGGCTAATTATAAGTTAGTAATAACTAACTACACGAAAAATATAATGATTAAATATAGTTAAGTCAAATCATACGATAATATTTTTTTAAAAGTGGGGCACACTCTTGGATAAAATAAAAACTCCAGTAATCACTGGAGTAATTATCTAATGGTGCGCGAGATGAGAATCGAACTCACACAGGGAATCCTATACGCCCCTCAAACGTACGCGTCTACCAGTTCCGCCACTCGCGCATCAAACTGCTTGATTATTGTATGAAATCGTACAATAAAAAACAAGCACAAATTATAGAAGATACAAAAAGAGCGCTTTTTAAGCGCCCTAATTGTTATTAATCTAATATTTTATTTCTTTTTACCGAAGAAATTAGCAGCGGCTGGTAAAATCGCGAATGCACCAGCGGCAATACTAAGAATGCCACCAAAGACCCAACCAAAACCAATGGCTGCTTTTTCTGGAACGTCCTTAAATCCTTGTGCTGAGAAGAATCCGGCTCTGACTGTGAACATAAAGATACCAGCAATGACGAATAAAACGAGAGCGCAGAGATTTAATAAACCTGCAAATTTTTCAATAGCTTTGACCTTGAATAATGGTAGAACGACTCCCAATAAGACAATAATCATACCAACTAAAATGAAAATCCAAGCGAGAAGAGCTAATGTTGCTGGTTTTGCCTTATCTGTTAAAAGCAATAAGATTTGTGCTGCATCTAATTCGCCACCAAAGATTGCCAATGTGCCTGCGAAGTTGACAGTTGAACTGCTTGAAACAGTATAAGAAACTGCTGGAGTTGCCATCATTAAAACGAACGCAACTGCCGCCAAAACTAAAGAAATTAGTCCGGCAAATTGAAGAACTTTTTTCATTATATATTTCCTTCCTTTATACATATTTATTTTAGAATCATTATTCTTTATTTCAAATAAAAAAAGCATTTTGCAATGCTAGTTTTATTCAATGGTTAAGCGGTTAGATTTCTTACGCTTATCTATTATTCCTTTAATTAAAATAAATAAATATAGACCTAATCCCACAATTATGAATAACCATGCTAAAACTGTATAAATAGCCACCATTGCTCTATTAGTGGTGCCATAAATTTCTAAAACACCAATAAAGATGCTACGCACTGTACACATCGCTACACCGAAATGATAAATGGTAGCGGGTATCATACCTGGTACTTTATCGGTTGGGATAAAGCGGATTGCTAAATACATGCCAACACCTAATACAAGCGGGTAAATAAAAGCACAAATCATTGAGGCATTAATCACATTATGACTATTTATTTCATAAATCGTCGAGAATAAACCAATGAACAAAGTGACACCAATATAGATAAATAAGGTGCGCATGACATTTTTAGAGATTTTTTCCGATGTAAACAATGTCGCTCACCTCCCTTTGTTGCATGCGTGGATTATCAGGTAAACCTTGAGTAGATTGGTGAGGGTAATTAATTAAATGGCTTTTTTTGGTCGCGTTTCCTTCTCCGTCTCCAAGATACATGGTAGCGGAGCCCCCTCCGTCAAGGTTATAAGCTGTTTCGCAGTGTAATTCTTTCATAATGTTGGCTAAATTAAGTAAGGATAAGCCATAACTAGATTTCATTCTGCCATCAGAAACAACGAAGACATAATGACCAGGATTAATAATTCCCATCGCACATCTTTGATTTTTATTACCGCCCATCGCCGTGCCAACTTCATCGTTTTCGGTGACTGTAATTTCATTTTTGTTAATTAAGGCTGGACCAAAAGAGAAAACATGATATGGATCCATAGCTCTAACTTCTTCAAAAGAAGTTTCGCGTTCGTCAATGATTTCAAAAGTGCCATCTTTCCTGATGATTAAATCATCAGGCTTACGACGTTCTAAGTTCTTAGTAGTTCTAATTGCCTTAGCATCTAAGTTACCGTTTCTAACGACATAGCCACCTTCTTGCGAACCATAGGTATCACCATCAATAGCAAGAAGACCCTTCTTTCTAGTACAAATATCACTTGTTCTTTCGGTGACGTTTTGGCCAAAAGTATCGTGGGCCAATCCCGCTCTAAAATAGCTCAAGTTCCTAACACGGAGATCCGCTACATAGTATGTGGTGGTGTCTTCTGCGTCTCTATGGGTTGTGATATTGATATAAATATCTGGATCAGAATAGCCACCCCTTTCAATGAAAATCGCTTCTTGTGTAAAGAGTTTAGATATTTCTTCAACAGTTAGTTGCTCTGGATAGTATTCATGAGAATAAAGTGGTTGAGCGGTTTGTTGAGATGAACTATTTGGATTCCCTGAGGAATTGTTTGATGATTCATTTGGTTTGTCACTGGAGGATGATGGGGTTAAAGCGGGCCCGATAGGAATGTTAAGATTACTTTCATCAAAAGTAAAACTTACTTTTCTAGTGTTTTTAGGAATAATGAAAGTATCAAGAAAAGAGTAGGTCACAAAGCATGTACCCACTAATGTGGCAATGATTGGAAAAATAAACTTTTTCACTCTTTTCTCCTCTTCCTAAAGACAAATAGTCTTTGTATAAGCCAACTAATAATAAACATTGTAACCTCAACAATGATTTTAGCAAGGTATTTATTCATGCCAGCTTTATCCACGAGTAACCAGAGGAATAAAGTACCGCAACCTAAAATGAATAATGCCAGACAAGCATATTTTAATATGGCGAGGAAGACGTTGCTCTTGCTCTTAAATACTAACTTGTAGTTAATTGTGAAATTAACGGAAGCGCTAATGATTCTAGCGATGATGTTACACATAATTAGCCAATATGGCCATTCATTTGGTATAAGAGTTAATAATGTGTAAGCGAGGTAATCTATGCCGAAGCCAATTAATGAAGAAGCTGAAAACTTAATCACTTCTTTAAAAATCTTCATCGTGTCCTTAAAAGGATTGTAATGAGTACCGGCGTTGTTGTTTAAATAAATTGTTTCGATCTTAACTTCTTTGATGTTGATGCCGCGTCTAATGGTTTCTAGAAGAACATTCATTTCGTATTCATAACGATCGCCTTTGATATCAATCATCATTGGTAACAAATCGCTTCTGAACGCTCTTAAACCTGTTTGTGTATCATAAATCTTATGATGAGTGGAAATTAAGAACGAAGTTCTTGCCATAAAATTACCGAATCTACTTTTGAATGGGGCTTTTTTATCGAAGTGGCGACTACCAAGAATCAAAGATGAACTTTGTTCAATCTCACATTGATCACAAATACGCATTGCATCAATGACTTTATGTTGCCCGTCTGAATCTAATGTCACAACTGTGCAATCTTCATAATTATCCCTAATGTATTTCATTCCATGTTTCAAAGCATAGCCTTTACCATGGTTGGTTTCATATGAAAGGTAGTGGACTTCTTTTGGGAGTTGATTGAACACTTCGTTAAATTGCTCCCCACTTCCATCATTAACAACAACCACATCAAAACCATTCTCGAGTAAACTATTTGCTACTTCGAGTAAATTAAAATCTGGTTCATAAGACGGAACGAGCGCTACTCTATAATTCATACTTTGATACTATTATAAAAACCTAAAATGTACCTTAAATATGAGAGTGTTGTTTTTTACATGCGATAAATATGTTAAAAATCGCGACTTTCTCGCGATTTATTGTCATTTTAAGTTGTATTTTATCGACGGCGATAGAGAATGTATTTTCGAGTGAAATAGTTCCAAATAAGACCGACAAGTGTCTTAAGGAAGAACGCTAAGATGAATAGCCAGAATAATCCTTCTAACCAATGCTTTGGTTGGAAAATATAACCGATATTGCATTCATTAATGTTCATACCTAAGTTATTAGCGATGAGCATACGGCATAATTCATAGGTGCCATAGCTAAGACCATAAGCAATAACGCTTAAGATAACGAAAGCGACGATGAAACCGATAGACTTAGTGACTTTGCTATCTTGTTTGCCTTTGAACACCCAGTATGTTGATAAAATGTAGTTTAAAAACACACCAACGATAAAACCCAATAATAAAGCTGTTGCTGATTGCGCAGGACCTGGTAAAAAGGCGAAGACTTTTAGAAATAAAGATGTTGTTAAAAAATCCGCTAAAGCGCAAACCAAACCAGTAATAAGGAACTTAACTAGTTCCCAAGTATTTTCTTTTTTACTCATAAATTAAAATCCTAAGAATTTGCTGAACACATTGGTCCAGAGGAAGAAATAAACGAGGAGCGAAATAACATCAACAATAGTGGTGTTGAATGGGCCACAGACAACAGCAGGATCAAGTCTTAATTTCTTGGCTAAGAATGGGAACATACATGCCACTAATCTAGCAGCCATCATTGTTACAAACAATGTGCAAGAAATAAGGCTAGCTACGATGACCATTGCTAAAACGATATTGACACCGATTTCTTCAGCACAACTACTGACATCTGCAATACCAATCGCCATCTCAGCCATTAGTAAGCCAAAAGCAAAGACCGCGATTATTGCTGCAATGCATGAAGCAACACGGAATTCTTTCCATACCGCACGCTTGAAATCGCCTCTTCCAAATTCGTCTAAAGAAATGGAACGAACAATCATGGTAGTGGTTTGACCACCAGCGTTACCACCTGCATCTGTTAATAAAGGAACAAGAACAGGTAAGATAGCGAATGCTTTCATTGCATCTTGGAACTTAGAAAGAATCAAAGTTGAGAAGACTTGTAAAACCATCAACACAACAATCCATGGTACGCATTTCAGAACTAACTTATAAACAGGAGTCTTTAAATAAGGCTCATCCATGTTAGAGATTTGATTTAAGTGAGCGATATCTTCAGTCGCTTCTTCGACGATGATGTCGACCACGTCGTCGATGGTGATGATACCAATGATTTTGTTTTCATTGTTCACAACCGCCATAGCGTTAAGGTCATAACGTTTGAACATGTTAGCGACTTCTTCTTGGTCGTCGTTTACGTTACATGTCACAAAGTCACGGTCCATGATTTCAGAAAGAACTTCGTCTTCATCTGCGAAGATTAAATCATCCAAGTTAATGGTACCCATGAGGTTACGCTTGGAGTCTCTTACGAAGATGGTATAGACGGTTTCTGCATCTTTACCACGTTTACGAATTATCTTGAGAGCATCCTTAACAGTCAAATCATCTTTCATATCGAGATACTCAGTGGTCATTACTGAACCAGCAGTGTTCTCTTTGTAGTTTAAAAGGTTATTGACGTCTTTTCTTAAATCAGCAGGGCATGCTTTGAGCACTCTAGCGACGACGTTAGCAGGCATTTCTTCCAATGTATCGACGATATCGTCAGCGAATGAGTTCTCTAATAAATCAATCAATTGCTTATCTGTGAAAGCATTGATGATCATCTCTTGTTGATCGTTTGTTAATTCGGTAAAGAAATCGCTAGTATATTCACTATTAACTGTTCTAAAGATATAAAGAAAAACCGCAGCATCATCAACTTCGTCTAATGCTTCAGCAATGTCGATGTTAGGAACTGTTTCGAAGATTTCTTTAATCTCTTTAGCGTTGCGGTTCTTAACAGCGGTTAGAATACGGTCAGTTAATAATTCTTCAACGATTTCTTCCATGAAAATTTCCTCGCCTTAATTTTGCACACAAATTAGATTATTGCAACAAAAAATAAACTTTATTTCATTTTTAATGAATTATGGAAAGAACTTTGCTAGAATACTATTCGCAAGAAAGAAGGCAATTTCATGAAAGAAATTTTAGTTGAAACAAGTGCTCGTCACATTCACGTGACAGAAGAACAATTCAAAATATTATTCGGCGCTGACGCTAAGTTAGAAGTCAGAGCTCCATTATCTCAACCAGGTCAATTCGTTTCCTTCTCCCGTTTAGATATCGTTGGCCCAAAGAAGACAATCGCTAATGTCTCTATCCTCGGACCTTTTAGAAAAGCGGGTCAAGTCGAAGTCAGTGCTACTGATGCTAGAACATTAGGTGTTCCAGCCGTCATTAGAGAATCTGGTGATTTAGCAGGCACCCCAGGCATCAAATTAGTTGGTCCTGCTGGTGAACTCGAATTAGCTGAAGGCTGCATCGTTGCTAAACGTCATATTCATATGACACCAGCGGATGCCAAAGAATTCGGTGTTGAAAACGGTCAAATCGTTAAATTAGAAGTTAACTGCCCAGGCAGAAGCTTAATCTTTGGTGATGTCGTTGTTCGTGTCAGAGACGACTTCGCATTAGCTTGCCACATCGATACTGATGAAAGTAACGCTGCTGGTTGTGCTGGTACAGTTTACGGCAAATTAATTAAATAGTTATGGCAACAATCACATTTAAACCAAATAACGTCTGCTCTAGAGAAATGATTATAGAACACGAAAATGGTGTTATCACACACGCAACCATCGTTGGTGGATGCATGGGCAATACACAGGGCGTGTGCCGTTTAATCGAGGGCATGAAAATTGAAGATGTGATTAATAAATTAAAAGGAATAAAGTGCCGTGGCTCAAGAACAGGCGAAACATCCTGTCCTGACCAACTAGCAATTGGCCTAGAAAACAATAAATAAATAGCAGGTCTCAAAACCTGCTTTTTTCTTATCGTATTTATTGCGTTATTTTTTAAATACCTTATAATAGTTGTGCTTATCAAGAATCGCGTAATAGAAGATGAAATAACGCGATAGCAACTCTCCCGTCGAGTAAGTGCTCTCTTCTAGCAAGGTTCCCACAACCTTGAGCGATAAGTTGAAGGAAAAAAGAATGCCCTTCCATGAATGTGGGAGGGCTTTGTTTATATGGAGGGTCTTATGAATAAAGAAAAGATCTTATTTACATCAGAATCGGTGAGTGAAGGACACCCTGATAAAGTGTGCGATCAAATCGCAGACGCTATTTTAGATGCTTGTTTAAAAGAGGATAAAAATGCAAGAGTGGCTTGTGAAGTTTTTGCCAGCAACAATTTTGTCTTAATTGGTGGTGAAATCACATGTAAAGTCCAACCAAATTACGTTCAAATTGCCAAAGATGTCTTAAAAGATATCGGCTACGACAAGCCAGAACTCGGTACAGACTATCACGATGTTGAAGTAATGGTGAAGGTTAAAGAACAATCACACGATATTTCCATTGGCGTCTCTCAAAAAAGACCAGAAGATATCGGCGCTGGCGACCAAGGAATTATGTTTGGTTATGCCTCTAATGAAACAGAAGGATACATGCCTTTAGCAATTTCTATTGCTCACAAACTAGTGAGAGAAGCAACCGCGCAAAGAAAAGCAGGCGCCTTCAAACACGCTCGCCCAGATATGAAGTCACAAGTGACTATTGATTACACTGACCCAGACAATATTCGTATTGATACCATCCTCATGTCTATCCAACATGATGACAATATTGATTTAAACGAATTCAAAAACTATGTTGTTGAAAATATCATGAAGAAAGTCGCTAAATCGTTTGGTTTAAACACAGACTTTAAAGTTTACTTCAATCCAACTGGTAAATTCGTCATTGGTGGTCCTACAGGTGACACAGGCGTGACCGGACGTAAGATTATTGTTGATACATACGGTGGCACATGCGAACACGGCGGTGGTGCCTTCTCAGGTAAGGATCCAACAAAGGTTGATAGATCTGCCGCATACATGGCTAGATACATTGCTAAAAACTTATGCGCTGCAGGCGTTGCTAAGCGCTTAAGAGTGCAACTTAGCTATGCTATTGGTGTTAACCAACCTTTATCAATTAACGTTAGAACATATAAAACATCCAGTTACAGTGATGACAAAATTCTCTCCATCGTGAGAGAAGTATTTGACTGCCGTCCTGGTATGATTATTAAAAACTTCAACTTAACTGACCCAACATTTAAATACCATGAATTAACAAATTACGGCCATTTCGGTAGACCTGACCTCGATTTACCATGGGAAAAGCTTGATAAAGTTGAACAAATCAAAAAGTTACTAAATAACTAAGAACTTTATACATAAAGCCGAAATGTAATGGTATAATTAAGTTGATAGAACTTCTGTTTCATAATTTGGAAGGAGGTTACAACATATGAAATACCAAATTATCGGCAAAAACATCCAGGTTACAGACGGCATTGCTTCGGCGATTGAGAAAAAGTTGTCTAAAATGGATAAATTTTTTCTTATTAACGATGATGTCGAATGCCGTGCTGTCGTCAGCGTGCATGGCGAAACACAAAGGGTAGAAATTACAATTTTCTTACCTCAAATGCCTTTACGTGCTGAAGTTGAAGATGCAGATTTATATGCTGCTATCGATTTAGCAATCGACAAATTAGTCGGTCAAATGCGTAAAGTCAAAACCAGAATGGATCGTTCTCGTGGCCGCGCCTCTTTTATCGACGCAGTCCAATTCCAAGAATTACTTGATGAACAAGACGACAATAAAGAAGAAGATGTCGTCGTTAGAGCTAAATCATATTACTTAACACCAATGAAAATCGATGAAGCCATTCTTAGAATGGAAGCATTAGGACACGATTTCTTCGTTTATCTTGATGAAGAAGATGACCGCATTAGTGTTGTTTATATCCGTCGTGATGGTGGATATGGCGTCATTCAAGCGGAGAATCCTATCGCCTAATCTCATAAAAATGCAAAAGAAGCGGGTTTACCCGCTTTTTTTATTTATCGCCTACATGTTAAAAAACATGTGACATTATTTCATACGTGTGTATAATATAGGGGCATGGCAAAATTACTCGCTATCGATCTAGACGGAACATTATTCTATCCAAAAAATATCAAACGTTGCATTCCTCGTAAGAATGTAAAGTTTTTGCGTCGTTGGATTGACGCGGGCAATAAGTTAGTCTTAGTCACATCTCGTTCCACTCAATTTATTGAGAAATTGAAAGACGAGATTAAACGTCCGGTTGATTTCGTTACATGCTGTTCTAGTCAAATTATCGCCGATAATAAACTAATTTACGATAAGGCGATGCCTAACCGCGAAATTAAAGAAATTGTCGAAACAATTGAAAAAGCATACGAACCAATCGCTTTATTGATGACAACCGACAATCATCCATGTATTATTAAAACTAGTCGTAAAGTCTCGTTCATCTTTAGATGGTTCTACAAAATCTGGTGGTGGTTCCAATTCGCATATCGTGAACCATTTGTCGCTGATGATGAATTGTTTGTTAAAGAACTTGAAACAGCGAGAATCTTTAAGATTATGATTTTTATCGGTCTTAAGAAGAAAAAGGCGCAGATTGCAAAAGAACTCAACAAAGAGTTCCGTCAAAAATTCCCTGAAATCGAATCTTCTTGGACTGTACAAGTCAATGAGTTAACCCCTGAGGGTTGCAATAAAGGAAATGGTGTTGAAAGATACTGCCAATTAACTGGCATCAAACCAGAAGATGTCTATGTTGTTGGTGATTCCGGCAATGATATCACTATGTTTAGTAAATATCACGAACATAGTTACTGTATGAAGCGTGGCCATCCAAGTGCGAGGAAATACGCTAAGTATATTATTTCCAGGGTCTACAAATTAGAAAATCTTATTTTGGAAGGAGAAAATCATGAATAACTTTAGTTTATACACCTTTAGACTTTATCACTACTTGCTCACAATCCGTGACACCCTTGAATACTCTATTAAAAGAGATCATTCAATTGAGGTTTACAACAACCGCAAGAAAATTCTTGAAGACAACTTAAACGAAGGTACACCTTTCGGTGATTTCTTAAAGAACAACGGTGAAGCTGGTGATAAAATCAGAGAAAAGATTAACCAATTCTTAACTGATTTATACTCAGAAGAAAGCACAATCTTAATGCCTTCTGGCGATCAAGTCCGTGTTGATACCGCTCAACTTGTCACATTATTCGATATGACAGTGGGTCTTACAGAAACAATGCGTGACATTGTGTTCCAATATGTGAGCTATGGCATTAAAAACAACGAAATCGATCAATTACTTATCAAGTTAGTGGATCAAGACGAAAGAATGTATCGCATCGTCTTATCAATGCTTGCTATGAGAGTCTTTGAAGAATCATTCGCTGAATTCCAAAAGGTCATGAATGAAAGCCAAGGCAAACCAACACCACAAAGTAATTTCATTGTTCAAAATGAACTTGCTAAATTAACTGGTTTCTTACGCTTCTCACGTCAACACGCACACTGCACTGATAACGAAACACTTGACTTATTAGATGAAACATTACGTGTTTTAGAGATGACTGAAGGCAGAAGACAACGTCCTGAAGGTAAAGGTTTCAAAGAAATCTTTGAGGACTTAAACAAGAAACTCAACGAAGCGACTGCTAAAGATGAAGCTGCTTGGAAAGCAACATATCAGGAAGTCGTCAACGAAGTCACAAAAGCTTCACAACCAAAACCAGCGGAAGCTGCTAACTAAAGGAGATAAAATTTATGGCTAAAAAGAATAAATTACCAGTATCAATTGTCGAACTCGTCTGGTATCCCATCTGTGCGTTAGTTATCTTATGGGGCTTAACATACGTTGTTCTCGGTTTAGTCACTAAATACAACAACATTAACGCTTTAACAGAATTCGATGCTAACTTTAAAAAGTTATTTGGTTTAAACCTCTACTTCTGGGGCTTAATCATCGTTGTCATCGGTGCTGTTGCTGCCGTTGTCGTAATGCTCTTCTTCGCAAAGACATTCGACCGCGCTAGTGAAAGAGAACAACGCAGAAGTGCCCGTCTTAATGCTTTAAAGAAAGAAGAAAAAGTTGTTGCCGAACAACAACCAGAAGTCGTTGAAGCAAAACCAGCGGAATAATCCTTCCAAAACAATTCGAAATATTAGGGCTTTTAAAAAGCCCTTTTATTTTTGTTTACTATTCAAAGTGCTATGATATAAGAGTATGAAGTATTTGGTTATTATTTCCACATTGTTTGTCATCGGATCGTTAATGGGCTGGGCAATAGAACTATTTTTTAGACGTTTCGTCTCACAAAAGAAATGGATGAACCCAGGTTTCCTTACAGGACCGTATTTGCCAATTTATGGCTTTGGTGTAACTGTCTTATATGGCGTAAGCAATATGCCATTAGGGATCACTATTCCAGTCTGGGATATTATTGTTAGAGTCGTCATCATCGGCGTGGGTATGACCCTCATCGAGTTTATCGCTGGTTTAATATTCATTAAAGGCTGCAAAATTAAACTTTGGGACTACTCCAATCGTAAAGGCAACATCATGGGTATTATTTGCCCGTCTTTCTCCTTAATTTGGCTAGTCGTGGGCTCTTTATACTATTTCTTATTAAATCCAGTTTTAGTGGATGGCATTTCTTGGATTAGTGAAAACCTCATTTATACATACTTTGTTGGCGCAGTCGTAGGTGCGATGATTGTGGACTTTGCTTATTCCATCCACTTGGCTACGAAACTTAAACAATATAAAGAATTAAGTAATCTTAGATTCGAAGAGTTTAAGAAAGAACTTAAAAGACGTATCAATAGTTTCCGAAATAAGGAAAACAAATAAAGAAAAAATCCCAATTGCTTGGGATATTTTTTTTGTTTTGGCGGAGGAAGAGGGATTTGAACCCTCGCACACTGTTACATGTCTACGAGCTTTCCAAGCCCGCCCCTTCAGCCTCTTGGGTATTCCTCCGTAAGCTGAACAATATTTAGACGTGCGAATAGTATTATAACAAAAATTTTTAATTATGCACTCTTTATTTGATAAATATTTATTTATACAATAATGTTATGCGTAAATATATCATTCAAAAGAGCGAAGAAGGACAAACTTTAGAGAAGTATATTCAGAAGCTTCTTAAGTCCGCTCCTAATTCCTTTATATATAAATTATTTAGAAAAAAAGACATTAAAGTTAACGGTCATCATGAAGATCGCAAATTTGTGGTGTCTGAAAATGATGAAATTGCAGTCTATATTAAAGAAGAACAATTTGAAGAATTCTTAAAAGAAAAAGGCTACGAAGCTAACAATCAAATCCAAGATTGGATTGTCTATGAAGATGAAAATGTCTTATTTATCAATAAACCACGTGGACTTCTAGTCCAAAAAAGCGCTCCTCAAGATGAATCGTTAGACCAAATGGTCGTGGAATATCTCATTTATAAAGGTGAATATGATCCTAATAAAGAACTAGCGTTTAAACCAGGACCAGCCCATCGTCTTGATAGAAATACATCAGGTATCGTCGTCTTTGGTAAAAACCATCAATCTCTAGAGTTATTATTTGAGCTCTTTAAAAATCACGATTTGATTAATAAACATTATCTTGCCTTAGTGGTGGGCCAAATGGAAAAAGATAAAGACACTATTAATGCGCCTTTAAGAAAAGATGAAAAAACAAATACAGTGACAGTTGCCTCTTTAGAAAGAGGCGGTAAGACCGCGAAAACGGTTTATAAGGTCATGAAAAAGTATGAGGACTATAGTTTATTAGATGTCACGCTTTTGACCGGCAGAACGCACCAAATTCGTGTCCATCTTGCTTATATTAATCATCCAATTATTGGTGATGAAAAATATGGTGATTTCCAAGCCAATAGAATATTTAAAAATAAATATGGTTTTAATAAACAATTCTTACACGCTTATAAGATTGGCTTTGGTGATTTACCAAAACCACTCACTAATTTAAGTAGAAAAGAATTCGTCGCGGAACCAAGAGAAGAAATTGCAAATATCCTAACTATGTTAGACAATAATAAAGAAGGGGAGTAAATATCTATGAGCACAAAAGAGAATTATTTACGTTGGCTTAATTCCAATAAAGTTAGTGAAAAAGATAAAGAAATTTTGAGAAGCATGAACCAAGAACAAATTGATGATGCTTTCTTTAAAGATGTAGAATTCGGTACCGCTGGTATGAGAGGCGTTCTTGGACCAGGCACCAATAGAATGAATAACTTCACAGTGAAAAAAGCTACTGTGGCGTTCGCTAAATACTTATTAGAATTATTCCCAAGCGCTAAGAGTGATGGCGTCGTTATTTCCCACGATAATAGACACATGTCGCGTGAATTCACTCTTTTAAGTGCTGAAACATTAAATGATTTCGGAATTAAAACATATATCTTTGATTCTTTGAGACCAACACCTGAATTATCATTCGCAGTGCGTTATCTTAAAGCTTGTGCGGGTATCATGATTACTGCTTCCCATAACCCAAAACAATATAACGGTTATAAGGTTTATGATGAAACAGGTTGTCAATTAGTCCCAGATAAGATTAAACGCTTATTAGAACTCATAGATGAACTTCCAAACGAATTAGATGTCGAATATGAAAAAGCTGCGAAACGTGGTGAAAACATTCTTTTAGATAACAAAGTCGATGATGAATATGTCCGTTTAGTGGAATCTATCGCTATTAATAGAGATTTAGATAAATCTAACTTCAAAGTAGTCTTTACTCCTAACCATGGTACTTCATACGTTAATTCCATGCGTATCTTTAAGGATTTAGGCTATCGCATCTTCCCAGTGATGAGTCAAGTTGATCCAGATCCAGATTTCTCTGGTACTTTATCGCCAAACCCAGAAGATCCAAGAGCGTATATCGAACCAATCAAACTCGCTAAAGAGATTGATGCGGACTTAATTGTGATGACTGACCCAGATGGTGACCGTGTGGGTTTAGGCTATAAAGCAAAAGATGGTAGTTATCAAACATTAACCGGTAACCAATCTGCTGCGTTATTAATGGATTACATCTTTGCTCAAAAGAAAGAAAAAGGCACCCTTTCAGATAATGGTGTCATGTACTATACAATCGTAACCTCTTCCTTAGGAAGAGATGTCGCTGAATACTATGGTGTCAAAGTGGAAGAATTCTTAACTGGCTTCAAGTTCATTGGCAACCGTATTGATTACTATGAAAAACTTGGTCATGGTCCAAAGTTTGAATTTGGCTATGAAGAAAGCTATGGCTGTTTAATCGCTCCATTTGCGAGAGATAAAGATGGTTGCCAAGCTATCTTAATGTACTGCGAAATGGCTTTATACTATTTCTTAAAAGGTATGAGATTAGACGAAGCCTGGGATGATTTAAGCAAGAGATTCGGCTATCACCAAGACCTCACATATTCCATGGAATTCTTCGGTAGTGAAGGTCAAGCCAAAATGGATAACTTAATGAATACTCTTCATAACAATCCATTCATTGAAATCAACGGCTTAAAAGTGGTGCAAGTAGATGACATTGAAAAGAGTGTGAGACTCACAAAACAAAGCACGTCTCCAATCAATTTGCCAAAATCCAATGTTGTAAAGCTCTATTTGGAAGATGGTAGCATCGTCACAGTTAGACCTTCTGGAACCGAACCAAAAGTTAAGTTCTACATCGGCACCAAACTCAAAGAAAAACCAGTGGACAATTCCTTCCCAGAAGCCCTCTATAAAGGCATTAAAGAAGTACTTCACTTATAAAATAAAAGCAAGGCATCAAACCTTGCTTTTTTATTACTTTGTAATAACTATTGTAACAAGCCCACAGCTTTTTGGACTCTCTTGAGCGTTTGATTAGCAATCTTGCTAGCCTTTTCGGCGCCTTCTTTAAGGGCTTCTTCGTAGCTCTTGTTGGCAACGATTTCTTTATATCTAGCTTGGAATGGTTCAAGTTCTTCAATAACTGCATCCGCGACTGCTTTTTTGAAATCACCATATCGATAGCCTTCAAATCTCTTTTCAGCTTCTTCAATGGAGATGTCCTTCATACAGCAGTAGATTTGGATTAAGTTGGAGATGCCTGGCTTATTTTCTTCGTCATATTTAACTTCACAGCCCATATCAGTAACCGCGGACATAATCTTTTTACGAATAACCGCTGGTTCATCTTTTAAGAAGATGTCACCTTTAGGATCAGATTTGCTCATCTTAACTGTTGGATCGCTTAAAGACATAATTCTTTTACCAACTTTACGGAGTTCCGCTTTTGGCATGGTTAAGATTTCACCATATCTGTTATTAATGCGGTTAACTAAGTCACGTGTGAGTTCAATGTGCTGCACTTGGTCTTCACCAACAGGGATGATATTAGCGTCATATAAGACAATATCACACGCCATTAAGACTGGATAAGCGAATAGACCTAAGCCAATTGCATTTTCTTTTAATTTTGCGGATTTATCTTTGAATTGAGTCATACGGGATAACTCACCCATGTATAAATAGTTTTGCATGATAGCGTTTAATTCTGCGTGAGCGGAAACGCTGCTTTGAAGAAATAATGCATTTTTCTTCGGATCAAGACCAGCGGCTAAATAGAAAGCGGCTAAGTCGATAGAATTTTGTCTTAATACTTCAGGATCAATTGGTAAAGTTAAAGCATGTAAGTCGGCGATAAAAATGAAACATTCTCCGCGATCATTCATGTTTTTTAAGTTCTTTAAAACAGCGATGTAATTGCCTAATGTTAATTGTCCTGTTGGTTTGATACCAGTTAAAATACGTTCTGCCATATGTTTTGCCTCGTGTCTAGTTTAGTCTTTTACGAGACTAATTTCAATTGCTAGATAATGGTGTTGTGGTTTATACTACCTGTATATGATAAAAATTTATACCTCACCTTCTTGTAGTTCCTGCCGTAAAGTCAAAAAATGGTTCTTGGATCAGAATATTCCATTCATTGAAAAGAACATTTTTGTCGCGACATTAAACGAAAGAGAATTAACTGATATTTTAATGAAAAGCGAAAATGGTACTGAAGATATCATTTCCACGAAAAGCAAGATTATTAAAGAATCCAATCTCGACATTGATTCAATGACTGTTAAACAACTAGTGGCTTTTATTAAGGAAAATCCTTCCATTTTAAAACGTCCAATCATTGTTGATGATCATCGCATTCAAGTGGGTTATAACCCGGATGATATTAGAAGCTTCATTCCACACGCTCGTCGTTTAGCGGAATGGGCATGTAAAAATGATAACTGTCCACAATATGACCACTGTGGTCATTCGGACATTAACGAAAAAGCGAATAATTAGTTATTCTTAATTGCAGCGTCAATCGCACGTCGGGCTTTTCCGACGTATTTTTCTTTAGAAACAGGTATATTAAACTTTTCAATGTAACTCTTCAACATATCTTTCGCGTGCTTAATGCCAATCTTAGATTCAATCTCTAAATTGTAATCAAGCATGTCGCCATAAGTGTTTTTGTCAAGCACTAAGAGATGGTCATCGAATTCGATTTCTAAACGTCTATTATATAAAGCAGTAATCTTATGATATTTGTCTAATGAGTAGGGTAATAGCATCAATCTATTTCTCACTTGTCCATAAGGGAAGATACCTTCATTGACTAATAAATCTGATTCTCTTGGAGTTAAACCATCATTGATTTCTTCGTCTCCGTCTTCACCCTTAATCTTTAAAGTGAGTTCACTTTTGACATCGTTAATAACTCTCACTCTCAAAGTCATATGTTGACTTCTTAGATAGAGGTCATCTGTATCAAAATAAAAGTTAGCGTTTTGGAGAAAATGTTTATTAGGATAAAGGTTCATGTAATAAGTCACGATGAAAAAATATCTCTCTTCGTCTAACATTATTCTCGCTTCGTATTCTTTGTTGCTTTTATTCATAGATTTTTTCTTACAACTGAATTATTATAACATATGTTATGAAAATGCATTTACCTTTATTAGAAAATACCCAGTTCCCACCTCTACTAATTGTGGCCTTTGTGGTCTCCGGACTTTTACTTATCGCTTTTATAGTTGTCTTGATTATTTTCCTTAAAAAGAAGAAAGTAGTGAAGGTTGATAATTCCTTGTGGATTGATAATTTGGGTGGTAGAGAAAATATCGCCAGTGTTACTCAAGTTGGTTCAAGGATTAATCTTGTTTTAAAAGATAAGGAACTTATTAACAAAGACAATTTAAAAGAACTAGGAGTTAAAAGTGTCTTAGTCATGTCTAATAAAGTAACCTTAGTAGTGGAAAATAACGCTGAAAATATCGCTAAAGCGATAAACGAAGCGCTTAATAATTAAAGTTCTTAATCAAATCTTGTTTAATCTCATCAGTGGGGAATCCAATAATGTTGTTCATGGACCCACTGATTTTTTTAACGATTGGGAACTTATCGTTATCTTGTACACCATACGCTCCCGCTTTATCAAGAGGGGAACCAGAAGCGATATAAGCGTTAATTAATTCATCGCTTAATTCGTTAAAGTAAACAGTGCTTTTAACAATACCTTGCACTAGTTTATCGTTTTGTTTTAAAGCGTAACCGGTATAGACATAGTGTTCTTTATTGGATAATTCTTTTAAGATACGATAGGCATCTTCTTTATCCTTTGGTTTACCAATAATCTCATTGCCTAGAACCACAACGGTGTCCGCGGCGATGACTAAATCATTAGGGTGATCATTAGAGACCGCTAAGCATTTGCGGAGGGAGATGTCTTTAACGATATCTCTCACATCTTTATATTTCTTAAAGGAAAGAGATTCATCAATATCACTAACGATAATAGAAAAAGAAGAGGATATCTCCTTTTCCATTAATTGTTTTCTTCTAGGTGATGCACTCGCTAAAATAATCATCTTAATTCTTTGTAAGAATTACTGGGATAATCATTGGATGAGAACGTGTGAGTTCATATAAGAAATTACCAGTAATATCTTTGATGATAGCTTTTAATTCAGCGAAGCTAGTCTTGGTTAAGAGTTTTTCTTTGACGCCCTTTTCTACGAGCTTCGCGCAAGCATTGACGTTACGTTTACTATGTGAAGCGACAACGCCTTTAACAACAAAGACAGGTGAATCAATTAATTGATTATTATGTGAATCGATAGTGATGGTGACAACGACCATACCATCATCAGTTAAGATACGACGGTCCGCCATAACAGCGTCCGCTAAGCCTTTGATGTCTTTACCATCGATATAGGTGTTGCCATGTTCCACTTGGAAACCACGGGTAATCTTGCCTCTAGAAAGAGTTAAGCAATCGCCATTATCTAAGACAAAAGAGTTTTCTGCTGGAACGCCGACTTCTGTCGCGATTTTAGAATGGATTAAAAGCATTCTGTATTCACCATGCACAGGCATGAAGTATTTAGGTTTGAATAGTTTTAAGACAAGTCTTAATTCTTGTTTGGATGGGTGACCTGAGGAGTGGATATCGTTAAGAATGGAGTTGGTGACAACATCCGCGCCGCAACGTGTTAATTGGTTAACAACGTGGTCAATCATGATGCCGTTACCTGGAATTGCGGAACTAGAGAAAACGACAGTATCTCCTGGAGAAATATGAACATCTTTATGCTCACCATTAGCAATTCTACTTAAAGCGGCCATTGGTTCACCTTGCGAACCGGTACAAATGATAACGATTTGATTGCTCTTAAAGTTCTTGATATCTTCAGGATTGATGATCATATCGTCTTTAATTTTTATGTAGCCATATCCGCGAGAAATTTCCATTGCCTTTTCCATGGAACGACCAATAATAACAATCTTACGTTCGTGTTTAGCGGCGACTTCACAGATTTGTTGGATACGAGAAATATTGGAAGAGAATGTAGAGACGATTAATCGACCAGCGGCTTTAGAGAAAACATCATCGATAGCATCTAAAACATTCTTTTCACTTGGTGTATAGCCTTCACTTTCTGCGTTAGTGGAGTCACTTAATAATAAGTCAACACCCTCTTGGCCTAATTTAGCCATTTTGGTTAAGTTGATATCTGGACCAATTGGTGTTAAGTCGACCTTAAAGTCGCCAGTTGTGACAATTCTACCTTCCGGAGTATCAACAACAATACCGAAAGAATCTGGGATGGAGTGGGTCACTCTAAAGAAACTAACCTTAAAGGAATCCACTTTAACCACTGTATCATCGGTATATTCGATAAGTGGCAAACGATCAGACATGCGGTTTTCTTCCATTTTATTTCTGATTAAAGCCGCAGCTAATCGAGGAGCATATATTACAGGAATGTTTAAGCTTTGAATTAAGAATGGAATACCACCAATATGGTCTTCATGACCATGTGTGATAAACAAAGCTTTAACTTTATTACGATTATTTTTTAAATGTGTAAAGTCTGGGACGACATAGTCGATACCAGGAAATTCAACACCAGGAAAACGCACACCACAGTCGATAATAACAATGGTTTCTTCGTTTTCGATACAATACATGTTTTTACCAACCTCGCCTAAACCACCGAGGGCATAAATTGAAATCGGCATAGAAAGAGTATTAGCCATAGCGTCTCCTTTCATTATTTATGTGTTAAGTCTTTATTAATTATAACAAGAAAATTAATAAATTATATAAGTTCTTCATTCATAAGTTGCGTATTTGGTTTATTTTTATCAATACGGTCATAGAAGAAGAGACCATCTAAATGGTCATATTCATGTTGTAATACTATAGCATCGAAGCCTCTAGCAGTAATGGTAACATCTCTATCAGTAAGAGCATCATAAGCCTGCATTTTAATCTTGTAGTAGCGGTGGGCGTAGCCTTTATGTTCATCGTCTACAGAAAGACAGCCTTCACCATCTTTTAAGGCACATCTACGCACGGAGTACTCGATAATCTTTGGATTTACTAATTGGTATTGGACGAGATCATCGCCTTCTCCATAGTAAATAACGAACATTCTTTTGAGTAAGCCAATTTGAATAGCCGCCATACCAATACCAGGTCTGATATTGTGTTTTGCGGAATAATCTTCGTCTTGAGAAAGTTTTAAATATTCGAGCATCGCATCTAAAGTCTCTTTGTCTTCCTTGCTTAATGGAAGTTCCACTGGAATAGACTTTTTCTTCATAATGGGATTGCTATCTTTAATAATTCTGAGCTTCATGAGCATATACTATCACATTTAGCGACATAAATAAAGTTTATGTCATATGAAAAATTGTGTATAATCAAAGCATGACAAAAGACGTTTACAATCTCGCTGGTGAATTAAAAGAAATGTTGGATAATGATGAAAGAATTATCCGCTTGAATAAGCTAGAAAAAGAACTCAATAGCAACGAAGAAGTTATGGCACTCTCCTATCAAAAAGATGTTGCGGTTTCTTCTTATAGTGATGCTCTTAATCACTTTCCGAAAGACTCAGAGATGATGAAAAAATATCAACATGAATTGCATCTTAAAAAGGAAGCACTTGATAACCATCCGTTAGTGAAAAAATATCTACAAGCTTATAGTGATGTTCGTGACCTCTATTTCCAAATAAACGAGATACTCTTTAAAGACTTGTCTTTGCATCTTAAAGAAAAGAGGACTAAATAATGCGTATTGTCGGAGGCAAATATCGTCATCGTTTAATTATTTATCCTGATGATATGGAACATACAAGACCCACTAAGGATAGAATTAGAGAAGCTATCTTCTCCGCTTTAGGTGACATCACTAATTCTGAAACTTTAGATTTATATGCAGGCAGTGGTGCTATGGGTTTAGAAGCCTTATCAAGAGGCTCTAAAACATGCGCTTTCGTGGATGTTTCTCCAATCGCTATTAAAACAATTAAAAACAATCTCGAAAATCTTAAGATTGATTCTAAAGAATATATATTAATTAAGGATAAAGATATAAATGCGTTAGAGAGATTTAAAACTCTCAATCAAAAGTTTGATTTAGTGTTCCTTGATCCACCTTATGAACAAGGCCAATATCAACAAATTGTCGATCTATTAATTAATAAGGAATTATTAAAAGATAACGCGATTATCGTTATAGAGGCTAACCGCGACGTCAACTTAGAAAATATTGAATATCAAAAGAAGAAAGACTACCATTATGGAGAAATCAAAGTCTTCATCTATTGGAGGTAACGAATGAAAGTAGCAATCTATCCTGGAAGCTTCGATCCAATTACAAACGGACACTTAGAAATTTTAAAAAGAGCGCTCAATATCTTTGATAAAGTGATTGTTTTAGTCGCTGTTAACGATGCGAAGAAATCAAGATTCTCAGTCGAAGAAAGAGTCGCGATGATTAAAGAAGCAGTGGAAGGTGATCCAAGAGTAGAAGTCGATAGCTATAACGGTTTGACTGTTGAATATGCAAAAGAACATGATGCTCAGCATTTAATTCGTGGCTTAAGAGCGGTGACTGATTTCGAATATGAATTCTCTCTAGCATCTGCTAACGACTTCATTGATTCTTCCATTGATACAGTCTTTTTAATGAGCAAAGCTGAAAAGTCATTCATCAATTCTTCGATGATTATGGAACTCTATCACAGCGGTGTGGATGTTTCGAGCCTTGTTCCAGTTTCAGTTATCAAAAGATTAAAATAAATTATTTTAAATAGATTAATGACACCAGTCTTCCCACTGGTGTTTTTTTATAGGCTGAAAATAGTCTTTCGTCAGTGAATGTATCAAGATGATCGTCTCTGATTTGCGAATCATTAGCGCCTAGAGAATATAAATCTAATCGATTAGCAAGGCCATTATCAAACTCATCACCTTTTATAGCAGCAGCAAAGCCAGCTTCTAAAATAGCTTTTTTGCTCTCTTCATCAATCTTGAATGATTGAGGCTGACGAAATGGTCCAATATAGAATTTAAAGTCCTTAATATCTAATTTTTCTTTATTAATTATTTCGTTGATGGCTTTATACGCAATGTGTTTCATAGTGCCTTTAAACCCAGCGTGGATAATACCGACGAGATTCACTTTTTCGTTAATAAAGAAGATAGGAACACAATCGGCGTGGAAAATGCATAATGGAACATTTCTTTCGTATGTATACAATGCATCACATTCCAAACCATCTTCAAAGGAGTCTTTCCCCTTACCTATTTCATTAACGGAAACACACATCACTTTATCGCTATGATGTTGATGGACATAAGTAAAGCGATTAATAGGCATATTAAGAAGAGCCGCTAATTGTTCGCGTCTTTCTTTCACGCCGTCACCATTATCCACCTGATAAGCTAAATTACCTAGTCTAGTGATTGTGGTGAGACTTACGCATTTGTCACTAAGAGGAAAACTAATATACATACTTTAATGATATCAGAGAAAAGAAAAAACCGCATCAGCGGTTAGTTCTTAATAATCTTGCCGAATAAATCGGTATGTGACCAGCACTTCTTTAATGTACGGGCTCTTTCCAAATCAGATGTGCCATCAACTGTGAAGATGATGTCGCTTAAGCCTTTGACTTTTTGATCTTTAAGTTCAATGCCGTTCTTTGCACAATCGTCTGTGAAGTCGAAGTACATAAGTAATGGTGCATTCATTGGACATGTGTCTAAGCTATCAGAAGTGAAATTGCTTTCGTATTGGCTAACTTTATAGCTCTTGTTAAGTGCGTAGTATGTTTTTGGTAAGTAATTACCATCAACTAATGTTTCGAATAAGGAGTAGTGGTTTAACCAAACTTTATCGAATAAGTTAACTTCTTCGTTGTCGATTGTTTCTTTTGTATCTGTATAGATTGTCCAAAGTTTGAAATCGCCTGCTAAAGCATTTTTCTTTTCACCAACGAATTCTCTATCGTTACTTTTCCATTTATCTTGGAATGTTTTTAAACCGCCATATAAGTCGTTGCAAGCTGTATCATCTTTAACAAAGGCCACGAAGAATCTGTCGCCTCTCTTATCGGCTTTGAGCTTTTCAACATCACCGTTTTCGATGTATGTGAGGAACTTATCAACTTCGGAACCAGTGTTATTGGTATCGAACTTTTCAGCGTTCTTTAAACTTAATTGTGATTTAGCGAAATATTTATTTGCATCATCGCTTGTGTTGAACCAACCTTTAACACCATCTATGATGTGTGGGATGGCAAAGATGACTGCGAAGATAGCACCGACGATCAACAAAGGTTGAATCCATGCTGTTTCTTTAATCCAACGGCCGATTCTCGCGAAAAATCCACCGATTGCTCTTAATACTACCATGTTTTAAGCCTCCTATATTTACATATAGCGTGATAATCTTACCACTTGAAAAATTTTATTTCAATAACAATTGTACCAATTGTCTTTTACATATGCCCATATACGATGAGCAACGTTTCTCATTATACTAGAAAAAAAGTTCTAAACAATCATATTTTGTTGTTTTTTGTAAAACAAGGTATACAATAATGCCGTGATTAAATCTAAGTGGACTCGTTTTAAAAAACAAATCGACAACTTCCTGTTCGATCATTACATTATCAAAACCGTACTTGAATACATACGTGGTTTCTTTATTGCAGCGATTGCCGCAGTAGTGTTCGCGTTTGGTTTTTCATGTTTCATTTCACCATCCACTGAAGGTGGCTTCATTTTGGCCACTGGTGGTGTATCTGGTGTTTCACAAATTATCGCATGGATTGTTGAAACAATTCGTGGTGAACCAGTTGGCAATAACTTAATTCAATCCATCGGTTATACCGCTTTGAATATTCCATTATTGCTATTTAGCTTTTTTAAGCTAGGTAAACGTTTCACCATCTTTACATTGGTTAACGTTGTTTTGTCATCTGTGTTTATCTCTTTATTCTCTAACGCGCATGTGGGTGAGCAGGTTGCACAATTTACATTTCCAGATGGCGCTCAACCACTCGAACCTGTAATTGTACGTGTTGTGTTTGCTGGTATTACCACAGGTCTTGCTAGTGCATTTGCGTTCTTAGGTGGTATCTCTTGTGGTGGCATTGATATTGTTGCCTGTTATATCGGCTCCAGAAAATCCACACAAATCGGTAGATATGGCGTGATGATTAATGGTGTGATTGTTATAACCTACGCCTTCTTAAAAGCTATCGATAATAATTTCAATTTTGTTTATTCTTTATATTCCGTTATCTTCTCTATTATTTATTTGTTTGAAGTTGGTCTAATCATTGATGCTATCAACTTAAGAAATAAGAAAATGCTTGTTCAAATTATTACCAGCAAAGTGCATATGCCAGAAATTATCATCGCTAACTTCCCACACTCTGCAACAATCATTAATGGACATGGTGCTTATTCTGGTGCTGATAAGATTGTTCTTTGGATGGCGGTTTCCTCTTCTGAAGTGAACAAAGTTGTTAATGTCGCTAAGAAAGTTGATGAGCATGTTTTCATCGGTGTGACTTCACTTAAGCAAGTATACGGCAACTTCTACATAAAACCGCTTGAATAATTAACCTCAAAATAAAGATAAAAGCCTAGACAAATCACTAGGCTTTTTTTGTTTGCTTCTGGCGGAAGAACAGGGATTCGAACCCTGGCAAGGCTTGCGCCTTCTAACGGTTTTCGAAACCGCCCCCTTCAACCACTTGGGTATTCCTCCGTGCAAGTTATTATAGCATTTATTCGTCCAATTGGAACTTTATTAAATTGAATTTGGACATCTAGTCAAATTCATGCGGACAAAGTATAATAGACAAGTATGGAATGGTTTAATTTTAACAACATCCAGTTCAAATCCTTCTTCATCATCATGATGTTGGCGTTTTTATTTATCGTGTTTTTGATTCTCACTTATGTGCTTTCTGGTAGAAGAGATCAAAAATACGGCAAACGCATTAAAGCGGAATCCACAACATTAAGAATCTACAACATCGATGTTAAAAATAACAAGGTCACATATTTCAATCGTTCTGATTTAAAAGGCAAGAAAGAAATAGATATGACCACTTTTTATTCTCATTTTCATATTAACGATGTTGATAAAATCAAATCTTGGGTATACAGCATTTGTACCGACTATAAGAACGCTGATAATTATTTAGAAGCAGATGTTGTTCTTAACCACGGACGTAGCACTTACTTTTCGTTATTAAAACTACAAAAATACGATCCAAACGAAGGCATTATTCACCTAGAATCCTTCATCCTTAAATACATCACGCCAAACAACTCTACGAATAAAAAGAAAAAGAAATCCCCATTTACTGGTGTCGTTAAAAGAAGCACAATGGAATCTTTAATTCTTAAAGAGAAGAGCTTGAAAGGTTTCACTTTTGCTATCCGTTTCTATTACATTAGACAAAAATTCTTATCAAATGATAAGATTGAACGCTATATGATTGTGACATTAAAAAATGTCATCTATCCATACGCTAGTAACCCACGTGTCTCAAGACAAATTATCGATGGCGGCGAAAACGAATTACTATTATTCGATTTAAGAATTGCCAGTCGCGATGAGGCGATGGTTTTAGCGACATCAATGGCTCATAACATTAAAAAATGTATTGGTGTTAACGGTTTCTCTGAATCAATCAATTTCTCTATCGGCGTTGTTGAAAATGCCCAATATTATCAAGACTTTGATTCCATGGTCGTGAAAGCGCAAGAAGCGTGTATGTCTGCTCAGCACAATCAACAAGAAATTTTGCTTTACCAAAAGCAAGCAGCGCCACTTATTGAACTTGATCGTTATCGTGAAGAGGTTGAAAACCTCATGAAACCAAACAGCTTACGTTATTTATTTAGACCAATCTTTGATGTCTCTAAACGTAAAACAATTGGTTACTTCGAATATATTAAAGCTTATGATTCTCCTTTTGCTTCGTTTGCAGAAATGAGCAAATACGCTGCGAAGGTAGATATGAATAAACAATTCTTTGCAATGATTTCCCGCTATGTCATTCCGAAGTTTGCCAGCGAAAAACAATCCGAAGATTTAAGATTGTTCATGCTCGTCTCACTTCAAGATATTGAACATATGTATGAAATTCTGTCGCAAATTCCACAGTCAAAGCAAATCCACTTAGTCTTAGTGTTTAACGAACAAGAAATTAACGAGAACGCTTCTAATCTTGAATTGCTCAATGATTCATTAAAGAAACTAAGAAGTGGTAACTATGAGCTCGCGATGTTAATGAAGGATAAAAACTTATTGCTCGATCCAAGCGTTTATTACAACTTTGACTACTTCGTTGCTGGTTCGATGATGATTGGCGAAATTAAGAAGAATAATCGTGTACGATTATCCATTCACTCTCTTATCGAATCACTTCTCAAATACCATCGACCTATTATCGCCACCGATTTAGAAGGTTGGCAATCAATAGAACTGATTATTAAATCAGGTGTGAGCATCGTTTCTTCTGAAACAATCTCTTCTAGCAACGATATGCTCTTACCATTAGAAAAGAAGAAGATTGAAAAACTTATAACTATGGATGATTCAAATCATCAGAGAGGATAAAATTATGGCTCAAAATAACCAAGTCAAAAATGATGCGATTACTCGTCAAGAAGACGATTTCGCTCAGTGGTATACTGACGTCTGTCGTAAGGCAGAATTAATGGACTATTCTTCCGTTAAAGGATTTATTATTTATCGTCCTTATGGCTACGCTATCTGGGAAGAAATCCAAAACTATTTAAATAAAAGATTTAAGGAAACAGGACATCAAAACGTTTATATGCCAACTGTTATCCCAGAATCTTTACTTCAAAAAGAAAAAGATCACATAGAAGGCTTTGCCCCAGAATGCTTAATCGCCGATATCGGTGGTGGTCAAAAGATTGATGACCCACTCATCATTAGACCAACCAGTGAAACATTGTTCTGTGAACACTACGCAAAGATTATCTCTTCATATCGTGATTTACCAAAACTATACAACCAATGGTGTTCCGTTGTGAGATGGGAAAAGACCACACGTCCATTCTTAAGAGGCGCTGAATTCTTGTGGCAAGAAGGCCACACCATGCACGAAACCGAAGAAGAAGCTCGTACAGAAGCATTAAAAATGCTTGAAATCTACGATGACTTAGGTCGTGATATCTTAGCGATTCCTTTCACAAAAGGTAGAAAAACCGATAAAGAAAAATTCGCTGGCGCTTTAGAAACATATAGTATTGAAGCTTTAATGCCAGATGGTAAAGCTTTACAAAGTGGTACCACCCATTACTTTGGTACAGGCTTCGCTGAAGCTTTTGGAATTAAGTTCCAAGGTAGAGATGGCAAATTATACAATCCTCACCAAACCTCTTGGGGTGTTTCCACGCGTTTATTAGGCGCGATTATTATGGTTCATGGTGATGATAATGGTTTATCCTTACCACCATACGTCGCTCCAATCCAAGCAGTGGTCATTCCTGTTGCGCAACAAAAGCCAGGTGTTATCCCAGCTGCAAGAGAATTAGAAAAGATGTTAAAAGACGCTGGTGTTAGAGTCAAATGCGACGAATCTGATAAGACACCAGGTTGGAAATATTCTGAATATGAAATGAAAGGTGTCCCACTTCGTATCGAAATCGGTCCAAGAGATATCGAAGCGGGTGTGGTGACAATTGCTGTCCGTCACGATGGCCGCAAGCTTACAGTAAAGAAAGAAGAAATGGTGGAAACAGTTCTTCAACTCTTCAAACAAATTCACCAAGAAATGTATGAAAAGGCCAGCCAATACTTATTAGAACATGTTACTGAAGTGACCAAGTTAGAAGACTTAGACGCAGCTTTAGATAAAGGTGGCTACGCTAAGATGATGTGGTGTGGTGATGAAGCTTGCGAAAACAAGATTAAAGAATTAACTACCGCGACCGCGCGTTGCATGCCATTTAATCAAATCGCCTTCGCAGATACCTGCCCAGTATGTGGCAAAAAAGCGAAAAAAGTTGTTTTATTTGCTAAGGCCTATTAATTTCTTAAAATTCTTATTTAATTCTGTTCGCCCTTTATGTTAAGATAAGGGGCGCACTGAATGGAGTAGTACCCAAGTTGGTGAAGGGGCTTCCCTGCTAAGGAAGTAGATCGGGTTAACTGGTGCGAGAGTTCGAGTCTCTCCTACTCCGCCATTAGAAAAAATACGGTATTGAATAATCAGTACCGTTTTTTGTTTTTACATAGTAGAATGAAGCAAATGGAAATACGTAGAGCTAAAAAAGAAGACATTGCTAGATTATTAGATTTACTATCTCAGGTCTTAGAAAACCACGCTAAATTAAGACCAGATTTATTCATGTCTGGAACAACCAAATATAATCAAGAACAACTTGAAGAAATGATTAACAATGATACTAAACCAATATATGTGGCTATTATAAATGACTATGTTGTGGGCTATGCGATGTGTCAAATTAGAGTACCCACCTCAAATATGTATCCTATAAAGGTTTTCCATTTAGATGACTTATGTGTCGATGATAAATATCGTAAACAAGGTATTGGCAAAGCTTTATATCAAAAAGTTGTGGAAACCGCAAAAGAGAATGATTGCTACGAAATTACATTAAATGTTTGGCCAGGCAATGACGCTGCGTTAAAGTTCTATGAAAAAATGGGAATGAAAACCAGATCAGTATTTATGGAACATATAATGAAATCAAAATAAAGTGTATGCACTGTATGCAAGTGTTCTCACTTTGTATCAAAATGGTGCAATAGACCCATTATAAAAATACGATATTGATTCAGTTCAGTATCGTTTTTTGTTTTTAATAATAAAAGTAGTCATGCAACGCGTACATTTAGAAAAGATTAAAAAGGACTGTTGAATTCAGTTCTTTTTATTTGTTGCCATTCTTTTAACATGTTCTTACAATAAACGAGGTGACTAAAATGAATAGAAATCAAAAGATTAAATCTGTTGTCTACATTGTAATCGCAGTCGTTGGCTGCATTGCCATTGACATCCTTGCTACTTTATCAGACTCAGTATTTGCACTTTATGCCGCTATTTTTGTTTGGGTTGTACCTGTTATCGTATTTCATATTCAAGTTGTAGACCGTCTTGATTTATATTTTTACTATTCTTATTTCTTAGCTTCTGACCATGAAAGTTATTATCAAGGTAAGAACATCTTTGATGAAGCGGTTGAATTAAAAACTAAAAGAATTGTTAAGCACAAAAGATTTCTTAAAGACAAAGTAGTAGAACTAACTTTTAAAGTGATGAAAAATTCTACTCTAAATCTTGTCTTTAGAGTCTATGAATTAAAAGGTGGTTTGCAGTTAATTAGAATTAGAACACGTGATAATCAACTCCGCTATGACAAGGACACACAAAAACAAGCCAAAGAATATAACTCTGACTGTGAACGAAATTATGCTTCGCTGGCGAAGAAATATCCTCCAGTGGTGTCAGAACTTAAAGAACCATATCTTGAATACATAGTTTCAGACGATAATAGAATCCTATTTGGAATCAAGAAAATTGATTGGGAAGGATATGACTATTACGTTGCAGAACTCAATATCGCTCGCATCTGGTTTAATTGCTTTAATTTAAAGAAAGAATACAAGAATTTATTCCCACGTTTTAATCGTGATTTCTATGATTGGCATGATGGGGCATTCCGCGCTCAAACAATCGAAGAAGCAAGAGAATATGCTCATAAACAAATAGAAGAGATGATTTCTATTGACAAAGCCAATAAAAAGTAGGGATAATCAGTTATACATATCAAACCGATGAAGTGGAATAGTACCTTCCAAAAGTAATTTAAAGAGAGTTCTGGGAAGCTGTGACAGAATAATTGCTTGGAAGCGAATGGACCAACGAGGGCGGCTAATACCCGACGGCATCACTCCGTAACCATGTGATAGTGTATGTTAGTACACGATACCCCTAAGGTGGCATAGTAAAAGATTTTTTAAGCTTTTATCCTTTTGGGAAAAAGCTTTTTTGTTTAATAGGAGTAAAAAATGATTCTTAACTTAAAAATGGTATTTCGATGGTGAAGACATAGAGACTAATGTCTATTTTTCACACGAATTTTTTAAGAAAGAAGGATTTATAAAATGAAAAAACTATTTAAAACAATATTTATGTCAGTGGCTCTATTAGCGAGCTCACTCTCTTTTACCGCTTGTAATTCAAACAAGCAAAGAATTGGTATCATTCAATTTGGCACACATGAATCATTAAATGATTGCTATAACGGTATGGTGAAGGGTCTCAAAGAAGAACTTAAAGACCAATTCGATGACTACGTTATTGATCGCCAAAACAGCAACTTTGATGCTGCTTCAAGCGCTGCACAAGCAAATACATTCGTGAGCAAACGCGTCAGCATTATTGGTGCGATTGCCACTCCAAGTGCAATGGCAGCGGCTAGTGCGGCTAAAGGCACCATCCCAGTTGTCTACTGTGCTGTTAGCGATCCTGCTTCAGCGGGTTTAACTACGATGGAAAACGTTACTGGCTCAAGTGACTTATTAGACTTTGACGGCCAATTATCTTTAATCAAAACATTCATTCCAGCGGTTGCTAAAATCGGTGTTCTTTACACTCTTAGTGAAGCTAATTCGCTTAGTCAAATCGAAACGTTGAGAACAAAAGCAGAAGCTTTAAATATTGAAATTGTCACACAAGCGATTACCAACGCTAGTGAAATTCCAACCGCAACTGATACTCTTCTAAACAAGAATGTTGATTGCTTAACCAACTTAACCGATAACACAGTAGTGGGTGCTTTAGACATCATCTTAGCAAAAACAAACGCTAAAAAGATTCCAGTCTTCGGTAGCGAAATCGATCAAGTTAAGGGTGGCTGCTTAGCTAGTGCTTCCTTAGACTATGTCGCTTTAGGAGAAAAAACTGGTGCTATTATGGCTAAAATCTTAAAAGGTGATGCCAAAGCAAGCAACGATATCGCTATTAAGATTGAAGATAGTTTCAACTGTTATTCTGAAAAAGTCGCTAATGATTTAGGCATCACTTTACCAGAAACCAAAGATATGAAAAACGTTGATAAATAATTATGTTTCCAGATGTTTTGTTTAACATTATCCAACAAGGCTTATGCTATGCGATAGTGGCGTTAGGGGTCTACATCAGTTACAAGGTTCTTAACTTCCCAGATTTAACAGTCGATAGTTCCTTTCCTCTTGGAGGTGTGGTTTGTATTGGCTTAATCCAAGTTGGATGTCCGTTTATCATCGCTATTATAGCGGCCTTTATTGCTGGCGCTGCTGCTGGCTTTATTACTGGCTTCTTACACGTGAAGTTTAAGATAACGCCATTATTATCGGGCATCATTACAATGACCGCTTTATTATCTATTAACTTAGCGGTATCTAATGGCAAAGTCTTAATCCCATATGGTGATAAAACTACATTATTTAATAATTCTTTTACCAAATTGTTTGGTAATGACCTTTCAATGATGGCTTTAGCCAATATCATTATCCTAGTAGTTATCGTAGTCTTGATTAAGATAGTCATGGATCTCTTCTTTAAAACCAAAAGAGGCTTTATGCTAAGAGCGGTTGGTGATAATGAACAAATGAGTATTGCGATGGGCTGCAATAGTGGCTTTTATAAAATATTTGGTTTATGCCTCGCTAACGGATTAGTTGCTTTAGCGGGCGCTATCTATAGCCAACATATGAACTACTATGACAATACATCTGGTACAGGCATGGTGGTTATTGCTCTAGCAAGCGTTATCATTGGTACCGCAATTTTTAAAAATGTTAAAATCATCAAAGGCACAACCGCTGCAATTATTGGTGCGCTTATCTATACAGCAGTCTTAAATCTCATCATTGCTTTAGGTGTACCGACTTTCTATTTGAAGCTCGTTATGGCAGCAGCCTTCCTAGTTATTTTAATATTAAATACTTATGTTTTCTCTAAAGAGAAAAAACGTAAGAAAGGAGATGTGAATCATGCCTAATTTACTTTCCTTTAAAAACATCTATAAAACATTCAATACTGGCACAATTGATGAGATGCCATTGTTCATTGATTTCAATTTAGACATCAAAGAAGGCGAGTTTGTATCTATTGTTGGTAGTAATGGTTCAGGCAAAACAACATTGCTTAATCTTGTCAGTGGTTCCGCCCCTCTTGATAGTGGTGAAATCTATTTAAAAGAAGAAAATATCACTAAGAGTAAGGAACATATGAGAGCGAGAAAAATCGGCCGCGTTTATCAAGACCCATCGCTTGGAACCGCCCCTAATTTAACCATCGTTGAAAACCTCGCTTTAGCAGAAAATAAGGGACATGGGTATGGATTATCCCTTGCGCTTAATAAGAAAAAGATTGAAAAATATCGTGAAATTCTTAAGTCGCTCAATTTAGGCTTAGAAGACAAAATGAACACCAAAGTAAAGAAACTCTCTGGTGGTCAAAGACAAGCCTTAGCTCTTCTTATGGCGACAATGACTCCAATTGATTTATTACTTTTAGATGAACATACCGCTGCTCTTGATCCTAAAACAAGCGAAGCGATTATGGCTCTGACCAATCGCATTATTAAAGAAAAGAAAATTACTACACTGATGGTGACGCACAATCTCCGTTATGCCGTAGAATATGGTGACCGTTTATTAATGTTCAACCAAGGCAAAATTGTCATCGATAAGAGTGGCCAAGATAAAGAAAAGACCAAGATTGAAGACCTCTTAAAAACGTTCAACGAAATATCGATTGAATGTGGTAATTAATCCAAAATAAAACAACTCTTAATTGAGTTGTTTTTTAATAACTTTGATTTTATATAATAACACAATATTCTTTTTAGTAAAACTAAAATGCATTTAAATTTGTTCTTTCTTATAAAATAATAAAATTTTATAAATAATGCTTGATTTCATCACAATAAATGAGTAGGTTTGTAACTGTTGAAGAAAGGAAAAAATCCTATGAAAAAAAGCATCAAATCTATCGTGCTTGGTATGGTCACAGTCGCTTTATTAGCGGGCTGCTTTGGTAATAACAATACCAGTAGCGATAGCAAGGTTTCTAGTAACGATTCATCTAGCACAGTTACTTCAGAAACATCAACCACATCATCAAGCGCTTCAGAAAGCAAACAATCCAGTACTTCAACAAGTACAATCCAAAGCACAACTCAAGCTCCAAGTTCTAGCTCAAGCAGTAGTAGTTCTTCCAGTGAAGTTGTCAAAACACAAATCCAATTAAGTGCCGCAAAAACAACCTTAGAAATTAATGAAGAAGTTCTCATTACATCTAACGTTGAAAATGTGACATTTACTGTTGGTGAAGGCGCGACAGTTGTTAACAACGTTTTTAAAGCCACAGAAGCGGGCGAATTCCGCGTGAGAGCCACTAAAGAAGGCGACTTTATTCAAGGTGAAATCACTTTTACTGTTTTACAAGCCAAAGAAAATATCGTCTTGTCTGCTACAAAAACAGAACTCGATGTCAATGAACCAGTGACAATTAATTCCAACATTGAAGGCGTAACCCTCACAACTAGTGAAGGTGCCACAATTGAAAACGGTGTATTTGTCGCTTCAAAAGAAGGCACATACATTGTTACTGGCACTAAAGAAGGTCGCTATAACGATGGCACATTAACAATTAATGTTTCATTCAAAGTGACAGAAGAAAAAGTTAAATCTGCTCTCAAAGCCTTAAAGGAAACCGAAAACTATACCTTAGCAGGTGAAAATGATATGGGTGCCTATGCAATTTATAGAACCCCAGATTATTTCTATAACAACCAAACAAAAGAAGGCATGGGTTTATTCACTAATATTGATTCCGAAATCCAAGGCGAAAGAGTTGCACACTATATCAAAATGGTGGACAACAACTTGGTTATTGGCAATGACATCATGTACAAAGTGGATAACAAAGCAGTTCCTGCTACTGATTTATATAAAATCGATATTTTCCACTACGTGGATATTGATGCATTAACATTCGAAGAACATGATGGTCATTTTGTTACCACAGATGAGTATCTAATCGCTGGAATGACTAATGTTTTAGATAGCATTATTGTTGCTTATGGTTGCATTGCTGTTCAATATTCATTTAATGAAAAATATGAATTAGTGGTCAACGTCTTATTCACAGAAGACGGCGAAACAATTAGTTATGAAAGTGCCGCTATGCTTGGTGATCTTACGTATACAAATGTTGGCTCCACTAAAGCTCCAGTCTTAGATGAAGAGTATAAGAAAGCCACTGTTGCTGCTGAAGGTATGAGTGAAGAAGTTGCTTCTTCTTTCATGCTCAAACAAGCACACATTAAAACCTCAATCAAAATTATCACTGGTGAATCTGTTGAAGATTTAGGCACAAGTGAATATCGATTTGATGAACAATATTTAGTTCAAGATCAATTCGTTGCGAGAACAAATTCAACTACCCATAATTTCTACGTCAATGATGAAGGTTATGCTAAATTCATGGGTATTGGTCCAAACAACCAAATTGTTACAAGCTATGCCAATTTATGGGAATCATTCACTTTCCCATTCTCAACTTTAGATACAACACAATTTAGACAAACAGGTGAACACACCTATTCATATTTAGGTCAAGAATCTCACGCAGTTGCTTGTGATTTAGCCTGGGCAAGTGTTGGTGATAATCGTGTCGCATACATTACCGCTCACGAAGAAAACGGCAAAATCGTTTCCTTTACATGCGAAACAGCTAACGAATTAGTTGATATTTCTAAACCATCAGATGAAGAAGCAAACTACGTTATTAGAAAGCTTGTAATGGAAGTGGAAGTCTTGCCATACGAAGCAATCGTTGCTCCAACGCCATTTGAAGCTGACGCTGATACTGTCAGAATCGGTGCCTATCTTGAAGAATTAATGGGCGCTGATGCTAATTATTCTCTCTATATTGGTGATCAAAGTAACTATGGCAATTGGAAAAACATTAAAATTACAGCCGATACCATTCTTATTGATGAATGGAAGGATTACGCTCGTCAAAAATACATTGGCTACCATAAATTAAGCGATGGTAGTGTTGTTAAATTCTCCGCCAAGAGAAACGGAGATGATGTTGCAGATTTAAAATACGAAAGCGATGTTGAACTCGCAGAAGGTCAACCACTCGTTTCCTTGTTAGGTCTCAATCTTGCTCCAGAAGCCATGATGTTTAATGAAGATAACGATATCGTTTTCAAAGATGGCGTTTTATATGGTGGTGATGGTTTATACAATCAATTCACAAACAACAGATACGCTATTGATGGCACAATCGTTTTCAAAGTTGGCTATAGCGATCACATTACTGGCATCAACTATGACTACGGTAAAGCTTCAAATGCAAAAGAGTTCTGCTATACATCTACTTTCGGAACAACCGCGTTTAATGATAAATATGAAAAAGCATTGTTACCATTATTAGATACAATCAAAGATGCCCCAACTCCAACAACATGGAGAGAAGAATCTGAGGATATTTACAATAATTTAGTCACTTTACTTGGTGATTATGCCACTGAAGTCCCATATGTTTATGACGTGGCTTATTCTGGTAATTACACCTCAAATGTTTATAGTGAGACCACAGTTTACATCAAGGTACCAACCAACAACCCATACTCCGATTCATTCAAGGCCGCTTTCATCGCTGCCTGTGTCGAAAACGGTTACACAAAGAACACTGAAAAGAAAGCTACAAAATCAATGGGCGATAAATCCATCAGCGTTACCTTTATCAGTGCCACATTAGCTGTTCAATACAAGTAATATGAAAAAACACTTATCACTTTTGTTCGCTTTATTAATCTCTGCTTGTTCAGGCCCTGTTGGCAGTGCAACTTCTAACCTTTCTTCTGAACCAGTGGTTTCATCAAGCGAAGAAACAACTACATCAAATGTTGAATCAACATCCACTTCAACCACAAGCGTGATAAGTTCTACCAGTACATCATCATCTACGTCTAGCAGTGTAACTACTTCCAGTTCTACTTCCTCAAGTTCTTCTACTTCTAGCAGTATTTCTTCTAGTAGTTCTTCAAGCACATCTAGCAGCACTTCTAATCCAAGTAGTGCATCTTCCAGTAGTGTGTCTACATCAACAAGTGCACCTAGTTCTTCCTCAAGTAGCAGTAGTAGTTCTCAAGGTGAAAAAGAACTTTCCTCCTTAGAGGCTTTCGAGCTCTTCTTTGAAAAACTAACACTTAAAAATTCCACTTTCTTTGTTGAAGATTATATTGAGGAAAAGATGATTGGCGATGAGATTCTCTTTAACCAGTATTATGGTAGATTCGCTGAGTATTACAATGACGAAGGCTATTTTGTCTACCTTGATCAAGGCATCTACTACTATGAAGTTGATGAAGAGAACAACATTACTGTTGGTGATTGCCAAACGCTTAATAAAAACTCAACGATTTCAGAATTCTTCCAAACACCATATGATTTCTATAATTTGAGAAAAGAATGGAAAGTGACAGATGAAGACTTTGTCTTTGCCACCACAAATCGTTATGTTGGTGAAATCATTAATGAGTTAGGTGGTAATGGCATTTTTAATGGCGAATATGTTGCAAAATCTTACCAAAACGAATTAAGAGTCGCCTCTGATGGACTCAGCGCTACATTTGTTTCTACAATTACAACTAATGGTTATGGTGATGTTACTTCCACGGTTCTTGTCAAAGACTTAGGTACGACAACATGTCCACTTGTTGAGCAATTCTTAAACGAAGCCAATCCTTTAGTGAGCACCAACGATTTTCCAAGCAGTGTTAAAAATGGATTGCGTGAGATGTTTGGTGATGATGTTCCAGTACCAGAAGGCGCAAGTTATGCTTATGGAACAGAAGTCTTTACATCCGAAGGTCGAGTAGTGGATGTCACCTACAAGGATTATCTAATCGGTGACCAAGTTGCTTCTTATCGCGAAGCGTTAGAACAATATGGCTTCACTTTGTCTAGCAAGACAGATGAAAAAGGTGATTTGAAGCAATACGGATATGTGAACTGGTATTATGAAATCACCATTGATTCCAATTACTATCTTGTCCATTTGTTCTTTTATCCAAAAATGTATTTAGGGCAATACGAACAAGGAATGTATCCAAACGGAATCTTCAGTGTGAGATTCAGAACCTATTAATCAAAAAAATCAAATTTAAAAAAGCCCGCAGGAATGTGGGTTTTTTGTTTTTTTGCCCAAAAAACGCCATTTTACGATACAAAAATGTGTAGGTGTAACATGCGGAATTACGTTATACTGGGGGTGCAGATGAAAACGTTATCAAAGATTTGGAATGGTTTTTTAAATATTTTTGGCATCCGCAAAAATAGTCGATATGTGAAAAGCTATTTAAATGAAGCGAACATGAGATCCGCGATTTTCATGTCCTCCGTGATTTTTGTTCTCGAAATATGGCTTGTCTTAAGACAGACACAAAAATACATCATTCCTACACTAATGGATTCTGAGAATACTGCCTCAATTTTCCAAGTCCTTTTCCAAAACACATCTAATTTCTTCTTATTGATGTCGATGGGTTTTGCGATGTTCATTTATTCTATCCAATATGTTAGCAAAGTTAGAACTGTTAAAAGATTGGTATGGACATCTATCTTCGCTGGCTTTTCTTTGATAATTTGCTGCTTGTTACCATTAGAGTTCTACTACAAGTCGATAAAGTTTAATAACGATGTTAATATCATTAAAGGCGTCTTCAAGATATTCTTTTATATCTCTGTCGTATTGTTTGATATAGGCATTATTTTTGCGTCTATTTACAGATACAAAGGTGGTAAAAGAGCATCGTTAAGTTCCGTCATGGTTATCTCTTTATTTGCCTTTGTTTGCTTGATGTTTGGCATCATGGTTTCTTATGGCGACTTTGTCAGCGTTAAGACAGTTAAAGATGCCTCTGGTAATCTTGTATATATGCCAGATGGCAGTGGTAATGTCATGTACGAGAATAAGCAAATCATTTGCTTCCTCATGTTTACCATCTATATTGGCTGCTTATTAATTTGGAACCCGTTAATTTCTATCGGTATTTTAGGAACTTTGTTCCTTGGTTTCTATTTCGCTATTAAGGGTGCGGCTAACTTCGGTCAAAGAAGATTCCCGGAAGGTGATGAAGTTAACTACTTAACGTTTGTTATTTCCTTAACGATGGTGTGTATTTCCATCTACAACCAACGTATCTCTGAAGCTAAAAAGGATGAAGAGTTAGAAGAATTAGCCACAAAGGATAAGATTACAGGTTTATTATCGTTTGAATATTTCACCATTTTAGCAAGGGAAAAGATGAAAGAAGGAGACCTTGGATGGGGTGGTGGCGCTTACCTTTTCTTAAATCTTTCTGGTTTCAAAATTTATAACGATCAAAAAGGTTTTGAAAAAGGCAATCTCTTTTTAAGAGAAACAGGCAAAATCATTTCCGAAGTTTTCCCAGATACTTTGATATCTCGTCAATCAGATGACCACTTTGTTGTATTTGCAAAAAACGAACAATTAGAAGAAAAGATCAAGAAGATCAATGAAATTCTTGAAGTTAGAGATCCAGATGTCAAATTAGGTATGAAAGCTGGTATCTATGTCACTACAGATAGATTAGAGAGACCACGTATCTGTGTAGAAAAAGCTCGTTATGCATACGGCAATCTCAAAAAACTAGCCGGCAATCACGTTATTGATTACTACGATATCGAAATGCATGATGATTATTTAATGGCCCAGTATATCGTTACACATATCGATGAAGCAATTAAAAATGGCTACTTAAAAGCCTATTATCAACCAGTTGTTTGGTCCAAGGGCAGAACGTTGTGTGGCGTTGAAGCATTAGCGAGATGGATTGATCCGAGATATGGTTTTTTATCGCCAGGTAAATTTGTTCCTGTTTTAGAAAGCTCACAACTAATTTATAAATTAGATAAGGAAATCTTAAGACTTGTTTGTCGAGATCTTCGCCATAATTTAGATTTAGGATTACCAGTCCTTCCTGTTTCTATCAACTTCTCAAGAGCGGACTTTGGCGTTATCGATATTGTTCAAGTCGTTAGTGAAACTATTGAAGAATATAAAGTACCAACTGATTTGCTACATATCGAAATCACTGAAAGCGCTTTGACTGATGAAGAAGATACATTAAAGAACACAATCAATCGTCTCCATGAAAAAGGCTTTGCAACATGGCTTGATGACTTTGGTAGTGGTTATTCCTCTTTCAATGTCTTAAAAGATTATGAGTTCGATGTCTTAAAGCTCGATATGAAATTCTTAACTGGATTCAACGGTAATGAAAAGGCAAAAGCCTTAATCAAATCAGTTATCGCTATGGCGGACCAAATCGGTATGAAGACATTATGCGAAGGCGTCGAAACCGCAGAACAAGCAGCGTTCCTAGAAGAATCAAGCTGTGGACGCTTGCAAGGCTACTTGTATGGTAAACCACTTACATATGATGAGCTAATGGGTCGTATTGAATCAGGTGAGTATAATCTCGCGAAAGAGTTATTAAGATGATAAAAAGGGGATTACCCCTTTTAATTTTGTATTGTTTAAAATCCTAAAAAAGTATAAAGTAATCTCCTGCGATAAATATGGATTAATTGAATTCAGGCGCAAAAATAATAGTTTCTATAAATCGTTTTTTATATTAAAATATAACTAGACAAAGATTTATGAAAAACTGTACTAATTGGTTTTATAACCAATTTTCTACAGGCTTACAAGTGAGGTAATGATATGCAACAAGTAAGTATTAGAAACAAATGGATCTCCTTAAGGGGTGGCTCAAAAGTTAAAGACATGGATGAAAAAGACGTTCTCTATGTCAAAGGCAAATTCTGGACATTCACAAGAAAGAAATTCGTCCAAGATATGCAAGGCAATCTCTTATACACAGTGAGAAATAAATTCTGGAAACTCTTCGTCCATAAAGCCATGGTTTATGATAAGGATGGCAACATGGTCGCTAAGATTAGAAGAAAATTCTGGTCTGTCCATGACCGTTACTTTATTGAATCGTCATTAGGCCAATTGGAAATCTGTGGCAACATCTTATGTTTCAATTACCAAATCAAATTAAACGGTAAAGAAATCGGACACGTTGCTAGAAAGATTTCTCTTAGAGACTCGTTCGTCCTTTCCCTTGATGATGACCAAGAATTACCTTTCTTCGTTGCGTTAGTTATTGCAATTGATAATATTACTGATCGAAGATCACAAGAAGCATCGTCTTCCTCCAATTACTAATGGCTAAAGTAAGAAGATATTGTGGTAACTATCTATTAGAATTCGACCGCGACCAAATTCGTGAATACTGTGGTAGAACACTTTACCAAATTGAAAATGGTAAACTCAGACAGTGGTGTGGTAATTATCTTTACGAATTCAACGGGGATACTATTCGCCGCTATTGTGGACTAAATCTCTTACAATTTGATGGCACTAAAATTAGAAGATACTGTGGCAATTACATTGCCCAGATTGAGGGCAATAAGATTAGGGAGTATTGCGGAAATTACCTCTACGAGGTAGACAGTTTTCTAAGCCGCGAACAATGGATGGCACTTATCGCCTTATTATTTGCCTAGAAGGAACAACATGAATAAATTTATGAGAATGGCCATAAACGAGGCCAGAAAAGGTATTAAAGCGGGTCATGGCGGCCCATTTGGCGCGGTTATTGTTAAAGATAACGTCGTTATCGCTAAAGGACATAACCAAGTTATTAAGAACAATGACCCAACATGCCATGGCGAAGTCATGGCCATACACAAAGCTTGCAAGAAGCTTGATACTTTCGATTTAAGCGGTTGTGAAATCTACACAACTGGTGAGCCATGCCCAATGTGTATGTCCGCTATTTTGTGGGCTAACATTGAGAAGGTCTACTATGGATGCAATATCTTAGATACCGAAGAAATCGGTTTCAGAGATAAAAAGTTCTATGAACAATTCGCACATCGCGAACAATTCATTCATGAATTAGATCGTCAACAATGCCTCAAATTATATGGGGAATATAAGCGCATTGCAGATAAGGTTCATTATTAATGAAATTTTTTGCTGATTTAGGAAGAAGCGTTAAGTCTTTGTTCAAAGGCCCTGCCTCGAAAGACAATCTATTTTCATTAGATGATCGCGTTCCATTAAAGAATGCGATACCTTTTGGTTTGCAACACGTTTTAGCAATGTTTGCTGCGAACATCACTCCGATACTTATTGTCTTTACTAAGATTGGTTTATTAGGCGATCAATTCGCCGTTTATTCTTTGCTTGGCGCTCTCTTTATGGCAGGCTTAGGCACAATCGTGCAATTATTTATCGGTGCAAGATTGCCTGTGGTGATAGGTACATCTTTTACGTTCTTGCCAGTTTTAATTACCATCGGCACAACTGGTGACTGCTTAAACAATCCTGAATTGGCCTATTACACAATTATGGGATCGATTATCTTTGGCGCTTTGTTTGCGATTGTTTTCTCATTGTTCTATAAATGGTGGGGTAAACTAATTAAACCAATCGTTCCAGCGATTGTTGTGATGGGTGTTGGTTTATCGCTTCTAGCCAGCGGAGCGAATAGTTTTTTAGGTGGTCAAACCATCATTTCTAATGTCATTAGTAGTGGCCAAACTGGTACAGGTGTCCCTTATTTTTGCTATATCATCGTTGCTTTTGTGACGTTAATAAGTTGCTTATTATGGCAAATCTTTATGAAGGGTGTTTGGAAAAACCTTAATATCGTTGTCGGTATACTGGTGGGCTATTTAGTTAGCTGCTGTATTCCTGGTATGATTGATTTTCAAAGTATGGCCATTACGGAAGTAGTTGGCTCACATGGCGTGATTGATTTTCCACACTTTGTTAATTTAACAAAGGTTAGATTTGAATTAGTGCCATGTATTTTAATTTCGATATGCTTTATCGCTACCACCGTAGAAGCGATTGGTAATACCACAACCGTGGCTAAAACAGGTTTACTAAGAGAACCAACATTACGAGAAGTTAATGGTGGCCTTATTTGCTATGGTATTAACTGTTCAGTTGGCGCCTTATTTGGTGCTTTCCCTCAAACGATATACGCTCAAAACATTGGCATTGTCGCTCAAAACAAGGTGGTTAATCGTTACACGATTTTCACTGGTGCATGTCTTTTAATTATCGCCAGTTTCTTCCCACCAATTGCCAATTTCTTATATACAATTCCAGAAGCTGTTATTGGTGGCACAATGGTGGCCTTATTCGGTAGCATCGCTGTGATTGGCATGAAATCAATTTCCGAAATCGGATGGTCAGATAAAAACATTTTAATTACTTCCATAAGCATATGTTTAGGCTTTGGATTAACTATCGCTACCGTTCCATTTGGTGCTAATGATGTAGCGCTATCAGTTAATATTTTCAGAGTGCTAAATTTAGAATGTCTCAGTGACCTTTTATCTAATTGTGTTCTAAATATGTTTATTATTTCCTTTATCCTTTCGTGGGTTCTTCCTGAGTCCATGCATGTCTCTTTATTCCATAAAAAAGGCACAAAAGAAGGTTAGGGGGTATTGCCAAATTAGCAAAACGCTTTTATTATAAAATTAAGTATTTTATTTTTTGGAAACAAACTGCTCCAGTTTTGTTGTTTCATCAGTACATTTATTGTACAGAAAGGATTTTTATGAAATACAAAAAATTATTTGGTGCTTTGTTAGTTGCCTCAACACTTGTTTTAGGCGCATGCGGTGGCAATGGCTCTAATAGTGGTAACAAATCAACTGCAAAGCCAAGCGGCAGTGGTAACACACCAACAAGCCGTAGTTCTATTCCTCCACAACCATCAGTGGATATTAGTGAATTAGCCATTGCTAAAGACGGTAACGACGTGTTCCTCTCAGTCAAAGGCTCAGTTACAGCAATTGATGCTGCATCATTAAAATTCGCATTTGGTTTAGAGATTTATTCTTCCAGCAGTAGCCAAGCTGCTGAAGGTGAAGGCGAAGGTGAAGGCGAAGCCACACCAGCAGACAACTTTGTTTATGGTAAGGCTACACCAGCTGATGCTGATTACAACGTCGACGCTCCAATTGCTGACAAGAAATTCGAAGCTAAGTTAAACCTCAGTAGCCTTAAAAATGCAGAAGGCAAATACCTCCTCGAAGGTGGCAACAAATACGCTATCTATGCTGGTGCTAAAGGCTATGCTTATGAACAACTCGAACTCGACGCTCCAACAACCGTTCTTCAAGACAATGCATTTAAGTACTATTTCCGTGCTGACCAAGAAGCGGGCAACAGCGCAAAATTAGTCGTTGACGATTTAGGTCCAGTCAGAATTGAAAAAGTTTCTGTCGCAAGAGATTTATATGGCCGTACAGGTATCTTTGCTAAGATCGGTGGTGCCAACAACGCCAACCTCACAGAAGAACAACTCAACGGTTATACATCCTATGTTAACTTCCAAAAACTTCCAAACACATCAACACGTGTCCAAAAGGAAGGTTCTCAAACCGAAGGTAACCCATACTACTTCTATAAAGTCGAAGGTGAAGAAGCATTCATCATCATCAACATCGACTTCATGGTCAGAGATGGCGCTACATCTGGTGACTACAATACACACCTTAACATCCAACAAAATAAACAAGAAAACTGTGTTTCTACAGGTGTTATTGATACAACAGACGCTCCATTCGATGCCGGTAACGGTAAGACAATCGCTGTCTACTCTCACCCAGGTGAACACAAGGAAGAAAACATTTGGGGTAACGTTGGCTTCAGAGTCACAATCCCAGAAGCTGAAGAAGCAGGCGAATAGGATTTAGATTTACAAAATCAAATAATTGGACTAGGGCAACCTAGTCCTTTATTGTGCTTTCTAACACTAAGTGTTATGATACTCACATGAAAATTGGAATTGTCGGTGCGGGTGCTTCAGGTGTCTTTCTGGCTATTAGATTAAAAGAAAGAAACCCATCTTTTGATGTCACTCTTATTGAAAGAAACGATAAGATTCTCAAGAAAGTTTTGGTCACTGGTAATGGCAGATGTAACTACGCGAACACTGGTGATTTAAAAGATAAATATAACGATAAGTTTGCTAATAAATTACTAGAAGACTTTAACGCAAACGATATCATTAAAGCTTTCGATAGTTTTGGTGTTCACCCCACATATACTGGTGAACTAGTTTTTCCTGTTTCCTTAAACGCTCAAACAGTTGTTTTGATGATGAATAGAAAAATCACGGAATTAGGTATCAAAGTTTTCACCAATGAAAAAGTAATCGATTATCAAAAGAAAAACGACCAGTTTGTTGTTAAAAGCGAAAATAATGAGTTTATCTTTGATAAATTAGTCTTATCCAGTGGTGGTAAGTCTTATCCACAGTTAGGCACTGATGGTACAGTTATTGATATCTTAAATAAACATGGCTATAAGATTAAAGAACTATCACCAACACTATGTCCAATTAAAGTTAAAGAAAACACAAAGAAGATCTCTGGTCAAAGGGTAAAGAGCAGAGTCTCTCTTTGTCAAAACAACAAAATCATCTATCAAGAAGACGGGGAAGTCTTGTTCAAGGACGATGGATTAAGTGGCATTGTCATCCTTAATATTTCTAGCAAAATCAATCGCCTTAATAACAGAAATAATGTCCAAATCGTTCTCGATTTAGCGCCTAGCTACACAAAAACAGGTAAGGAAAGATATGACGAATATGTTTCCCCTAAAGTTGCAGAATATTTATTAGGTAATAATTTAGACATCCATCATCTAGCCTTCACTTTTAAAGCTTTCTACGATTATCAAATCGCTGAAGTCAGCCATGGTGGCCTTGCTTTAGAGGAAGTAACTGATTCGTTAGAATCAAAGAAAGAAAAAGGATTATATTTTACGGGTGAACTTCTTGATGTTGATGGTATGTGTGGGGGTTATAACTTAATGTTTGCCTTCGCCTCCGCGGAGAAAGTCAAAAAGGCACTAGGAGAATAACATCATGTACAAGAAAGAATTTATTATTTCTAATAACGACGTTGATTATCGTTTTAATTTAAAACCCGCAAATCTATATCGTATCTTCCAAGATATTGCTTTAAAAGCGACTGAAGAAGTGGGTTCTGATTCCATTTCTTTAGCCAAAAGAGGTATTGACTGGGTCATTACTAGAATGGATGTGGAAATCAAAAGATTGCCACGCTGCAATGAAAAGATTACTGTTTGTACTTATCCAGGTAAAGATTTAGCGATGCTTTATCCACGTTTCTTCTATATTTTGGATGAGAAAAATGAACCAATCGTGAGAGCCTCTTCCATTTGGGCATTAATTGACGCAAAAACAAGAAAAGTAATCGTTGATAAAGACACAATTAAAAAGCTTCCACCTGAAACTAGTGAATATGAATTACCATTACCAGGTAAGATTGTGGCAAGTGAAAACAAAGCCTTAGTGGAAACAAGAACCATTCACTATAGCGATTTAGACTTTAACTGCCATATGAACAATGTTCGTTACGTAGAACTATTAATGGATGTCCATGACTTTGAGTTTTACAAGACACATCGCCCAAGCTTTATTTCTTTAAACTATATGAAAGAAATTAGAGAAAAAGATAAAGTGAGTGTCTATAGTGATTCCAATAACCCAGAAACATTTGAAGTTCAAGTCGATGGTGGCACATCGTTCCTTGCGAAAGTCACCTTCGTGGAAGAATAAAAAAGCCGAACATTGAAGTGCTAGTGTAAAAGTGGACAAGGCTAAAAAGAGCCATCCACTTTTTTCTTTGCTATTCTATTCACGAGGAGGTTCTAAATGAGATACACAGA
>CADBXE010000007.1:83957-91913 GCA_902798595.1 uncultured Erysipelotrichaceae bacterium | reverse complement strand
ACCAGTCTCTGTACTTGGATACGGATTTATGATTCTGGCAACCCGGATCGTTAACCGGGATAAGCTTCCCGGTTCATGTTTGTTTGGAACACTCCTGGTTATGATTGGACTTTTTGTACTGAAAATGGGGTGGTAATATGCGCTTAGTTGCTTTCGATCTGGATGGTACTTTGGTGGACACACTTCTTATGGAACATATGTCATGTATACCAAGTATTATTCAATAGAATCTGAAAACGCTAAAGAAGTATTAAAAGACTTGAGAGCACAAATTGATAAATACAATTAAAAAGAAGCGAACTCAATCGCTTCTTTTTGTTTTATCTAATCGAACTTATTTCTTCTTTGCTTCTAAGGATTCAGCAATACGTTTGAGATAATCGAGTTCGGTTGGTTCTGGTTTGCCTGGTTCTGGTGGAACTGGTCTTTCTTCTGGATGCTTTTCGTAATAAGCTTCTTGAACTTTGGCTCTGATTTCTTCTCTCTTTCTTGCGGCAGCATTCATAACCTTAACGATAATGAATAAGACAATCGCAATGATGATGAAGGAAATAATAGCATTGATTAATGCGCCCCAGTTAATAATGGCAGAACCATTGAAATAGAAGTTTGTGCCATATTTGGTGTAATTACCGTTAAGAACAGTAGCACCATACACTAATGGGTCTGTAGCGCCAGCGGCATCACCGATTGCTTTAGCGACAATGTTATAGTCGGCAGCAGCGAATGATTGGCCAACACCTGCGATACCTTTTTGACCTTCTGTCAAAGCTGGTAAAACTGTTACTAAACCAGCTAAACCACCTGGGACTGGCCATGTCGCTAAGGACATTAACATGTTAACAAATGCATTAACGATAGCACCAAATGCGCCACCAATGACAACACCAACTGCTAACATGAAGGCATTGCCACGATTGATGAATTCTTTAAATTCAGCCCAAAGACCTGGACCTTTCTTAGCTTTTTTAGCCATAAATTATGTTCTTCCTTTCGAGATAATTTTATGGTAGTCCATTTTTACTTAAAATGCAATTTATCAAGATAAACATATGAAAAAATATAATATACTATTCCTGAGGAAATAATTATGAGTGAATTAATCTATTTAGGCCACGCCTCCTTTCTTATTAAGGGAAAAGAATATCTAGTCGTGATTGATCCATACGAGGATAATAGTGTACCTAATCTCAAGTTCCCTAAGGTGGAACCTGTAGATGCGGTTATAGCGTCACATAGTCACGCTGACCATAGTGCTTATCATCTTGTTCCTATTAAGGAAAACCCAAATCGAGTAAGCGCTAAAATGTTAAGAGTGCCTCATGACCATCATAACGGCATGAAGCGCGGTATGAATCTTATCCATATCTTTGATGTGGATGGCTATAAAGTCGTTCATATGGGCGATATAGGCTGTGTTTTAGATGCAAGGGTATTAGAACCAATTAAGAACGCTGATGTCTTATTAGCTCCGATTAATGGCTTCTATACAATTAATCCAAGGGAATTAAAACAGATTGTGGATTTGGTTAATCCAAGAATCGTCATTCCAATGCATTATCACATGATAAAATACAATAGCGGTTACCCAGATGGAAACATGATTGAAGAGTTTAAAAAACTCTTCCCAAACTACCAATATTTAGAAAGTGAAGAGTTAGATTTAAACAAATATAAAGACTATAAGGGCGCTTTGATTTTCAAAGGTTATCGTCAATAACCAAACATATAGAAATCTAAGAAAGCTTCTAATAACGGACGGTGATACTTGCTCGCAGCATCTTGCGACCAATAATAGCCGCCTTTTTTATTTTCTAAAATACCCTCTGTCAGTGTCATACCCTTTAAAATAGTTGGATAGTTTCTTGCTCCCTGGAGGTATTTTAAGTGTGGCAGTCTCTCTTCTGAATAATAAGAGTTAGAGACATAGAATGTACCATTGTCTTTCTTGGCGACAGTGTCATTAAAGTAAACACTAGCGTCATCAACAACACCTTTTTTCACAAATTGAATTGTTGGTACAACTCCGTTTTGGTAGCCAAATGTTTCATCGCCATAAGTACTTAAATTGAATCTATCTTTGAGACTCTGATAGTACATTTTATCATCGCTAGTAGCGGACTCTTTATTAGCTTTGTCGTAGTAATCTTGCATGTCGAAAACGCATAAAGATCTCATTGTTTTATGTTTTTTAATGTAGGGTATAATTACATTAGGTATCTCATAGCGGCAATCACCGCATCCACGGCGAACAAAGAGAACCGCCATACTATCATCATGGGTATAATGGTCATCTAAGTACTTCTCATCTACGTAATATAATGTAGGTTTATCTAAATGCCTGTTAATTCTTGTCTTCATTGCCTCAGCAGTGGTGTCTTCAAAGATCGCTTTGTCCCCATTGTTACGATAGGAGAATCTAGCGACTTTCTTCTCGCCATTAAAGATATATAGGGTAGGAGTGCTATCTTCGTATTTATTAATTCTTAAACTTGCAACTTCATCGTTTTGGTTGTGAGCATTATATAAATAAACCATCTCATTTGTGAGATTTATGTAAGTAGCGATTACGTTAGTGAATGTAGTCCAACATTGGCACTCTTCACTATATCGGCCTTGATAGACCGCTAAGATAAAGACTTCTTTTTCATCTTTGCTCTTACTTGCGAGTTCAGAATTATCAATTTCTTTTAATGAATAAATATCCTGATGAATTAAAGTTCCATAAGTCAAACTGGCCTTATCTTGCTTACAAGCGTTTAACGCAAAAGGAATGATGATAAGTGGTAATAAAGCAACAATTCTTTTCTTCATATATTTGAATTATAAATAACAGAAGTTACGCGTGCAAGCGTATGAGAAAATATGGTTGGAAAATCGGCATAAAAAAACACCCTAAAAATGACCCTCAAAAACAGGTGTAAAAAATGAACGAAAAAAGCGTTCAAAAAACTCGCTATATTTTTTGATAGAAAAACTAACGCAAAATTTAGGAGAAAAACTCGCTAAAAAATTGCATGTTTTTTTCAACACATTTGTTTTACAAAAGTACTGATATAATCGTAACAAAATGAAAAAATGGTTTTTTCAAAAATCCCCCTCAAAAAAATTTTTAAAAAAATTGTTTGTTTTTTTGTTCATTTTTATATATATTTTTTGCGTGATTTTTTTGAATAAAATTTCACAGGGGAAAAGGCGGGTAAATTATGGACAAAGAAAATATCATTATTTCGCTTCAAGGTGTCTGCAAGGAATTTGACGGCACAACAGTAGTCGATAACTTCAATCTCGATATCACAAAAGGTGAGTTCGTGACATTCTTAGGACCTTCTGGTTGTGGTAAGACAACAACACTCAGAATGATCGCTGGTTTTGAACTTCCAACAAGTGGTGTTATTTTACTAAATGGACAAGACATTTCTTTGTTACCTCCATATAAAAGACCAATTAACACCGTCTTCCAAAGATATGCTTTATTCGCACATTTAAATATTTTTAATAACATTGCCTTTGGTTTAAAACTCAAAAAGATTCCATACGAAACAGTTGATAAAAAAGGCAATCCAGTGACCAAATATCGTCACTTCACAAAACAAGAAATTAAAGAAAAAGTTGAAAGGGCTTTAAAGGTAGTTGACCTTGAAGGCTTTGAAAAGAGAGATATTTCTACCTTATCTGGTGGTCAACAACAACGTATCGCTATTGCGCGTGCGATTGTTAACGAACCAGAAATCTTATTATTAGATGAACCTTTAGGCGCATTAGACCTCAAGATGAGAAAAGAAATGCAACTCGAACTAAAGGCTATGCATAAAAAGTTAGGCATTACCTTCATCTATGTCACACACGACCAAGAAGAAGCTTTAACAATGTCTGATACCATTGTTGTTATGAATGACGCAGTCATCCAACAAGTTGGTAAACCAAAAGAAATCTACGATGAACCAAACAATGCTTTCGTTGCGGACTTCATTGGTGAATCCAACATTTATACTGGCACAATGGCAAAAGATAACAAAGTTAGATTCTTAAATAGATATTGGGATGCTGACCCAGTTGACTTCGGCAAATTCCCAGTCAATGAAAAGGTTGACGTAGTCGTGAGACCAGAAGATTTCATCTTAGGCAAAGCTGGTGAAGGCGTTGTCGATGGTGTAGTTTCAAGCAAAATCTTTAAAGGTATGCACTATGAATACATCATCAACGTCGGCAAGGCTGAAGTTATCGTCCAATCCACCGCAGAATTAGACGAAGGTATTAAAGTCAGCTTAAAAGTTGAACCAGTCAACATTCAAATCATGAAGAAACCATTCGTTTCTAACTTCTATGATGGCTATATTACAAAAGACTACAAAGTAGAATTCGCTAATGCGGAATTCGATGTCGATATTTTGCCTTTATTCCCAGGCGCTAAGATTGATGAAAATGAAGTGCTCGTGGATGAAAATGGCAATGAAATTGATGTTGTTGATATGGAAATCAATGTTGAAGTTCCATTTGAAGCTATCACTATCAGTGACGATCCAGAAGCCAGCGATATCCATGGTAACATCATCTCCTTAATCTATATTGGTGACCACTATGAAATCATCGTTAGAACAGAAGAAGAGGAAGACTTCGTTTTAAATACACCTGATTTATGGAATGAAAACGATGAAGTTTCCGTCATCATTGATAAATCCAAAATTCATTTATCTCGTAAAGGAGCTAAGAAATAACAATGGAAGCGGTTGTTCGTCGTAGACAACGCAGATTCAATTTTAGAGGAAGCCTCTGTATTCCTTATTTTGTTTTCATGGCGTTGTTCGTGGTGGCGCCACTTGCCATCATTGTCTATTATGCCTTTACTGATCAAAATGGCTTAATCTCATTAGAAAGTTGGAAAACAGTTTTTACCACTGCAAAGAACTGGCAAGTAATTGGACAAACAGTCATTATTTCTACAATCTCAACAATTCTTTGTATTTTGATTGCCTACCCAATCGCCTATATTTTGAGTAATAAAAAATTCAATAAAAACAAGGTTTTAGTCTACATTTTCTTATTACCAATGTGGATTAACTTTGTTATTAGAACAATCGGTTTAAAAGCCTTAATTAATGGTGCTACAACTTTCCTTTTCCATTTCGAATTAACTGCTGATTATCCGTTAGTGGCTATTGTTCTTGGTATGGTCTATGACTATTTACCATTCGCCATCTTACCTTTATATAACCAAATGTTAAAAATGGATAAGAACCAAATTGAAGCAGCAGCGGATTTAGGCGCTAATCCAGTACAAGTATTCTTTAAGAATATTATCCCAATGACAATTCCAGGCATTGTTTCTGCCTGTATGATGACATTCATGCCAACAATGTCCTCTTACGTTATCGCTAATAAGATGAGTGAAAATACCACCTCTATTATTGGTAATTTAGTGGCCTATTGGTTCTCTGAATCAATTTCACCAGTTAGCTTCAACGTTGGTAGTGTTATTTCTTTAGTCATGTTGATGATCATTGGTATCACCTTACTATTAGAAAAAACAATTGGTAACAAAGAAGAAAATCAAAAGAAGGGAGGCATTTGGTAATGGAAAATAACGCCATGCTTATTAATCAAGAAGCAACAAATCTTGCTTTAAGAAGAAAAGCTAGAAAAGCAAAAATCGGCAAAATCGCTGCCAATGCCTTTATCTATTTTGTTCTTCTTTTGATGTATCTCCCAATCATTTACATTACTATCTTCTCGTTTACTGATTCACCGATTGCCGGTAAATGGGTTGGTTTCTCATTCAATAACTATGCCGAGTTATTTGACTTGGATGTCTATGAATCATCAATGATTTGGACAGCCGCTAGAAATACAGCTTTGGTTGCAGTGACTGCAGCGGCTATTTCAACTATCTTAGGCACACTAGGTGCCATTGGCATCTACTACTTACGTAGAAGATGGAAAAAGAATGTTTTGGACTTCATGACACAAATTCCAGTCGTTAACGCTGAAGTTGTGACCGCTATCGCTTTGGTGGCTCTCTATGAATTTATTTCCAGATTCCTTTTCACCATACCACTTAGTTTCGTTACTTTGGTTATTGGTCACGTTGTTATATCTATTCCATATGTTGTTTTATCCGTCGGACCAAAACTTGAACAAATGGATTCGTCATTATATGAAGCCGCGATGGATTTAGGCGCTACTCAAACACAAGCCTTATGGAAAGTCGTTATTCCTGATATCCTTCCAGGTATCTTAAGCGGTTTCTTATTATCCATCACTTTATCTTTGGATGATTATGTTGTCACAGTGTTCAACCGTCCAAAGAACAATGGCACATTCCACACAATTTCAACTTATGTTGACTCTGTGACTAAGAGAAGTGCCTTACCAACTCAACTCAGAGCATTCACAGCAATTTTATTTGTTGTTATTTTAATCGTGATGATCGTTATGAATGTTAAAAGTCATCGCAATTCAAGGGAAAATCTAAAAAAGGAGAAAAAGAAAAATGATTAAGAACAAACTTACATGTTTAGTTGCCAGCTTCTTAGCACTCAGTAGTGTCACATTATTATCCGGATGTGAAAAATATGACGCTAAATTAACAATCTGTAACTGGGAAGACTACATCTATCTCGGTGGTAAAGAAAATGGCAAAAAAGTCAAAGGCATTGTTGATAGATTCAAAGATTACTATGCCGAAACACACGATGGTGCAAAAATCAAAGTTAACTACCAAACATTCTCAACTAATGAAGAATTATACGCTCAATTAGGAGATATGAATGCTGACTTAATTTGTCCATCTGACTACATGATTCAAAAATTAGCCAATGAAAACAAATTAATCCCATTCTCATATGATGAAGCTAACGATAAATACAACGCTTCACTCAAGAACTGGGATGACAATGGTTCACCATTCATTAGAAACAGATTTAAAAGTGAAAAACTCAATGATGGTTCCTGCTTCTTAAAATACGCTGTTCCTTATTTCTGGGGCACAATGGGCTTTGTTTACGACAGTGATTACTTCGAAGAAGAAGAACTTGAATCTTGGGAATGCTTATGGAGCACAAACACCAAATTCAAAGGTCAATTCAAATTAAAAGACTCAGTTAGAGATACATATTTAACAGGTATCTTCCACGTTTATAAAGAAGAAATCGATGCCTTAGATAAGACCGCTCCTGATTTCAACGCTAAGTTAAGCGAAATCTTCAACAGATGCGATGATGAAACAATTGCTAAAGTTGGTACGGCTTTAAAAGCTGCCAAGAAAGATGGCGGCACAGTCCGTGGTTTCGAAGTTGATGATGGTAAGAGTGAAATCGTTTCCAGTAAAACATATCACGCTAACCTTGCTTGGAGTGGTGATGCTGTTTACTCAATGGACTGCGGTGATGAACTTGAAAAGACATTAAACTATGTTTTACCAAAGGAAGGTAGCAACGTTTGGTTTGATGGTTGGTGTATGCCAAAAGGTGCTAACCAAGCTTTAGCAGAAGAATTCGTTAACTTCATCTGCAGACCAGATAACGCTGCATTATGCATGGGCGAAGTTGGTTACACATCCCCAATTGTTGGTGAAGATATGTGGGAATTCGTTAATGAAACCTACGCTGCTGAAGAAGGCGAAACAGACACATACGAAGTTGACTTAAGCTTCTACTTCGGTGAAGTCGAAGGTGGTGCAACCATCAAAATCCCTTCCAGCGAAAGAGGCCGTCAATTCGACGCTCAATACCCAACAGAAGAACAATTAAATCGCTGCTGCGTCATGAAAGACTTTGGTGCTCAACAAACAAAAGTCGACTTAATGTGGCAAGATATTAAATAGTTTATTAATAAAATATTAAAAAAATTAATTTGTTGCTTGATAGTAAGATAATTGCAGTGCTATAATTCATAACGCTGCAAGAATGGTTCCTTAGCCAAGTCTGGTAAGGCAATTGACTGCAACTCAATGATCAT
>CADBXE010000007.1:0-83933 GCA_902798595.1 uncultured Erysipelotrichaceae bacterium | reverse complement strand
ATGCGCCTCTAGCTCAACTGGATAGAGTGTCAGACTACGAATCTGGAGGTTACGAGTTCGATTCTTGTGAGGCGCGCCATTTCGGGACGTAGCGTAGCTTGGTATCGCGTCAGTTTTGGGAACTGAAGGCCGCAGGTTCAAATCCTGTCGTCCCGACCAAACTTAAAAAATAACCGCTCAAAACGAGCGGTTTTATTTTACTTTTTCTTAAGTTCCTTTTCTAACTCCTCAATAGTGGGCAAGCTACTTTTGAAGTCTTCCGGAATCAGTTTGGAAAGCTCATAAGAAGAGACTCCTAATGGCTGAGAAGAAGATTCTAAGGCGTAATTGGCTATAACATTATCCTTATCCTTGCAAACGAGGATTCCGATAGTTTTGTTGTCCATCTCTCCTCTAAGCTGGTGATCAACTGCAACGACGTATGTTCCTAATTGCCCTGAATATTCGGGTTTGAATTTTCCAGTCTTAACTTCTATAACGACATATGCGTGAACTTTAACGTTATAGAACAACATATCGATAAACAATTCACTTTCGCCAACTTCTAAACGATATTCTCTACCAGCAAAGGTAAAGCCTGTTCCTAGTTCCAGTAGGAACGATTGAATATTTTCCATTAATGCATCTTTTAATTCCTTTTCCGTATATCTATCGTCCATCGATAAAAAATTGAAAGAATATGGATCCTTTGTTAATTGATTTGCTAAGTCACTTCCAATTTCTGGAAGAGTGGCTTGGAAATTGTTTAAGGCTTTACCCTCTCTTTCATATAAGTCGGTATCGAGAAAATTTAGCAATACTGAGCGAGACCAATTGTTTGTAATAGTTTTTTGAATATAGAATAAAGCTTTTTTACTATTACCTTTACAAGAACTAAGAAGCACCAAAATGTGACCCCAAGGAATCATAAATATTTGCGCAGCAACTTGCTGCGTAATTGAATTTTTAGGAAACAATTCGTAGAATTGCTTCATGCATTGGAGGTTTCTGACAGAGAAACCTTTAGATGATTCGATTTCTCTACTTAAATCTTTAGAAAGGGAATTATAAAAACCGCTTCCCCATTTCGCTTCGCTTTTCATTTTCACGATATCTCTTCCGATAGACCAATAGTATTGAATTAGCTCACTATTAACGTGCATAGCCGCTTTAATTTGAGATTGTTTAAATCTCGTTTTAAGATCTTTTATCCATTTTTGATAATCATCATCGTGTATGGACAACACTTTTTCACCAACATTTACCATATATTAATCTCCTTTCGTTAGTGATGGTGTTTCCAAAAGGAGGTATATAAAAAGCCATCCAAATAGAAAACACCGTTGCAACTAACAATTGGTATCCCTACCAACCAAAGCTACTGGTGTTACATCCTCTATTGGATGGCCTCATGCTCAATATTACTATTGTGTGGAGCGTGAGCTAGGTTTCCTTCTAAGATCGTCTTCTATCTACGACCTCCTATCTTAGAATTACTAATAGCTTACTGGGCAATACTTTCCACATTGATATGTCCTAACACAATAACATACCAGTTCAAACAAACATTTACCTCAGTGTACCTGCGTATGGTCGACTTTGCAAAACGCTAGTTCATACCGCCTGTGGTCTACTTATCTGAACAAATTTATTATAGCTATAATAGTGGCAATAATCTATGATTCAATCGAAATAAAACTAAAAATATTTCCAAATGATGTTGACAAGTGTGCTTGGCATAATCTAATATAGTGTTGTGACAAGTCAACTTGGCAAAGGAGAACGTTATGGAAAAGAATGAAATCTTAATGAAAGCCCAACAAGAAAACAAGGGCAAAGATATCGCTGATTTAGAAGCACAAAAGAAAGGCGCTAGTCTCGCATTCACTGTTGGTGGTTTATCATTCATCGCTATCATCATCGTGGAACTAATCGTCACTGGTATCATGCATTATGAGATTATGGGAGGATGTTTCCTTATGTTAGCAACAGCCTTCTATGTTAAATACTTCATGCTGAGAAAAAGACACGAATTAGTAGTGGCCATTTGTTACACATTAATCGCGATTGGCTGGCTAGCATTCTGGCTTTTAAGATTGACTAAGGTGATCTAATATGAATGAATCATTAGTCCTACATAATAATGTAGCGGAGATCAGAAAACAGCAGGGAATGTCGCAAGCGGAACTCGCTAATCTAGTTGGTGTTTCTAGAAACACTATTAGCTCCATCGAAACTGGGCAATATCAACCAACCGCCAAACTAGCGTTACTTCTCAGTATTGCCTTAGATAAAAAGTTTGAAGACATCTTCTTTTTCTAGGTTGTTAACCTCTCTATCGAAATATTCCTGCATTAGATTAATCTAAAAAGTATTGACAGAAAAATAATAATGGGGAAAAATATTTATAGAGAAAAAGGCAAAACTACAGTAATGTAGTGACGCAAAACTATAGGGTCTTATTTAGAGATAGCCAGCAACCTCAACTGTTTAAACAAAGTTGAGGTTTTTAATTTCTATAAGACAGCCAGCTACCTAGCAAACGTAGACTGACTGGATAATGGAAAGAAAAGGCAAAAGAGCATTAACAATTATTGCAGGAACCGCTGTTACGGTTTTTTCGCTTTTCTCTTGCGTTATCGCTGCGGTCGCATGGTTCTCTTTTGCTAAGCAAGCCCAAGCTCAAGGCGAAACATTCAAAGTTGTCGCAAACGGCAATGGATATGACATTCGCGATATCAACTTATATAAATTTAATTACAGTGAAGAAACAGTTGGCACTGGTGAAAATGCTTTTACTGTTGTTAATTACTTAACTCCATACACTGGTAATGTTGGTAAGTATCTTTATGATGGTGAAAGACATCAATTTGGCGAAGAAGTGGAAAGCACCTGGGAACCAGTGACTGTTATGAACCTTTATGATCCAATTGACTTAATTGTTCAAAGACATGAATTGATTGATCTTAACTGTAACGCTATCTACGAAATCACAGTTACTTCTTCCGCTTTTACAAATTGTTATCTATCTTTAGATGCCATTCTCTTAGAAGAAAAGACAAAGAACAATAATGAAATCTTCCTTTCTGATTGTATTGATTTTGATGTCTACACTGAAGAAGATTTAGCCGATGGGGCAAACGGCAATTTCCCTAATGGTGATGAATACTATCCATCCTATTACAGTAGAATTCCTCACGCCTTAACCGAAGAAGAAACAGTTTTCTATAAGGTTGCCTACCTTTCTTCCTTAACAAAGCAAGAATTCTCCTATAATGACCACGCTCATTTCTATGGCGGACAAACCAAACCAACATCCGTCAACGTGAGCAGAAATAGACCAATCGTTTTCAAAGGTCAAAACGAAGTTAAAACATTAAAACTTTATGTCAACGTGAACTACGCTGTTTCTGAGTTAAATAAATATGCCTCAAGCATTTATTCTAGAAACATTCACGCTGTCTTTGATTACGCCTTTGAATTAGGTATTTCCGTGGGGGTTTTAGATTAGTATGAAAAAGCTAGTTAGCAAAATCATCCTCGGTTGTGTCGCATTAGGGGCTTTCTCTGTCTCTATTACTGGTTTAACACTCGGTTGGTTTGTTGGTGCGGGTGGTAGAACTGATGATCAGGCTATCGATGGTGAGGTCGGTTTACGTGGTTACTTCTACGCTGGTGATGGCACCGCTGGAAATCCATATGAAATCGTCTCTCCAGTACACTTCTATAACCTTACCCGTCTACAAAACTTAGGCGTTTTCCCACAAAAGACATATTTCCAAATCGGTCATGTTTTTGACGAAAATGATGGCTTAAGATGTATCAACCCAGGCAGTCAAAATGAATATGACAGTTATCTTGATATGAGTTCTATTTCTCAAAGTGAAACAAGAATCATTCCTATCGGTAGTGAAGCCACTCCATTCGTTGGAGAATTTAATGGCAATGGTATTCCTGTTAAGAACCTTAAAGTCACCGGCTATCCTGAAGATATTGGTGTCTTTGGTTATGTCGCGTGCACAGGCACTGTAAATGGTTTGGTGTGTGAAGACTTAGAAATCTGTTCTTTAGGCTATAATTCCACATCATCTGATAACGATTATCAGTTATATCACGCTGATTTGGACTATACATTTACAACTGCTGAAGCATTATTCACTGGTTCTCATTATCTTTCTAACGATACAAGCCTTTCCCTTTATAGATATAACGGCAATGCATATACTGAAACAAACCTTAAACATCCTAATGGTTTAGGTGGCACAACAATCTATAACCTTAACGCTATCGGTAATCGAAGCGACTATACATATACCGGTGCTTACTTTAAAACCAATTTCCCAACCGTACAAAATGATCCATTTAACTATTCGTGGCAAGCTTCATCCCCAATTATCAAAACCGATACTGTTTTAGATATTGATGGTGATGGCGATCCAGATGAAACAATTGTTATTGATATGAACGTTCTCGCTAATTCCGAAGACTTCAATTCTGGTAGTGATATGGAAGCGGATGTGAGAGTCTCTCTTGTTGCTTCCACTGAAGTTGATGGTTATGTCTTCTCAAGAGTTATTCAAACATATGTTATTGAATTTTACTCAAACGGCGATGTTTTCTCTGGAAATGAAAGCGTTGGTAATTTCTCCGCTTCTATCTTCTGTGATTATTCTAATGATGTAACAGTGGGATATAGAGCCACTAACTATCACCATGGTAACAATATTGGCTTCTTAGCGGGCCATGTTGATGGTAATCTTACTAATTCATATGTCTATGACGGCAAATTCACATTTAATGAAAATGGCTATACACCAATCTTAACTGAAAGTGATACAGGCTTAGTTGGTGAAATCGGTACAAACGTTGTTAATGGCATTAATCCTGATATCGGTTTAGTCACCGATGGTGATATTGGTATCATGAATTTCTCTAAGATTTATAGTTTAATTCGTGACAACATGTCGACTGGTCATACAATTTACGCTAACAGAGGTGTTGATAGTAAAGGTGGATATCATTCCTTTGTTTCTTATAGTGACTTCATCAAATCAGGTGATTCGTTCGCTAATTATTCTGAATATTTACGTACGTTCGATACGGGCTTAGGTAGCAGTGTGTACATTACTGGTACAGACGCTAACATGTACGACTATCGTATTTCAGGCTATCCGTTAAATAACGATAGTGACATAAAGAGTGATTTCAACTCTGTTGACTTTATTTGGAATAAAGTTATTGAAGACGAAGATGATGTCGATCGTGGTCTTGGTGTCTTCAAAATTGTTACCGCTAAGAATAGTGGTGCGGCCGCACAAGGCGCTCAATATTCTTCATACGCTTTAGATAACATTGGCGAATCACGCATTATGAACGGCTCTGAGAAAACAAAAGTCTACTTCTCAACAGCCGAATATGATCATACAAAGGCTAATAGTTATGGATGGGGTGATGAAGCTCCATATCGTCCAACAACATTACCATCATATTCAGATGTTCATTCTTTTGAATATCCATTCTCTCGTGATTTTAACTACTGCTTCGAATTAGATTTGAGCGAAATGAACAAAACAGCAGGTAAGAACTACATGTACAACACTGATAGTGCTTTCCTTTCTAATTATTTAAGCTCAATCTTGATTGATAAATACGGCGCTCCTGTGACTCCAGGTAGTTCAAGATTTGGCTTTATGTTCCGTTCTTCAGAAAACGAATTATTAACAAGCCTTTCTTCTTATATGCCTGTCAACGTTCCAAATGGCAAAGTTAAATTATTGCACACCGATGGTAATTACTATCCGGCTAACTCTATCGTTTTCCACGTTGAAAACGAAAGTGGTGCTAACGTTTCCGTTGTTGGCAACAAAAGTGACATTTCTATCTATAGAAATAATGTCCATTCAAGTAGTGAAGATCTCACCAAACTATACACTATGAGAGCCACTAATTTTACTGATGCAATTGATGCTCATAGATATTACACATATGAAGTTGAACACACCGAAGGTAACGTTACTACTCCAGGTAAAACTTCAACCGAAATTGTTGTTAACAATAACATGAGCACTGATAATAACGCCTTATATGGTCATATTTTCAAACTGCCAAAAGGTGACTATGTCATTGGTGCTTCTAGCGGTACCGCTAACATCTATTTCTTAGCTGTCCAAGGCCAAACCGATGCCTCTATTGGTAGCAAAGATATGGCGGATATTGGTAATTCTATTGAAAAGGTTAACTTCTTAACAACCGCACCAACACTTGCTAATTACGCTAACAATGCGCTCGATACAACTGACGTGACATTTAAATCCTTATTCAATGATGAAGTGGGCACAGAGTTTATCGTTGGTACAAAACAAGAAGATTTGGATTATTATTTATCAATTTCTTTCTCTGATTCACCATCGATGTTTGTGACTTACTTGCTAACGTATTCACCGACTAAACAAGTACACTTCATTAATAACACGCGATACAAAGATGTAAACATCTTCTACAGAACTTAAGGAAAGGAGCAACGAACAATGAACAACAAAACAAAATCAGTATTAATATTAGCAGCGTTAACATTCTCATTGACCGCTGGTGTCATTGGTTTAGGAGCTAGTATAGTTTCTACAGTTGCCGCTTATGTGATTGATGAAAACTCTTATTTCACATATACCGATCCTTATGGTCAAATCTTTAAATGTTATTCAATTACTGGTGAGTCTACGAAAGTGGCGATTGCTTGGGGTATGGACCCAAGCGCTGCTCCTCAAAACTTAGAAGTTCCAGGAACAGTCACACACGGTGGAAATACTTATACTGTTTCTGCCGTGGCAAAAGCGGGCTTCAGATACTGTGATTTTGAAACAGTCTCTTTACCTCACTCAATTAACGAAATTGGTGAAGAAGCATTTGGCTATTGTGAAAACATGACTAGATTCACTCTTCCATATAACGTCACTGAAATTGCGCCAAGTACATTTATTGATTGCCGTGCGATGCAATATTTCTTCTACAGCAATAGTGATGGATCATCATTCTTATTAACCAATGATAAGGTGACCACTATTGGTGACCATGCTTTTACTTCATGTGTTAGCTTGATGAATTTTAACTGCTCAACCGTCTTAACACATTTTGGCTATAGCTGTTTCCAAAATTGTCAAACTTTGAGTAACTTCTATTTCCCATCAAAAACTGGTACAGGCAATAATGTAAACAAAATTACCGTTGAAAAATATGCCTTTGCTAATTGCACAAACTTAAAATGGGTGTATTTCGAAGAAAACCTTGATGATGTTGAACCATACGCATTCGTTGATTGCGATAGTGCATTAACACTTCACTTTGGCTATAACACATTGCCTTTTACCCCAGATAATAAATATGAAACCAATTGGCGTAAAAAACTAATTAACAATAACGATGTTAATAAAATCCCAATTGAAAACGATCACATTGTTATTTTACAGTCCAATGAATATCCAGGTTTAAGATACACAATTGAATCCGCTAACATCATGTTAGACTGTCAAAATCAGGATTCAGAAAACCTTAGTCAAAAGACTATCAAACTTGCTGATGGTGGAGCAGGTAATGAATACGCTGCTATCTATAAGTGGGATCCACCTACTGAAATCGTACAAGACTACTATAATCCTACTACTAAAGCTTTAACCATTCCTGGTTCTGTTAGGTTTGATGGACACGACTATCCTTTAAAGGTTATTAAGAAAGAAACATTTGCTAACATGGGCGAATACATTCGCAGTGTTACATTCTCTGATGGCTTAGTGCAAATCTGCCGTCGAGCGTTCTTTAAGTGCTCTGATATCGAGAACCTTGATTTCAGCGAGTGCACAACCTTAAAAGAGATTAGTAATGGTATTTTTGCTGATAGAAGCACCGAAAATATCAAAATGGAAAATATCACTACATTAGCGCTTCCAAATTCTTTGGAATATTTAGGAAAATATGCTTTCTTTAATTTCCTTGAAGTTCGGAACTTATCTTTTAAGGCTAACGATCCAGACGAACCTTCGCAATTAAAGGTTTTAGGTGGTTATTGCTTTAGCAATATCGGCGGTAACATTGGCGCCGCTGAAATTGACGTTGCTTTACCTTGTTCTTTAAGTGATGCTGCTGCTATTGAAGCAAACATCAATAAAGAAGAAAGCACTAACTACAACACAAGTAACTGGGCTGCTGTTGGTCCATATGCTTTTGGTTCTAGAACTGGTAATAAAAACGATGTTGCGACAAATAGAACCGCTGTTAGAGTGGTCACAATGGATGAACCAACCTCTGCTCAACTAGCGGATAACACGTACACTTGTTCTATATCTCCAAACGCATTCAACAGATCTTGGTTTATGACCAAGTTTGTAGCTAGTAAGAATTTATGTTTAGTGGGCTGTGACTCATTTAAGAACTGTGAACAACTTAGAGAAATCTTCTTAACGACCCAAAAAGCTGCGGCGTTTGTTACTAGAACAGGCAATCAATATCCGTGGGGTGCTTTTAAAACCACCGATAGTTCATTAGCTGGTTCACAACCAGAAACATCTATTCTAGGTGCCTCTTCAACCGTTAAAAGAGATTTGGTTATTTATGTTGATGGTCCTGCTCCAGGATTGATTGAGAACGCAACATATTCGAGCAATCAGGTTAATGGCGTTGATGTCCAAAAGTGGAATACAGATACCACATCAGCCACAACATCATATAACGTGTCTGCTGGTTTGGCGCTTACTCAAACAAGAACTGGTATCCCAACTTTCTATAATGTTGATTTCAGTAAGACAATTTACTGGAAACCAAAAGCGAAAGTAAATAACGCTCAAAGAGCGGCTTCATTTCTTGATGATGACAGTTTACCTGCTTACGTTAACGATTATAACGATGGTGTTATTGTTTTCGTTGAACAAAGCGGCAAATACACAGTTTCCAAATATTATTGTGATAATAGCCATCAACCTTACAATAACGAGGTTGATTTGACCAATGTTACTTTTGATAATTTCACACAAGACGCCAATGATGATATCAACATTTCCGCAAATCTCACAAAGATTGGCATGTGTTCTTTTGCAACCTCTAGTGGTGCTAACCAAGTGCCAGGCTTATATTTCAAACTTCCAAGCACGATTCAAGAAATCGGCGAAAGAGCTTTCTTCCGCCATGGCAATGGTGCCAATGATGTTTTAAATAAAGGTGTTAGAGTGGTTACTTATGTTTCTGGAAACACACCTCAAGTACCAACTGGTGTTTCTTATGGCACAGGTTTAAAACCAGGCTATTGTATGTTACCAAATGGTGTGACAAGTATTGGTCTTGACGCTTTTTATAACAACTATTTTAAGAGCGTCACGCTTGGATCATCAATCACTCACTTCGGCGCCGGTGCGTTTTATACAGGCGCAAAACTTGAGAAAGTTAATAACGTTGATAACCAACCAACCGCAACTAGAGCGGCTATTGAAACATTTACAATGACCACAAATAGCAATTTCCAAACTATTAATAATGGTGTTTACTACATTGGAGATGCCTCTAAAAAAACACTGCTTTACCAAGCGCAAGCTGTCACTGGCGCTTTATCGATTGCCTCTGGAACAAAAGCAATCGCTATGTATGCCTGTTCTAATACTTCTTATACATCAATCGAATTGAATAGTGAACTAACACATATTTATGGTATGGCTTTCCAAAATAACCTTGCGTTAACCACTGTTACTGGCGGTGCGAACGTTAAGTATATTAGCGCAATGGCCAGCGATGAAATATGGGATTCATCATTACCATTTGAAAACATCGACTATGCAATGAGAATGAACGATCATATTAGACAAATCAACTCACGTTCTAGTGCTTTTAGATCGTGCCGTAACTTAGTTACCATGGATTTTAGAACCATGACAAAACTGGTTAAGATTGGTTCTTCTGCTTTTAGAGATTGCGTTAATTTAGAAGAAATGACTGGTAACACAAACTATTCATATTACCTATATGATGGTTCTGGTGAATCATTAATTGAAACAACACATTCTGGCATTTTAGATTTATCAGGATGCCAAGATTTAAGAGTGATTCATGGTGGTGCCTTTGTTAACTGCCCAAAGATTAAATATCTCCATCTACCTAACACCAATGGCCAAATCTATATCAGCCAAACTAAAGAAAACTTAGGTAGTGACCAAACTGTGACAAACACTAACGCTATTATTAATGACAAAAACAATACCAGAGTTTTAATTGGCGATAAGATTAATAAAGCTGGTAGAGGCTTTGATACAACCTTTAGTGGTGTTAGTAGTCACTATCATGATGCGGCCTTTGGTGCTCAATCAAACCTCATCTCCACAGTTGCCAACCACAATACCGTTTATTATTATGCTGCAAGTGTCGCAGATATTATCGGTGGTGGTACAACTGGTTTAACTTCTGGTGACCAAAAGGCTAATTACTGGACTATTAAAAACGGTAACTACATCCTTATTGAAGGAACCTATACAGAAACTAATGCCCAAGGTACATTCACTTATTCCAACGCTAAGAAATATTTCCAAGCGAATCCATAGAACTGTTTACAGCATATCTTAGTTTCTTGAAAAGGGAGTTTAGGGGAATTAGATATGTGTAAAAAAAGCACACTCATGGGGGTGTGCTTTTCCTTTTAATTCCACAAGAATTATTTATTGTCCTAAGACCACTCTTTCTTTATTGAAGAGTTTAGTAACTGCAAACATTAATAAGGCTGTATAGACAATTGTTGATGCGACGGTAAGACCGAAGAACATCAATAAGTCTGGACTACCCATTAATAATGCGTTAATAGAGACGCAGACGTTAAGAATTGGGACAAATGATAAATACCATTGGTTGAAGCCAAATAATGAAGGAGCCATGCCAAATAGCATGAATAGAATCATAATTGGTGATAAATAGCCCGCTGCTTCTTTAACTGTGTTCGCTAATGAGGAGATAAAGACACCAATAGCGACGAATAATAACAAGATGGAAACCACTAAGAAGAAGAGCAAGACGCCATCGATTGGGGAGATGCTGATATTAAATCCACCCATAAGTTTTGGAATAGAAAGAATCAAACCAGTGAATGAAACAGCACCTGATGCGATAGCAGTGGTTGACAAGGATAAGATTTTGCCTGCGACAAATTCACCGCGCTTAATAGGTGTGAGCAATAGCGAAGCAAGGGTTCCTCTTTCTTTTTCACCTGCAATAGCTTCAGGACATAATGAGATAACAGTGGAGAAGAGGATAGAAATAGTGACCATTGGAATAATCATGGCCGCAATCTTCATTCCCATCATATCTTTTTCACCGATATTCGCGGCAACTTGTCCGTTCTGGTTAACAGTGTAGTTAGTGTAGGCCACACTGACAATTTGAGTCACATAGTTATATAAATCACTAGAAGCACTGGAATCACCATTATAGAAGATGTTGACATTATTCTTCGCATTTTGATCAGCGATTTTGTTTTCAAAGTCATCTGTGAATGTCACAACAAGGTGATATTTGCCCGCTTTTAATTCTTCTTTATAAGTATCTAATTCACCAGTAGTGAATTCTTTGAATTCAACGGAGTTGTTGTTACTGCTATTTTTCATCGCGCCATCGATATAAGACATTAATTTTGGTAATTGACCTTCAGTCTTACTATCAGAGAAGTTACCAGTGTAGGCGACTTGGAAAGTAGTGTCTTTAGTGCTTGATTGAGTGGCCACTTTGGTGATGACAGAACCCATGACTGTGTAGACTATATAAATCAACACACCTGGCAAGAATAAGCTAATAAGCATTCTTCTATCGGTGAAAACTCTTTTAAGTTCCTTAAGGAAAATAGTTAATACATTACGCATTTTTATTAGCCTCCTCATATAACTTGAAGAATTCTTCTTCTAATGTGCCATTCTTTTGGATTTCTTTAAGTGGTGCATCGTAAACAAGTTTGCCACTGATGATAATACCAACGTGGTCACATAATTTTTCCACTAATGAGAAGATGTGGGTTGAAATAATGATGATTTTATTTTGTTTTTTAAGTTCGACAAGGAACTCTTCAACGTCTCTTGCCGCAATAACATCTAAACCATTAGTAGGTTCATCAAAGATGATGACATCTGGGTCATGACATAAGGAAATGGCTAATGACACTTTTTGTTTCATACCAGTTGATAAATCCTTGATTGGTGTATTTTGGAATTTATCAACGCCAAATGATCTAAATAAGATATTCTTTCTTTGGTTAATGTCTTCATCGCTCATCCCATATAATTTGCCCATGTATGTAATGGTGTCTGCGGGTGTGAAGAAACCATCAAGTTTTAATTCACTTGTTAAGAAACCAATTCTTTTACGGTATTCGTAAATATCCTCATTAATTTCCTTATTATCTAAATATATAGAACCACTTTTAGGTTTAATTAATGATGCAATCATTCTTAAAGTAGTGGTCTTACCTGCACCGTTAGGACCTAATAAACCATAGATAATACCTGGTTCCGCTTGAAACGATAAGTCGTTAACGGCGACTAATGTTTTCGCAGTTGTTTTTTGCTTTTGTCTTTGTTTTAATGTCAGATTAAATTCTTTAGTGACATGTTCGACTTTTAGTATGCTCATATGTATACCCCTTTCAAGCGAACATTTTATATGAATTATTTGCAAAATAAAGAAATATCGGACCTTCTCGCCTTCGAAAGCCAAAGTAAAGGGCTTAAACAATACAAAAAAGCATATTTAGTAACGATAAAATCAAAGAAAAAGACCATGTTTCAGATGAATCATGATCTCTTTCGAAAGGAAAACAAAACCGAATGAGTTTCTAACGTTTACCCGCTGCGAGTTTAACGCACTCGTATGCTCCGTTATAATGGCCCTCTTTCTTTAGCGTATCAATCCGATTACACATGTGTGGAATGAGCTCCCTATCGCTAATAAGACGGTCGAGCATTGCGTTAACTTCCTTCTTGGAAGGACATTCAGGAGTGGAATCCCCATTCTCTCTCCCGTTAATCGCTCCATAGACTTCATGGCCACCAATGTGACGCATGAAAAGCTTTGGAATTGGGTAATAGGCAAGCTCGCTAGGCTTTGTAACCAACAAATCAGAAACAGGCATCAATAAGTTTGTGCTATAAACAGCCTCAAAAATATCTTTGTTATAAATTGCGTAAATGCCTGATGCATCGCCTTCTTTAATTTCATTGACAAAGGCTTTTAAATCTCTATATTGATTGAAGAAATTGGTTGTTTGAATACCTTTCACCTTATCACATAACTTATTGTAGACATCTAAATGGTCACCAAAGTTAATGAATAAGGCAACTTTGTTGTTTTTAACATACGGAATGAGATGTTTAACCATCGCTAAGAACATATCAAATCCCGCACCAGCGCCACCAACAGTCATTAAGACACGCAGTGGTTTGCCATTAGCAATTCTTTCTTTGCGACGTTTATTGTCATTTTCAAGATCCACTAATAGTTCGTGATCGATGAAACAACCAACCATCTTTAACTCTTCTTCAGGTATACCGTTAAGTGGCTTCTTATCAAAGCCATTTAATGTTTTGTAACCAAAATAGGCAAATGGTGTTTGTACAGTGTGGATAGCCCCTTCAGAAAGGTGCAATCCCATTGGCCAGTTATCTGGAATGGCGTTGACCACATGTGTCATACCCGCATGGATAGCGGCTTGACTTGGCCAGACGTGCGTGGCGATATAAGGAATATCTTTATTAATGTTTTTAAAGATAGGCACTAATAGTTCGCTATTCTTTTGATCTTTCGCATTATATGTAATTTTTTTAAAGCCTTCGGAGTTTAATGGTTCCCAAACAATTTTATTAAATAGTTTTGATTTTTGAGAGATTCTTGAGGCTAATGAATACATATCATTTTGTTCTCTAATCATCTTAGAACCAGTCGCATCAAAGCTTGCTAAGTCTAGCCAATACGGCTTATAGCCTAACGCTCTAGCACAACTTGCCATCGCAATAGAAATGCGGTAGTGGCCAAAGCCCATTCTAATATTGCCGACGATTAAAGCATTATCTTCAAACTCTTGGTTCTCATCACCAAAGACAATATTAGAGGCATTGATAAAATCTAAGGTTGGGATGTCTTTAAAACTGATTTTATAATCAGCGGTGGAGTCATCGCCATATTTCTTAATGTATTTCTTTTTGTTTTTAATAGCCCCTTGATAAACCTTGTTAGGCATAGGGTTATTAAAGATGCTTAGTGATCTATCTTTCATTAACAAATACTCCTTTTTTAATGTCGTAAGTGAGGTATTTCATTTGTCCATATAGTTCAAATTGAATATGGATTAAATTGCCCTTAGTAATGTATCTTCTGTTATGAGCGTTATAGAAGATATTCAATACCGTGTCGAATGTTTTATTCTTTTCTTTATCATATTCAGCAATGTTATCGCTAGTGAAAAGTAGGCTACCGAATAAAGCATTTAATGTACTTAAAGCTTCTCTTTGCTCTTTATTTAACTTGATGTTTTCATCTCTTAAAAGGAAGACATCTGGATCATTGCCAAACAAGTGGTTGTTCATAAATGAACGATAAATAGTGTTTTGCAAGGTGACTTTTGTCGATATTCTTTCGCGATGGAATAAGCGCATATAGAAGACATCATCGAACTCTAAAGAGACATCTGGTCCGACACGTAAGTAGTCGAAATGTTCATAAGAGTTAATAATGTTCGCCCCACAACCGAGAATGATTTTGCCTTTCAAGGTATCTCTTAATAGCTTATAGGCTTTGTGCTGTACCATACATCTAGTTCTACCTTCGTAGATTGGCAATGCGGCGGCATATAAGAAATCTAGTTTGAAGAAATCAACACCCATCTCGATATAGTGATTTAAACACCTTTTAACATAGTTAATAACTTCAGGATTGTCTAAGTCTAAGGAATAGAATCCTGACCAGTTGCCACCCGCTTTGATTGGTTTACCTTTTCTATCTTTTCTTAACCAATCTTGGTGTTCTTGAAAGAGCTTTGACTTGGTTTCCGCTACAAATGGCGCTAGCCAAATACCAGCTTTCATACCTTTAGCGTGGATTCTATCGATAATGTTTTTTAAACCATTTGGGAACTTCACTGGATCAACATCCAGCCAGTCGCCGACATATGTTTCATAACCATCATCGATTTGGAAAACATCGAATCTGCCATCTAAAGCATCTAAATCACGAAGAATGATATCCGCGTTAATGTTTTGATAATAGTTATACCAAGATGTGTAACCTAAAATCTTTTTAACATTTCTAATTGGGAAAGCATCCCAAAAAGCATATAAACCTTTTTCAAAATTATCGTAGTAGCAATAGTCAAATATTGTGACTTCTTGTCCGACTTTAATATCAAGTCCTTGGACATCACTAATGAGGTGAATAGAACTTCTATCTTTAATTAATTCGATGATTAAATAGGCAACTTTATAATTTAAATTATAAATAAATGATTCAAATTTGCCTTTACTATAGAAGACATCATAGCCATGACTCTTCCTAATAGAGTAACGATAGAAGTTGGCGTCCCCATATGCGGACATCGCAAACATCTTGGAGATGATATGAGGACTTTTCTTAATATCTCTTAACTGTGTTGCAAGTTTATATTCTTTAGTGTCTGTCCATGATTGATAGCCATTAAGGAAATATAAATCTTGATAGTTAATATGACATGGGTAAGAAACATCCGCTTTTAAAAGAGTGACGTCTTTATGAGCCAATACTCTAGTGGTGGTTCTATTGCCCACTCTACTTTCAGTAATGGTAATGTCACTGTTACTTTTTCTTGCAACTTTCTTTTTACCGTTGAGGAAGTAGATAATGCGCATATTATTTTTCTTCACCTAAATCTTTTTCGTTTTCAATAGCTTTTAAGAAAGCTTCATCGCCTTCTTTAGCGATTGTTTTCATAACTTTCTTTTCTCTATAAAAGAGAAGGATTACGGCGCCCAATACACAGAAAGCCACAGCGACAATGGCAACGATTAATAAACCGAACTTAGAAGCGGTAATATCGTTACGAGTTTTATCAAGGTTCTCAACACCTAAAATCGCTAATGAGGTGAATAAGATCATTGCGACTGATTGACCGAACTTCATGGCAAATGTACGAGCGGCAAAAAACATACCTTCTCTATTTTGGCCAGTAGTGACAGCTTCAGCTTCTGCGACGTCAGCAACGATTGATTGAGGAATGATACCGAGTAATGCCATTGGTAAAGCAGCAATCACCATAATTAAGATACCGAATAACCAGCTCATTCCATCTGCGGTGCCTTGTGTTTCTTGTAAGAAACCAGGAATGGATGAAACAGCAGTAATTGCATAGCAAAGCGCTAAACCTAAAAAGCCTGCAATAACAAGTTTCTTCTTGCCGAATTTCTTAACCATTTTGGTAACAAATGGATAGAAAACAGCGCTTAAAACAGTCATACCACCCATGAACACCATAACCATAGTTTCATCGAAAGCCATGGAGACTTTGACGAAGAATGGTAAACCGGTTTGGAACATAGTTAAGCCAACCCAGTACATGATGTCAGAGAGTGAGAATGTTCTGAAATCTTTGTTTTTAAATGTAGAAACTAAAGAAGCAAGAGCGTTTTCTTCACTTGGTTTAGTATCAACAAATTCTTTTTCATTTAATAAGAATGTTGGTAAAAGCATAGAAACACACGCAATAACGGCTAAAACGATGAAGCAAATTCTATAACTCCAAGCAAAGCCAACAGCGCCTCTAAGCAAACCCGCGAAGACGAATGGTGTATAAGCAAGTAAAGTACCCGCGAAGAATGTTAATGAAATAGCGGTACTAATAAACATTCTGTCTTCTTGAGTTTTACCAAACTCTGAGATTAAAGCGTTATAAGGTGTGCAGTACATTGTCATAAATAAGTAGAATAAGACAATCGCCACACTAATCCAGACGATGTTCCATGGACTTTGTTCAGCAACAGGAGCACAGAACAATAAAACAGTGACGATGGATAGAGGAATTGCCGCAATTTGCATAAACGGAATTCTTCTACCTCTTGGGTTTCTGCTTCTATCGGATAATGATGCAATAAGTGGATCGGTAACAGCATCAAATACACGGCTTAAAGCGGTGATAAGACCTAAAACGGTCATAAAACCACCGATTGCTAAACCTGGAAGAATGTATTGAATCGCGCCGTTATCAAGATCGCCGCTAGTTGGTAAATAGAATGTGACTAACCAAGCGCTGATTAAGCCAGAAAGTAAAGACCATCCTAATTGACCGATAGCAAAAATAATCATTTGCTTTTTTGATAATCTTTTCATGAATAAGACTCCCTTTATTATTCTTTTTTAATGTCTCAATGATGTTAAGGTGATATCAATTAGGCATTCAATCTGCGCAGTTTTCTCAATGACCTTATCTTGAGCTAAAACTGCTTTTCTAATTGATAACTTTTTGCATAATTCAAGCAATGCGTGAGTGGTGCTAAAGTAGAAGATTTTAATATCTTGTTGTTTTTTGATAGATCCATCTTTAAGCCCCTCTTCATAGGCTTTCATATAGACCTTTTCATATTGACCAACGACAGCTTCATATGGGTCGATAGCATGGCTATCGTCATCGCCCATAAAGTTATCAAATTCATTGATGAACTTATAGAATTCTGGATGGTTAACAAAGATATCAAGATAGCTCTTATAGAAGATTTCAATTTTTTCTAGACCTGTCTTACCTTCTTCTAACTTAAAGTAATCAGCATTAACTGCTTGTTGTAATTTCATGGCCGAACGAACCACTAAGGATTGTTTCTTTCCAAAGTAGCGGTAGATAGTGGCCTCGCCTACCTGCGCGGACACGGCTATATCCTTAATAGTGACCTCTTGAATTGAGCGGGCCATAAATAAGTCTGTAGCGATGTCGACTAAAAAATTAATTTTAACGTCTTTAAAACTCATACTATTGAATGATAGGCAATCTATCAAAAAGATAACCTTTCTATCATCACTATATCTTTAAATAAAAATAAAAGCAAACAATTATTTTCAAATTAATAGTGAAAAATCCTTCTTTTTATTAATAAAACTTATATAATGATTACGACAAAACACATATAAAGGGAGAATGAGTAATGATGAAATTACCAAATAAACTTTTGTTTTTAGGCGCTTTATTAGCGACCTCTTTAACCGCTTGTAATCACGCCGAACCAGAACCAGAACCAGATAATACCCACGTTGATGTTTTCGTTCTTTCTGGTCAATCCAATATGGAAGGAAGTACCTACTATGTTCATCCAAAGGGTACAGAATTATTAAAAAACTATTTCCAAGAAGAAGGCATGGACTATACTCCTGTTTCAGAAGGCATTCCTACTGTTAAAACAAGCTACTATGGCTTTTACTATCCAAATGGTTGGAAACAAGCCCATTCTTCTAGTCCTGATCAATCCAGCGCTGAAGCGAGAATGACTCCTAACTTCCAGCCAACTAAAGTCGGTATGGGTGTTGGTGATACAGTCCAAGGTAAGAAAGATATCTTCTTTGGTCCTGAGTTAGGCTTGGCCAATACTATTGCTGAACACGCTAGCGAAGAAAACCCAGTGCACTTAGTGAAATGTGCTTTCTCTGGTAGTGGTTTTACTAAAAACGATGGTCCTAACTGGACAAAACGTGATGAAGATCCAACCAAGTCTTTATTCTATTTATTAAAGAAATATACACATGCATGTTTAGACCAAATTGCTGAAACTGGCAAAGTTCCAGTCTTAAAAGGCTTCTTATGGCACCAAGGTGAATCCGATGGTGGCGATTCTAAATATGAACAATACACTAGAACACTTGTTGGTGACTTCCGTGAAGAATTTAAGAGTTATGCTGTTGATGAAGATCCAAATAAGATTGCCTTTATCGACTGCACCATCTACGATGGCAAGGGTAAAAGTACACAAACTTATGGGACTGCTGCAAATAAAGCAAAATTAAAAATTGCTAACGAATCCGAAGAAGACTTAAACTTCTGCATCAACGCTAACCACGAAGAAGGCGGCCTAGGTTTAGAAATCGGTGACGATGCTAAAGGTGGCTATAACACATTCCATTACAATACACCAGATGCTTATAAATTAGGTAAAGCGTATGGTGAAATTATCATCAATAACAACTTATTAAGAGAAAAATAATAAAAAATATGCGCTATAATATTAACTGCGCTTGTAGCTCAGTTGAATTAGAGTGCAACTCTCCGAAGGTTGAGGTCACGCGTTTAAATCGCGTCAAGCGCACCAGCGCGTAGAAAACAGCATCCTAGTAAAATAGGGTGCTTTTATTTATGAAAAAAATGTTAAAAAAACTATTGACACATATATACCTCGTGATATGATGTATACCGTGAAAAGAGGTATGCTATGGATGCTCAATTAAAAAGAGGTGTACTAGATGTCTGCGTCTTAGCGGCTATTAAGAACGAAGATTCCTATGGCTATAAGATTATTAAAGACCTAAAACCAATCTTAGAATTATCAGAATCCACTCTCTATACCATCTTGAAACGTCTAGAAGATTCACACATGCTCATTACTCGAACCGCGGAATATGAGGGCCGGTTAAGAAAGTACTATCGTATAACCAGCACTGGGCGTCAAAGAATCGAAGACTTCAAAAATGAATGGAAGGAAATAATGGAAATTTATTCCTTCATAGAAAGAGGGGAGCAGGTATGAAAAAGAAAGAATTCTTAGATGAACTTAGAAGCAAACTTGTCGGTCTACCACAAGCGGACATCGACGAACGTATCAGCTTCTACGAAGAAATGATTAACGATCGTATGGATGAAGGCAAATCTGAAGAAGAAGCCGTCAATGATATCGGTACAGTAGATGAAGTAATTAAACAAATTGCAAAAGAAACACCATTAGTCAGCTTGGTCAGACACAAGATGAAACCAAAGAGAAGATTAAGAGGTTGGGAAGTAGTCCTTATTGTCTTAGGCTTCCCACTTTGGTTCCCATTATTAATCACTGGATTTGTCCTCATATTTGTCGGATTTATCCTGATGTGGACTGGCGCAATCGTTAGCTATGCTGTAGAAACATCATTAATCGCCGCATGTTTTATGGGCTTATTGAGTTTCTTCCTCGGCTATTTCGATGGTGGTGGCATCACCGCAAATCTCCCATATTTGGGTATTTCAATGATGTGCTTTGGTGGTGCAATTATGTTTGGCTTTGCGTGTTATGGAATTACTAAAGGCATGGCAAAAGCCACTAGAGGGATGTTCATAGGAATTAAATCCTGGTTCATCAGAAAAGGAGATAGAAAGTAATGAAAGGTTTTGTTGTAGGACTAATTGTCCTTGGAGGCGTTTGCCTCGTAGGTGGTGCCGCAGTTCTTGCGTATGGCATTCACAAAGGTAAAATAAATGACGGTTTCGTCACAAACGAATATGTTTTGGAAGAAGATGCGGATAACATCAGTATTGATGTTTCTACCGCTAATGTGCACTTTGAAAAAGCTGAAGACGATAAGATTAAAGTCGTCTGCACAGAAAAAGAAAAGGTTTATCACTCAGTCAGCGTTTCCAATAAACTCTTAACAATTAAACAAATTGATGAACGCAAATGGTATCAAAAGTACTTATTTAACTTCAATTGGAGATCAATGGATATCGCGGTTTACTTACCAGAAACAGATTATAGCGATGTTACTATCGATACCAATACTGGTAACGTCAGTATTCCAAAAGATTTCACATTCGCTAATATGACACTTGAATCTGATACTGGTAATATGACAATCAATAGCAAAGCCAGTGGTGATATTGACATCAAAGTTCATACTGGTAATGTCCGTCTTGCAGATGTTGATGGCAATAGTTTGAAGTTCAAATCATCCACTGGAAATCTTAATTGCAAGAACGCTGAAATCAAAGGCGCAATTGATTGCACATCCTCCACAGGTGATTTACGTTTTGAAAACGTTAAAGCCCTTTCTTATAAATCCAAAACAAGTACAGGTGATGTCATTTTCATAAATACAGTAGTTGACACCCATATGGAAGTTAAAACAAGTACAGGTGCTGTAGTGTTCACTAAGAGCGATGCTGAAACCATGGACATTAGAACAGATACAGGCAGCATCAAAGGCACACTTTTAACACCAAAAATGTTTGATGTCTCTTCTGATGTTGGCAAACCAAAACTGCCACCTGTCAGTGAATGGAGTGGTGGCGTTTGCAAGATTGACACCGATACTGGTCCAATCGATATTTCCATCGCTTAAAAAGATTAACGCTCAACGAGCGTTTTTCTTTCGCAAAAAGAAAACGCTACGTAGTAGCGCTTCTATCTTCTTTTAATTGAAGTAATGATTACAGGAACCAATATTGCTGCTAAGATGAGAGAGAAAAAGACAGCTAACAAGATCCAAAGTACTGTGTTTAATGACCATCTGGAGTTTTTAGCGGGTTCCGCCTCTCTATAAGCAGTAATGTTGTTAATTGTTAATTGTTTAAGATCAAGTTTTTCATTGGTGTTGAATGTTCTATTTGCACTGTTGAAGAACATATAGAAACTCTTTTCTTCACCTTTATAGGTGACGTCTAAGAATAACGCTAAGTTTTTATCAGGAATTTGACTATTACTCACTTTTAAGACATAGCGGTTGTTTTGCTTATAATCTTCTTTAATCTCTGCGCCTGTGAAATCGACATTAACTTCTATTTCATAACAGTTGAATCTGACATCGTATCTTTGAGCAAAATCAAAACTTTTAGAAACATATGTATGATATTTTTCTGTACCATTTGGGGCAATTGTTTGATTGACAAACACTTGGCTTGTTTGTTCTAACGGGATATTAAAACCTCTACCGGTTCTATCTTCAATAAATAACGCAGTAGTAAATGGAGCAATGTGCTTAGAGCCTACATTTTTAACTTCTATTTCGTAACAAATGTTATTGATGTCATTTCTAGTTGTATCTTCGCCAATATAGTTCACACGGACATCAACATCTTCATAATAAGTAGTGAGAGTAGGACTTGTCGCAGTGGCCATAAGTAGTGGCGACATCATTATTAAGGGAAATAGTTTTAATCCATTTTTCATGGTGATTTTATTATCCTTTCCTCAAGCGTAAAGCGCAATTGTTGCTTTCGCTAATTAGACATTTTGTGTGGGCTAATCTGCTAATAAATAGTGTTTCTCTATTTTTTATTATTAGAAAATATAATAAAATGTGTTGCATATGAAGAAAGCATTCTCTCTCGCCATTAGTGCTGTTGTCCTCTCATTATCTTTAGTGAGCTGTCATAATGCTCGCGGTAATAACAAGGCATCTAACAAGCCGAACAAACCAAATATCGTTAGTCTAGATATCGTTGCTTTTAATGATTTTCATGGTAACACTTTAGATTCCGATACTGGTTTAGGCTTGTCCAAAACAGCGACTTTAATAAATTCTTTAACAAAAGATAGTCCGCAAAAGTTATATATTTCTCAAGGAGATATGTGGCAAGGTTCAGCGGAAAGTAACTTAACTCACGGTAACTTAGTTACCGAATGGATGAATGAACAAGGCTTCGTCTCCATGACTTTAGGCAATCACGAATTTGACTGGGGTCAAGATGATATCATCGCTAATAAAGAGTTAGCGAATTTCCCATTCTTAGCGATTAACGTTTATAGCACTGAAACTAATGCTTTAGTAAGTTATTGTCAACCTTCTGTCATCGTTGATAGAGGAGATGCCAAAATTGGTATCATTGGGGCAATTGGTGATTGCTATTCTTCTATCTCGTCTTCACAAGTTAAAGACATCTACTTTAAGGTTGGAGATGAATTAACTTCCCTAGTGAAAGCGGAGGCAAAATCCTTAAAAGAACAAGGATGTGACTTTATTATCTATTCAATTCACGATGATGATAGTGCTTATAATTTGGAATTAAGTGATGGCTATGTCGATCTTGTCTTAGAAGGCCATACACATAAGAATTACGCTAGAAAAGATGGAAAAGGCGTCTATCACCTTCAGGGTGGTGGTTACAATAAGAGTCTTCCATACATCTCCATTGATATTGATACCGCGAATGATACTTATGAAATCAAAAAGATTAAGAGTGTGTACACTAATGAATATAGCAAGTTAGAAGAAGACACAAAAACAAACGAACTGTTTGCTAAGTATAACAGTGTGATTGGTACCGCTAGAATGCCAATTGGCTATAACTCTTCAAGAAGAGATTCTACATTCTTAAGAAATCTTGTTAGTTCTCTATATTTAGAAGCGGGTCTAGAAAAGTGGGGCGAACAATACGATATCTTCCTTGGTGGTGGTTATATTTCATGCCGTTCCCCATATTATTTACCATCTGGGGATGTGAGTTATGCTGATATATATAATCTCTTCCCATTTGATAATGACATCCAACTTTGTTCTGTTACTGGATATTACCTCTTAAAACAGTTTATTAACACTGATAATGAAAACTATTTCATCAGCTATTCTAATTATGGTGAAGGCTTAGTTAATAATGTGAATAACAATGAGACATATTACATTGTTACTGACTCATATTGTTCAGACTTTGGCCCTAACAATTTAACCATTGTTGATACATATGACATTAATTGTTACTATGCCCGTGATTTATTAAAAGATTACATTGTTGATGGTGGTTTAGACAATCAGATTACGAAGTAATCTACTTTTTAATATTTTTCGAGTAGAATTAAGGTTTTTCACGATAGAAAAATCTTTTTTATTAATAGATTTATAAAATTTATTAATTTTCTTAAGATACTCTCGGTCCCAAAGGAGGGTTACTTATGGCTATTAAGATTTACGCTGATGCCGGAAGCAATTTATTCTCAGGCATCATTAAAAAAAGAAATGCAGACATTACCGTGGTTAATATGTCGTTAACCGTTGATGAAAAAATCTACCAATGTTACAAAGATGAAATTGATGTCGATCAATTCTCTCGTTCCTTCTACGAGAAAATGCGTGAAGGAAGAAATATAAATACATCACAAATTACTCCCTATACTTATGAAGAAGCTTTTAAGAAAGATATCGAAGAAGGTAATCAAATTATCTGCTTTGTTATGGCTAAAGGTATTTCAGGAACATATAACTCCGCTTGTATCGCTAGAGACAACATCAATAGAGAACAAGGTAAAGAAATGGTCTATATCGTCGATAGTGCGACCGCAGGCTTTGGTGAAGGCTTACAAGCACTCCATGCCTATGAGTTAGTGAAGAAGGGTATGAGTTTCAAAAACATTTGCTATGAATGTGAAAAGTTCAAATTTCAAGTGAGAAGTGAGTTTACTGTGGGTGATATCAAATACCTAATCAAAAAGGGTAGGGTATCCGCTTTGTTAGCAAAATTCATTAACTTCTTGAGAATCAAATTCATCCTTAAAGGTAGCAATAAATCCAAGATTGAAGTAGCTGGTAAAGTCAGTGGCCGTAAAATGGCTTTACGTCGTCTTGCGGAAACGTGTATCGCTAAAATCAGACATCCAGAAAAGCAAACAGTCTATATCTCCCACTGTGATGCTTACGATGATGCTTTATCCGTAAAGAACTACTTAGTAGACCATGGTATTAAGAACGTGGAAATCTATTTCTATGACCTTATCACAGGTGCGCATATTGGTCCAGATTCATTAGCAATCTTCTATGTTGGAGAAAATCGCGATTAATTAATAAAATTAGTGTTTCTATCTTTTTCATCACTGTTATATAATTAACTCACTGCCCGAGTGGTGAAACTGGTAGACGCACTGGACTCAAAATCCAGCGGTAGCGATACCGTGCCGGTTCGATTCCGGCCTCGGGCACCACTTAGACAAAATGCCCTGTTAATTCAGGGCTTTTATTTTTTAAATAGTCTAAAGAAGGGCTTATATAGGGAATAACTAAGTTTAGAAATATTCTAAATAAATTAACTTATGGGTTATTTGTTTGCTATAATGAAATTAGGAAAAAAATATGACTATTAGTAGTAAAAAGTCTTTTAAAGCAGAAATCATTGATCAAAAAGGTCTCTATCGAAAAGTACGCCTTAGAGTGATTAATGATGAGATGTGTGAAGATAAGGGTGTCTTCTACCGTTTCCTCTTTACAATTCTCTTGTTCATCACAATTATCGGTATCATCGTTCTTGAAGCGATGAGCAAAGATCCTAACCGCTTTGAAAAACTCTTTGCGATGAATGAAGTTAAAGCTATTAGGAGAGTTAATCTCGTGATGGCGCCTAATGGCAAAAAAGAAGTCAAAGCAATCGCCTTTGCTATTGGATATGACCAGATGTGTTATATCCACACCAAAGAAGATAGCGATTTAGTGAAATATATTAACGAACATTATTATGATGAATTATCTTATGAAGATTATCAAAAAATCGGCAAGAAATATGAGAATAGAATGCTCATGGTAAGAGAAGGAAGAAAATATGCGCCTTTAATTCTTGTCTTAGTGTTCCTAATTATCGCTGTCGCGATTGCCACACCAATTATTGTTAATTCCCTTTTTTAGCAATTTCCAATTGTTGAATCGTCTAATTAGTGAGAGGTGGTGAAAAGATATGGAAAACAATCTTAAAAAAGTCAATCTCAACAAACGTGCGATTACTATTGCAGTCGCCGCTATTTGTGCATGTCTTATTTTACTATTAATCATCCCTTGGTTCCGTACTAGTTACTATGATTCCGATCAGATGAAGTACGTTCCTTATTATTCTTCTCCGTTATCAATCACTTTGGGTTTAGGCATTCCACCAGCCTTAGTGGCCTTAGTAGCCCTTATCACTGATATGGTTTGCTTATTCAGTGACTTCTTTGTTATTGATCTTAAACACAGAAGAATGATTAGAGTGGGTAGTCTTATCTTATTTGCTGCTTCTGTCTTGCTAGTCATCTCCGCCTTCTTAGCGTTGTTGCTTAGCACCACAAACAAATAATTAAGACTTATGAAAACCAAAACGTTCCTTTTATTGGGGCTAATGTCCCTTACTTTAACAGTCACTGCGTGTGACAAAGAAGATGCTTCTATATCAAAGTATCATTTGACTATTGATAGCAAAACGACAGATCTTTGTGTTGGCCTTCCAAAGGAAGGTGATTATAAGGAAAACACTAAGTTTTCTTTTAAAATCAAAATTGTCACAGACGTTTCTTTCTATGCTTATTTGAATAACGAAAAATTAACGCCCACAAAAGATGACATGAGCCTTAATGGCTACAAATATTATGAATTCACGATGCCCGCAAGCGATGTGACATTAGGCATTGGAGATGAAATCTATGTCGATAGAGAGTACTCGATGAACGAACTACATATCTTCAGCGTTTCAAAAGATATGGTGACCGCTGTGGAAATCGAAGATGGTGGAGTTAACCCGCCTTTCGCATATACACCAGCAGTTCAATACAGTACTGATACTAGAGATATCGAATATAACTGTTCCATCTTTTGGCTAAAACAATTAGTGAAGACTGATTTGTGTGTTTCTGACGGATGGTATAAGAAGGTGACATTCTATTTTAGTAATGGCGAGAAAACTTCTTATCGCTATGAAAACGATTTATTCATATATAGATCGTTCTCTAATAGTCAGAGCTTTACCTTTAAAGAAGGTGCGTCCAAACCGAAAATCGATTATCCAACAATCCCTGTTGAAGAATAATTATTTACAATAATAGTAAACTCATATACTATTTAATCGTGCTTAGGCACATACATTTCAAATATTAAAAAGCGGGAGTAGCGAAGTTAGAATCTCGTCAACACGGTGAATAACCCGGGACCTAACCAGTTCATGAGCAAGACGCAAATATCTTTTTGGAGGAACACTATATGTTTGAAACTAAAAGCTCTAAAGAGGTCTTGCAAGAACTGAATAGTAATGTTGAGCAAGGTCTATCTAGCCAAGAAGCTGGTGAAAGACTCGTTAAATATGGGTTCAACAAATTACCAGAAAAGAAGAAAACTCCGCTTTTTTTAGTTTTCTTATCACAGTTTAATGATCCAATGATCTTTATTCTTTTAGCCGCGGCTTTATTAAGCGTGGCTATTTCCATCTTTAACACAGTTAAAAATCATGAACCATTTGATTTTGCTGACCCAGTTATCATTATGGGTGTCTGCGTTCTTAACGCCATCATTGGTACTGTTCAAGAAAACAAAGCCGAGAAATCATTAGAAGCCTTAAAGAAAATGTCTTCCCCAACATGTGTGGTGAGAAGAGATGGTAAACTCGTGGAATTAAAGGCCGAGGAACTCGTTCCCGGTGATATTGTCATCTTAGAAGAAGGTCGTACAGTTCCCGCAGATTTACGTTTAATTGAGGCTATTAACTTAAAAACAGATGAATCATCCTTAACTGGTGAATCTTTACCAGTTGAGAAAGATGCAAATATCGTCTTCAGTGATGAAGTCGGTGTCGGTGATAGAGTGAACATGGTTTATATGTCCACACCTGTGGTATATGGACGTGGTGAAGGCATTGTCGTTTTAACTGGCGGACAAACCGAAACTGGTAAAATCGCTAAATTACTCTCCGAAGGAGAAGATGATACCACTCCGCTTCAAAAACAGCTCGCTAAGTTATCTAAGTTCTTAGGCTTCTTAACTATTGGTATTGTCATTCTCTTATTCGGCATTCAAATCATTGATTTGGTTAAACAAAACATGAATGTCCCATTAGGACCAGAAGGCTGGCTTGATGGCATTATTGAAAACTTCATGTTTGCTATTTCGTTAGCGGTTGCTGCTGTCCCAGAAGGTTTACCAGCGGTTGTTACTATCGTTTTAGCTTTAGGTGTTCAAAAGATGGTTAAGGCCAACACAATCGTCAGAAAGCTCCCATCTGTTGAAACATTAGGCGCTGTTAGCGTTGTTTGCTCTGATAAGACAGGTACATTAACACAAAACAAAATGACAGTGGTGAGAGCGTATATCGACGAACAACTTGTCGCTAACGAAGATATCTTTAAAGATAACTGCAAGATGTTATCCATGGGCTTGTCTTTATGCTCTAATGCTTCAGTTGATGAAGGCCTCTATGGTGACCCTACTGAAATTGCTCTAGTGGAATACGCCAACAAAATGAATCAACACAAAGGTGATTTAGAAAAACTTGCTCCACGTATTAATGAATATCCGTTTGATTCCGTACGTAAGATGATGTCCACTCAACACGCCTATGAAGGTAAAAAGATTATCTTCACCAAAGGTGCGATTGATTCCATCCTTAGAGTAGCGGACCGTATTTGTATCAATGGTAAAGAAAGAAAAATCACTAAAGAAGATAAAGAAAAAATCATGGCTGCAAGTGACGCGATGGCAGTGGATGCCTTACGTGTTTTAGGCCTTGCTTATACATACGCTGATGAACTTAAAGAAGAAAACTTAGTCTTCCTCGGTTTAGTGGGCATGATTGATCCACCAAGACCAGAAGCGAAGAATGCTGTTTCAATCTTCAAGAATGCTGGTATTACAACCATCATGATTACTGGTGACCATAAGACAACCGCCTTAGCGATTGCTAAAGAATTAGGCATTACTGACGCTAATGGTGAAGCACTTTCTGGCGAAGAAATCGATGCTTTAACTCCAGAACAATTGCAAGAAAAGGTGAAGACCGTGCACGTATTTGCTCGTGTTTCACCAGAAAATAAAGTCCAAATCGTAACCGCTATCCGTAATAATGGCAATATCGCCGCCATGACTGGTGATGGTGTTAACGACGCTCCAAGCTTAAAAGCTGCCGATATTGGTATTGCCATGGGTATTACCGGTACTGATGTTGCTAAAGGCGCTGCCGATATGGTTTTAACTGATGATAACTTTGCTTCCATTGAAAAAGCAGTGGAAGAAGGTCGTGGTATTTATACCAATATTAAAAAGACAGTCTTGTTCTTACTATCCACAAATATTGCTGAAGTCTTAGCAATGTTTGCTATCGTTATCATGTCTTTATTTGTGGTTAAGTACAACTTACCAACCCCATTATTAGCCATCCATATCTTATGGGTTAATTTAATCACTGACTCCTTACCAGCGGTTGCTTTAGGCGCTGATGAAAAGGAAAGTGGCATTATGGACGATAAGCCACGTAATCCAAAAGAATCCTTATTCTCTAAAGGTGGTTACTTCATTACTTTCGGTTATGGTTTATTAATTACCATCACTACTGTCTTTGCTTTCTTAATGATTCCAATGTTTGAACACGGTTGTACATCCATTGAAGCTATTGCTGAATTATTTGAAAAGAATAAAGATGTTTTAGCCCAATCTCAAACCGCAGCATTCTGTGTTTTATCACTCTCTGAGTTATTCCATATGCTCGGTATGACATCGCTTAAAAAATCATTTGTTCACAACTTCTGGAGCAAGAACTGGTTACTCTGGATATCTTTCGTTGCAGGCATTGCTTTGCAAGTCGCTGTCGTTAATATTCCAGGTTTAAATAGTTTCTTCTCCTGTTATCCTTTGGATATCGCTCACTGGGGCTTAATCATTGCGTTAAGTGTCGCTCCACTTGTTGTACATGAAATTGTTGCCCTTGTTCTCTTTATAAAGAGAAAAGCTAGTAGATAATACGTTCCACTCTCAGTAGAGTTAATAAATTTTATAGTAGTGTGCTTAATTTTAGAGAAATCTATATCATTTAAGCATGCAAAACGAAAAGCGCATTATTATTATCGGTGGTGGCGTCGCTGGTTTATCAGCAGGTATCTATGCTGAACAGCATGGTTTTCACGCGGTTATATTAGAAAAGAATCCTGTCGTAGGCGGCATGTGTGTTGGTTGGAATAGAAAAGGCTATTATCTTGATGGTTGTATTCACTGGCTAACAGGCACTAAAGAAGGCACACTCTTAAACGAAATGTGGAAGAATGTCGGTGCTTTCAAAACCCAAGATGATATTTTATATCTCCCAAGTTGGGGCACTTTTGAATATCAAGGCCAATCAGTTACTCTCTGGAGAGATCTCGATAGAGCGGAAAGAGAATGGAAAGAACTATCACCAGTTGATAGTAAGATGATTCATAAATTCTTTAAAATGGTCAAAGACTTCACTAAAGTCGAATTACCATTAGACCTACCTTTAAGTATGATTCCATTAAATCGTAAGATTGCTTTAGGTCTTAAAGTATTATCAGTCTGGCCATCCTATTTAAAAACCATGACTCAATCATGCGAACAATTCGCAGCGAAATTTAAATCACCAGCCATTAGATTTGCTTTAACCAAAGCCCAAATCGGTGCGGGTAACTTATTCTCCATGATTTATAGCTATGCAACTGTTGTTGTGGGCGATGGTGGTGTCCCAATCGGTGCAAGTACACCGATGGTGGAACGTATGAAAGAAAAGTTCCTCTCTTTAGGTGGCGCTTTAAAAGTGAACGCTAACGTTGATAGCGTGATTATTGAAAACGGCCACGCTAAGGGCATTAAATTATTAAACGGTGAAGAATTCAGAGGTGACTATGTTGTCTCTTGTTTGGATACCAATTACACATTAAAGAGATTATTAAGAGACCAATATAAATTCCCAGCGTTCCAAAAGAGATTTGATAATCCTAGAAGAAATCCTGCTCCTAGCTGTGTGATGATGCATTTTGCGATTGATAAAAATAGCAATATTCCAACACCTTTCTCTTTTGAATGTGATAAATTCAGCTGTGGTGGTTTAACAATTGATCACTTAACCGTTCGTAACTATGCTTATGATGAAACATTCACTAGAGGCGATAAAACAATTCTCTCCGTCATGGTGGATCAAAGCAGTAACGAATATGCTTACTGGAGAAAATTATCTGCGAATAGACAACTTTATTTAAAAATAAAGAATGAAATCGCTAATGATGTGAAAAATAGAATCATCGCTAAGTTCCCAAATTTAAAAGATATTGAACTATTAGATGTCTGTACCCCACATACATTTAATAGATATGTTAATACATCCTATGGTGTTTACATGAGCTTCTTATTCACTAAGAAAGATCCAATGTTTGCCCATAATGGTACAGTTCGTGGTTTAAAGAACTTCTACCTATCTGGCCAATGGATGCAAGGCCCTGGTGGTTTGCCAATTGCTATGACACAAGGTAAATTTGCTATTCAAAGAATATGCAAAAGAGAAAAACTGTCCTTTGTTTTCTCTCCAATACCAGTCAAGAAAAAAGCCTAGCATTTATTATTTAAATAAAAAAATAATTTATTGTTGCAACTCTATTTGAATTTTACTATTATATTAAGGCGACTTAGTTGCCGACTTAACTCAATTAGGTAGAGTAACTGAATCGTAATCAGTAGGTTGCAGGTTCAATTCCTGTAGTCGGCACCAGCAAATTTGGGTATTTAGCTCAGCTGGGAGAGCATCTGTTTGACGTACAGAAGGTCGGCGGTTCGATCCCGTCAGTACCCACCAAATTAGTGAATAAGCCCTGTTAAAGGGCTTTTTTACAAGAAGCACGCGTAGTTTAGTGGTAGAACTTTAGCTTCCCAAGCTAATCGTGCGGGTTCGATTCCCGTCGCGTGCTCCACTAAGAGATTTTTAACTGGTAGTTTCATAATTGGAACCCAGTTTTTTCTTATCAGGACATAATACATTTATCAAAATTTGGCATAAATTCTTTCATAAGTTTAAAAATGTCAAAATTGTTACGTTTGAAACAATTCGAACTTTGGAATGCAAAATATACACATTGCTCATAAAATTCATAAAATTGAAGACTTCGCGATGCCACTTATTGATGAAGAAAAAGCACTAAATTAGATAAAGTGGCGATGGGGGGCTCCTATCTAAACTACGCAGAAAACTACGCTTTGTTTTGTAAGATTTATTAAAAATGGAAATAGTTTTTTAAAAACAGAAACATATTTTTGGAGTGATTAATATTTTTTTGAATAAGTGTGATGAAATCATTACTTTTTAAAAGGTTTGAAAAATAAACCAACCATAATTTTTCATTTTAATGTTGTGAGGAGGATTGATAAAATAGAGTTGATTTTATATGAAAAAACTATTTTCGACTTCAATCTTGTTTGTTACTTTGAACTTTTTGACCGGCTGTGTTAATCATTGCAGGAATTTTTTTGTCGAGGGCATATATAATGGAGTCAATTCGTATAATTCATCTGAAACCTGCCGATTGATTGTTTCTAAAATCGACAAAGATGAATATATCCTACGCAATGGCAAAAACGTTGTGAAAGATGTAGTTAAGAATGATTATTTTCTTTTGTCATTTTATGCTTATGATGAAAGCGGTTCTGAAAAAGTTATCGACTTAATTAATTTAACCGACGCTCATAACGGATCCAAAAGCGCTCCTGTAACATATGTTGACGAAAATTTTATATACGTTAAGCCATTATCTACTGATGACGAAGATAATTTGGATAGTGCGTATTATGTGATAGAAAGCAATTGTGAACTGAAACAACAGCATTTTTATTTCAAACTTTTTATTAGTGAGAACGACTACTTATACGACTAATTTATTAATTTTTGCAAATTTAATTCCGTTGCTCATGTCAAATCAACAGTCTACCTTTCCAGAATTACTGAACAAGACCTCTGATTCTGAAATTCAAATAGCTGAATCAAACTCAAATAATGTTTGCATAGTAATTTGATTCTTTCGATGCAAATCAAATCATAAATAAATAATTAGCCTTGTTGAACGATTTCGAGGAAGATAGGGGCAAGTTCTGGATCAAACTGTGTGCCAATTCCTTCTCTAATGATTTCCATGGCTTTTTCTTTTGAATAAGCTTCTTTATATGGACGTTTAGACACTAACGCGTCATAAACATCAGCGAGGGCCATAATTCTCGCTTCTAATGGTATTTGTTCACCTTTTAGGTTTTCTGGATAACCAGTACCATCATATCTTTCATGATGGTATTTAGCGATGTTAACCGCTACACTTAAGTAAGTGTCGTCATCAACATTCTTCATACTTTTTTGAATGAAGTCCGCACCATAGACAGCGTGTTTTTTCATTACTTCATATTCTTCAGAAGTGAGTTTTCCTGGTTTATTTAAAATACTATCAGGAATCTTAATCTTCCCTAAATCATGCATAGGTGCCGCCATGACGACATTTCTAAAATACAAGCGAGATAGCTTAGAATACTTCTCTTTCCTCCTAATTTTGTCCACTAATTGGGAAACGTATTGCTCAGTTCTCACAATGTGACCACCAGTACAAGCATCTCTTTCTTCAACCGCTGTAGCCAAAGTGGTGATGAGATTATTTTGCATTTTTTCAATTCTTGTTCCTTGTGAAATCTCTTTAACGTTTCTAAAGCACACAACGGAATACATGATGATACCGATGACGGTAAAAGAAATACAGTTAGTTAAATCCAAATTAAACGCTTTCGCATCTTTAAAATGATAAGAGAAGATTAAATAGCCAATACATTCACAAATCATAAAACCATACATTCTAATCGGACGGTCATCAATTGTGATTGGAAGTAGGGCGATAAATATAATGACACTAGTAGCGGGTATCGAATAACTACTTGGTTGAATTGATAGTAATAATGCATAGACGATGGTTAAAACCATCTGCCCGTAACAAACCGCAAATGAAAAATAAGCATTTTTAAATCTTCTACCCAATGTCATAACAAAGAAGTAAATGATTAAACTGCCAATAGTTAAAAAAATATAAGGGATAAACGAATGACCTTGTTTTACAATATCGACCACTAAAAGAGCGAATCCAAAAACTGCGGTTAAAACGGATGTGATTCTTAATATACGTCTGTTCCTGGCCCAAACTATCGCTTTAATTTCGTTATAGTTCTTACGAGGAATGCCACAAAAGAAAAGGTAGTTAACAAGGTTATGCAATATTTTCTTCACAAGAAAATTATACGGGAAAATGCCTTTTAAAAATGAAAAACTTTGCGATTGACTAATTACACTTTTGTTGTTTTGTCTATTTCGGTAAAAAACACCTAAAATATGCAATTGGTATAACCAAGAAAAAGATATGACATTACGAGACTTTTTGTTGAATATGGGATGATGTGATACACCGATAAGAAACTCTATTTGTTTTTAACGAAAAGAAGACACTTTAGTGTCGTTTTATTTTCAAACCATGAAAACAACAAAAAGTATTGACGCATATTAATACGATTAGTACACTATAGACGTATGAAACTTTTACCTGGTATTCCTGCATACTTACAAATTAAAGATTATTACAAGAATCTAATTGATAAAGGCGCGCTCAAAGAAGGCGATTATCTTCCTTCAGTTAGAGACACATCATTATTAATCGGTGTGAATCCTAACACAGTGCAAAGGGCCTTTTCAATGCTGATTGATTTAGGTTACTTAACGCCTATAAGTGGTAAAGGAAATCGTATTAATAAAGTTGATAACCAAGAAGAAAAAGATGAATTATGTCAATTAATTGAAGATATTAAGTTCAAAGGTTATAACTTGCAAACAATCAAAAAACGTTTAGAAAAAATGATAGAAGAGGAGGAAAAGGAAAATGATCCAAATAAGTAATGCGACCAAAAGATTTGAACAAAAAACCGCCATTTCTTCCTTAGATTTGAATATTGAATCTGGTGTCATTGGCCTTGTCGGTCAAAATGGTGCGGGCAAATCCACACTTCTTAGAATGATCGCAGGTGTCTATCAAGCGGATGAAGGCGATATTTTTATTGATACATATTTAAGTAATACCAAGCAAGCTAAAGAGCTAGTGTTCTTTTTACCAGATGACCCATACGCTCCAGTTAGTAGCGATATTAAAGCTGTCTTCGAGTTTTATCAAATCTTCTACTCTATCGATAAGGCGATATTTGATAGCTTAATTACTAAATTCAATCTTCCTATGAATGTGAGAATTAGCAAATACTCCAAAGGCATGAGACGCTTACTATTCATTGCTTTGTCATTATCTGTTAACTGCAAGTACTTACTTTTAGATGAAGCGTTTGATGGTTTAGATCCACTTGTTCTTGAAACAGTGAAAGAAGAGATTGTCAGAATCTGTAAAGACAAAGAAAAAACAGTTGTGGTTTCTTCCCATAACGTGACCGCTTTAGAAAAGCTTGTTGATAAGTTCGTGATTATTCATGATGGCAAATTATCCAGTGATGGTGACCTCGATTCTTTAGGCGAGACATTCATTAAGTATCAAGCCATCTTTGATAAACAATGCAATGAAGAAACACTTTCTAAATTAGGATTAAATATCCTTTCTTATAGAAAGGCTGGCTCTCTTCACAACTTTGTAATCGATAACAAAGATAACAAAGATATCGAAAAGGCTTTAGAAACACTCAAGCCATCATTGTTAGAAACAGTCGCTATTGACGCTAACGAAATTATCCTTTTACAAATGGCTTTAGCCAATAAGGAGGACAAACACCATGAAAAAGCGTAATTATGCAAAATACTTGATAGTTAAAGAATACCTTCCTCTTTTTATAGTGTTCACCCTCATCACGACAATTACTTTTTTCTCAAGCCTAATGGCGTCTGATTTCTATTGTCCAAGTTCGGATAATGGTTCAATGCTGGCGCTAACTGCCCCTATGATGGTGTTCGCTGCGGCCTTGCCTTTATTTGTCTATAACTATAAATATTCATTAAAAAGAGGCGACACGTATTATCAATTGCCTCTCGAACAGAAAGAATTAAAGAACACTAGAATTATTGCTGGTTTATGCATTTTAGTGACCAGTTTCATTCTTTCATCTTTAATCACATCTTTTGCACAAATTGTACGTTATATATTGGCTCCAGATTCAAAAATCATTGCCCATATCACTTATTTTAAATATTTCCACGCTGGTTATTTATTTGCGGCAATCGGAGTCAGCCTAGTTACAGTGGTGATTGAATACTTCATTTCTTGTTTCTGCTGCTCTTTGGCGAGCAAACCAATTTCAGCTTTACTAATTAATGTTTCATTACAATTGATTTTGATTCTCACTTTAAATGCTTCTATGCAATTTGCTCGTATGATGTGTGAAATTGCGCAAGTCAACGAGCATACAACATACATCATCGGTGACCTTTCTAATGTTGCGATTAATTATTCTCCAGGAGTTGTTATCGGCTTCCAATTGCCAGGTTATATTGCTACTAAGTATGCTTTTGATGTTTTCAATCACAGCTTCCCATTTGCGACAGACAATAGATATTTAGCATTCTTAATTATTTGCATAGTACTAGAAGTACTAGTTGGCGCATTAGCTTGTTTCTTCACACTATACATGAAAGATGGTAGTGGTGAAAGCTGCAACAATTACGGCTTCGCGAATAAGAAGTTAAACTCCCTATTCTTCTTATCGATAATCCCCGTTCTTATGTTCTTCTTGAGTCTAGACCAATTATTTGGTTTCCCAGACGTCATCGGAGTCGTAATCGTTGCGGCGTCATATTATCTCCTATTTGCTTTATTTATTGGCTCATTCAAAATGCCAAAGTTTAATTACGCAATTATCGGAGGAATGAGCGCACTGTTCATCTTCGCTAAGATAGCTTTATCGCTTGCGATTGTCGCTGTAAGAAATTAAAAAAAGAACTGGGTTGAACCCAGTTTTTTAAAGCCTTGCTAAGACGAAATCCATAATCTCTTTAAACGTTCCGTTTTTATATTGTTTGATGTCAACGTTATCAGGATTAAGTAAACAATCGGTAATAAGATATGTATCAATGCCTAACTGCATTGCTGCGATATCTTCTTTTGCGTCATTGCCAATCATCAAGCATTCTTCTGGTTTAAGATTATGCTTCTTTAATATCTCTTCGTAGTATTTTGGATTAGGTTTACTAAATGAAGAGTTCTCATACGCAGTAATGTATTTGAAATCATCAGGGTTAAGACCCGCCCATCTTAATCTTGCTTTTGTGGCAACAAGAGGGAATATTGGGTTGGATGCAATAATAAGTTCATAGCCTCTATCTTTTAACTCTTTAATAAATTCTTTAGATAGTGGTTGATAGCCACATGAATCCCCTAACGTTGGAAAGATTTGATCATAGAATTCCACAAAGTTGGCTTTGTTTTCTTCCACTCTATCTGGATGAATCTCAACAAAAGCCTTCCAGAAAATCTCTTCGTTTGTCTGTTTTCCATCATTCTTAATCATGGCTTTGGTGCCATACCAAATGCACTTTAAAAGTTCATCGAGTGTATAGCCTAAATGAGCGATTTTTTGATAGACCGCGCCAAAGTAAATTTTCTTAAAATACTCCTCGTCCATAGGGAGTAATGTTCCGTCTAAATCGAATAAAATTGTCTTAATCATGAGAAGATTATTCCATTATTTTTATCGTTTGTCATCACAAAAAATGTTTTTGTGTTACAATATGTAGCCGTATGACTTGGGAACTATTCTTTGACATCTTGTTAGACGCATTAAAAGACAGCATGATTGTCTTCGCTTTCGTCTTCTTTTTTCATGTCATTCTTTCATTTATTGAGACACCTGTTTCTAACTTCTTAATTAAAAGAAAGAAAACATCCCCAATCTTTGGTGCTTTATTTGGTTTAGTTCCTCAATGCGGTACTTCCGTCATTGCTGCTGATTTGTATATTAAAAAATTCATTACTATCGGTACGGTCATCGCTGTCTTTTTAAGCTGCTCTGATGAAGCGGTTTTAGTTCTTTTGGGTTCATGGAACGAAAAGACTCTCATGATCTTCCCATTGATTGGCTTAAAACTCGTTAGTGGTATCCTCGTGGGCCTTCTCGTCGATTTAATTGTTAGAAAGCAAAAAATCGAAGAGGTTGACCATATTGAAGAAGAACATGAATGCCATACCCATCATCATGAAAACACGCCAATGCACGCACACCTCGTGCACCCATTAATACACGCTGCAAAAATACTTGCGTATGTTTTTGTCATTAATCTAGTCATGGGTATTATCATTGGTTTAGTTGGCGAAGAGAACTTTTCTAATTTCATGATGACCAACCGTTACGTGGCGCCTCTATTTGCTTCTATTATTGGCCTTATTCCTAACTGTGCTTCGTCTATTTTTATTACTGAATTATTTGTTGACGGTAATCTCTCATTTGGAGCGTTATTCGCCGGTTTATTAGTTAATTCTGGCTTAGGCCTCATGGTGCTATTAAAAGATAAAAAGACAATTAAAAAAGCTCTAATCATCGTCGCAATTTGCTTCGTTGTCGCTAATATATTTGGTTATTTGACTTGTTTAGTGGTTGGATTTTAGTCTATGACTAAATATCAACTATATGAACAGTCATTCATTTTTTAATTGCAAATATGAACGAACATTCATATAATATTCACGGTGATAAAAATGAAAGACGTTAAATTAACTACGATTAAAAAAATGGAAAGCTTGCTAGAAACCGCAAGCGACAGCACAAGATTAAAGATCATGCTCGCGCTCCTCGATGATGATGAATGCGAATGTGAAGAATGTAACTGTGGTGTTTGTGAATCATTAAATTGCATGATTGAAAAATGCGTTAATGATATCGCAATGGAAATAGGGGCTTCTCAATCTTTAGTGAGCCATCAACTCAAAGTACTTAAAGATGCGGATTTAGTGAGAACCCGTAAAGAGAAGACCAAAGTCTATTACTCATTAAAGGATAGACATATCCGCTTACTTCTAGGCGTAGCGTATGAACACGTCATGGAGGGAGAGGAAAATGATTAAGAAAAAGTATCACATTTCTGGCTTTGACTGTCCGATGTGCGCAAAGAAGTCAGAAGATCATTTAGGCAAGCATGAAAAAGTCGATAGTTGCCATATCGATTTTTCAATGAATAAGATGTATATCACATACAAACAAGATGAATTAGAGGTTGAGGAAATCAAAAAGGTTATCGCTCAAGTTGAAAGTGACCCACTTGATATTTATGACTTCGATAAGAAAAACATTAAGAAAGCATACCACATTTCTGGCTTTGACTGCCCAATGTGTGCTAAGAAATCTGAAGAACATCTTGCAAAGCAAGAGGGCGTTGAAAGTGTCCATATTGACTTCTCAACAAATAAGATGTTCATCACATATAAAAACAATCCATTCAGTGTTGATAAGATTAAGAAAATTATCGCTCAAGTGGAAAGTGACCCATTAAACATCAAAGAATTAGAAAGCAAAAAAGAAGAACATAAAGAAAAGCTCTTTACCAAAGGCATGTGGTTCTTATTAGCGAGAGTCTTATTCGCTGTTGTTGTCTTACTTGTTAACTTGTTAGTTTTTGAACATTTTGATAACAGTGGTTGGATTAGATTTGCAATTTATACCGCCACAACAGTGTTATTAACATATGATGTGACATGGCGTGTTATTCTTCATATTAAAAATAGAAGAAATATTATTGACCATAACTTATTAATTACTATCGCAGTATTAGGTGCAACCGCTTTAGCGGTTATCTACCTTTTAGAAAATGGTGGAACCGAACACGGTGTTCACTTCGCTATGGAAGGTATGATGGTTGTTGGCTTGTTCCAAGTTGGTCAAATTGTTGAGAAAGTGGCCACTAATAGAAGTAAATTAGCGGTCATGAACGCCATTCAATTAAGAGTGGAATACGCTAACTTATTAAAAGATGGCGAAATCAGTAAAGTAGATCCAGAACAATTAGAAATCGGTGACAACGTTGTTGTCAGCGCTGGCGAAATGATCCCTGTTGATGGTGAAGTTATTGCTGGTTCCGCTTATGTTGATAAATCAAGCTTAACTGGTGAATTTGTCCCAGTCTTAGCAGATATTAATGATAAAGATGTTTTAGCGGGTTGCCTTGTTAAAACAGGTTCTATCACCATTAAGGTGAATAAGAAATATGAAGATAGCGCTGTCGCTAAAATCATTGAACTCATCAGCAATAGTGGTGAAAAGAAATCAAAAGCCGATGAATTCATCGCTAAGTTCGCTAAATGGTATACACCTGCTATCGTTATCTTAGCCATCTTAGTGCTTGTCATTGGTGGTCTTATCACCAAAGACTGGAGAGATTACGTAGTAAGAGGTTTAGAAATCCTAGTGACAGGTTGCCCATGCGCGATTGTTATCTCTGTCCCGCTTGCCTACTTTGCTAGTATTGGTTTAGCAAGTAAAAGAGGCATTGTTATTAAAGGCACCAATTACTTAGATCAATTAAACAATGTCGATAAAATCGTGACTGATAAAACTGGTACATTAACACACGGTGTCTTCTCTATCCAAAAGATTGCTAATGAAGACGGCGTCAGCGAAGAAGAATTGCTAAATGCCTTATACGCTGCTGAATGCTTATCCACTCACCCAATTGCTAAAGCAATCTGCCACGATGTTGATGTCAAAGCCCTTGCGGCAAAACAAGTCGATTATCAAGAAATCGCTGGTTATGGTGTCCGTACCACGTATGAAGGCGAAACCATCCTTGCGGGTAACGCGCAATTCATGAGGGATAATGGTGTACTTTCTATTAATGAAGATGCAACTGGAACCATTGTCCATTGTAAGAAAGGTGATAAATATCTTGGTTATATTGTCTTATATGATGAAGTGAAGAAAGAAGCTTATGACATGGTTAAACTTCTCCATAAGGAGAAGAAAGGCGTTGTCCTTCTCACAGGCGACAAGAAAGAAAACGCTGAATTCATTATGAAAGAATTAGGCCTCGACCGTGTCTACAGCGAATTAACACCAGATCAAAAGACTGAAATCTTAGAAAAAGAAATGTCTGTCACTAATAAAGCCGTAGCCTTCGTTGGTGATGGTATTAATGACGCGCCAAGCATCATGCGTGCGGATGTAGGCATTGCTATGGGTGCAATCGGCAGCGATATTGCGGTCGAAAACGCTGATGTTGTTATCATGAATGATAATCCTGCTAAAGTTTATGAAGCTGTGAAGATTGCTAGAATTGCAAGACATACTGCTATCTTCAATATTATCTTCGCCTTATTAGTCAAACTCGCAGTGGCCATTCTTGTCTTAATCCCAGCATTAAATATCCCAATGATTGTCCCTGTTATCGCAGATACAGGATTGACTGTGGCCTTAGTGATTAATTCCTTATTAATTCTTTACCGTAAATTATCAAAATAAGTTACATGGTATATAAAAAAGCACGTATCTCTAGCATGTGGTACGTGCTTTTTGTTTGGACAATTTGTTAGTTATTTAGCGAACTTTTCAGCGGCTTCAATACCGATTTCAATCATTCGTAATAAACCGTTTTGTCTTTGCTCTGGTGTGAGTTCTTCTTTGATTAAGAATGAGTCACTAACGGTTAATAAGCAGAGAGCTTTTTTCTTTAACTTAGCAGCGTTGCAATAGAGTGAGAAAGCTTCCATTTCAACCGCTAAGACGTTCATGTCCGCCCATTTCTTCCAGCCTTCTTTATCAGAATTATAGAAGACATCACTAGAGAGAACATTACCGACGTGAACTGGAATCTTTTTCTTTCTAGCAGCGTTGACAGCAGCTTCCATGACATCAAAGTCCGCACTTGCGGAATAATGTCCGTTTAATCCATATTGGTGGACCCAGTTACTATCTGTAGAAGCAGCGCTTCCAACAATGATATCAAATAAATTGATATTTTCTTGATAGGCACCGCATGTACCGACACGGATAATCACATCCACGTCATAACGGCTATATAATTCGTAGGAGTAGATACCAATGGATGGCATACCCATACCTGAGGCCATGACGCTGATCTTTTTACCGTTTTTGGTATAACCGGTATAACCGTAAATATTTCTAACGCTTGTGACTAATTTAACATCGTGGAGATAAGTATCTGCAATTAATTTGGCTCTTAATGGATCGCCAGGCATTAATACGACGTTAGCAAAATCGCCAGGATTGGCACTATTATGTGGTGTTGGCATATGTTTAATTCTCCATTTCCGTAACTATCATACAAAAAAACATAATGTTTCTCAATAGAGAATGTCTTTGACCTTGATGGTATAAATCGTTACAATATCAGCATGAAAGAAGTTAAGCTCAATCAAACTTATTACAAAGTTCTTATCACTATCAAAGCATTAAACGACTTACATTATTACCCATTAAATGAAGGCATCTATAAGATTCTTATTGGTGTTGTTGATGATGAAACCAAGCCATTTATTGATATGGATTGTTTTGGAACGCTTATTTCCTTCACAAGCAAAAAGGTTTGCCGTTTAACGATGATGTTATTCCGCTACGGATATTTAGGTAGAGTATTTGACACAAACACTAAAAAACTCTATTTCTCCTTAACCGATAAAGGCTTGGAAGCGACAGAGTTATTCCTTAAAAAACATAAAAAGCCATTTGCGAGAAGAAGTAAGAATAATACGCCTACAATTGTTAAAATCGATTAATTTTACTCTACATTTCGTACATAGTGTTGAAAATATATTTGAAAATATAATATCATAATTATGCACTGATTTTTGGAGGTAAGGATATGGTTGAATTTATTTGGGATCATTTAAAACCAGCAAATTTTATTATTGCTTTAATTTTGGTGATTGCTATTCATGCCCTTGCTTTCTTTATCCTCTTCAAAGTCGCTAAGCGTAAAGTTACTTTCGCCTTCTATGGTGTTTGTGCTGGTGTTTTCTTGGTGGGATTCTTTTTTGATTTAGTCCCTGTCTGCATCATGATGGGCTTTATTTCTGCAGCCTGTATGGCCGCAGCATTCTTCGCTAACTTAGGTGACTTAAGAAAATTCATTGCCAACCCATTTTCTCGCACAGTTGCTAAAGCTGGCAACTTTGGTATTGAAAAAATCTACGATACACAACTCTTATATAAGAACATTGAAACTGCAGTTATTTCATTAAGTAATGCCCGTATCGGCGCCATTATGACGTTTGAAAAGAACACAGACTTAAAAGATATTATGAAAAATGGTGTTCCAGTTCACGCTCCAGTGACACCAGAAATTTTAATGACAATTTTCTACCCAGGCACACGTTTGCACGATGGTGCGGTAGTTATTCATGGCAATGAAATCGTTGCTGCTAGTGTCTTCTTTACTCCAACAACCAAACCATTCGCTGGTAAATATGGTTCTCGTCATAGAGCGGCTATCGGTGTGAGTGAAGTTTCTGATGCAGTGACTGTTGTTGTTTCTGAAGAAACAGGCCGTATTTCCTTCGCTGTTAATGGCGATTTAGAAGCGGTTAATCAAACCAATTTCCGCCGTGTCTTTGAAACTTACATGAGTGATAACTCATCTGAGGAATAATGGATAGCAAAGAACTTTACGACTATATATTGAAAATCCAATCCATTGCGAAAATAGGATTGGTTTTTTCTAAAGACCCATACGCCTTGACCAACTATCAACAGATCAATGATTTGACCATGGAGATGCTTGAAAAGCTCATGGAAATCGAATTCCATCGACCAAATTATTTTTCAAGAGACATTTATCCTACACCAAGTGTGTCAGTTCGCGCGGTTATCGTCAACGAAGATAAGTCAAAAATCCTCTTTGTTAGAGAGGCTAATAGTGGTACTTATTCCTTCCCTGGAGGATGGGCGGATTTATACGATTCAGCGGGCCAAACTGCCATCAACGAATCAAGCCAAGAAGCGGGCGCGGATATTGAACTAGTTCGCCTTGTTGGTGTCCTCAATAGAACCCCGTTTAAGAGCAATGTTAATGCTCCAGAATATCTCGTTGTTTTTGAAGCCAAACTAAAAGGTCAACTCCATGAACACGAATATGAAACTGATGATGTTGCTTGGTTCCCAATCGATCAAATTCCACCTTTATCTAGGAAGGTTATGAGAGAAGAAATTGACCGCATCATTGATGCGATAAAAACTAATAAAACCATCTTTGACTAAATAGAATATGCAAAATGTCCTTAATTTATAAGGTCATTTTTGTTATCATATTCTATATGCTGAACCTAAAACTATTAACATCGTTAACAAAAATCCAACTCGCGTTTGTCATCATTGTACCAATCGTGGTGGTTTTATTCTTAGCGATTGTTTTATATTTCCCGATTTCAGCATCTTATAGACGTCATCATTTCCAAGTTCGTTACTATAAACGAGTTTATAAAGTTGCCTTAGAAAATGACTATTACTTAATCAACCAATTCTATTTCAAAATAGATTCCAATAAATTAGCGAAAGTTGATCACATCATCTTTGGTGATAAATACATCTATGTCATCATTTGTAAATACTATGAAGGTGACTTGGTGGGTAAATCTAGTGACAAGTCTTTAATCTTTATTTCCCACAAAGGGAAAAAGTGTTATACAGATAACCCAATTATCCAATCCAAGAACTTAACAAGCAAGCTTTCATCTTCAACAGGTTTAGATGTCTCAATGCTCATTGGTATCACTTTAATCAACGATGATTGCAAGGTCGAAGTTCAAAGCGAATCCAAACAGTTCTACATCATTCAAAGGAAGAAACTTCCTGCTTTAATTAAGGCTATTGAATCTCGTCCTGTAGAAAAGATTAATGAGCAACAACTCGCTAAAGCGGTGCAATCGATTGCAAAAGAAAACAAAAGGAAGAAATAATGAAAGATTCATTAAGAAGCATTTCTTTTAATAAGTTTAAATCTAGTCCAATTTCCTACTTATCAGTAGGTATTATGTGTGGTCTATTTTTAATTATTGCTACAGTTTTAGCATTCATCGAACCGCTTATTTTGATTGTCGCAGTTCCTTTGATTGCATTACCATTTTTATTCGCTAGCCATGTAGCGTGTTATTACTTACAAATTAATCAACAAATCAATCCATCAGCATTCCTTAGATACTTTGTTGGATTCTTCCGTTCACAGTTCAGAGGAAGCTTTAGAGGTCTCATCTCATTCCTTAAATCATTAGGCTTCTATTTCGCGATGTTTCTTATCGGTGGATTTGTCTTATATTTAATCTTCAAAGCTAACTATGGAGCAACCTTTACTGATTCTTTCAATAGGCTCGTTTATCTATACATGTCTAACCAAGAATCTGCTCTAGAAGACATCATTGCTACGCTCAATGATAATGATGGATTATTATTAACCTTCATCGTTTATATTTCCGTCATCGCTATTCCACTCGCTATGTTAGCGTTTGTTTATTACATTTCCTTCTCTTCAATTTCTATATACTATCGTACGAATGTGCTCGTCGCGAGCGCGCCATTACTAAAAATGTCAGTCAACAGTACTTATTCTCTTCACCATAAGAGTATGAGGAAAGACTGGTTCCTTTTAAACTGGCCGATACTCGCTTTATCTTTATTGGGTATGGCACTCTTCGTCATGTTAGATTTATTCTTTGTGAGAAGGATTGACCTTTTACCAGCATTCGTCATCGTTGGTGGTGTGGCCTTATTAATGTTCTATTTGCCATTCTATTTCGCAAATATGGAAACCATCTATAAGAAATACGAACCATATTTCAAAGAAGGTAACCAAAGAGCGATAGAAAACATTCTTCTTAGAATTCAAAATAGTATTGAACTCAGTGAAGAAGAAAAGAAACATTTAGAAGAGTCACTTAGAGGGGCAAGCAAAGATGACAAAGAGGAATAAAAAAACCTAGATTTGCATCTAGGTATTAAGCATCTGGAGCAAGTGACGGGAATCGAACCCGCATATTAACCTTGGCAAGGTTACGTTCTACCACTGAACTACACCTGCATTTGGATTTTTCCAAATCGCGCTCAATTATTATATGCAAAAGAAAAAATTCTTGCAACACTAACTTTTCAAAAATATTAAAGAGGCAAAAAATATGATTACAAACAAACAACTCGCAGACCTGATTTTTCCAGAAATTACCGAAACAATCGATGATTTAGAAAAAAGATATCCTGAAAGAAATTTACCAGAAGGTGCGGAAGTAACGCGTTTCGCTCCAAGCCCAACAGGCTTCCTTCATACGGGTTCTTTATTCACATCTTTGGTGTGCCATAAAGTAGCCAGCCAATCTAAAGGTGTCTTTTATGTTAGACTTGAAGATACTGACACAAAAAGAGAAATCGCTGGCTCTGGTGAAGAATTATTAAAGCAAATGCATATCTTCGGCATTGATCCTGATGAAGGCTATTTAGGTGACCATGAAGAAGGCAAATATGGTCCATATATCCAATCTAAGCGCGCGGATATATACAAAACAGTGATTAAACAATTACTTGTGGATGGCAAAGCTTATCCATGTTTCTGCACTTCTGAAGACTTAGAGGAACTCCGCAAAGAACAAGAAAGTAAGAAATTAAACCCAGGTTACTATGGTGAATTCGCTAAATGTAGAAATCTTACTAACGAAGAAAAATACGAAAGAATTAAAAATGGCGATAAATTCGTTATCCGTTTTAGAAGTAGTGGTAATCATGAAAACAAGATCACTGTCACCGATTTAATCAAAGGCACATTTGATATCGCTCAAAACGATCAAGATATCGTTATCTATAAGAGTGATGGCTTACCAACATATCACTTCGCTCACGCTTGTGATGACCATTTCATGAGAACAACTACAGTTATCCGTGGTGAAGAATGGGTTGCTTCCTTACCAATTCATGTCGAATTATTCGAAGCCTTAGGTTGGAAAGCCCCTAATTACGCTCACTTACCAGTCATCATGAAAGTCGATGAAGAAACAGGCAATAAACGTAAACTTTCTAAAAGAAAAGATAAAGAAGCCGCTGTTTCGTTCTTCATTGAAGATGGCTACTTACCAAAATCATTAATCATGTATTTAATGACCATTGCTAATTCCAACTTCGAAGAATGGATTTTAGCCAATAAGTTTGAAGGCATGGAAAACTTCGAATTCTCCTTTAAGAAGATGAATAACGAAGGCGCCTTATTCGATATGGGCAAATTAAACTTCTTTGCACGTGAACTTTTAGCAAAGCTAAATAAAGATGAAATCAGCGCTCTTGCTTATGAATACGCTAAACTCTATAACCCAGAACTAAAAGCGGCTATTGAATATAATCCAGCTTATTTCACTGCTATTATGAACATCGACCGTGAAAAAGCTAATCCAAGAAAAGACTATGAAAAGTTCGGTCATATCTTAGATTTCATTGGTTTCTTCTACGAAGAACGTTATCAAAATATTATTAAAGAACCATTACCATTTAACGAAAAGTTTTCTAAAGAAGCACTCATTGAAGCTTTGAGCGCTATCAAAGAGAAACTTCATGTTAACCAAGATGAACAAATTTGGTTCAACGAATTAAAGGAAATTGGTGTTTCTTTAGGCTACGCCGCTAATAACAAAGACTATAAAGCTAACCCAGAAGCCTATAAAGGTAACATCGGTGATTTAGCGGAAATCCTTCGTATTACCTTAACAGGTAGAAAGAACGCTCCAAACCTTTGTGCAGTCATGTACGTTTTAGGTTTAGAAGAAACACATCGTCGTATTGACGAGGTTATCTCTTCCTTAAAATAATTAATGAGAGTATAATTACTCTCGCTGGTCCTATGGAGAAGTGGCTTAACTCATCGCCCTCTCAAGGCGACATTCACGGGTTCGAATCCCGTTGGGATCACCAATTAACTAATAATCACCCCGATTGATAAAAGGTGTGAAATAATCAAAAGAAAAGCTGCTAATAAAGCAGCTTTTTCTATATTAATATGTTATAATTTGAGTATGAAAAATAGAATGATTTGTGAAAACAGAAACAAGAGACAAAAAGACCTAATTTTAACTTGGTATTTTACCTATGATTTATTAGCACTTTTGTGTGGAATCGCTTTCTTTGTTTCCATTTTTGTGGCGATTTTTGCGCCAGGACAATTGTGGCTCAAGATATTGATCCTTTGCGTTTTAGCAGTCCCAGTATTAATCCGTACGATACTTACTATCCGATTGAACAATAAACTTAACAATAGTCCATCTAAAACTATTGTAATTCAAAACCCAGTGGCTAAAGTTAGCAAAACCCGTCAAGGTGGAGATTACTTCATTAGGGGTTTAAGAATCAAAGGTGAATATAACGCTAAAAAGATAAGTTTATTTGAATACCCTTTAAAAAATCCATCTTCTTTACTAAGGAAAGAAAAAGAGATAAATGATAAAGCTTCCATTGAAGTTTCCATCATCGAAGGGACACATGTTATCAATAACTTTTATGATGAAAAGAAAAGAGACGTGTCCAAGAAAACTATTTCTTCTTACCAAAATCAAACAAGCGGCAAAGAAAAGAAATTCAAGTTTTCACCAATCTCTGTTAATAAGGAAGATTTAGTGTTTTTCCTATCTAATTACTTTGGTTATGAAGAATTGTATCTTTTAAGTTCCTCAAATAAATACACATTATTGAAGCTGACAGCTTCTAACGATGAGAATAAAAGATACATCACACTAGACAAGCAAGACATTGATAGTGTTATTAAAACCGTTGAATGGTTAGAAATGAATGATTATTTAATGAACGACAAAGTAAAATTACTCGCTATTATAGATTTAAACGATCCTAACGGTTTCTATCAAGAACTCGAAACTTTAAAATAACTATTTAATGCCATAAAATGGAATTATGGAAGAAATCAGAATTGTTTTTAATGAAAAAGGCAATCAATCTTTAGCGTTCCATGAAGATAAAGTCATCGGTAGATGTGATTACCAAATTAAGGAAGGCAAATGGTATATCACTCACACTGTTGTGATATCGGAATTCGGTGGTCGTGGTATTGCTAAAATGCTTGTGAAAGAAGTCATAGAGCAAGCAAGAAAAAGAATGATTAAAATCGTTCCTATTTGCTCATACGCTCAAAAAATGATGCTTGATAACGAAGAATATAAAGATGTTCTTTAAAACTATAGGTAAATGACAAGGTATGTGATAGAATATCACAGAACCTTTTAATTATGAGAATGTCAAAGTCTAGAAGAAATAGAAGAATTATTGCATCCGTCATCGCGGGCTTTTTCTTTGTCGTAGCTCTCGCTATTGTCGTGCCTTTTGGTATTTTGGGCATTAAGACGAATCACATGAATGCTAATTATGAATATTTAAAAGATGACGTTACTTACTCACAAAAAGTGGAAGTCACAGGTTTAAAATTAGTGACACAACATGTTTCATGTGGTTATGCCTCTATTGAAATGATTTCTGAATATTATGGCAACGTTGTCACAGAAGATGATTTAGATGAAAAGAATAATGGTTCAGTATCTACATCAAGCACAAGTGGCTTTTTAAAGGAAATTAATGAATCAATCAGCGATAAAAAGTTTGCGAAGAAAACATATCTTGCTAACGATAATTATTTGAAAGAAATACATAACTCATTAGCCAAAAATAACCCAGTCGCTATTGAATGGGCGGCTAAATACCAAGAAGAATGGACGTTGCATTTTTCAGTTGTGACTATGATGGATTTGGGAAACGATCAAATCACCATCTATAATCCATATGGCTATATTGAAAACATTAACTGTGAAGAATTCCTCTCAAGAACCACATTTAAAGCCTATAAAAACTTACCACTCTTTTTAAATTTTGGCTTTGCCTTTGGCGCTTTTGATAAGAACGCTTTATTCTACGTTAAATAGAGTAAAAACTATAAAATAATCCCTGATTTGCAGTCTTTTTGCCTTAAAAAGTTGCTTTTATATGCAGGTGCGCGCTATATTATTAGCAAGAAATACAGGTAAGGAGAAAGCCTATGTTTAAGACAAAGAAAGAAACCTCGAAGGGTTTAAAAGTCCTTTTGGTTATTTCGTTTATATTATTTGTTCTATTCATCGCGTTCTTTATGCTTTATGCCGCTTCTGTTGGCAACGCAAACGATGCTGAATTAAAGAACTTTGGCGATGCAATGAAATATCACGTTGATGGTTTAAAGGGATTATTTACCTTTAAGTTCCATAACGCTTCCAATATTGTTTATCTTGGTTTAAGCGCTTTATTATATGGCCTCATCGCCTTAGCGCTTATCTTTCTTGTTGTCGGCATTATCATGGCCGTTAAAATGAAAAGAAAAATCGTTATATTTGGTATTGTTTTAGTGGTGTTAACTGCTGCTATTTATATGTTTGGGGCAACGGGTTTGCCAAAATACTGGCTGATAATCAATAACCGTGCGCCATTTAAAGATCAAAGTCTTCTCCTTATCTTAGTGATTTCTCTTATTATTTCTGGCGCCCTATTTGCGGTATGCTCTTATATTTCCTACTTAGCTTGTATTTTTGAAGCCATTAGAAATCCTAAAGTTGAAGAAAAAGAAGAGGAAGAAGTTAAAGAGGAAACAAAACAAGAATTACCAGTTTATGAGGAAGAAGACGCTAATGATCCTTGTGAACCTGTAATGTTTGAAGAAATCGAAACAGAAGTTCCTCCAGAAGATAAACCATTCTTCGATGAAGTTCCTCATCAAGAAGAAAAGAAGTCTGAAGAAAAAGACTTAGACAAAAATGAATTAGCGGATCTTATTAGAAATATTGTGAGAGATGAAATCAATCGTAATGCGCCTAATAATCCAAATCCAGGCCCATTAGTGGTCCAATACTTTGGTTCTATGCCACTTCAACAAGAAATCAAAGAAGTCAAAAAGGAAGAACTAAAGCCAGTAAAAGAAGAAAAGAAAGAGCCTGTCGCTGAAGTTGCTAAGGACGAAGAAATCCAAATCCATGACAAAATTATTCCTGAACAACCAAAAGCTCCTGAATATAAAATCGTCACTGGTAAAAAGAAAGAAAAACCTGCTCCTAAAGAAGAAGAGCCAGAAGAAAAGAATAAAATCATCCGCATTCCATTCCAAACAAGAATGCTTAACGCTGATGATGAAATGAAGAAGAACTATAACGAATTAAAGAACGAGATACTCTCTTATGGTGTTAATTCTCGCGTTTCTAATTCTGGTGATGCCTTCCGCTTACATCGTAAGACATATGTGAAAATTACTATTGCTGGTTTAAGTTTAAAACTCTATTTTGCTTTAAATCCAGATGACTATAAAGATTCCACGATTCCGGTCCAAAACGCTGGGCATAAAGGTATCTATGAAGAAATCCCATTAGTGTTCAAAGTGAAATCGGGTTTATCCATGAGAAGATGTAAAGAACTCATTCAAACAGTCATGGAAAAAGGTGGCTTAGAACAAGGACCGATTGGCGACATTGATTGGGTCGAGAAATTGAAAGATCAACAAGATGACACCGAAGAGGACTAATAGTCAGTTAATCTAAATATTAAGGTATGCTAAGCATACCTTTTTATTTAATCTTTTTACAAACGCTTAAAAGTATGATAAATTTTATATCTGCGACCAGCAAAGGAAGGATGTGGTTCATTAATGGATGTACCTCTGTCGTGGGTAATCATTGGAATTTGTGTATTAGCACACTTTTTCTTTTCCGCTGGTGAAACTGCACTCGCATGTGCAAACCGCTTCAAGATGCAAGTCGAAGCGGATGAAGGTAAAAAATCTGCCAAATTAGTGTTACGCGTTGTTGAAAAATATGATCGCGCTCTAATTACGGTTCTAATAGGAAGCAACATTGTCTCTATCGTGGCCAGTGCTATTTGTACTGTTCTTTTCTATAACCTCTTCACTTCTATGACAAGTGAATTGATTTCATTGTTGGCGTCCATCACAATTGCCTTGTTAATTTATATTCTGGGTGATGCTCTTCCAAAAACCATTGCTAGAAGCATTCCAGATACACTGTCTAAGATACTTGTTTATCCAACGTTTGGTTTGATGATGCTTCTATATCCTGTGACCTTATTATTTGAATTAATGGCCAAGGGTATTGAAAAAGCTTTCAAAGTTAAAGAAGAAACAACATTTGATGAAGAAGACTTTGAAAATGTTGTGGAAAAGGTTTCTGATGAAGGCATCTTAGAAGAAGAACAAAGTGATATCATTCAATCCGCTTTGGAATTCGCAGACACTAACGTTAAGGAAGTTTTAACACCAAAGAATAAGATCTTTGCCCTTAATATTAGAGAGTTAGATAAAGAAAAATTACACAAGATTATTATCAATACAAACTACTCAAGAATCCCAATCTACGATGGAAATATTGATAATATCATTGGTGTTTTACATATCAAAGCCTATTTAAGCGCCTATTTAAGAAATCCTAATATTTCTATTAGAAGCAAGCTTCAAAAGCCATATTTCGTTTCATCAAACATCATGATTGATGATTTGTTTAATGGCTTTAAAAAGCATCATACGCATATCGCTATCGTCAGGGATAAAAAGCAACAAGTTGTCGGCATGGTCACCATGGATGATGTTTTAGAAGAACTTGTTGATGACATTAGAGAGCCTAGCAGCGTGAAAGGAAACAGATAATATGCAGTGGTACTATTGGGTTATCGTCATTGTCTGTTCGTTGTTCTCAATGTTCTTTTCTGCTGCCGACATGGTGTATGGCATGGTGGATAAGGATCGTCTCAATAGAGAAAAAGGCAAAAGAGAAAAAAGAGCAAAGCTCGCTATCAAGATTGCTGATGACTATGAGTTATCTATTTCCGCTATTCTTTTAGGCAATAACATTGTCAATGTTCTCGCGGCTTCTATTGTGACCTTAATTGGCATTGCTTTATCAAACGGCAATGAAGATTTAGGCACAACTTTATCTACGATAATCTTTACTGTCTTTATTATTATTTTCTGCGAATTCATTCCTAAAGCATTCGCCAAGAGATTTAATTATTCCCTAGCGATTTACTTTGCTTATCCAGCGACATTTTTTAAATACTTATTCTTTATTATCGTTTGGCCAATCGCCAAACTCTTCAAACTTTTTGGTAAATTATTTGCTAAAAAGAGTAAAGAGGAAGACCAAATTGATGAAGATGTCTTAACGGAAATGGCGGACTCATTAGAGGAAGAAGGAATCTTAGAAGAAAACGAAGCGGAATTATTAAGAAGCGCGATCGATTTAAATGATATCGAAGCTTTTGAAATTATGACTCCACGTGTCGATGTTTACGCAATTAGCAAAGATGAAGACATCAACGAACTTATCAAGGATAAGGAATTCTTTAAACACTCACGTGTGCCTGTCTATGATGAAACAATCGATGATATTGTTGGTATCTTACCAATCAAAGCGTTAGCCAAGAAGATTCTTGCCGGCGAAAAGAATATCGACATTATGTCTTTATGCTACAAACCTTTAATCGTTCCTAGAAATCATCAAATTCTTGATGTTTTAAGTGAATTTAAAGAAAAGAAAGTACATGTTGCAATCGTGAAAGATGAATACGGTGGCACTGAAGGCATTATCACTATGGAAGACATCTTAGAAGAAATTGTTGGCGATATCTTTGATGAATTCGATGAAATCGAAGAAGAATATGTTGATAAAGGTAATGGCACCTGGGTAGTGGATGGCACGATGAATATCGACGACTTTTTTGAATTAATTGGCTACGAAGAAGAAGTGGAAACTGATTACACAACTGTGGGTGGCTTCTGCCAAGACATTCTAGATAGATTCGCTAAAAAGGGTGATGAGTTTGACTTTGCTCATTATCATTTTAAAGTTCTTGAAGCGGATGAATTCACTGTTGAAAAGCTCAAAGTCACTGACCTTGAATATGAAAAAGAAGAGTAGTGTAACTATATGAAGGCTTTGGTCATTTCTCGTGGCAAGACAAATTCTCTTGAGCTCAATCATGAGCAAAGCGAATTTAGCATGCTTTTAAAAGAGATTGGCTATGAAGTCGTCTCTTATTTTTCTCAAGATATTGAAAGCATTGATAAGAACACGTATTTAGGCTCTGGTAAGATCCATGAGATTGGCTATTTCTATCATCAATACAATGAAGAGAATCCAGAATCCCCAATTGATATCATTGCCTGTAATTTTGAATTAACAGGTTTGCAAAAGAAAGCCATTTCTGCAATTACAAAAGCGGAAATAATTGACAGGACATTTGTCATCCTTAATATTTTCGAGAAGAATGCAAAAACAAAAGAAGCTAAAATTCAAGTGGAAATTGCCCGTTTAGAATACCTTAAAAATCACCTTGTTGATGAAAAGGCTTCTTATTCACAGGTCACGTCAGGAAGTGGCCACAATAAAGGCAAAGGTGAAAAGCAAATTGAACTATCAAAAAGACAAATTGCACGGGCTATTTTTCAAAAGAAGAAAGAACTTGAAGCGATTAAACTATCGCGTCGAAACATGCGCACAAAAAGAATTAATAACCCAAGTCCTAAAATTTGTATTGTAGGATATACAAACGCTGGCAAATCCACCCTAATGAATCGCCTAGTAAAACTTTCTAAAGACGAGAAAACAGTCTTAGAAAAGAATGCGCTATTTGCCACTTTAGAAACTTCGACAAGAAATATTTCTGTATTTGGTTATCCAACATTCTTCCTTACTGACACTGTTGGTTTCATTTCTCATTTACCTGTTTATCTCGTTGATGCATTCCGTTCTACTTTAGAAGAGATTAAAGAAGCAGACTTATTAGTTCAAGTCGTTGATTTATCTGATCCGTTTAAAGATGAAGAAATCAAAACCACTAAAGGAATCATCAAAGACCTCGAAGCGGATAATATTCCAATGATTAATATTTATAATAAATATGATTTATTAGGAGGCTTCGCTAATTTCATTCCAAAAGAAGATGAACTATTAGTCTCTCTTTTAGATGATAACGATGTCTTAGATGCTTTAAAGTTTATTGTTAATAACGCCACTAAGAATTGGGAAAGAAGAGAATTGACTCTCCCTTACAGTGTGGATTTTGCCACTTTTAGCAAAGAAAACTATGTTATAAGCCACAAAGAAAAAGAAGACGGCTATTTAGTAGACGTCTATCTTAATCCTGCTTATATGTATAAATACGTTAAAAATTAGCTTTTAGATAATCCATGTAAAGTTTATAGATTTCGTCAGCAACTTCTTCGATGGACTTGCTTTCTGAATCAATTGAGAAATTGACATTAGGAATTTGATTATCCGCGAACACTTTGCGGTCGTTTTCTAATCTTCTTCTCGCATCTTCTTCTTTATCGCCTCTTTCAAGCATCCTTTTATAGCGAATCTCTTCACAGGTCGATAAATAAAAAGTCACGATTCTCTTATCATTGAGACGAGAATATGACTTCAAACCTTCTAAATCAATAACCACGACACGATCATTAGCAATTTGGTCTTTAGTAGAGCCGTAATAATTGCCGTTATAGAGTGTATATTCAACGAATTTATCTTCAGCGATTAATTGGTTGAATTTTTCTTTTGAAACGAAAAAATAATCTCTGCCGTTTTGTTCATTAACGCGCATTGAACGAGTGGTGGTAGTTATGGCCTTTCTAATGCCATACTTCGCCATCAGCATTTTTGCCGCTTCTGTTTTTCCCGATGCACTTGCGCCACTTAGAACAATCATAGTTTTTAATTACGTACAATTGTAACGCATTTTATTTATGAAAAAAATGAAAAAAAGTTAATTCTATGAATTAAAAGAAAATTCTTCAAAAAAATATGTAATTTTTTAGGAAAAAAATGAATTTGTCGCCGTACTAGTTAATAGGAGGCTGTTATATGAGTCTAACGGAAAAGACCTTCAAAGAGCTTTGTGATTTAGTAGAAAAAGTCTCTGAAAAGTACTTTGAAGCCAAACAGATGACTTTACTAAAGATGCGTGGTGAGTTAATCGCTGAGATTGATGCGCCTTATGATGTATATCTTTATAAAGTCGAGCGCGCATACGCTATGTTAGACCCAAGAGAAAAGAATTTGATTAACAACGAATTCTTTTACCAAAACTATCGTGATTGGTGGACCGGCCTCTATTCCAAGGCAAACTTTTATCGTTTTAAAAAGCAAGCCATGTTTAAGTTTTTGGAGGCTTTCCGTCATGCGTAAACTTATCCCCTTTCTTATTATCGTCTTTCTCACATCCTGCGCTAATTCAAAGAAAGACAATGATATCGCTCCTGATAATCAGCCCTCGCACATGTCCTTATCATCCCCATATCCAAATTCAAACTCAAAAGTGAGGACTGATTATTTTGCTTCTGATGTATACGGACCTTTCAACATCGGAGATCCTGATTTCGACGCTAAGTTCACATATCGCGCTGATATTGAGAATCAAAGGATTATCGAAAGAATGCAATTATGCAGCATGTCGGGAGACCCATACTCGACCACCAATCACGCTCCTTTTGACTATCAAAATCACGCCTTAATTGAAACGACATTTACTATACCGATCAAAAGATATTTAACTAACGATGGACTTATCCTCAAATTCGACATTCTAGCATCGCCATCAAGAAAGGTTTTAAAGTCCTATAGCGCGAAGTTTTATCCGCTTATCCAGCCTGGATGGACTGCCTCTGATTTAAAGAATAATTATTATGTAACAAAAAGCTTTGGCTTTTATGGAGACGGAGAAAGAATGAATGAGGTCACTGAAGCATTTGATTTTTGCTATTTTGGTGACTATATCGAAAACGATTATTACTATCGACTGGACTTAAAAGAAAACTATTTCTATTACTCTTCCTATTTCCCTATAACTTATAGCGTTATCAATCTCAGATTTGATGATCAAAATAACCTGTTTCCTAACTTGAATCACGATTCCCATGGAAACGTTACTCTTCCTTTAAAAACTGTTCCTGGTTTTGATTCAAATTTTACCTTGGCTTTGAAAAATACTTTGTATGTCGATAAATCAACGCTAGATTTATCAGAGTATTCAAAAAATGGGTACGTCAAAACAAATAACTTATATTTTCCAATTAATAGTAAGAATAAGCTTGACGATAAGCTCTTTTATGTTGATTTTGTTGACTTTTCAAAAAGTAAGATTAATGTTTCTTTTTCTTTACGCTTTATCGCGGGTAAGCCCATATTTGGAAGTAGTAACGAAGCGAAATATTATGTCGTTGGAGGGGTGAAATAATGGCGATGATATTTTTTGCCTTATTAGTGGTCACTCTCTCCTTTAATTTCTTTATGATTTCTTATCAAGTGAATGGTATTAATCGCTTGGTTTACGGTGTCCCAGTTTCTCTATTTGAAACATCATTAAACCTCTATGGCGTTGATGAAAATAATGGTGCATTTTTTATCAAAGATACTTTAGAAGAAAAATTAACCTCTTATTTTAATGCTTTGATGAAAAGATATGCTGACGATTATACTTTGGATTTTTATTATTACAATCCTAGTAATCACTCCTTGTGCGTTTCTGAGAATTGTTCGGCAATTGAAGTAACTGTTGAAGCGAATCTGGTTCTTAACTACCACTATGAAAAAACTCTCTTCTATGAGATAAGGAGCAACTAATGGATGTGAAGAAATTGATTGAATATCTAGAATCTTCATTCTTAAGAGACCTTCTAAATTTAGAAAGTGTAACAGATATTTCTTATAACGGAGAATCTCTTTATTACATCGATAACCGTTTTGGCAGATTAAGAAGAGATGTGGAGGTGGAACCACAACTAGTCAAAGACTTTATTAGGCAAATCGCTAACCTTTCTGAAAAACAATTCTCATTTCAAAGTCCGGAACTAGATGTTTCCTTTGGAAAATATCGCTTAAGCGCTTTGCATCAAAGCATATGTCGTAAAAACAATATAGAGTGCATTTGTTTTTCCGTACGCATAGCATCAAATAAATTGCGTATTGAACAAAATGAGCAATTCTTTCCCAAAGAAGTATGTGAATTATTGGATGTTTTAGTTAGTTCTAATGTCTCGATTGTCATTGGAGGATTAACTGGTTCAGGCAAAACCGAATTACAAAAATATCTCATTACAAGAATGGGAGAAAATAGCAGAACCATTGTTATAGACAATATTTTGGAATTAGACCAGCTTAGAATTGACAAAAAACTTGATTTAAATATTTGGCAAGTTGATGAGAATCGTTATAAAGCTTCAATTCAAAGCCTAGTGAGAACCGCATTAAGAAGCAATCCTGACTGGCTGATAGTCGCGGAATCGCGTGGTCAAGAAATGATTGATGTTTTGAATTCTTCTTTAACTGGCCATCCCATCATCACAACTTTGCATGCCTTTGATGTTGAAAGCATCCCATATCGCATGGTGAGAATGGTGATGATGAATGAACAAAAAATGGATTTTAACGATGTTTATCAGGATATAGCCTACCACATGCGTTTCTATATCTACATGAAGAGAAAGTACCTCAATAGTGGTGCGGTATTAAGATACATTTCATCCATTGCTTACCTTAATGGTAAAGAGATGGAAGAAATATATGGTAGTGACGGGGAGAATAAAAAGTATAAATCGTTGTCTGACAAAGCCCTTGCCTTACTCAACATTTCAAATGTCAGTGATTTATTCAAAAAGACTTATCTAGGAGGAACTAAATGAACTTTTTATTAATTGGTACCTTTGTCTCTTTAGCCTTTGGAGGCCTGATTTATATGGCGAGCGAAAACATCTTTCTATGCTTATTTATCTTCTTATTATCGATGGCTTTCTTCGTTTTCCTCGTCAGAAGGCAAATTGATAAATACCGAACAAAAACCCGCCGCTACCATCAGTGCTATCAGTTTATTAACTCATATCTTGTTTCTCTAAGCATTAAAGGTTCAATGTCCGCGGCTAGAGAAAGTAGCTATAACACCGCGGATAGTTCTACTAGAGAAATTATTGATTCAATAAAGGATTTTGATGAGAGTGAAAAGCTATCTTACTTGTGCAAATATTTTAAATTCGATCTCTATCGTTTGTTTTTGGATACCGTTTCACTATGGAATGAGCAAGGAGGAGATATTCTTTCAATGAGTCAACATCTAGTCAATCAAGTGCGCTTAAAAGAAGAATACATCTTGTTTTGCGAATCAACAAACCGTTCTCGCTTAGTGGAATTCATTGTTCTATGGAGTCTTACCTTAGTAATTCTCATTTCTCTAAGGTTTGCGTTATCACAATTCTTTACTCATATTGTTAAAACGCCTTTTTATCAAATCTCAGTAGTCGTTATCTTTCTATTTTTGATTTTGTCCATCTACGTAATGGTCAGCCGTATCACAAATATTATTTTGGAGGGGTGGAAAGATGACGAAAAATAATCTAAAAGAAACAATCGAATTTGTCGGTTTATCATACACCAAAGAAATGCTCAAAGTGGTGAGTGTTAACATCATTATTCTGGGTTTAGCGTTTCTTATTTATTTCTTATTAAATAATGTCATCTTCGCTATCTTTTGCTTGATATCCCTTTTTGCGATTAATTATTTCTTGCTCGGCAGATTTAACGATAAGAAAAAAGCATTAATCAAGAGTCGCGAGAATGAATTAATTGCCATCATCTCTTATTTCGAAGTCTATGTGCAGAATAAAAATAATGTCTATCAGTCATTCAACATGTTGATTCCTTATTGTTCTTCTTGGTTGAAAGATAAAATTGAAACACTTCTAAAAGAAATAGATGAAGATAAATCTGTTCAACCATTTGTTAACTTCGCCAATAATTTCCATCAACTGTCCACCCATAGCTTGATGCTATCAATTTATCAAATGGTGGATCAGGGAGAAAACACTCATCAATTAAAACAATTTGATGTCATTTTTACTGAACTGGCAAGGAACCGAAATCGTGAAATGATGGAACAGAAATCAAACTCGCTCGCTAATATGTCCTCTTTCCCTTTAGTAGGTGCGGGTTTAATAACCATTACTTTGACGATGTCGATATTGTCCATCTTGGGAGATTTGATAAATGTCGTATAAAGTTGGTCTTATCATATCAATGGTATTCGTCTCAATGTGCTTTCTTTTCGGCGCGGACCTGATTTCGATTCAAAGCATATATTCTTCCCTGGACGCTAAAGCGAATAACATTTCTTATCTTATTTCGAAGAATGGTGTTATCGATAATCGTTTTAAGATACAAGTCCAAGAAACATATGACGTGAATTTTGTTTGCAAAAATAACCCGTCCCCTTATATCGGTGAGGAAATCACCTATACCATTTTCACGAATTATCAACCCCTTATTATCAATAAGAGGAAGATGATTATTGCCATTACAAGAATGACAGTCGTGGGATTTTACGGGTAGAAAGGAGGTCAATATGTCAGAAATCAAAGGACAACTACTTGGTATCATCCTAGTAATTCTCGTCTTTGGTGTCGTTGCTACAGGCATTACCGCTGTATTTCAAAACTTAACAAGCTCAGTTTCAAGCGAAGTTGCTAAAGCAGTGACAACAAATCCAAAAGCAGAAATGCTTACTTTCTAAAAACTAACGGCTCATAAAAAGGCCGTTTTTTATATTGAAGGGTGGGGGAAGTTATTGTATTATAGTGGGGACATGGAAGCATTAGAAATTGTAAAAGAAGCAATAAAAGACCGTATTAATATCGGTGCGATTAATTACGATGACAAATTAGATGATTTGGGCCTCGATTCTTTGGATTTAGTTGAAACTATGTTAAAGATCGAAGAAGCTTTAAATGTCGAATTTGCCACTGATGAAATTGTTGTCATTGCTGTTCGCACATGATAATATTTTATTCGCGCTTATAAAGCGTTGCCTACCTAGCTCAGTCGGTAGAGCTATCGGCTGTTAACCGATCGGTCGTGGGTTCGAGTCCCTCGGTAGGCGCCACTTGGCGAATTGGAGAAGCGGCTTAACTCACATGCCTTTCACGCATGCATTCACGGGTTCGAATCCCGTATTCGTCACCAACTTGGTTAAATAGGATTGATACGAAAGTGCCAGTCCTTTTTTCTTGTCTTTTTCAGCAAAAATCAATGACAAGTTATTACATAATATGTAATAATATAGGCATGATACGCAAAATCAATCTTGGGAATAAAAAAGAGGCAGTTAAAGCATTTGAAACCTTCAAAACAAATGATTATGTTCCTTTTGATATTGAGTTACTTAATTCTCATTTAAAAAATATTAATGATAACTTAGATATTAATGTTTTTAGAAAGGGCTCTCTATTTATTACTGGTAAAACGCTATGGGAATGTATGCAACCGTTAGGAGCTAAGGGCAAGCACAATTTTCATGGTCTTTCACCAGAAGAGATTTATGACTCTTTGCACGATTTACAAAACACTAGATGCATAGTAAGTGTGTATGGAACTAGATTTGTTATTGTGACAAGCATAATTGCTAGCTGTGGAGATCCAATCATCGCAATAGTAGAAACAGGTTCACCTTTAACCTTAAATCGTAATGCAAACATCAACAAAGTAGTCACTTTGTATCCTAAGAAAAAGTTGGACAATTATATAAATAACATTCCTAAAAGCAAAATAACTATAAAAAAATGAACCGAGGAAGGCTCCATTTGCCAACTTGGGTTCACACTTATATTATATATAATTTACACTTGCTGTCAAAATGAATTTTCAATCAAAGATTGATGTGTACTAATAAATTGATACAATGTGTCAGTCCTTTTTTGTTGAGCTGTATACAAATTGTAGACAACTGAAAGTCAATAAGCTTCTTTGTTGATTGTTCCACATAATGTGGGATAATCTTTTTTATATAGTTATAAAATCTATGTATCTTAGCTAGTCATTTTTGCTATCATATCTATATGGAAAAAGAAACAAAACCTATTTATCCAAACTCTCAGTTTAAATCATTTTGCTATATTAAAAGTGTAATCACGAGACCAAACATCATCGTTGGTGACTATTCTTACTATGACGATAGTGAGGATGGACCAGAATCATTTGAAAAACATGTTACCCATCATTATGACTTCATGGGCGATAAGCTCATTATTGGCAAGTTTGTTGCTATAGCAAGAGGCGTGGAATTCGTGATGAATGGCGCTAATCATATGCTCGATTGTTTAACCACATATCCTTTTGAAATCATTGATGAATTCAAAGGTTTATCGAGATCTTTTGGAGATAGAGGCAATCGTGGTGATACAGTAGTGGGTAATGATGTTTGGATTGGACAAAAAGTCACAATATTACCAGGCGTTCATATCGGGGATGGCGCAATTATTGGTGCTAATGCAGTTGTGGCTAAAGATGTTCCACCTTACGCAGTTGTAGCGGGCAATCCCGCTGTCATTAAGAAATATAGATTTGATAAAGAAACGATCGATCTACTTTTAGAATTGAAGTGGTGGGATAAAGACATTGAAGAGATTAAAAAACTAATTCCATTCCTTACTGGCGATTTATCAAACAGCAAAGAAGAACTTAAATCTCTGCTTAATAAGTAGTGGTTTTAATAGCAACAACGCGTTGCTTGCATGGCTTTGATAACAATTCATAATGTAAGCGGAGGAAGAAAAAATGGAAACTAAAGACATATTACTAGAATTAAGAACTAAAAATGGTCTATCCCAGGAAGAACTTGCGGAAAAAGTTATGGTCACTAGACAAGCTGTTTCTCGTTGGGAAACTGGCGAAACCACTCCGAATACAGAAACCCTCAAATTGTTATCAAAACTATTCGATGTTTCGATAAACACTTTATTGGGTTCTCCAAGACAATTGATATGCCAATGCTGTGGCATGCCTTTACAAGATTCTTTGATGAGCAGAGAAAAAGATGGCTCTTTCAATGAAGAATATTGCCAGTGGTGCTATCACGATGAAAAATTCACGTACGACAATATGGACGACCTGATTAAGACATGCTTGCCACACATGGTTGCACAAGGTTTTTCTGAAGAGCAAGCACAAACTTATATGAAAGGAATGCTTCCAAACTTGAAACATTGGAAGAACTAACGAATAACTTATAATTGCTAGTTAATTTACATGATTGTAAAATAACTGCATATGGATTGGCTGAATGATTTTGTAGTTAAGTATTTCTTCTTATTGCTTATTAGCTTAGTGATGATTTCTAACTCCATCCTTCGCTTTAAGCAACATCCAAGGATTAGTATTTATTCGTTGGTAATCATTTCCGCTGCACTTCTTTTGTCCGTTTCTAAGGTGTTAGAAGACTATGCTAAAGACGTCGTAGTAAACATCCCATTAGCGATAGCGTGTTCGTTCTTTAACTATGTTTTAAACCCATTCTGCATCTTTTTCTTCATGATGATGAGTGGTGAAGTTAAGAGCAAAAAACATCTACTTTTGCTATTAATACCACTAGTGGTTAATGGCCTTATATATACTCTAATGTTTATTCCTCCGACTAGGGAAACTGTTGTCACTTTCTACTTAGCCGAAACGGGAGACACATTGGTATTTAGTCCTGGTCCTTTGAGATTTACGTCTCATATCGTGTCTGCTTTATATCTTGTTTACCTCGTTTACATTTCAGTCATCAAGATTTCTTCAAAACACTTGTGGCATGGTTTAACTCTTATTGTTTGTTCTTTATTTGTTGTCACTGCGGTAATCATTGAATCGTTCTTTAATCCAACAGGAAAGATTTATGTTTTAAGCACTACAATCGGATTTAGTACTATTGTTTATTATTTGTTCTTATATATTGAAAGAACACAAATTGATGGTTTAACTGGCTTATTTAACCGTGAAACTTATTATCACGATGTCGATAGATTAGGTAAAGCCATTACAGGCGTCATCCAATTCGACATGAATGGTCTCAAACACATTAACGATAATCAAGGTCACCTCGAAGGTGATAAAGCCATTGCTACTATCGCTCATATCATAAGTGAATGTGCACAAAACAACATGACTGCTTATCGCATGGGTGGTGATGAATTCCTATTAATCGCGGTCAACGCTAAGGAATCACAACTCGAAGAAGTAATCAGTGAGTTTGAAAAGAAAATTAATGAAACTCCTTATAGCTGTTCGGTTGGCTACTCTTATAGGAAAAATAAGAAGGCTACTATCATTGACATCTTGAAAGATGCAGAAAAGAAGATGTACGAAAATAAAGCTGAGTTCTATAAAAATTCATCGATTGAAAGAAGAAAAATATAAGACACGGTTAAACCCGTGTTTTTTTGTTCAATACGTAGTATAATAGATATGTTAAATATCAAATATGTTTAAGGACTACTTATTGCAAAACTGGCCTCTAATTTTAATTACTGCCGCTTTTACTATTTCTTTGATTTCCACGGTTTTCATGGAGAAGAAACGTATTGTACGTCTTCATATGATTAACGTCATTATTTTGCTTCTCTCGATAGTGGTTTTTATCGAGTTTAGAATTGCTAAGAATCCAGATTATCGTCAAATAAGAGCGGTATTAACCGCGATTAGATACAGCGCAACACCATTTATTATGGGCTTGATTGCTTTTGCGTTAGTGAAGAAACAAAACTGGATGATTTTTATTCCAGCGATGGTTTTAGCCCTTTTAAATGTCATCTCTATTTTTACGGGGATTATTTTTACAATTGATAAAAGCAATAGTTTAGTAAGAACGCCTTTCATGGGTTATTTGCCTTACATTGTTACTGGCCTATACGGTGCCTTCTTAATCATCATTTTAATTATGCGCAGCAACAAGCGCTTAATTGAGATCATCCCAATTGTCTTTATGGCGTTAGCAATCAGTTCTGGTTTAATCTTACCGTTTATTTTTGGTAGTGATTACGCTTCAATGTTCTGCATTACCATTTCTATTGCGTTATTCGCTTACTACGAATTGACCATCTTACAGCTCACTAAAAAGGATTCATTAACAGGCCTGCTTAATCGTCATGCTTATTACGCTGATTTAAAAAATGACGCTGAAGAAATTACCGCTTTGGTGTCTATTGATATGAATAGTCTAAAGTACTTAAATGATAATTTTGGTCACGCTGCTGGTGATGAAGCTTTGCTTACGCTTGCTTTATGCTTCAATAGTGCACTTAGACGTAAACAAGCAGGTTATCGTGTTGGTGGCGACGAATTCATGATTATCTGCCGTAAAACCACTAAAGAAGAAGTTCTTGCTTTATTAGAACGCATTCGTAAGAAAGTTTCTGAAACAAAATATAGTTGCGCTATCGGCTATAGTTATCGTGTCTCAAAGGAACAAACTATTGAAGAATTATTAAGAGAATCAGACTCTATGATGTACAAAGAAAAAGATCTTTATTATCAAGAGACCGGAAAACGAAGACGCAGCATATAAATATTTTATTTATTTTCCTTTTGTATTTTTCCAAGACAGCCTTAAAATAATGTGTAGATAAATACATATATTTTGGAGCCATTATGAAAAACAATATTTTTAATTTCAAAAGCAAAAAACCTCTTTTGCTGTTGTCGTTAGCAGTCATTGCTGCGTTAGCCGCTTGCCAACGCGTTGATAAAAAGAGTGAAGAGCCAGATGAACCAAATTACAATATCGAAAGACCGGCTTTTACCCCTGATTTTGATAACTACGGTATTGGTGCCACACCTGCATGCTTCAATATGACCTATTACAAAGATATCTATTCTCGTGGTTTTGCTTGGTTAACCGATTTAACCGCACAAGACACAAAACTATACTTAGTACAGTCCGATAAAGGCGAACAAGCTGATTGGACTAATGCCACCATGGTGGAAGGCACATCTTTAGAAATCCAAATTAAGAAAGATGGTACATTTACCGCTAAGGATGGTTCTATCCCAAGTAAAAAGGGTAGCGGTAGTAACGATACTGAACTCAATTTATACTCCCATAAGGTGCACGTCGAAAACTTAGAAAAAGGTAAAGCTTATAGTTATAAAGTTGGTAGTGAACAAGGTTGGAATTATGGCGCTTTCATCGTGGAAAAAGAAGCGGCTAAAAACATTACTGCAGTCCACATGAGTGATGCGCAAACCAAGGACAATTCCAAACTTAATGTTTGGAGAAACACCTTTGTTAAATCTGTCGAAAAGGCTGGAAAAGGCTTGGATATGGCTTTGTATAACGGTGACCAATTTGACCAAAATAATTCCAGTGGCAAGGATGGTACGCCTGCTAGAATGTTAAGACACACAAAAGCCATTGATATCATTGCTGATTACAAGTTTGATATTCCATACATGGCCAGTAGTGGTAACCACGAACCAAGCGTGGCGTACGCTAACTACTTAACAGGCGACATTAACTATGCTGGTTATAACGAAGATGGCTGTTATTACTCATATGACTATGATTACGCCCACTTTGTGGTTTTAAATACTAACACCGTTGATGACACACAAATCAACTGGCTAAAAGATGACTTAGATAAAGCTAATAACGCTAAATGGAAGATTGTGATGATGCATATTTCTCCATATTCTTCAGGCGACCATTCTAACAAGAGTGAAAACCAAAAGATTGTGGAAAAATTCACACCTGTTTTCTCTGAAAAACACGTTGACTTAGTTTTGCAAGCCCATGACCATACATACAATAAGACCAAACCATATAAGTGGGATGCCGCTGGTTATACACAATCATTCAATGATGATGCAGTGGTAAATCTAACTCCAGAAACTGAAACCAAGGATGAAAGACAATACGACAAGAATCCAAATGGTACTTACTATGTCACTACAGGCGCTGCTGGTCACAGATACGGCGCTAATGAAAGTGATGGTGTCTGGGCGGAAGTCGTTAAAGACGGTGAAGAATGGAAAGGTCTAAATAGCAGTAAAACATTCTTATCCAACAAATACAAAATTGAATGTGGCTCTATCAAGTATGATAACCAGTACGAATCTTACAAAACTGGTAGTTATACATCTGCTCAAGATTACCATAAGGGCGACTTAGCTACAGGTAACGTTAATGCACCAATGTTTGGTGTCTTAAACCTCACCGAAACAACGCTCAATTATGACGTCTATACCGCTCTTAATGATGAGGTAAAGCTCTTTGACAGTATCGATGTCTTGAAAGCGTAAAAGCCAAAATATTAAAAATAAGCACGGTTTTATTAAAGCGTACAATCGTGCTTTTTATCATGGGCAATTGCATGCACATACGCACCCATATATTACAAATTTGGCAATTAGTAACACAAAAAACTCTAGTTTTCTTGCTTACATGCGGATTTTTTGATATCTTTTATGCAAATTTATATCCTAAAGAAAGAAAAGAGCTTATATGATTAAGATTCGGAAAACATTCATTGTTGGCATTGCTTCCCTCCTCGGGATGGTAAGCCTTTCCGCGTGTGATCTACCCATGGGCACGCTTTCATCATCATTCAGCGGCGAAACATCGCAAGTGCAAGAAAAAATACTTGTTGATATCTCCGTCACTAACAACAAAGCCAGTTACGAAATTGGCGAATCATTGAATCTTACTGTTAAAGCTAATTACTCTGATGGTTCCTCTGAAGAGGTCACAGACTATGAGGCTAGTGGATTCTACAATGAGTATTCAGGCGTTCAATCTGTCACCGTTAACTACAAAGGTAAGATTGCTGTTGTTAACGTCTATGTTAAGCCAAGACCTGTCGTTCTGGAAAACATTACCGTTGTCGATAATAAGGCATCAACCGGTTATGAAATTGATGACGAATTAGATATTAAAGTCACCGCTAATTACTCTGATGGCCATACTGAAGAATTATCTGATTACGATGTTACTCCATTTGATAATCAAAACGATGGTCAACAAGTCTTAGTGGTTACATACCAAGACAAAATTGCTAATATTACCGTTACTGTTAACCCAAAACCAGTTGTCTTAACAAATATCGTTGTTACTGACAACCAAGCAGAAAACGGCTATGAAATCGGTGATGAATTAAATCTTACTGTTATCGCTAACTATTCTGACGGCCATACTGAAGAATTAGAAGCGGATAAATATGAAGTTTATGGTTATGATAACTTCACAAGTGGTGAACAAGAATTAATCGTTAAGTATAACGATGAGTCATATAAAATAAACGTTACTGTTAACCCTGCTAAATTAGTAAAGATCGAAGTTATTGATAATAAAGCCGGTATCGGTTATGAACTCGATGACGAATTAGATTTAACCGTTACTGCTTTCTATACTGACAATTCTCAAATTGAAATCCAAGATTATGATACTCAAGGTTTCGATGATGAGGTTCCAGGTGAACAAGAAGTTAAAGTAACATTTGAAGACGCTAGTGCTAACATTACTGTCTTCGTAAAAGCTAATGCTTTCCCAATTCAACCTTTTGAAAAATTCGTTGAAGAAAAAGATGTTTGGGTTCCAGTTCCTGTTCCATATAGCACAGGTGAATGGAAAAACGGTACCGCTACCGATGAACAATTTGGCGCGGGTTTCCATGCTGAAACATCAGACAAGGGTTCTATTGATGCTAAATATAGCAAAGTATTAGAGGAAGATGGCTGGGATGTTGCTAGATTAAGCACAACATACAAAGCTCGTAAAGCTAATGCGGTTATTAATTTCCGTACATATCGTAAAGTCTTCAACTTTGACTTATTCGTCACTGGTGAACAAAGACCAGTCTATCCTGAAAGCTTTGCTTTAAGAGGACCAGAAAATCTTCTTGTTGGCAAGACTGCTCAAATTGAAATTGACTTTACACCAGCTAACGCTAACCAATATCCATATCTTTGGACTTCTAATAACGAAACAGTTGCAACAGTAGATGAAAATGGTTTAGTCAACGCTCTTTCTGCTGGTGAAGCAACAGTTACCGCTTATGCATTAAACGCTAACAAGGAAGAAATCAGCGCTTCATTTACCTTTGAAGTTAACGAACCAGCCGGTGATGCCTGGACAATCTTGTTCTACATCTGTGGCGCCGACCTTGAAAGTGGTGGCGACTGGGGCTGGGGTTGGGGCTGGGGCGACAGCGGTGGTGCTGCTTCAGAAGACATCGCTGAAATGCTCAATGTTCCAAATCAACCAGATGATATCAATCTTGTTATTCAAACGGGTGGCGCTAAGAAATGGACCAATCCTCAAATTGATGCAAGTAAACTCTGCCGTTTCCACGCTGATAACGGACAACTTGTTTTAGATGAAAAGATTGCTAGAGCCAGTATGGGTAATCCTAATACCTTAGAATCATTTATTAACTGGGGTCTTGAAAACTATCCAGCAGAAAAAGTTGGTCTCGTTTTATGGAACCACGGTGGTGGTCTTGGCGGTGTCTGTTTCGATGAAAATTATAGCGATGATGGTTTAACAGCTTCTGAAGTTGAAAGTGCAATGAAGAACGTCTTCCAAAAGAACGCTCTTACCGATAAACTTGAATTCATTGGCTACGATGCTTGCTTAATGCAAGTTCAAGATATTGCCGAAATCAATTCTAAATACTTCAATTACATGATTGGTTCCGAAGAATCTGAACTTGGTGATGGTTGGGATTATGAAGGCTGGATTGATGATTTATATGCTTATGAACCAACTGAAAGAGTTTTAAAAGCTTGCTGCGATTCCTTTATTGATTGTTATTATCATGGAGATAATGACCAAACACTCTCTTACTTAGATTTATCTAAGATGGAGAATTACCTTGAAAAGTTTGAAGCTTTTGCCGCTGCTATTAAAGACAAAGCTAAAACCAATCTCTCTTCATTCAAGAACCTTCTTAGGACCGCTAAATGTTTCGATGAAGTTAGTAGTTTCGGTTTAATCGATGCTTACGACGCCATGAACAAGATTAAAGCTAATAGTTCTTATGCTCAATATACAGATGTGATTCTTGAAGCAATGGATGCATACAATGAATTAGTGGTTTATAGCGCGGTGGGCACTGATGCTGGCAAATCGTATGGTTTAGCTTTACATGCTTGTGTTGGTTCTTATTGCGACTATCCAGCAAGCGAAACAAACTTCAATACTTGGAGAAGCATCTTCGCCTAATCAAAACCCAATTAATAAAGACTCTACAATTACTTTGTAGAGTTTTTTATTTGCCCATGCTAAACTAAAAAAGAATTAAGAAACATAATCGAGGTATAAATATGGAAATTTTTGAAATTGCTTTAGATAATGGCTTAAAAGTTAAAGGGGCTAAGTGGCTTGTTAACGACGGCAAAGCCAATTATGTGTTTATTACCGGCATGCAAGAATATGCGACACGATATGCCCGTTTAGCGGATTATCTCAACAAACAAGGAATCAACGTTTGGATTTTAGATCATTTTGGTCAAGGACTCAACGCTCCATCAGAAGACGATTTACAAAAATGGCCAAAGAATGCCTTTGATTATATCGTTGATGCTTTATACCTCACAATCAAAGAAGCCAAGAAGAATGGCTTGCCAACTGTGCAAGGTGGTCACTCCATGGGCTCATTTACCACACAAGCACGCTTGGAGAAATATCCATTGGCCGCAGATAAAACGCTTATTATTGGCAGTAATGGTGGTCAAGGTGGTTTAATGTCTATTGCTGCTTTCTTAGCAAAGCTACTTATCCATAAATCTAATTGGGATAAACCAAATAAGTTCTTCACTAACCTTGGTTTAGGACCATACAATAAACAAATTAAAAACCCGAGAACAGGCGTTGATTGGTTATCCTACAACACCGCTAATGTGGATGCCTATGTTGCTGACCCATATCTCGGTCATATGAATACTGGTGGTTTCTGGAGAGAATTCTTAAAGGGCATGGCCCAAATCTGGAAAAAGAAAAACATGAAGAAAGTGGATAAAAATGAAATTATCTACATCACTTCTGGTGAAGACGATCCGGTTGGTCAAAATGGTAAAGGTGTAAAATGGTTAGAATCCACCTATAAAAAATTAGGAATTAATAATGTCAGCTTAAAACTCTATCCTCATATGCGTCATGAGATTCATAACGAAGATGATTATCTCAAGGTCTATGAAGACTGGGCTCATTACATCTTAGGCAAATAGTCAATACTTACACATAAAATAAAATGCTTTTTAGTATACCCTGTGGTACACTAATTTCACTGTTATGGAAGAACAAGTTAAATTAAGTGCATTTGAAAAGCGCATCCATGAGATTGATTTCCTTCGCGGACTTCTTATGGTTTTAGTGGTCCTAGATCATCTTTTCAACCTTTTAATGACATACAACGGTAGTTGGGCGGGAGACGCTCATACCCAGCCATTCTATACAATTTATCAAATCGCTCATTTCTACTGGACTAACCCAGTAAGAACCGGTGTGCGTTGGTTATGCTTAATTGGTTTCTGCTTTGTCAGTGGTATTTCTTGTGCTTTCTCCAAAAATAACTGGAAGAGGGCAGGCCAAATGCTAGCTCTGTGGGCCATTATCCTTATTGGTTCCAATATTCTGGAATATTGCAGAATTACATTTGACTGGCAATTCGGTGTTAATAGTTTCAAAGTTGATTTTAATATTATCGGTGTCCTTGCCTGGTCGACATTTATCTATTGTTTTTTCCAAAAGAAGAGCTGGAAATGGTTGATGGCTATTGCTATCGCAGGTTTATTAATTCATCCAATTTGTGTCATTCTTAGCAATACAGAGTGGGGTAAGAATGTTTATGTTCCACCTTTATGGGAACCAAACCGCGCTAAGTATGTTTTTGCAGACCATATGCCATTATTTCCATACCTTGGTTTCTTCTTTGGTGGAGCTCTTCTTTCTAAATTCACTTATAGTGTTGAAAGAAAAAGCTACTTCAAACGTCATGAATTCGAAAGACCAATTTGTTTTGTTGGTCGTCATTCGTTAATTATATACATCAGTCACTTCATTGTGCTGATTGGTATCTTTTCATTAGTGGGGTTATTTATCAAATGATGACAGAATATACAATGTACGAGGCATTAAAAGAGGCGGCTCTTAAGTCACCTCATGAACTTGCCATTTATTACGAAGGAAAAAGAATTTCCTTTAAAACACTTCTCAAACGTGTCGATATGACTGCGGATATTTTATATCACCGTCTTGGTGTGAGAGAAAAAGACGTCATAGTAATCGCTCAACCAAATATCCCAGAAACTATTGTTCTTTTCTACGCGATTAATAAGATCGGGGCAACAAGTAATCTTATCCACCCATTCACTCCATTTAACCAAGTGAAACAAATCATGGATAAGACAAATACCAAGGTAGCTTTCCTATTTGAACAAAGAATTGCTAAAGAAGTCAAACAATATCGTGAAATCGCTGATCAGGTATACGTTACACGCATTGAAGACGATTTGCCTTTATTCTCCAAGTTCATTTATCACAATTTCATGAACTTTAGAATTCGTAAAAAATTAGGTAAATTACCACCAAGATTTAAGTTCGACGGTTTTAAATATACCTATCAATTAAAACCAACAGGCAAAGAAGTTCCTGTTGCCAAAATGGATAAGAGTAGATGTTCCGTTCTTTTACACAGTGGTTCCACAACTGGTAAGCCGAAAACCATTTGTTTAAGTGATTATGCTTTTAACTTTATTTCTCAATACGCTCATTCCTTCTTAGCGGTTAAGCCTGAAGAAATGAAAGGTCACAAGATGCTTAGCGTATTACCAAGTTTCCATGGCTTTGGTTTATGCATGACCATGCACGCTCCGTTAGCTAATGGCTTCTCTTCTATCTTAGTCCCTAAATTTAAAGCAGATAAAGTGGTGAAAGCCATGAACGCCACAAAACTCACATGTATGTGTGGTGTACCAACGATCTATGAAAAATTACTCCAAGAGCCAAAATTTGTTAATTCTAAGAACCTAAAGTATTTACATTGCTGCTTCTGTGGTGGTGATTCAATGCCAGCGGATCTAGAAGATAGATTTAATAAAACGATGGAACAAGCAGGCTCAAAATGTCGTTTATTCCAAGGATATGGCTTAACTGAAGCTATCGCTGTTAACTGCGTTAATACATTCGACGCTAATCGCAAAGGTTCCTTAGGCAAGGCTATGCCTGAAGCTACATTTAAAGTAGTGGATGAAAAAGGCAATGAAGTGCCACGTGGTGAATTAGGTGAAATTATCATTAAAAGCGGAGCAATCATGCTTGGATATTATCAAGATGAAGAAGCCACCAAAAACTGCTTAAAAGATGGTTATCTATATACAGGTGACCTTGGTTATATGGATGAAGATGATTTCATCTTCTTTAAGCAACGCAAAAAGAGAGTGGTGAAAGTCTCTGGTGTCGCGGTCTTCCCAAGTGAAGTGGAACAACTAATTGAAACCATGCCAGAAGTTACTGCTTGTGCGGCTATCCGTATTCCTGACGAAAAATTACAAAATTCACTAAAGGTCTTTGTTGTGGCCAAAGTGTTTGATGAAACCGCAATGAAAGAAAAGATTTTAGAGACATGTCGTAAATATCTCATTAGATGGTCAGTTCCAACTGAAATCGAATTTAGGGATGAACTACCTTTAACAATGCTCGGTAAAGTCAACTTTAGAGTGCTGCAAGAGGAAGAAGATAAAAAACGTGGACTGTTATGATATAATAGCAGTCACATGTGGTCATGGCGGAATTGGTAGACGCGCTGGTCTCAGAAGCCAGTGAGGAAACTCATGGAAGTTCGAGTCTTCTTGGCCACACCAATTTAATAAACAATTATGAAAAAAGAATATAGAAGAGTAGCTGGTGGATCTATTACTGGCGGTATCATCATTATTGTCATAGCCTTAGTTGCTTATGGCGCTTTTGCCATTTATTTTGCTTTAGGAAAAGAAAAAGATCCTGTCTTACCTTATATTATTTTATGTGGTGTTGCCCCGGCTATTTCTCTTGCCCTAATTGCGGCAGGCATCTTCACTATCGTGGAAGCTTTAAGGAAAAAGAAAATTTTAGCAAACGGCACTAAAAAACAATGCCAAATCATAGATTTGTTTGCAAGACATGTCCGTTATGTTGATACATATCATATGGTTGCTACCTATAAAGGTGAATCAGGCCGTCTTTACAAAGTTAACTACCCTCTTTCAAAAGAACAGTATTATTCTTTTATCAAAGGCTATGTTTTTGATTGCGTTGTCTATAAAGAAGATTGTTACTTTAATCAAAACGATGTCAATGCCGCTCATAGATAGTTATGAAAATCGATCGTTATTCGACATGTTGCTATTTAAAGAAAGATGAGCAATATCTGCTTCTTTTCCGTAATAAAAAGAAAAACGATTATAACAAAGGCAAATGGATTGGTGTCGGTGGTGGTCTAGAAAACACTGAAACACCAGATGAATGTGCCATCCGTGAAGTTAAAGAAGAAACGGGCTTAGATGTTCATAGTTTAAAGTGCGCTGGTGAAGTGGACTTCATCTATGATGGCTACTTTGAAAAGATGTACATCTATGAAATCACTGATTTTTCAGGAGATATCATCGATTGTAATGAAGGTGAACTTAGATGGATTCCTATTAAAGAGATTTTTAATTATCCAATGTGGGAAGGCGATAAAGTATTCCTACCTTTATTAATAAATCATGAGTCATATTTCAGAATTAGACTGACCTATGAAAACGATATTTTGATAAATGCGCAAAAATATTAATAAAAAAGATGATTATTTAAAATATTTATGTAATAATAACAAAGCACGCTAGGGGTGTAGCACAATGGCAGTGCAACGGTCTCCAAAACCGCTGATGCGAGTTCGATTCTTGTCACCCCTGCCAAATAACTTGTGTCGATATCTAGCCAGGATGTCCAGGAAACGTTCGAAGAGAATGTCCTCCAGGATGAACCAGGATTGGATGCTAGAACATAGATGAAGAGCTTCAGGTAATACCCGAGGCTTTTTTCTTTATCTGCTTGACATAAATACACTCTATTAGTAATATACCTATTAGTAATACGAGAAGGAGGAGATTATGGAATATATAATCCTGAGTATGCTTCTATGTAAAGCAATGACTGTTTATGAAATAAGAAACTACATTATTAAGAACTTAACAACTGTCTGCAGCAATAGTTTAGGCAGTATTCAAACCGCAATTAAAAAGATGCTTTCTAAAGGTTTTATTGAAATTAATGAATATGTAGAAAATGGCTTAAACAAAAAGAAATATAACATCACTGATAAAGGTTTAGTGGAATATAAGAAATGGGTTGGTACTCCTATTAACTTATCTAAGATGACCAATATGGAAGAAAGCAAATTATTCTTCCTAGGTGTCGCTCCTAAAGAAAAACGTATCGCCTTCCTAGCGGCCCTAAATAAAGATTTAGAAGAACAGTTAAAGGCACTAACCGCGATTCAAGAGTTTGCATTGACCGCTAAAGAAGCTGTTATCAGAGATAACATTTCAAACATTTCTAAAGAGAATAAATATGTGAATAATCTTTTATCCGTTTCTAACGAAAAAGATTTGAGCACTGTTTTACTCAATACATATGACTATCAAATGTCATTACTTAAATATGGCATTGAAAGAACTAAATTCGATTTAACTTTTTATAAAAATCTTCTTAAGGAAGAGAGGAATAGATAAATATGCAAATTTTAGCGTTTATTGGAGCAGCGTTACTCGCTGTTGTTATTGTTATGTCCATTTTATTAATATGTGGACTCCCTTTGGGAGAATTCTCTATGGGAGGAAGATTTGGCAAAATCTGGCCTCCTAAGATAAAACTTCTTGGTGTTACACAATTATTAGCCCAAATGTTTGCCTTATATATCATCCTTGCAGCGGGTACAGGCATTCCTTATTTTATCAATTACACAGTCACAAGAGTTATTTGTTTTGTGTTCGCAGTTTTCTTCTTTGGTAATACATTCTTAAATATCATTTCTCCAAGTAAGAAAGAAAAGTTTGTGATGACACCAATGTCGCTTATCTCCGCTGTTTGCTTCCTAGTAGTGGGAATCTTAATGTAATTATGAACAAAATATTGGAATTTGGTGAACTATCCGTTTTCCAAAAAGAAGAAGCGGTTAATTTATTCATGGAAGGCTTTGGTCAGTTCATGACTTTCTCTAAAAACGAAGAACTTAAAAAAGAACTTTTTATGAGAATCTTTGATCCTAAATTATTTCTTTGCTATCTAGAAGATGGTGTAGTTCTTGGCCTTATGGGGTTAGGCACTAACAAAGTTAGACCTATCAATTTTAAAAAAGAAATCTGCCAAGAACTCTTTGGTAAATGTAAAGGGGCAATCATTAGTAAACAAATGAATGCTTCGTTCCAGAAAATCGTGGTTAAGGGTGATAGAGAATTATATCTAGACACTTTAGTCACACATCCTTCGTATAGAAGTAAAGGCATAGGCTCAATCCTTATTAATAAAGCATGCTCTATTAAAGAGTATGATTCAATCATCGTGGAAGTGTTTTCTAAAAACACAAAAGCTATTAAGTTTTACGAGAAGAATGAATTTGTTATTACAAAGGAACACAAATTCTCAATGATGAGATTATTAGGCTCTGGCTATCCTATCACGATGACAAAGCATGCAAAGGACTGAATATAGACTATTAACTCTGATTTTTGCTATATTATTTGAGGGCATGTAGATTTATGGCGGATATCATCATTGTTGAAGATAATGTAGAAATTGGTAATCTCTTATGTGACTTTTTGCGCAAAGAGAAATATTCGGTTTGCTTAGCTACAAGTGGTGAAAAGGCATTAGAGCTTTTCGCTAAATATGGGGCTAAGATTTTTGTTTTAGATATTATGCTTCCTGGTATTGATGGTTTAGCGGTCACCTCTAAAATCCGTGAAACATCAAACGCCTATATCATTATCGCCAGTGCGAAATCTGAAAAAGAAGATAAACTCGCTGGACTTAATTTAGGCGCGGATGATTATATTGAAAAGCCATACGACGTTGATATCTTATTAGCGAAGATTAAAGGCGTCTTTAAGAGAAAATACGCGATCGAAGAGATCCATGAAGAAAGTCTCATTCTCAATACTGTGAATAATGTTTTAAAAGTGAATAACAAACCAGTCACAGTGACTGATAAGGAATTTGAATTATTAAAACTCCTTATTGAAAACAAAGGTACAACATTAAAGAAAGAATATATCTTCAATACTATTTGGGGTAGTGATAGCGAATCAGAACCTCAAACCTTAACCGTTCATATCAAATGGTTAAGAGAAAAGATTGAAGAAGATCCAAAGAACCCTAAACACATTATTACCGTTTGGGGTAACGGCTACCGCTATGAGTAAATTTAGAAGAAATTCGATTATTGTTTTAGTCGCTCAATTATTACTCATCGCTGTTTTTAATGTGGTGATTTTCCTTAATCGACCAAGTAATGAAGATAGACAACATCGCGTTGATATTAACCGTATCCAATTAGCGTTATCTGAAGGTAAGGATGTTAATCCTAACGATTATCCAACGGTCATTAAAATCGTTCACTATGATGAAAATTACCAAACCAATAACGATTATGCAGTAATCAATGTTAATGGTGAATTATATTCTATTGAATATAAAATAGAAAGCGTTGATAATACCGCTGTGATATTTATGAACGTAGGATTAGGAGTGATGTTCCTATTAACAGCTGGTGTTTTACTATATATCGATTTAAAAGTTCTTAAACCATTCCATACATTAAGCAATTACTCAACAGAACTCGCTAAAGGCAATCTTTCTAAACCAATGAAAGAAGAAAAAAATAAGAACTTTGGTAAGTTTGTCTGGGGCATGGATATGCTTAGAGAAACTTTAGAAACAAATAAGAAGAATGAATTAAAACTGCAAAAGGACAAGAAGACTCTTATCCTTTCTATCTCTCATGATATTAAAACACCTCTATCTGCGATTAAGCTTTATTCAAAAGCTCTAAAAGAAGGTATCTATGATACAGAAGAAAAGAGAATAGAAGCCTTAGATGGTATTGATAAAAATGCTTTAGAAATTGAAAAACACGTTTCTGATATTGTCGCAGCTTCTAGAGATGATTTCTTAAATCTTACCGTGCACATGGGTGAGTTATATCTCGAAGATTTAATGAATAAGATTGGCATCCTTTATAAAGAAAAATTCGCTGCCATCCACACTGAATTTGCTATCGATGCTTTTGATAACTGCTTAATCAAAGGTGACGCTGACCGCTTAGAAGAAGTCTTACAAAACATCTTAGAAAATGCGATTAAATATGGTGATGGTCGTTACGTTAATATCAAAATTGATGAAGAAGAGAGCTTTAAACTCATCCAAATCACTAACTCTGGATGTTCATTAAAAGAGGAAGAATTACCACATCTATTTGATTCCTTCTATCGCGGAAGTAACGCCGAAAAGAAAGATGGTAGTGGTCTTGGCTTATACATCGCTAAAAGTTTAATGAGAATGATGGGTGGAGATGTATTTGTCAAAATTAATAACGATGAATTTACTGCGGTTACGGTAGTAAAAAAATGCTGAAACAATAAATTTTTCGGCATTTAATGATTGTTTAATAATTTATTTTTTATAATTGAGCCATCCTGCTAAAAGGAGGGCTTATTATTTATGTTTCTAAGAATATTAAAAAAAGATATAAAGCGTAAGAAAACCATGAATATCATCATGTTGGTATTCATCATTCTTGCCTCAATGTTTGTCGCTAGTGGTCTTAATAACGTTATCACTATCGCTAATGGTACTGACTATTTCTTCGACCAAGCGCGTTTAGGCGATTATATTGCCGCGAGAAAAGGTTCAGGTGAAGGAGTTGCAACATTTGATGAAATCTTACCAACTATTGGAGAAATCAAATCATATCGTCTTGATGAAGTCATCTTCTCCACTAAAGACACTCTTGAAAAAGAAGATGGAAGTGAACTCGACTTTGATAACACCTTAATGATTCAAAGTTTAGAGGATAGTGGTCTTAACTATTTCTATGTTAACGATAAAGTGGCCACTGTTGTGCCTGAAGGTCATTTCTATTGTTCCTATAGATTCGCTAAGAACAACAACTTAAAAACTGGCGACAAAATTGTCGTGAAAGGTAATGATGTCCGTCTTAGTTTAACATTTGATGGTACGTTAAAAGATGCCTTGTTTGGCTCAGATATGCTTAATAACGTGAGATTATTCTTAAGCAAAGCGGATTTTGAAAACTATCGAGATAATGGTGTATCTAGTGCAGGTATGATTGGTGAATTCGCCTATATTGACACTGATGATGTTGGTGCGGTTGATGTCGCTTTAACAGAGAAGTGCCCAACATTAATGTTAAATAGACCAAGATCTACCATTAAAGCGGCATACTTCATGAACATGGTTCTCGCGTTCATCACTTTGATCCTCAGTGTCTGTTTAATCATTGTTTCATTCGTCATCTTAAGATTTACTATTACCTTTACCATCACTGAAGAATACCGTGAAATCGGTGTCATGAAGGCTATCGGTATTAGAGATATAAAGATTAAAAGCTTATATTTAACTAAATATTTAGTTATCTCAGTCTTAGGCTCCTTAATTGGATTTGCCTTAAGCTTCCCATTCTCTAAGCTCTTATTGGATAGCGTGACTAAAACAATGGTGCTTGGCAATGGTTTAGGTCTCATTCCAAATATTATTGGTTCGTTGTTAGTAGTCTTATCGATCTTAGGCTTTGCCTACTTAGCAACAGGTGTTGTCAAGAAAGCCACTCCAGTAGACGCTATTAGAAAAGGGCAAACTGGCGAAAGATTTAAAAAGAAGTCAAAACTCAAATTATCTAAGAGCAAAACCAATTCCGTCACCTTTATGGCGGTTAATGATGTCCTTAGTAATAAGAAGAAATATATTACAGTCGCTGCAATCTTTGCCCTCTGTGCATCCTTTGTCCTTGTCATGACAAATACAGTCAACACAATGAAAAGTGACAGACTTATTGATTCCTTCTCTGCTCGTAGTGATCTTTACTACAGTGATCAAGACAAGCAAATGTCCTTCATGCACGAAGGTGGTAACGAAGAACTTCAAGAATACGTCACAAAGGTTGAAAGCGATTTGGATGCAATGGGCATGCCGGGACACGTCTTCGTGGATGCCCAATACATCCTTAAAGTAACAAGCAATGACAATGAATATTCCGTCTCTTGCCAACAAGGTATTGGTTCCACAATTGATATGTATGTCTTTACCCAAGGTACGGCGCCACAAAACATGTATGAGATTGCTATTACCCCAACAGTTTCAAAGAAAATTAATGCTCATATCGGTGACACTGTGACAGTGGACTATGGCACAGGCCCTGTGCAAACCACAGTTACTGCCTATTTCCAAAGCATGAACTGGATGGGTGAAGTCATTAGAATACACGAAACCGCTCCAACAAATCTAAAGAACTGTACTTCGTGGATGGCTTTCCAAATCAACTTTAACGATCATCCATCAAGCAGTGTTCTAAGACAGCGCAAACAAAAACTAATTGAATATTTTGGCGATAAAGAAGTCCAATTTGCTTGGGAATATCAAGCGGATTGCATTGGTGTTGTTCCAACAATGGAAACAGTGCAAATGTTGCTTCTCGCCATCACGATAGTGGTCATCACACTTGTGGTTGTCTTAATGGAACGCTCATTCATTAGCGATGAAAAGAACGAAATAGCGATTCTCAAAGCTGTTGGCTTCAAGGATCGAAGAGTCATTCTCTACCACATGATAAGGTTTGGCCTTGCCACATTAGTCGCGGTAATCTTCGCTGGTGCGATATCCATTCCATTAACATATCTCACTATTGGACCAATCTTCCAATCAATGGGTATGACTACGATGACATTTGCAATTAATCCATTAAGCATCTTCGTCGTTTATCCACTCATCATCTTAGCTGCTACATTATTAGTCGCATTTGTTACATCGTTAATCACCAAAACAATTAAGAGTTCTGATACTGCAAGTATCGAATAATAGGAGGAAACAATCATGAATATCATCGAAGCAAAAAACTTATGCAAAACATACATTGTTGATAAAAGACAAAACAATGTCTTAAGAAATGTGAATTTAAGAGTTGAAAAAGGAGAAATGGTGGGCATTATGGGCCCATCCGGTAGTGGTAAGTCCACTCTCCTATACTGTATTTCTGGTATGGACAAGATTACTTCTGGTGAAGTCATCTTTGATGGAAAAGATATCTCTAAACTCAGCAAAAACGAATTATCCGAATTAAGACTCAATAAGATGGGTTTCATCTTCCAACAAATGTTTATGATGAAAAACCTCTCAATCTTAGATAATGTCTTATTACCAGCTATCGAAAGCAAAAAAGAATCTCTTTCAAGAAAAGAAAAACTTCTTAAAGCGGAATTCCTAATGCGTAAACTAGGCATTATTGAAGTCGCTGATAATGACATCAACGAAGTATCTGGTGGCCAACTCCAAAGAGCGTGTATCGCTAGAAGTATGATTAATAATCCTGATATCTTGTTTGCCGATGAACCAACAGGTGCCTTAAATAGACAATCATCAAAAGAAGTGATGGATGAGTTATGTAAATTGAACGAAGAAGGTACCACAATTATGATGGTTACTCACGATGCTAAAGTGGCTGCAAGATGCTCTAGAGTTCTTTATATCGTTGATGGTCAAATCGCAGGAGAATTTAAAAATAATGATCCCGCTCTTGATCAAAAAGAAAGAGAAAGAGCGCTTAATACCTGGCTCATGGATATGGGTTGGTAAACAACAAAGAATCTCTGCTCCCTCAGAGATTTTTTATTAAGATGTAACACATACTTTCATGTCGTGTTATTGCATTTTTATTTGACTGTATCTATAATAAATGGTGCTTATGAAACCATTCTTTAAATACCCAATTAACGTAGTACTCTTTATCTTGTTTTTGGTATCACTATTATTCCCAGTAGTGTCATTCGGTGGTGATTTTATCGCTTATTTTACGGGCCATCATCATGGATTCAGTGAACCTTGGCCAACCATCCAAAATATACTTAACACTTCCTTTGTATTGCTACTGATAGCGTTTCTTGTAGATGTCACTATTTACGGCATCTTAAAAGAAAAGAAAAACATTGCTTAACATGATGCGTATAAGCGCATCTTTTTTGTTAAATATAGCGTTAATCTACAAAACTCATTATCATATATAATATGAGAAGATTTAATAACATTTCTATATATAGAATCATCGCCACAATCTGTGTACTACAGTTCCATATATTCTATATTCTTTACGCTAGAGCAATTCCATATGAAATGCTTTTAAGCAAAGGCGTGCAAGGCTTAACAGCGTTATCAGGTTTTTTATACTCACAAAAGTTAATTACCGATAAGAAGAAGTTCTATCTTGGTAATTTCATCAAACTAATTATCCCCGCTTTAGTGTGCCTTGCTTTCATGGCAACATGGGATGTAATTTACATGGCTATTGCTAATAATTGGGATATTATGATGTTTGCCACTCATAGAGCTTATGGTGGACGTATTATCACCCAAGCAGATAATTATTATTATCTTGCTTATATTGTTATCTGTTATTTAATTACTCCTGTTTTACAAAGAAACGATAAATGGAGTGTTGTGGCAGTAGCATCAGTTATTGCTATCGAAGTAGCGGTGGGCTTCTTCTTTGGCCCAGCGATGATCGCGGTTACTTATGTCGTCGGCTATTACATTGGCAAGAAATGGTTTAAGACATATACCAATCCAGATGAAAAATATAGTTTTAAAGCCTTAGGCTTATGGTCACTAATACTATTAGCCTCAATTGGTTCTTATATTCTCATTCAAATATATCAATTTGGTGATGCTTATTTCTTATCTCACCTACACGATATCGTTAATAACATTATTGTGACCACCTTTGGTGTGACGACATTATTCTTTGTGTTAATGATCCTTAAATCACTCAATAACTTCAAAGGATTATCAATCTTTAAATACACTGATAAATTAGCCCTCATTATTTATTTGATGAACCAAGCATTTATGTGTGGTGCGATGAATGTCACTATGTGGGTCAAAGAGATGTGGCTAGTTACCATTCTTATTTATGTCTGCACAATCAGTGCCTCCATCTTATTACTTTTCATAAGTGAATTAATTCTTAAAGCGATTAATAATCGTCCACAAAAGGTAGAACTAAATGAGCAAAAAGGCTAGAAGAATTATTGATGGCCTTATTATTGGGGCTGTTGCTTTATATTTTGGCTTAGGCATTATCGGTGTTCTTGTGGCCACTGAAGGTTTTATCAATGTTAGAAACTGCGATCCAGACTTATTAGAGGAAGACTTCTATCGTATTCAAAAATGTCGTCCTGATTACGAATCCTTAAAAGAAAGAGAAGAAATATTTTTCAAATGCGGTAAAGAAACATTAGTTGGATACTTCTATGAGAATCCTTCTCCTAAAGGAGTTATCGTTTTTTCTCATGGCATTAAAAACAATGCTGACGCTAACTTAACACAAGTTCAAGATTATTATTTAACTCATGGTTATGACGTCTTTGCAGTGGATATGACAGGATGCGGCCGTAGTAGCGGCAAAGGCATTAGAACGCTATATGAATCCACTAACTGTGTCGTTAGCGCAGTCAAAACAGTAAAAGAGTTTGAAAAAACAAAAGACTTACCACTGTTCTTAATTGGTCATAGCTGGGGTGCCTATGGTGCGGTTACCGCGACTGGCAAAGTTAATAACGTTTTAGCGGTCGCTTCTTTTTCTAGTTATAACACACCAAGTGAAATGATGTATGGCTCAATTGAGGCTAATACCTCAAAAGCCGCAATCTTAATTAAACCCGCTACACAATTAGGATTACAGTTACACTGGGGCCACAATATCTACTCTTCAGCGGAAAAGGTCATTAAGTATCATCCTAGTATCCCATATGTGGTTATTCATGGAACAGAAGATAAAACGGTGCCATATAAGTCATACTCTTTATATGACAATATCGTTAACGATAATTATCAGAACGTCACACTTGTTAAACTTGAAGGTATGCACCATGGAACACCTTGGAAAACCTTAGACGCGGAAACTTATACCATTGAATGTGAGAAAGCTTTAAAAGACTTAAGAAAAGAATATAAAAACAAGTTACCAGATGAAGTTAGAGAGCAATACATCGCTTCTGTTGATAAGGACAGAAGTAGTGAAGTGAATGTCGATTTGCTAAAACAAATCGATACGGTATTCTCTTCTAAAATACAATAGAAGCCTGCGAAATGAACTGAACCCATTTTAGTTCGCAGGGTAAAAAAAGCCTCTTAGCGTAAAATAAACGTTAGGAGGTTTTTTGTATGGCTAAGAAAGGTCAAAAATA
>CADBXE010000006.1 GCA_902798595.1 uncultured Erysipelotrichaceae bacterium | reverse complement strand
ATTAACAATAGACCTAGGAAATGTAACAACTGGATATCTCCATCAACATTGATGTCTAAAGCTATCTCAGAGTGTTGCACTTAAGATTACAATTTACTGTAATAATTCAATTATTAGCGACGAGAGCTACTTGATGTTTGTCTCGCTACTTTAGTGACTTTACGGTATAAGTAGATATCTCTACGAGAATTAATATGGAATGAATTCTCTCTGACATAAGAAGCCGCGCCATATTGGAATTGGACATTCTTATTTTTCTTCACCATGAAGGCTAAGATACCAGAGGCGGCAATAGCGCCAATAATTGCGCCCATAATGATGCCCATCACAATGTTTTCAGCGATAGCACCAATGCCAATACAAATGGCCATGAATATAAGGAAGAATATACTCCAGAACATAATGGCTTTGCCCACTGAGACTGGTAAATTACCCGCAATCTTACCGGTTTGGCCGTTAACAGCGAAACGGAATTGCTTGTCTTTCCATTTAGTATTCAATAACCAAACAGGATATAAGGCGTACTGTGCATTAGTGTCACTTAATTGGATAGAAGAATCCGCACAAGTGACGTTTTCATAACCATGAATATCACTTCTAAAGGCTTGAATTGTACCTTCACGGAATCTAGTTGTAGCTCTAGCGAACGTTTCATCTTTACTGACATCATATCTATCTGCGGCGTAGCCCGCTAAATAGCCAGCGTTGAATTCCACCGCTTCACTGAAATCGTATGGTTCGATAGATTCCATTAATTCGTCTTGCATTTTCTTACTGCCATCAACTGGCACATGGTCAAAAGCGATGACACCATCTCTCACAAGAGAATAATATTTTGTTTCTCGATAATCATATTGAGAATCAGACCAACGACGGGTCTGTTCACCTTTAAATCTCACTCTGCCTTCAACACCAGCGTCGAATAACCAGAACGGAACATATAAAGGTTTAACTTCTTCCACAACATTATCTTTAGAGAATGAACCAGGTAATAACGGTTTTTTCTTAAAGAATGATTTTAAGCTGCCAAGAACGTTTTCCTTATCATTCTTAAAAGGAATGACAAGATTCGGCTTTAAATCGCCTGATAATTGCTTAGAGACAAGGATATTGTTACCACAGTATGGGCAACAAGTAGAAGAAGCTGTTTCATCAACGATGATTTCGCCACCACAGGATTCACAAGAGTATATTTTCATACCCTTCATTTCTTTATCAGTGTAGGCTTGGACTTTAGATTCATCCCAAGCAGTATCTTCTTCTTTATCTGTCGCTAGATCATCAGTGTAGGCTTTTAAATCGTCTAAAGAAAAGTGCGAGTCACAAAATGGACAAACGATATCTTGACTGTGGCTATCAAAATGTAAAGTACCACCACAGCAAGGGCATTCTAATTCTTTATTTGCCATAAACTATTTGACTTCGTCTAAATCGTTAATTGGGTCACCACATTCTGGACAGAATTTTGGTGCTTTTTCACCTGGTTTTGGTTCCCAACCACATTTATTACATTTAATTTTCTTTTCACCTTCTGGTTTCTTTGTTCCGCATTCAGGACAGAACTTACCGGTTGCTTTAGTACCACATTGTGGACAAATCCAGCCTTCGGCTTCTGGTTTCTTTGCACCACATTCTGGGCAGAATTTACCAGTGGCTTGTGCACCACATTGTGGGCATGTCCAAGCACCAGCGGCTTGTTGTTGTGCTTGCGCTTGCGCTTGTTGTTGTTTTTGTTGTTCACCCATTTGGTAGAAGCTTTGAGCGTTCATGCCACCGGCATTAGCGGCCATATTTAAGCCATAGAAGCCCATAGCAGCACCATTAGCGTTGCTAGCAGCATTCTTCATAGCTTCAGCTTGTGCTTCCACTAATGTAGCGCCTGCCATAGCAGCGTTTCTCGCATAAACATTCTTTCTTTGTAATTCTTTGATGAGATCTTCGTCTTCTTTTGGAAGAGTAACAGAACCTAAAGCAATAGAGATAACTTCGATACCACGTAAGGAACTCCATTTTTCATCAAGAACGCTGTTCATTGCGTTTTCCAAATCAGTTAAGTGAGTCATGATTTGGTTTGGTCTTAATTGTAGTTCAGATAAGCGACCAAAAGCTGGTTGTAAAGCAGAAATGAACTCTGTCTTTAATTGACCATCTAATTGACTTCTTGTGTATGCTTCTGTGACATTACCACAGACATTTTGATAGAAAAGAATTGGGTTTGTAATCTTATAGGAGAACACACCATTACAACGGACAGAAACGTCAACGTCTAAACCGACATTGTTATCAACGATTCTGAATGGCACTGGATTTGGTGTACCAAATTTATTGTCCACTAATTCTTTAGTGTTGAAGTAATAAACTCTTTGGTCACTACCTGTGTCACCACCATAAGTAAAACGTCTACCAATGGTTTTGAAGAAACCAATGATTCTTTCACCAAATGAACCAGCAAAAATTGATGATTCTGTTTTGGAATCAAACTTGTAAGCACCTGGTTCAGCGGCAAATTCAACGACTTTACCTTGGTCAACAATAATCATACATTGGCCATCGGCAACGACAATCATTGAACCATTAGAAATAATGTTTTCACTACCTTTAGTGTTGGATGATCTTTTACCATTGACTCTCTTTTGGCCTTTTTCCACTAAGACATCAACTGGTAAAGCTTCACAATAGAAATACTCTTTCCATTGGTCAGCAAGAGTGGAGCTAAGAGCTCCGGCAAAAGCTTTAATTAAGCCCATATTATATGCCTCCTAAAATTCTTCTTTAGTGTAATACGCGTAAGGGATATTTTCAATCTTTTTAGATTGATACAATAAAAATAACGATGACAATTAACTACTCCTTGTCATTTAAACACTCACCATTCTCTTTAATTTGGTTCCTAATTTTAATAAAATTAAATTGAGGATAAACATATGGCAAGGAAATCAACAGGCAGTAAGGGCAAAAGTTCTTCAAGCAAAACCACTAAAAAGATTATTAAACAAGGAAAGAAACTTGCAAAAAAGAACCCTAAAGTGTTCTTGATTGTTCTTTTAATTATTATCCTTGTAATTGCTATCCCAGTTATTGGTTTCTTCATTGCTTCTCGTCTTAATCCCGACTTTAAATTACCATTCCCTAATCATAATCACGAACACGAATCTAGTTACTCACAAAAAAGTTATGCTCCTGGTGAAGTAGCGGATATCGATATCAACTTCCTTGAATTAGGAAATAAATATACAGGCGACTCTACCTTCATTAAAGCTGGTGATACTGATATCTTAATTGACGCTGGAAGTAGAGGGGGAAGCGCTGCCACCATTTCAGAATTCGTAGATACATATTGTAAGGATGGTAAATTGGAATACGTTATCGCTACACACGCTCACCAAGACCATATTGCAGGATTCGTGGGCACGAACGCTGCTCCTGGCATCTTAAAACGCTATAAGGTTGGTACATTAATTGACTTTGCATTAACTAATGCCACATCCTCTGTATATACAAACTATGCTTCCTTAAGAGACGAACAAGTTGCTGCAGGTAATATTGAACATCATTACACCGCAGCAGATTGTATTTCTGGCAATAACGGCGCTAAAAAGACATATGATTTAGCCCCAGGTATTACAATGGAAGTGCTCGATCAAAAGTACTATCACGAGACTGGCGACGATGAAAATGATTATTCTGTGTGTACCTTATTCTCACAAGGCAATAACCACTACTTATTTACTGGTGATTTAGAAAAGAAAGGTGAAGCTTCCTTAGTGGAACTCAATAACCTACCACAAGTTGAATTATTCAAAGGTGGTCACCATGGCAGTTATACCGCGAATACCGATACTTTGCTAGATATTATTAAGCCAAAGACAGTTTGTATCTGCTGCTGTGCTGGTAGCACTGAATACACTACAAATCCTGATAATACATTCCCTGCTCAAGCAGCGATAAATCGTATTGGCAAATGGACCGATAAGGTCTATGTCACCACTGTTGATAGCGATGATGAAAAAGGCTATAAATCAATGAACGGAAATATTAAATTCCGTTGTGAATCTGGCCTAGATTATGTCATTACCGGCAGTAATAATTCCACAATACTAAAAGATACTGAATGGTTTAAGAAGAATCGAACTTGGCCCACTAACTAAAAATAATAGCAAGTTGTAAATGCTTGCTATTTTTTTCTAAAAGGGGTATACCTATCGGTATGAACAATAAGAAACGTCTTAATCCGTACTTGCTAGTTATTCTTTCCTTTTTGGTGATTATCGCCTTGGGTTCAGTTCTTTTAATGTTCCCGTTCTCTAGAAGAGCGAATAACTTCGGTAATTATTTAGATTGTTTATTCTTAGCGACATCCGCCACTTGTGTGACTGGTTTAAACAGTTTCTCCAATGGTATTAACATGGAGTTAACATTTGTTGGTCAACTTATTTTAATGTTACTTATCCAAATCGGTGGTCTTGGATTTATTACTTTCTTAACATTCGTTATTACTTTATTTAGTGGCAAACTCCAATTCAAAGATCGTCTCTTCTTATCCGCGATGGTTAATAGTGACGATATGGTGGAAGTTGTCGGTTTTGTAAGAAAGATTATCTTAATCTCGTTTAGTTTCGAATTCTTAGGATTCCTTCTTGGTTTACCTGTATTCTTACAATTCTCTGAAGATATTCCACATGGTTTATGGAATTCCTTATTTACCTCAGTAAGTAGTTACAACAATGCTGGATTTGATTTATTTGGTAGCTCCTCTCTTATTAGAGGCAACGGAGGATTTATTGATTCCTTACCAAACTGGGCCTACTACTACTTATGTTCATATATCATGTTCTTAATTGTCGCAGGTGGTATTTCCTTCTTAGTGGTAATGGACATCTTCGCTAAACGCAATTTCAAACGCTTAAGAGTGTTCACTAAGATTTCCTTGATGATGACTGGTTTATTAATCGTTATCGGTTTTGTGGTCTTCCTGATTGGTCAACATTTCCAAAGCCCATTTGACGCTTTATTCCAATCCGTTACTTGTCGAACAGCGGGATTTGCCACTGTTGATCAAGATAAATTAAGTGTTTTAAACAAAGTATTCTCATGCTTCTTAATGTTCTTTGGTGGTAACCCATTAGGTACCGCTGGTGGTGTGAAGACCACTACTTTATATATTATTGTGTTAGCAATGGCCTCTTATTTAACAGGCAGAAAAGTATCTTCCTTCCATAGAAGATATTCTAACGAATCAATTGTTAAAGCCATGTCCCTAGTTATTTTAGGGGTGGTTGTGATATTTATTAGCTTTATTTCTGTCTTTGCTTTTGAAGCGAAGATGGATGTTAAAGAAATTGGATTAGATAGCACTAAAGCCAGTGCTTTAGCCTACGAAGTCTTCTCCGCCTTTGGTACTGTCGGTGTTTCCGCAGGGGTCACACCACACTTATCCATAGGTTCAAAAATCATCATTATTATTTTGATGTTTATTGGTCGACTTGGTCCAATCACCTTTATTCAATTAACCGGCACAAAAATGAGCTTTGATAATCAAGGCAAATATAAATACGTTGAAGAAGACTTCTTAATTGGTTAGTCCTTTTCGCTCTTACGTCTATTAGTGCCTCTTAAGACTTCCACTAAAGCTTCTTTTTCTAATGGCCTATATAAATAGAAGCCTTGTTGTAAGACAGAATCATCAACTTGTTTAATGAGTAAGTATTGGTCAATGTTTTCAACACCGACGACAGAGGCTTTCATGCCCATGTTACGGATTAAGTATAAGAGTTGTTTTAAGTTAGCGTAACGGTTGTTATCACTATCGATGTGTAAGACAAGGTTACGAGAGATCTTAATTTCATTAAAGCCAATATCCTTTAAGATTTCTAAGGAGACGTGACGACCGGTGTATTGGTCACACACTAAGACAATGTTGAGTTCTTTAGTTAGCTTAGCGATTTCCTTAAATTCTTCGACGTGTGTAGAAACATCGCTTTCAGGAATTTCAAAGGCAATAAAGTTCTTTGGAAGTCTAAGGTCATCAATATATTTTTTAATATCTCTTCTAAAGTTCTTATCGGTGAAGAAAGAATAGTCAGTATTTAAGCCCATTCTCTTAAAGCCTAAGGAAGAGAAGAATGCCGCACCATATTCACGGTATAAGTTACCCACATAGTCAAGTAAGGCGTGGGAAATAATACCAATTTGTTCATATTTAGCGGCGACGTTCACTAATTCATCAGTTCTAAAGGCAGTATTACGATATTCATCGGTAATACGTAAGAGTAATTCAGCACCATAGATTTGCTTATCATTAGCATTAACCATTGGTTGCAAATTAATAGCGTATGTTTTATCTGTGAAGGCTTTTTGGATAACAGAGAGTAAGAATTGTTCCCTATTAGCACTTCTAGAGTAATTGCTTTCATCAAAGTAAATGAAATCTTTATTGGTGATATATCTGCTTCTCATGGCAAATGAATCTGCTTGTTTAATTAAGGAAGCAGCATTCGGATAAACACGTGGATAAGAAACTGGTAAGAATGTCAGTTTTATACGATATCCGGTGTTACTATTTTGCGCGATAGCGTAAATCTTTTCACATTCATCCAAGATGTCAGTTTGGCCAAATTCTGGATAGAGCAAGGCGAGGAATTGATTAGTGTAGTAATAAACATTCTCGTAGCCGTTATGGAGCTTTTTAAGACGTCTTGTAAAGTCTCTCATTAAGCTTAGGTATCCTTCAGAGCCATGTTCTTCGATTAATTGTTCAATGTTATCAATTCTTAAGAGCAATAAGTAGCCTTTACCAGCGACTTCATAGAGATCCTCTAAGTTCTCAATTAAGGAGTGGAAAGAGTTGATAACCAAATCTTGGTTATATCTATGATGTGACTTGTGGGTATATAGGTTCTTAACCGCCATAACTTGATAGGCATGGTTATTATGTTCAGAAAGGACTAAGGATGTTTCAAAGTTATCTTTACCAATACGCATCGATTTCTTAATACCGGTCTTAAGCGGGCAATCTGGACATGGGGCATCCAAACCATATAAAGTCTTATAGCACTTTTCACCAACCTTAAGGTTTGGGAATAAATTCTTCATCGTAGAGGACGCTCTTAAGAGAGTGTTTTCACCAACGGAAACTCGATAAGTAGAGAAGTCAGATAATTTTAATAAAGCATCGATTTCGTTATAGGAACTCTCAACTTCTAAGTCTCTACGTTTGCTTAAGATATAGTTAGCAATCTTATTGCATAAGATAACGAGAGATTCTTGAATATAGGAATCGATAATAAGTGATCTGTTTTTATTAAAGAAGTAAACAACACCGATTGGGTTATCATCTTCTCTAACAACATAGAAGAAACCACTTTCTAAGCCAATTCTATCTAAGTGACGGCCTAAAGCGTTATTCGCATGGTTACGGCATGAGAAATAATAAGAGCTATCAGTGTCTCTAGTGCTATCCATGGCCTCAACGAATTCTTTTTCAATTGTGCCTGAAACAGTTAAGTTGTTCTTTTGTTCATCGTTATTATGATGATAAACGATACGATACGCACGCATATTGTCGTCATAGCCAATAATACCAGTATGGTCGATATTGAAATAAGCAGCGACTGTATTAAGTACCTTTTCAATGGTTTTAGCGTTTTCATTAACGTATTTCAAACCAGTATCCATGTTGAGTAAAGGCGCAATCATCTTACTCATTTGGTTGAGATTTGTGGAGTTTCTACTAATCGCATCATTCTTAACCGTGGTCATACGATTTGGTAAGTAGAAGAAAATATCTAAACCTTGACGTCTAGCGTATCTAAGGTCTGATAATAATTCGCTGATATCACTATTTGGATAACAAACAACTGAGAAGTGTGCGCTTAAAGGAGCAATGCCTTCAGCGAGACGTCTAGAGATACTTGCTTCACGGATACATGTTTCAATTTGTTCTTTAATCTTACTTAGCGCTTCAATACGTGGAAGATAAAGAATAACGCTTTTACGATCTTCAGGAAGAACGTATAAGTAGTTTGGGTAATCTGTAAAGTTTCTATTTAAAACGCCAATGAGATAATCAACGTTTTTTTGTGTTAAATCTTCTTCTGTTAATTCGTAATAGATTTCAATTAAAGCATTACGGTAGTTTTGTGATTTAAAAATGATGTTTGGCAATTCTCTTTTAAAAGAATCGAATTTAACAATGTGCTTGTCTTTGTTCCAATACTCTAAATCAATATCGTCAAAGCCATTGTTAATTGGAATTAAAGTTGCGCCCACAAGGCTCTTTTTAATCGTTTCCACTCTTTGGTTAAGAGTGTTAATTTCTTTAAAGTTCTTATTTGGATATTCAAAGAATCTATTTTGATTTCTCGCAATGGTTTCAAAGTTCTGCATTGTAGTGTTATATAAGCCATCAACGAAGACACGGTTTAAACGTATAGTTGTGTAAACGGAATACCAGGCATAAAGGGCAATAAAGAAGGCGCCCGCACCGATAACGAAACCAAGAAGGATATAATTATCGGTTCTCGCATAAGCGTATGTTAAAGCGGTCATCGTACCAACAAGGACAATGAAATAAACGATTGGGAAGATCATTACCAAACGGAAGAATCCTTTAATTGGACGAGCTTTTTTCTCTTGAGCCATAATTATCTCCCTTCTGTAATAATTTCGTTACGGCCAATATCACCAATGCAGGTAACAATAGCCTTACCGATATTAACGTATTCCTTCATCGCCTTTAAGTAGGTGTTAACGTTGTTGCTCTCATCTAAATACCGTTCAACAACCTTAACGGATATGAAAGGCACTTTAGTTAAGGAACACGCTAGAGCGATACCACCACTGTTGTTATCAAAGACAACATGATTTTCAAAGCCAAAAACACGTTCGAATTCCACCATGTTCTTGACTTGGTTAACGTTATGATAGTCCACACTTGTGGAAATATAGTTGCAGTTTTTATAAACACTATAGGTTCTCTTTTCAAAAGCAGAAGAGATATAACTGATAACATCATCTTCACTTTCAAAGACTTGCTCAAAACCAGGGATTTGTCCATATTTAACATTATCTTCGTTAACTTGATCCACATCCCCTAAAATAACATGCTTACTAATTGCGATACTTGTAGGCTTCACATCGCGTGTATAAGCGATGCAACGACCGACATTAATAACAAGAATCACAAAGTATTTTTCGATTAAGTATAAAGTTAAAGCACTACTTAAGTAGTTGGTTTTCATTTGGTCCACTAAAAGGACGGCTTGGTTAAAGATTTTACCAATCGTAACTTTGAATTTACCTAAGACTGTTTCTTCTCTCTTATTGGTGATGACACTTTCGAAATAAAGGATATCATCATGTTGAGAACCGACGATCATAATCATTTTTTAACTGCCTCCTTCTTTTCGAATGGGTTATTTAATAAGAAGTCTTCAAAAGCCTTCTTTTCAAGAGCTTTGGAATAATAGAAGCCTTGAATAGTGTCGCACTTAGCCTTCTTTAAGATTTCAACTTGTTCTTTGTTATCAACACCTTCGGCAACGACTTCCATACCGTTAATCTTACAAAGACCGATTAAGAACTTAACGATTTCTCTTGCTTTAGTGTCTGTGACAATACCATCAATAAAGGATTTATCAATCTTAACAACGTCAAATGGAATCTTTCTTAAGTTACCGACGTTAGAATAACCAATACCAAAGTCATCCATTAAGACTCGGATACCTTGTTCCTTAAGTTTCTTAATAATGGAAATGGAAAGGAATTGGTTAGCTTGTGATGTCGCTTCAGTAATTTCAATTTCAATTAAATGAGGTGGCACTTTGAATTCGTCTAAGATAGACATAATCTTATCTAAGAAGTTTGTGCTATAGAATTCAAATAACGAGAAGTTAACGGAGACTGGAAGAGTTCTTCTACCTCTTCTAATCAAATCGTTAAGGTCTTCACAAACTTGTCTTAAAACATAGATATCAATATCGTGGATAAGACCGATGGATTCCGCTTTCGCGAGGAACTTAGTAGGCGCTAATAAGCCATACTTTTTACTGTTCCATCTAATCAAAGCTTCAGAAGAAATGAATTGTTTGTTATTTAAATCAAACTTAGGTTGATAGTAAACAACGAATTCTTTCTTTTCTAAAGCTTCATATAATTCATCAACTTCAGAAGAAGAAACACTCTTACGGAAGGATGGTTGATAGAAAGTAATTGTTTCGAAGTTCTTTTCGGAGTGGTCTCTAGCGAGTAAAGCGTTTTCAATTTGGTGAGTTAATGTTTCTTCACCAGAAATAACGGCAATACCAAAGAATGGTTGTACCCATGTATGTGGGCAGTTAGCCTCACCGAAATCATAGATTTCCTTGGTAAGGATTTCACAAATGTTTTGAATCACTTGTTCACTTTGCTTTTGTAGATAAATTAAGAAAGCACCACGAGAGAAGGCGGAGACAACTGCATTCTTCTTACAATTAATCTTGCCTGGTATTTCGTCTAAGAAAGAGGCAATATGACTGTTTAAAGCATAGATTTCTCTATTTCTATTGACGTTTTGCGCAACCGCCAAAGAGGAGAAGGTAAATGCAATAATATGTTGTGATTTCTTAAAGAATCTATTGTTGATTTTGATACGGTACTCAACTTGTCTTTGGAAAGCATACAAGTTATTGAAAGTACTTCTTTCTCCTAAGTTATATTCGTTATCATTTTGAATAGAGACCAAAGTGAAACGACTATTGATATAGAAAGATAAAACCAAAATGTAAATAATGGTCAAACCAAATGTCATAGCGTTAATCACATTTGGTAAAACTTTATTATCGCCAAAAATTTCCCCTAGTAAAACAAAGCCTAGGAAGATAAACATCAAAGTTAAAAGGATACCGAAGATGGCAACCGCGACTAAGTATCGATCCTTATTCTTTTTCATTGTTGGCCTCCTTCTTCTTATTAATCATTTCTTCTAAGAGTTGTTCTTTAAGTCTCTTTTTATCTGCGTCTGAGAGAGTGACAGGACCTCCACCATTATTATTACCGCTAGCGGCACCTTCTTTTGCTTCCTCAGGATCTTTATAGGCCTTAAAGATGTCGATTACCGAAGTAATGACCAGATAGAACGCTGGGATAAGTAATAAAATTAATAAACCGAATACCGAACTCACAAAGGAGAACACTCCTCCTAAGACCGGTGAATTGACCACCACTCTACCTAATAATTCTTTTTCAGTGATGGCTTGATATTGATTAATGACCATTTCTGGGTCGCCTTCTTTCCAACCCATCCATTCACTTTTAGTATTGATACCAGCGGTGATGAAGGTATAGCGGCCTTGACCTTTTTCAACTTGTTTGTTGACGTGGATTTCTCTGACTCTGTGGGTCATAGGAATGCCATCTATTCTCTCATCTCTATTCGCGTTAGTGCGAACAGTGAGCTCTGGATTATTCTCTGGTTGAGTATAATCATTGCTCGCGATTGGGACATGGACGAAGGTGATATCCACGGTTTCACCTTTTTCAAAGCGTTGTAAAATCTTTTCAGGATCCTCGTTATAAGTGATTAAAGCGGTATCAATGCCATAAACAGGCTTCATGGAATCTGTTTTAACCATGAAAGTACCATAACCAAATCTAATTTGTTGATTATAGTGATCTTTCTTATGGACCATGCCATCAATTTGACCCGCCATAACGAAAGCGAAGAGCGCAAGGAAAATGCCAGTAAGAATCCATTCAACGATTTTTCTGGCCTTACTTTTTGGCTTTTTAACGCGTTTTTCCTTAACTTGTTCGCTCATGATGATTATTTCCTAAATCCCTTTCTGCTGTGTTTGAATTTAAGTTTGTTTTGTGGTGGCACAGGTTTCTTTTCCTCAACTTTTGGTTCAGGTTTCTTAACCGGTGCTGGTTTAGTTTGCTCTTTTTTAGGAGCAGGTTTAACTTCTTCCTTTTTAGGTTCAACCTTTTCTGCTGGTTTTTCCTTTTTAGCGAAAATAACTACTTCAGAACCATCGTAGATTTTAAATCTCGCTCTGACTTTTCTTGAATCTGGTTTAGCTTCTTCTACGACTGGTTGTTTCTTAGCCACTGGCTTTTTAATAGGTGTAGGAGCAGGGGCTGGTTTCTTTTCTTCTTTTGGAAGAGGCTTTGGATTATTAAGTTGTGGCCAAATCTCACCAGCAACTTCATTAAATGAAACAGTTGGAATATAAACCTTTGGTTCAGATTTAACTTCTTCTTGTTTTACTATTGGAGCCTTTTTAACTGGCTTATTAACTTGTTTAACGACAACCTTTGGTTGTTCTTGTGGTTTTTGTTCCTCTTTTAATGGTTGAGGATTATTAAGTTGTGGCCAAATCTCATCAGCAGCTTCCGCGAAGCTCACTGTTGGAACATACACAACTGGAGCTGGTTTAGCTTCTTCTGGTTGAGTGATAGCAACTGGGACTTCTTCCACTGCTAGTTGTTTTTCATTAACCACAGGTTGTGGTTCCACTGCCTTTACCTCTTTAGGGGCTTTTTTAGCCTTTTTAAGAGGTTTAGTTAATTGCGGCCAAATCTCCTTAGAGGCATCATCAAAACTAACGGTAGGAACGTAAACAATTTTTTCTTTAATTGGTTCCTCTTCCTTAGGTGTTTCAACGATAGGCGCTTCTTCTTTTGGTTGCTTTTTAGGATTGGCTCTGGCCATTTCTTGTTTGGAAGCTTCAATGATTTCACGTCTCGCGGCTTCAAGGAGATCAATTTCTTCTTGTCTGATAGTTTGTTTTTCAAGTTCGAGGAGTTTGAGTCTTGCTTCTTCACGTTTAGCGAGAATGTTCCTAACACTCTTTTCGAATTGATTGACTTGCTTTTCAGTACGCTTAATTAAATCGTTCTTTTGCTTTAAGTCTTGTTTGTTCTCAGACTTCTTTTCATATTCTAGAGAATAGTATTCCTTTTCTTTCTTGGTTGGGTGTAATGGTAAGTCTTTTTTAATCTTGCTATCTAAATAGTCTTGATAGCCTTGGTCAATACGGACAAATTCAATTGGTCCTTCAAATAACTTGCCATAGATAAATGATTCATCATCCATGGATGTGAGAATCTTTGGCTTATAAACTTTAGTGTTCTTCTTGGAAGACTTAGATTCAGAATTGCCTTTAAGAGTGATGTAATTAGCGAATAATGTTCTATTTAATTCGTTAATCTCTTCATCGTTAAATAAGGAATAGTTTTCATCAATCTTGTAGTTAACACCAAGTCTATCGTATGATTCGATGAATCTATACACTTCGTAGCAGTGTCTATACTTAGGATTTTTTCTAATGATATTGGTTTGAATGATTGGATTACGAACATCCTTTTCATTCTTTAAAGCCTTCATAAATGGAGAGTTATAGAAATAGAGGATGTATTGTCTTGTTTGCATAATACGGTCAACGTACTTAGAGTTTCTGACCGCTTCTTCATCTTCATTCTTGTAAGAAACTTTAACTTTAGTTTCGATTTCAACATCCGCTCCATCGACAACAGAATAGTTTTTAAAGAAGAGGATTTCTTCATTACGTAATTCCGCATACTTGGTAATGTATTCATAACGCTTAGAGATAAAAAGCATTAATCTTCTCACGAAAGTGGCGATGAATCTATTCTCGTATGTATGGATATCGTCATCCGCGTACATGCTTAAAAGCTTACTTGGAATAACGTTTCCATATTCATCAACTTCTTTGATGTATTGGGTGTGACTCGCTAAATGTTGGACGGATTCACTGTTGGTTTTTCTTGCTAATTCAACTGGTGTTAAAGTGCCTTCCACTTTTGTGTTACTTCTTGGATTAGCGATGATTGCACCTAAATCAAAGATGACATTTTCAATGGTTTCAATCCAGCTTTTATCGAAAGAAGAACTCGCTAAACGATCCAATCTTAAATAAGAATTCTTGCCATCTTTTAAAGAATCAAAGATTTCTTGTTCATGTTTGCCTTTAATCAAAGCTTTCATACGGCTTTGATAGGAACGATTGATTTGTCTAGTTGAGTTTTGTTTTTTCATAAATGAGTGTTAATTGTGATTAGTTGTTTTTAATTAAGCTTTCAATATAGGCATGGGCCATCTTGAAGTTACCTTTGCCATACATCTTGTCTAATTGAGCATCGAGTTCTTTTAATTCGTCTTTTAAGAAGGCGATATTCAAGGATTCAAATTTCTTTAAGACTTTGTTGGTGAAGATGAAGTCATAACCATCGACTTCTTTACCACCACAGCCGACATAAACAGGAATGAATGTATCTAATTGTTTAAGAATACGGTTACCAAAGGCGAGTTTGAATTTCTTAATGACGAAGTTATCTAATTGTTCAAACTTCGCGGACATATCTTTACTAATTGGATATTGGGCAATGGCTTCATCATATAACTTTCTGATTTGGCTATATGGGATAGACATTGCTTCTTGTTGTGGCGCATCAAATGGACGGCCTTTATCGTCAAAGAAGATGGAGACCGCACGGTCATAGACCTTATCGGAGATAGTGAATGTACTATCATCGTTATTGGCGGTACCGAAGAACATGACGTTTTGTGGAATTAAGAGTTTACCTTCTTTTAAATTAACTGGGTCATTGCTCATAGTGGCAGGGATAAGGTCCACTACCCAGTCATTAGGATCTCTCATTTCCATAATAGATAAGAATTCAGCGAAGTAGTATTCAATACGGGCTAAGTTCATTTCATCGAGAACGATGATGTCCATATCTTGTCTATAGGTTGTGGTGTATAACGCTCTTAAGAATTCAGTTTCATTGAATTTCTTAGTGAATTCGTTATAGTAACCTAAGAGTTCACTTCTATCTTTCCATGATGGTTGAACTGGAATAATTGCAGAGTCAAATTTGAAGAATTTACCAAGCGCGAACGCTAAGGATGTTTTACCTGTACCAGAGATACCTTCTAAGATGATTAACTTAGAGGCCGCCATACCGGCAAATAATTGTTTAATAACATCTTCCCTATAATATAACTTCAATTGAGAAGCAGCGAAGTTACGGAAGGCATTACATAATTCTTCAAGGGTGAGGTTTGGTCTAAATGGAATATCGTTATTAGTGCCTCTATATTTGTTATCAACATGGATAAGTTTTGGGAATCTGGAGGAAACTTCTTCCACGACTTCTTTACTTTCTTGGTCAAGATCAACTTGATCAGGACTACGTAAGCCCATGTAACCAATTTTAAGATTGAGGATTTTATCTTTTTCTTGTACGGCTTGATAGAGTTCATAGTTAAGTCTTTCAACTTGTCTACGTAATTCTTCTTTATCTAATTCCTTCTTCACGAATCTGACGTACTTTCTAAAGAAAATAACAATCAAGAAAAGAAGACCAGCGATTAAACCGATGAATAAGAGCAAGAAGATGACCCAGAAGATCCAACCAACTGGACCAAAACTCGCGTAGTGGCTGCCCATTAAATCATTATAGACGCCGAAGTTTTTTGGTAAGTCAGTCCATGGTGAGACAATGGCTTTGTAAAAGAATGTGCCAATATGCTCTAGGACTCTTAGGAACATGTACCTTAAGTACTCAAAATAAGATGCCATATTAGATAATCCCCCTTAATAACTTAAAACTTAATTGTGCATTGAAGCTCGCTCCCATCGTGGAGTTATAGCAATCTAAATCCCAACCTTCCAAATAGATGGATAATACTATTTCGGTAGCAACACCGTTATAACATGGGATTAAGACTGGGTTATCGTCTGACGCGATTTCTTCTAAAGAGATAGAAGGTTCTTGTTTATATTTAACGCCTGCGTCAAGCGATTGTTGTTCATTATATGTATATGCACCTGCATCACTTTTACCTGTGAACGCATTACCGAAGAATTCTTGTTTATCTGGATCAATGCTACGAGGAGATGATGTTGTGCTTTTTGGATTGTCATATTTAATTGCATCACGATTTTCAATTTCGCCATAGACAATCTCTTTTGGTGTGTCATTAATATCGACTTGATATGTGTCATAAAATTCGTCACCATCGTTATCCAATCTACCAGCGAAGTATGTCACTTTGTTTTCATCTTTATTTGGGTCGATGATGTAGTAACGGTAGTAATTTGGATTATTAACAAGGATGGAGAATCTCATGCAATTCTCTAATTTGTTTAACTTTTCCTCGATTTCATCAGCAGTTAATGAATCGATTTTGCCCACAAGAGCCTGCGCGCGTAAATGATTAGATTCTTTATCAGCAATGATAAAGGTTTGTTCAGCATCAAGTGTGACATAATAATCAATATTGTTTAAAAGATAGAGTTTTTGTTGGAAGAAACCTTCTGTGCTTGGCTTATTAAAATCAGGTAAACCCATGAACGAACGTTCTTTAAAGTTATAGAAATAAGGAATATCACTCTTAGTGTTCATCCAGTTATCTTGGAACATGCTGGAAGCAGGTTCAAATTCTTTAACTTTATTTAAGTCTTTATTTTCAAGCTTAGGTTTAAATGAATTCTCATCTTTTTCAGTGGAAATAAATAAACCAACAGATTCATCTGTTCTGACATCTAAATCAATCATGTTGACTTGGAGAAGGTCACTACTTGCATACCACGCTAAAGAAGCGGAAAGCGATATCACAGATAACGCAACGGTTCCGAGTATTAGTGATATGACAAGTCTTCTCTTATTCATATGCCTCCTATCTCACGATATTGATTTCAAATGTTAGACCTAAATAGAATTTATTTTGAAGTTGAGAATCAATAACTGAATGGTCCCAACCTTCGAGATATATTTTCATATTAAACGTACCGAGGTAATTGGCGGTTTCGTCACCAGTTCTGCAAACGGCATAATTGCCAACAAAATCTCCTTGATCGTTCTTTTGTGGATATACTGTGCTATATCCGAGGTAATTGGCATAATGAGGAGTAATGCAACTCAAGTCACTGAAATATTTGACACCTCTGTAATGTCTAGAAGTGAAAGTTGTCTCAACTTCACTATTACCAGTGCCGTTAACATCTATTAAGCCAGATGAAGCAGCAAGAGGTTCAGACAAAGAATTCGCCCAGGTTTTGCCTTCGTTCCAATCGTAATCCCCATACAAATACTCGCACATATATGTAGGAGATGATGGATCATTATCATAATCATAGAACTGATTACCAGCGCCACCACCCGTAAGGTTTAAAACACCCGCAACTTTATCTCTTCCATCATATTTAGATGTCGGATTTAAAATGAAGTTACTGCCATTGCTGCGATCAATATATAAACGAATGGAGTTGTGAATCACATTACCAGCAGTGCTATTTTCTAAGTTTGGTGCGGCAATAGCTTGAGCAGAACCCAAGAAAATATCGTGGCCTTCAACATAGGAAAGAGTAGATGTGTTAGATGCTAATACACGGAAAACAAACGGAATTTCAACGTATTTAGTAATTTCAGCTGGGCCAGGAACAATGTCTGGATTATTAGTGGCTGGTCTATTTCTTAAATTAATGTTTTCGCCTGTGTTATAACCATAGGAAGAAAGCGGTTCCAAAATATTTGTAGCATAACCTTTTGCACTCAAATAGTCATTGATAACAGCAGCAGGTAAGCCACCAGATCCTACTTTCATAAAGTAGTAATGGTAATGATATAGTTTGTGTTCGTGACCAGGATCATTCACCTCATCGTAATACAAATCACTATCGAACGTTACATGTTCAAGCAATTCATTATTTGTGGTGAAATCAACCACGATATCACTCTTAATACCAATCTGTAACTGTGTTGTACTTTGAACAGATGTTCCCGTATATGAAACAAGAGCACGCGTAGAGTATGCGTACCAAGCAATAGTACCGCTTATTGAACCGACTAAAGATGCGGTTGTGGCAAAACCAAGAACAGCGATTGCAAGTTTTAACGGATTAATCTTTTTCATATACCCTTTCTTCCATTGTACACCCGCGAAGTCCCGTGTGTATATACACATATAGGACTTCGCAGATATTTCTATTTTTAAAGTTTAATAAATTTGATGATTTCGGAGTTTTATTGCTCTGTTTGAACGGCAAATGTAATACCGACATCAAACATAGAGCCGATGTAATCCGAAGGGTTCCAAATCGGAGATTTAGCATTCGGATCACTAGTTGTTGGTGAAGGAAGCGGTTCCCATCCTTCTACCCAAATTGTCATAACGACATTAAGATAGGCTTCGTTAGCCATATCATCAAAGGCGATTGTTTTTCCAATACATTTTGATGTTGGATTCGTTTCGCCTTCTTTAGTGTATTCAAAGCTTTCTTCTTCCAAGATGTTAGTGTTTTCGATGGTTTCTACCGTCATTGGGTAAATTTTTTCGTTAACAGTTTCATCCTGCAAAGTTTTATATGAACCGTTTTGAATAATTGATTTATTGCAATAAGAGGTTTGTGTGCCTTCACCATAGGCAGTGTAATAATGATTTCCATCATCTTCGCCACCAAAATGGTAGTTAGCACCACTATGGTTGCCTTGATTATTGGCATATTCGTCTAAATCACCATCTCCGTTGAGATCCAAATAGCCTTCGGTTAAAATCGTGCCACCGTTTTTAGATATTAATCTATTAATAGCGGTGTCCGCATGACCTTGGCTTTGATCATTACTTTGGTATGAGCTGATATGAACACGTATGGATTCTGACAAATCTTCTTTCTTATTTTCAGAATCTTGGCTGTTTTTCCAATCACCTTGTATAAGAAGGTCAGAAATATAGACATCTTTTTCTAAAAACGTTAAACCATTTGTACTTTCGTGTTCAAAGCGTAATTCCAGAGGAATTGATACATACATTGAATCATCGGCAGGCTTCCAAGAAAGATTGTTGTAGTCAACACGTTCAGCAGGTACACCACCATCTGGATTCTGATAGAATACCATTCCGCCATTATTGTCAGTTTTAATAGCATCGTCGGCATTCATTGGGCCAGATGTAATTGGGGTAATCAATTGCCCTTTATTTTGTTCGCGTAAATAATCTGCGACATCAAGATAAGTCAAATCATTAATCCAATTATTTGTACCTTTGATTCTTAATCTCAAATTGCCTCTAGCACCAGCAGAAGCTCCTAAGTAAACCGCGCTTACTCTTGTAGAGTATTGGTACCACGCGATTGTACTCGAAATAGAACCCACTAATGCAGCTGTAGAGCACGTAATCAAAGCAGTAACAACAAATTTCGTTTTGTTGATTCTCATTGCTTTTCTCCAATTGCAACAATAAAGATTTTAATTATTCAGCATCAACGCCTTGGAATCTTAAACCAACGTTGAATTTTTGATTAACATATTGTTGTGGATCCCACATAGAAGAAGGCGAACCTTCGCCAGAGACTTTATCTTTATTTCCATCTGGGACTCCATTAAACTTATGCCAGCCTTCAATCCAAATGGTTACCTTAACATTCAAGCCATCTTTAGCAGCACTGTCTTTGTCGCCGGCAGGTAATGTACCAAGTTTAATTGGATGGTTGTTTAAATCCAATTGATGGGCATTATTGGCAACTTCGGTTGAATTGTTGACACCGTAGAGGACTTCGGTTGTATTATCCCATTGATAACCAATAGTCTTATCATAAAAACCATCGTTATTAGTGTCTAACGGACCATAAGTTTGAGTGGTTAACTCAGCTTCGCTGGAATCATTATCGTTAGCAAACAAGAAATATGACGTATTGCCAACAGCCAAATGAACTCTGATTGCTTTGTACAAATCAGCGCCTTTTGTATTTGCAGCATCGTTCTTGATTGTTAAATCAGAAAGCATTAAATCTTTGGCAAGATATTCTGAATCAGCAGTTGTCTTCTTGTAACGAATCTTTAAATCAAATTGAATAATGTTTGTTGGGTCAGCATTTTTGCGGTATTCAGAAACGCCAGTTTCAATTCCTTCTTTGAACGCACTCTTAGCAGGAATTGCACCGTCTTTAGCAACGGATACACCTGGAGTGACAGGAAGGAGGTTTGGATAACTTTCGTTAATGCCGGCTAAGGCGTTAACCTCTGCATTTGTTAGATTAGATGTCCATTTTTCAGGTGTTTTTTGGATCTCTAAGTTCTCAGATTGGCCAACACTTGTACCGATGAATGCTGCTTGTGCTTTTGTTGAGTATTGATACCACGCTAATGTGCTTGAAACGGAGCCCACTAACGCGATACCCATCGCCAATGCGGCGGCAGGAATTATAATTTTATTCATTTTCATAAGCAGTTATTTCAACTCCTAATTTTAAAGTAGCATTGACAGGAGCACCTTTTTTGCCGGTTGAGTCACGATCTTGTCCCTCTAACCAGCTGACTATTGTATATCTACGAATTTGGCCTGCGTAGAAATCAGTACGATTATATGTCTTGATAGTTTTTTCATCTTCAAATGAAATTGCTAAAGGATGGGCTTCATCTTCAACATAGCCTTCATCTGTCCTGTAAGGCTTAGCAGAAATGAATTCGCGTTTTGTTGGGTGATTTTCGAGGTCAATATTTGTACCATCGGAATTGCCCACTTCTTTGGCGTAGACTGCGACGTTATGCTCCCCTAAATTATCAGCGTCATTAACGTCGTTTTCGTATACCATCACACGGAGAGTATCATCTAATGTTCTTCCAGTACCATCTGTGGATTGTGTGCATTCGACAAGATTAATCTTCATGTCATAAGATGCCACTTTACTCCCTAAATTCCCCAGATAGAATGTGTACTTAAAGTAAGATAGATACTTCCTAGAAGATTTTTTGTTACCATCCTTATCTCTAATTACGACTTCGTGTTCACCTGTATCAAAAGGAACTTCTTTGTTTTCTTTATCCAAATCAATTTCCTTGATGTAATCGTAAGTATATTCCTCAAACAGGTTCAACTTATCGATACGTAAGTAAGATGTTGGATTAGCAAAACTTTCTTCGTCGGAAAGAGATAACTTCACAGAAGAGCTAACTAAAGAAATAGTAAATGTACCAGTGTATTGTCCGAGGAAAGAAATGATAATCAATGCAGTAATGCCGATTGAACAGACAAAACTGACGATTGCCGCAATCTTTCTTCTTCTACGTCTTCTTACCAAAATTAGATCGTACATAGTCCTTCTTTCTTACTCTGTCAGTAGTTTTGTGTTTTCTAATTGTCCCAATGGGGTTGAAATTAAAAGCCAGTTGCCTATCATCCATTACAATGGCGGGATTCCAACTCCCTTAAGGCAACTGGCTATCTTCTGTAAGAAATATAAAACCTCAACTGCTTCAAACAATTGAGGTTGCTGGCTATCTTATAAAGACCCTATAGTTTTGCGTCGCCGGATTGCTCCGGTTTTGCCTTTAACTCGAGATTAATTTATCACAAAAAATTCTAAGTGCAAATACTTTTTTATATTTTTATTAAAATCTTTGATTAAAGAAAAAAGCGCGAGTGCGCAATTTTCTTAGTTGTTATCTTTATTTCCTAAATCCTTTAAGAGTTCTTGTCTAAGAGCTTCTTTTTGCTCTTCGGTAAGATCTTCTAACTGAGCAGGTTGCTTACCGCTTGTCTTTCTGACATAGAAGATTAAGCCAATAACATTGCCCGCTAAAAGAACAAATAATGGGATAACGAACGCTACTAGATAAACCGTTGGATTCTTTAACAAATAATGAATCAATGGCATATTTTGAGAATTATTAATTGCTTCGTTCAATGTTGCAGCAGGAATAACCTTCGCTAGTATTAAAATACTAATAACAAAAAGGAAGATGGTAACACCAACATCCAACACAAGAGCAGCAATGATTAAAGGTTTCTTAAATTTTTCCATATTAACTAACACCGAATAGGTATATGCGAGGTTATTTTATAATATTTCCTTAATAAATACCAAGCGTTTTTTATATACGTTACACGTAAAAAGTTATTTTATGAAGGTTAATAATTTGTTGTCACGTTTCTAACCTTTTATAACAAAATATTCACTTGTTAATCGCTGTCTGGTTTCGGTTGAATATTATGTTAAGTTTAGCAATGAAGATCCACCGCTTCTTATTGTTTTTATCGTTTTTTATCATATTTTTCGCTACTTTTATACTCTGTATACAAAAATAATGTTTGACTATTTTTCCGATTTTTTTCTATACTAATTGTGCAAAGCGAAAGCGATAAGAACGTCCCATTTCTTATTGGCGACATGTGATGCAAAATCTATCATCCACTCAGTTTAGGAAATAAGTTGAGTGATTTTGTCGTTTATAAGGAGTTTAATAAATTATATGAAAAAGACAAAAATTATAATTCCTGCATTAGGAATGTTACTCTTATCCACAGCGGCTTCCGTTTCTGGTACCGTTGCATGGTTCTCTATGAACAATATCGTTTCTGTCACAGGTATGACAGTTACAACAAAAGTTTCTAGCAACTTACAAATTGCTGAAACAAACTTAGAAGAGAATTACGCTGATTCTCTCCAACAAGCAAGATCAGGCATTCTTGAACCAGCTTCTTCTATCAATGCTGCTAGTTTCTGGTATACCGTTAAAGCAAGTGGTAACGGCGCTGCAACAGCGCAAGGCACAGAAGGTGCAACCACATACACAGCGTATGACGAAGCTAACGGCACAGCTCTCGCTAACTCATATGCCGGCAAAGCAAAATATGATGCTGCTTTCAATACAGCTTATGGCTTTGGCACACCATCAGTTAGAACACAAGCGTCTGATCCAGACAACGTCTGTTACGGTTATATTGACTATTCCTTCTATTTAAAAGGTGGCTATGCCAATGCTGCTCACAGAATTGCTATGACAAAATGCGAAATGCAATATAAAGGCGAATCTGTCTATGGTGCTGTTACAACAGCCTTTGCATGGAGAGTTGGCATGTTTGCTCAACCTTGCAATGCGAATGACAACAACAACACAGTCACAGATGCTACCGCTGTTGCAGCAGGTGTTAAGACCATTCTCAAATTCTCTTCCTCTGCAAACCAAACTGCTGGTAAGGCAGTCAAAGGCGCTGATGATGGTGCCTTAGATGATGTCACTAACGCAAACGCAGCTGCCATCGTTGATGCTTCCCCAACAGTGAACACAACACAACGTTACAAAGTAATCGTTCGTTTATGGCTTGAAGGTGAAGACACAACTTGTACAACATCTACTTTCGCTGAATTAACACGCGATTGGAAATTAGACTTAGAATTCAAGCTTGGTAATCCTTCTGATGCTGGTTATGCTGGTGTTCAAGCAATTAGCACAATCGCCTAATCAATGATTAAGTAAATCAAAACGCTAGGTTCAAACCTGGCGTTTTTTTATTACAATGAAAATATAAAGGAGATTTTTATGAAATACCTATGTGGAAGCCCAATCAGTATAGTTGATATCGCTGATGATTTTTATGAAGCGTTTGAAAGATGCGGAGAAGAAAAGAACACACGCAGAGATGAATTCGGAAGAACGGTTTCTGATGTAGCGAACATTCCAAAAATAGTTAATGGTACTTTTGCCTTAGAACTATACTTAAAAAGTTTTATTTCAAAAAGACAAATAAGAATTAGAAAGCTTAAACATAATATTTCAGATATTTTCTTTGCGCTTAAGCCTAATCTTCAGAATCAGATTAGAGAAATGGTTAGTCCAAAGCTGGAAGAGTGGAATCAGAAATTCGATGAGGCACTATACGGTATAAGCGATGCTTTTGTATTTTTTAGATACATATATGAGAAGTCTAAATTAATCTATGGATTTAATATGTCTTTAAATGTTCTTCCAATATTCCTTGATACTGTTAGGGCTATAGTTAAAAGTAATCAAAAAACGGACTAGATAGCCCGTTTTTTCTTTTCGCCTATTCATTAAGCCTTATATAAGCCATGTAAGTTGCAGTATTCATAAACTGCGATAACTTGTTCGCCTGGAAGGAGAGCAAACTCTGCTTCTGGTGCCTGGCCTGGTTTTAATACTTTTCTTTGATTGCCTTTATTTGTTTCTAAAGCAATCCATTGAATGTAATGGGCTTCTAACATTGGGTGTTCTACTGAACCGACTTTAACTTTAACAATGTTATCCACTACTTCATATACTGGAACATGCTTTTCATGAGCACCATCTTGTGTATTTACTGGGATTTCTTCCATGGCTTCACCACAGCATTTTGTGGGACAGCTTGAACAATCGTTTACTAGGGCAACAATCTTGCCACATACTTTACATCTTAAAAATTTCATTATTATGTTTCTCCAATCCTTCTATCTAAATCCATCATAGCAAGAAACGTTGTTGTTTTGAAACAATATACTTTTGTTCTCATTAATAAAAGCGACCATCGATTAAGATAGTCGCATTTATTTATTCTCTAAAATAATTGTATTAGGCTTCTAAGCTTGGTTTATCTTCCTCTTCTTTGGCCAATGATGCGTAAGAGACAACCGGTAAAGAAGCAATGAAAGCTAAACCGAATAATAATAAGTAGTTATCGATTTGAACTGGATAGTTGTATTGAGCTAAATCAATTAAGTCAATTGTGGTATAGACAACACCATATAAAGCCACTAAACCACAGAATGTGATACTAGCAACCATATATAATTTAGAAATTCTGCCATCACCTTTAACACTTAAGAAATAGATGAGTTCTAAGACTGATGAAATGAGCATCATCAAGGAAATGGAGAAGTAAAGAACATCATGATCAGTTAATTTAACAATCGCTAAGACAAATGATGTGATGACTAAAGCTACTGTTAAGATAATGGAAATAACTTTGACTAAGCCACCTTTACCAGTTGTTAAGCCTGCTAAGAACAAAACAGCAGCGACAACTTCAATAATGGCTAAACCACCTAAATGATAATCACCATGGAAACCACTATCGGTTGCGGTAATGGAAATAGATGTTGCTAAGACGGCAAGTACTAAACTAATAATTGTCAAAGTAACCGCGGCAACAGGAAATTTCTTAAATTCGTATTTTGTGCGCATATAATATGTCCACCTTCCTAATAGATTATACTGACCTATGAAAAAGCTTTCAATGTTTTGGGCCAAGTATCTTTTCTACCAATTAGACTGATTAAACGAGGAATATCTGCTAAACAAAAAATAAAAAGCATTAATATTGACATGTTTCAAAAATCATATATGATATTCGCATAGATTGATAGAGGCGCGGTCTTTATCAGTAGTAAGTTGAGACGGTAGTCGATGAAGCTTACGAAAGGAAATACCGCCGAAACCACTTAGGGACACTTAAGTGAGTTGGGGTATAAGAGAACATCTTATGCACTCCTACAATAGACTATTGTAGAGGAGCTATTGATGAAATCCTGAATGTTCATGAGATTGCATCGATAGAATGCAATCTTATTTTTTAGGAAAGGGGTTTCATCAATGAGACGAAACAATTTATTCGCGTTATTAACGCTTTTATCATCATTATCTTTATCCGCGTGTGGGACATCACAAGTTGATAATTCCAAATTAGTCATTGGTATGGAATGTGCATATCAACCTTTTAACTGGACAGAAAACAAGGCTAACGAATTTACATTACCAATTGATGGCACAAACGAATTCGCTGATGGTTATGATATCGCTGTCGCTAGATACTTATCTACAGATTTAGGTAGAGATGTTGTTATTAAAAGAATTGAATGGGATGATCTTATTCCTTCTTTAAATAGCGGCTCTATTAATATGGTTTTAGCGGGTATGTCAAGCACTGCTGAAAGAAGAAAGACTATCGATTTCACAGAACCATATTTAAAAAGTGATTTAGCCTTCTTAATTAAAGAAAGCAATATCCCAGCGGGTAATTCTAAAGACAATCCACTTTCATATGAGGGATTAAAAGAATTATTTAGAGGACAATCATTAGTCTGTCAGGCTAATGTTGTTGGCGACGATATTATTGAAGATTACTTCGTAAGCGCTTCAACATATAACATTAAGCACAGCGCCGCTCAACAAACATATCCTTTAGCCGCTTTAGATGTTCAACGTGGTATTTCTTTCGCAATGCCGGCAGAACTTCCAGTTGTGGAAGCCATGTCGTCTCTTGAAGGCTTAGGTGTTTTATATTGTGATTATTCTTTCTTAAACGAAGGTGACTTGGAAGGTTTATCCGTTAATATTGGTCTTAAGAAAGGTAACACGGAATTGCTGAATGATTTAAACGCTTCTTTAAGAAAACTAACACAAGATGAAAGAAGCACAATGATGGGCGAAGCCTCTAGAAGAAGTAACGGTTAATTAAGATGATTGATTTTGGAAAAGTCGTTAATATCTTCGCTAACAACCAGGCTTTACTAATTTCTGGTGTTATATCCACCATTATTCTTTCTGTATTTGGTACAGTTGTGGGTCTATTTTTGGGTGTGTTTATTGCGTATGGCAAAAACATTAAAACCAAACCTACGATGAACTGGTTTAAAAGAATTGGATTAAGTGTCGTTAGATGGTTATGTAATATCTACTCAGTGGTTTTAAGAGGCACCCCGATGATGGTTCAAGCCTTAATCTTTAAGTATGGTTGTGCTGCATTAGGACTGAACTGGGACAATATTAGATTCCCAGGCATGATTAGTAACGTCTTTAATGGTTGGTTCTTTGCAGGCTTAATTGTTATTACCTTTAATACCGCAGCCTATATGGCGGAAATTGTCCAATCTGGCCTTAATGGCGTGGATATGGGCCAAGTTGAAGGCGCTAGATCGCTTGGTATGAAAAGCAGTGAAACATCCTTTTTTGTGGTCCTACCACAGGCAATTAGAAATTCTTTGCCCACTATTGGTAACGAATTAATCGTTAACATTAAAGACTCTTCAGTACTCAATGTGATAGCCACTACTGAGTTATATTATCGTATGAAAGTGATTTCCAGTGCTTCATATGCTTTCTTAGAGGGATATTTAATCTTAGCCCTTATCTATTTAGTTCTAACTTTATTAGCCGCGGGTATCTTGAAACTTATTGAAAAGAAATTAGATGGAAAGAAAATATCTCTTAATCCATTTGCGAGATTTAAAAGAGGACTATTTGCATGAGTGATGTTGTTTTAGAAGTTAAAAACTTAGCCAAATTCTTTGAGGCAAATAGAGTCCTTAAAGATATTAGCTTGACCGTTAATAAGGGTGACGTCATAGCGATTATTGGTCCTAGTGGTTCTGGTAAGTCCACATTCTTAAGATGTTTAAACTTATTAGAAGAACCAACAAGAGGATTATTGTCTTTTAAAGGTGAGCCATACTTTAATATTGAGAAATGCAAGGATGATTTTGTGGACTACACTAAATATCATGAAGCCTTAGATCAATATGACCTTAGACTTGTGGACGCCGAAGATATCTTAGCGATTTATCAAAATAAGATTATTGAGGGATATAAAACTAAAGAAAACTATCGTCGCGTTAGAGAGTGTAAAAAGGCTTATAAAAAGGTGCTTAATGACAGACCTAGAAAAGAGCAGTTCTTTGATAAGACTGCTTATGAAGCGTTTATTAATGAACATCCATCCATGGCGATTAGCGAAAAGCAAAGAAACACGATGCGTAGCAAGATGACAATGGTCTTCCAAAGCTTTAATCTCTTTAACAATATGGACTCTTTAAAAAACTGCACTATTGCGCAGACAAGAGTCTTAAAACGTAGTCACGAAGAAGCTAAAGAGAGAGCGATTAAAGAATTAACTAAAGTAAATATGCAAGACCGTATGAATTATCGCCCACGCGCTCTTTCTGGGGGTCAAAAACAAAGAGTGGCCATCGCCCGTGCTCTATGCATGGATCCAGAGATTATTTTATTTGACGAACCCACTAGTGCTTTAGACCCTGAAATGGTTAACGAAGTCTTAGAAGTCATGAAGAAACTCGCTAACGAAGGTAGAACCATGATTGTGGTTACTCATGAAATGAACTTTGCTAAGAACGTTGCTAATAAGGTGATATTTATGGATGAGGGATATATCGTTGAAAGCGGGGATAGCAAATCATTCTTCAATCATCCAAAAGAAGAAAGAACCAAAGCTTTCCTAAAAAAGGCAAACATTAATTTTTGACAAAAATCATTCACATTTAGCCTGCTTTTCTATAAAGTTAAATTAGAAAGGCAAAAAACTAGAGGAAATTATAATGTCAACTTTAGAACAAATTAAAGCAGCCTACGAAGCATTCGTCGCTGAAAACGAAAAATTCGTTGAAAAAGGTAACAAAGCCGCAGCTGGCCGTGCTCGTAAAGCTCTTAGCGAATTAGCAAAACTCTGCAAAGTTCGCCGTCAAGAAATCCTTGCCGAAAAGGAATAAGGGTTATCTCTTAATTTAGAATAAGAACTTTCTTAACAGAGAGTTCTTTTCTTTATATTTTTAATAATGTAAGATAGGTTCAAAGGTAATTAATCATATGGATAAAGAATTAAACAGACTTGTACTTTTAGAACAAGAAAGACAAAACAGAGGCATTGAGCTCATCGCTAGTGAAAACTACGCTAGTCAAGACGTGAGAGATATGTGTGCTTCTATTCTCACCAATAAATATGCCGAAGGCTTCCCTGGCCATAGATATTATGGTGGTTGTGAAGTCGTTGACGAGGTTGAAAACCTCGCAATTGATAGATTGTGTAAGTTATTTGGTAGTAAGTACGCAAACGTGCAACCACATAGTGGCTCACAAGCTAACGCTGCCGCTTATAGAGCGTTACTTCCAGATGGTGGTAAGATTCTTTCTTTAGTGCTTAATGACGGTGGTCATTTAACACACGGTTCTCCTGTTTCTTTCTCATCCCATTTATATAACTTTGTCCACTATCCATTAAAGGATGGCCATTTAGATTACGATATTATTGAGCGCATTGCTTTAGAAGAAAAACCAAACCTCATTATGGCGGGCTATAGCGCTTATCCATACACTATTGATTTCAAAAGATTTAAGGAAATCGCTGATAAAGTAGGAGCGTATTTCATGGTCGATATGGCCCATATCGCCGGTTTAGTGGCTGCCGGTCTTCATCCAAGTCCAGTGCCATATGCTGATGTGGTAACCTCCACCACTCACAAAACATTAAGAGGTCCAAGAGGCGGTATTATCCTCACTAACAGCGAAGAACTTATTAAGCGCATTAATTCCGCTATCTTCCCATATTATCAAGGTGGACCATTGGAACATATTATTGCCGCTAAAGCGATTTGCTTTAAAGAAGCGATGAGTGATGAATTTAAAGTTTACATTAAGCAAGTAATGATTAACACTAAAGCTTGTGCGGATAAACTCCAAGAATTAGGGGCCAAAGTCTCCGGTACTGATAACCATTTATTCTTAGTTAATGTTTTAGATACCTATGGTATTAACGGCAAAGAAGCACAATTAGCGTTAGAAGATATCAATATCACCACTAATAAGAATATGATTCCTAATGATACCTTATCTCCTGCTAAAACAAGTGGTTTACGTTTAGGCTTTGCCGCTGTCACCACTAGAGGTTGCACCAAAGAACAAGCTGAACAAGTAGCGGTTATTATCCATAATTATTTAAGCAAGCAAATAGATAAAGAAAAGGCTAGAGAGTTGGTCTCTAACCTAGTTAATAACTGGAAACAAATTCAAGATATTTAATACTATTTCTTGGCGATTTTTTCAATTTTGCCTTTGATGAGTGCCATTGCTTCTTCAGGCATGATTCTCTTGGTTAACATTAAAGCCAACATTTGGCCATTATTTAACTCTTTAAAGAAGAGATGCTTTTTAGTTTCTTTATGTTTCATCTTTGCGTTAAAAAAGATTTTGTGACGAATTTCCACTAAACTACCTTTTTTATCTTGAATAAGATATTGTTCAAGGTGATCAGCGTATATTCTATAGCCCACTTCTTTAGTGAATTTCTTTCTTTTCTTCTTAGTAGCAGCGGAAATAATGAATAAAAGAATATAACCAATTAAGAAGATAAGGAAGGAAATAACCGCTAGTGAGATGAGATTAGAAAGCCCACCTAATAGGTCTCCCATATTAACTAGGAGCCAAAGCATCGCAATTACTACAAGTATCATTAAATACGAGAGAATAAATGGCTTAGTGGCCATATACACTATTAAGGCACCTGTATCTTTATATGCTTCATCAATTTCCACTTTATAAGCGTATTCGGCAGTTTCTTCTTCCACTTCGCTTTTATTAACATCAGCGATAACACCAGATGATAAAAGCTTATTATCGGCACTATATGACATAGCGGCATCACTATTTAATGGTTTGATTTCAACATTGTTGCCAATAGTCTGTCTTAATCTTCTTCTCATTCTGAAGAAATAGAATAAATCAGTGAAGAAATAAATGAGCATAAAGAAGCTCAAAATAAAGCAGACACCAGTTGGAAGAATATATGGCGTTTCATAATCTGGATCATATGATGCAAACGCTTCATCGTGTTTAAGGGTGTCAACAGCGCCTAAAACAAGAAACACAATAAACGCAGTTAAAAGAGTAACAGTTAAGATAAAAACAATAACGTGTCTTTTTCTTTTCCAATAATTATATTGTTGAATCATAATTATTTCCCTTTCGCAGCCTTAATGCCTTTTTTAATTTGTTCGATAATATTAACATCATCAGGGTCATCTTTTTCTAAAAGAAGCATTGTGGTATTACGATTAACAATGCCTTTAAAGACGATATATTTTTTTGTTTCCATATAATTAGCATTACGGAAATAAATAAGCATTTTAATTTCACTTTTTAATGTATTTGGATTTTCTTCATGATAACCGTATTCGTAGCGGTCTTTATAAACCTTTACATACATATCAGTAATTTTGTTTGTTTTAGAGTTACTATAATTGGCCCATAATGCGACGATATAAAACAAGATAAATAGACTAGCGGCAATGCTCACCCCAATAATGATTGGAAGAACACTTCCCTTAGGATGATTAATATTAATTAAATAAACGATTCCGGAATAAATAAGGGAGAACAAAAGCCAAAGGGCCACAAGACTCCAGAACACTCCATAATAGGTCAATAACGCAGTTTTACTAAATTTAGCACCGTTAAGTACTTTGACGTTAGATTCAAAAACTGGTTGTTCTTGTTTCTCTTCACTAGTGGTTTCCACTTTCGCTTGCTCTTTAGTTTCTATAGAAGGGGAACCAACTTCCGCTTTAATCTCCACTTGATTTTGAGGAGCTTGTTCCACGGGCTTATCTTTATTATTTTTTCTATAAAGAAAGAATATGAAATCGATTAAAAAAGCGATTAACGCAAGGCAGATTGATAATAATGAAGCCGTTAATACATTAACAAATGGACTATTATCTTCACAAAAGAATACATAGATAAAGAAAAATAAAAAGAACAATGCGATAGTCGCCATCAGAATAGAAAAATGAATGACATGTCGTTTATTTTTCCAATATCTGTATGGTTCTTGATTGTTCATAATTATTTCTTTTCTAATTCAGTTCCCTTATACATGTAATCATTCCAAGGGAAGTTTTTCCATGTATTAAAGTGTAATCTATGCATCTCTTCGATGACAAGAATTATCTTGCCAACAACATGATTTTTTGGAATAAAGTCATAAATTTTCTCATTTACTGCGAGAGCAAATTGAGTGAGATCGTTTTCAATGATTGGGGAATAGATGACACTATAGGATAAATCAAAGTGCCATGGTTGATTGTTTTTAATACCATCAAAGTGAATACCATCATGGTCAAATCTGATCTTACCATGTCCACATGGGATAGATGTTTTAGTGTTATCTTTAACTGGTTTATATTCTGGAAGTTCACCAAGGTCAACTTCTTCTTCCATGTAGAAATCTTTATTATCTCTAATTTCATGAATGACATTGACTCTTTCCCAGTCTAGCCAATCAGTTGGGGTATCAAAGATTTTGCAAGTATCATCAAATGGATGGAAATCATAATAGTCATCCATGATTGCCCCATTACCGCATTCTAGGCATCTAATATATCTATGAGCGGCGTCCATACGCATTTCTTTGCCACACTTAGGACATTTGTAGAGCATGTCTTGCATATTGGTCATAATACGACCTTTACTCTTATATTTAACACGAGCGGTCTTATTCCATTTATAGTCATCGTGATGGAAAACTTCGTTAATCTTTAAATCAATTTCTTCCGGAGTCATTTGTTTTAAATCTTCAGGAGTAAATAATAAAGATAATGTAGCGTTTACTTTACCAATACGGTCATCAATACACACTTTGTGTGAGGTGAGATAAGCCCCCTCCAATTTCATAAAGTAAACAGGGATACGGTAGTATTTTAAGAATCTACCTGTACCTGGAACAATTGGTTGATTATGGCCAAAGATGGAAGATGTACCTTCTGGAGCAAAGGCAATTGTACCACCACTTTTGATAATGCGGTCCATCGCTCTAATGCTCTTTGGATCGTTAGTGAAGTTCTTCTTTGGAATAACTTGGGCTTGCTTAAATAACCAAACGAATTTCTTTCTAAAAAATTCTTGATAACCAGCGAGCATATTAAATTTATGAGGAGCGATTAAATTCTTTAAGAATAAATAGTCTCTTCTAGATTGATGGTTCCAAATAATAAAAGCAGGACCTTTATATTTGTTAATATCATCAATTTTCTTATAAGTAACATGATATTTAGGACCAAAGAATGGGAGTCTTGCTAGCACCCCATAAAAGAACCAAGCAAGGTTGCCTGGGGTTTTATATTCTCTTGTTGCGAGTTGCTCTGCGATTGTTAGTTTTTGTTTAGCCATAATAATATACGGTTACATATCTTAACTGTTTATGAGAAAAAAGAAAGTCTTTTTTATTAACAATAAAAGTACTTACTTGTGATTATTTAGAATTTTGTGGCTTTAATCTTTGCGGTCTTTTTAGTGTTTGGAACGCCTAATTTATTAAGTTCTTTTAATAGTTTATATAACTCTTTTTTATCATTTTGCATGTAATAGAATTCAAAAGAGTCTTCATCGTCTTCACGATAGAAATATAAGCGTCCATAGTTAGATAAATCTGCATTACCGGTAATCTTTTCATCTATCACTAAATCGATATCACAAATCTTAAAACGCTTTTTAATGGCGTAATGATAAACACCTTCATTCTTATCGGTTGGACGGTGGTCATCATAAATAAGGATTTCATCTTCGGTGATGGCTAAAGCCGCTTGAGAAAAGAGTGCATTCTCCTCAAATTGAAATAAACCAGAAATCAAGAAACTGACCTTATCGTATTCATCAAGTTTAATTTTCATACCAATATTATATAGTATTAATAATATTTTTTATCATTTAAGTGAACTTTTTTATTTGGTTGTGCTAATATCTTAACTTGGATATGAAAGACGATACAGAAAAACTTATTACAGCGACATTAGACAAAATCAGACATTTCCTCCAAAGAGACGGTGGCGATGTGTCTTTTGTGTCTTTTGTTGATGGTGTTGTTTATGTCACTCTCCATGGTGCTTGCCAGGACTGTGCTTATGCGAACAACGATATTAAAGATTTAGTGGAAGTTATTCTTCAAGAAGAAGTTCCAGGTGTGACTGAAGTCCGCTTGTACGACCCAAATCAGGACTAATTGGGGTGTAGCCAAGCGGTAAGGCAGTGGACTCTGAATTCACCATTCACTGGTTCGATCCCAGTCACCCCAGCCACATAAAAGAAAAACACCTTTCATTCGAAGGGTGCTTTTTTTATTTTTTAGGAGAATACTTCGGGTTGCTCAAACGCTAGTTGGTTAAGAGCGAAGTTATAGATTGTTATAGCTTCATCCGCTTTTAGTGTGTAATAGTATTCAAGAGTAACTTCTTCGTTATTCTTCTCTAAATACTTGTATTTAAGATGAATGAAGTAGTCATTAACAAAACTGTTATCACTATGTAAGTTGAATTCCCAGTATGGTGAAGCATTAGTGACCTTAAGAAGGTGTTCTTCGGATGTGAACTTCCTATCTGTTACTAATGTATATTCGAAATTACGCATACTAGCGAAATATTCTTTCTTCATATTAATTGTGTAAGTCTTCTTAAGATAAGTAACTACACTACCTTCATGGTCATTTTCAATTGCCTTAGCTAAGAATTTTTCAATATAGCCTTCTGGATAACCAGCATAGTAAGTGGTTGGATATTCTTCTTTGAATTGATTGAAGGCTACATCATAGATGGCTTGACCATCTTCATCGCTAATATCGTAATAGTAAATCACTTCATGAGTTTCACCTGTGATCTCTCTATATTCATAAACGAGTTTAATAGCGCAGTTTGTATGCTCGCTGCTCGATTTAGCAATTAATTGGAATTCCCATCTTGGATTATTGATATTGATTGTCACGAGTTGGAAATGGTTAGTAATTGCGCTTTCTTCCACTTGTGTATAGGCGAAATCTTTAAAAGCGGCAAAACCTTCTTGTTTGAAAGCAAAGTCACGGTTATAAGCGCCATATGAGATATGTGCGCTAAATTCACCGCTCATGTTAGATGTTTGTTTAAAGAAGTTTTCAATCTTACCATAAGCTTCCATTTTTGCGGTATCAAATAAATCTGGTCTTTGTTCTTTGAATTGATTGAAAGCGATATCGTAGATTTGTTTTCCATCAACATCGCGAATCAAGTAATAGTATTTGAAACTATCGAAATTTTTATAGTAGTTTTCGTAGGTATAAGTTATTTCAACATAATAGCCAGAAGGATTGTTTTGGCGTAATGCAAATCCCCATCGTTCACCATTTGTGGATGTTGTGAACAATGTGGCGGAATAAGAGACATCCTCTTCAGATACCTGCGTATAACGTAAGTCAGCGATTATGTCGTAAGCTTCTTTTTTAAAATTAAAGCCATAGGCACGACCATCAATATAAATTAGAGACGCAACTGAATCAACATTCATAGCACTCGCAAAGAAGTTTTCAATCTTGCCTGCTTCATAAGCCTCTTTATCGATTGCTTCCGCTTGCTTATGAGCGTAATCGTTTCTTTCTTCTGCAAGAGATATTAAGTTTTTAGCGTCATTACTATCGGTTGTGTAATAATACGTGACTGTGCGACGGTTATAATCTTTGACGTAGTCAACATAGGAATAGCCATCTTCATAGACACATATTTCAGAATATGGATAATTGTAATGACCATTAAGTTCAACATAGTAATGTACACATTGACCATGAGCAGAGTCGCTTCCTCTTTGAAAGGAAGATTTAAACGTCATATCCGAGAGAGCGCTCTTTAAATATAATCCATCATCCTTAGCGTAATAGTCTCTAAGATAATTTCTCGTGGAAACACGGAAGAAACAGTTTGTAGAGTCATTAGCTTCTTTTAAAACCTTTTCCACTGTACGATAATCACGGGCTTCTGGAATAGTAAGTTCTTTATTAAAAAATGTGCAAGAAAACACAATCATAGAAACCAAGCCAACTGTTGCCATCACACTACCGATGCTAATGCGAACAATTGGTGTGGCCTTATTAGTGTCTGGTCTTCTTTTTAAACGTCTCACACCAAAAACGATAAGAGGAATACCACCAGCAAGAAAACCTAAGAAGAAAATCATGAAAACAACATAGCCAAACATAGCCATACCACTGATACCATCATGTGCATCAGCGACATGTTCAAATCTTTCATGACAGGAACTAAGTAATAATACTAGCCCAATAAGTAAGGTGTTTCTAAATCTCTTCATAGCGGGTTCTCTTTTCACTACATTAGACAATAGCAAATAAGGAAAACTGCTACAAGAAATAATATTTTCGTAAATTAATAATTAAGAATAAAACGTATATAAGTGTCACTATACCAAGGGCAATCATCATGCCGATGTATTTCTTTTTTCTAACCTTATCAGTACAAAAGCCAATTGATATAAATGACCACGCAACAATGATGAGTGAACCACCAATGATGAGAATTGTTGGGATCAGTGAATTAGTATATTTTTCGACATCAGTAGCGCTATTAAATAATGTAGTGCCAAATTCTCGCCAACCATTAAAGAAGCTTTTGCCTTCATCAGTGCTCCAGATTAAAAAGATTGTGAATAATGAAACAACGACAACCACTACAAACCAAAGGACTAATATGAAGCCACTAAGAAGCGCTAATAAAGCGGGTAAAACTAGAACAAAGCCTGTGAGAACTGTTCCTAATATTGTTAAAACGAAAAAGAACTTTGACCACTTATATAAGCCTCTTCCTTTAACGGGATTACCTGGGAAATCGGTATGTCTTTTTTCTTTTTTAGACAGTTTCTTTTTCTGAAGTGGTTCAGGTTTATTTATATCGATATTATCTTGGTTTTCCATCGATATTATTATATATCCAATTTAAATAAAAATAAAAAAGAACCCCGTATCGGAGTGATATGGGGTTTTATTGTTATTATTGTTGCGATGGTTCTGGAGAAACATCCACTGCACATCTTAAATCAAAACTATAGCGATGGAAGAAGATTGTGTAGTAACTGTATCCGCTCTCTTGGAAACTGATCTGATAACGGTATATGCCACTACTTTCGCTAATTAAGTTCCAGTTAGGGGTAAGGTTTGGCATATTAGAAATATACTTCGAAGGTGAATATCTGATTTCAAGCCCATCGCGTGGATAGTTTAAATTATCATCTGTATACTTATTCAACTTCATTTGCACGATGTATGGGGTATTGCTATGGAAGACGTAATGTGTTGATACTTCTTCAACAGGTGTTACTCCATCCGCTTCATAGATAGCCATTAATTGTAGGCTTGTTAACTCAAATGGGTTTTTCCAGTTAATGGTAATGCCATCAAAACCATAATAAGCAAAGTAACCATAGTCAACCACATACCTATTATCAGTTTGTCCTGGTTCAAGTACCTTAACAACAAGACGGTTATCAATCATATCAAGATAATAATCATAGTTGTTGCCAATTTCAGAAACCGCTTTGTGATAGAGGAATCTGTTTCGTTTGACATCATAGATGTTGAACATACGTGTTTCGTTTTCATAGCTTTCAAACACTAAGTCACGGCTTGAGTCTTTGTTGATTTCAGAAGCGTAAATCTTAGAAACGTTATATAGAGTGATGAGTTCGTTATCGTTTAAGCAAAGTTTATCGCCTTTGATATTAAACGTACCACTAAATTCTTCTAATTCGAATGTTGGGAACTCTTCCGCTTGAGAAGCGTCATAAACTAATCGATCTTCACCACCGTAATCATCAATAATTTCATAATCAGAATCTAAATTGAAACGTTCTCTCATTTCTTCATATGTACATTGGACTGACACGTTATCATACATCACAGTGGAAGGATCAATATTAAACACATTTCCTTCAATATTGATGCTAGTTAAACTTTCATTATAGAATGTGCCATTTCCGTTATTGCCAAAATACAAATCGATTCTTCTCTTATTCGTGGAGTCTTTGATTAAGTCAAAGCCTTCAATAAATTTGTGGGCGGAAAAATTCATATAGACTGTTCCATCGTTATAATAACCAGCGCCATTTTTGAAACAGGAATAATATTTATCACCGTTTTTTAAGATGATGATATTTTCGTCATAGAAAACATCAGTAGCGAGGGTAAGGCCATAAATATGGCCGTTGCCAATTCTTTCTTCTAAGAAGATGTTATCAACTGTATCGAATTCAAAGAATAGGAAATCTGAGAAGGTAATTGGTCTATCTAGATCTATTGGATAATGAAGTCTTCCATAGTAGTCAGTATAAGCGGTGCGTTGCGAAGGACTTGAGGAAGATGTTTCAGGCGTTTCAGCTTCCACTTCATCGTTAATCTTTAATAGTTGATTACGTTTATGAAGCGCATTACTATTTGGTGCTTTATAGAAGGAATATGAATAATAAGCAACTTCATTAAAATTATTAAGGGTTGGAGTATATGAATCTAAATCATAATGATATGAATGGTTGTGATTTTGATTACCACCTGGGTTGGATGTTGGAATAGGTAATTGAGTAGAAGGTTGTTGATAACTTGTGTTGTTGCTTGGTTGAATAGAAGAATGAGGAGCGGCAACTTTCAAAGAAAGAGGAATAATGATTGCCGCGGCCGCACAAGCAGCTACACCAGCAGGTATCAAATAAAATGGGAATTTATAAGTCTTTTTGACTTTGGTAGGAATGCTGTCTAAAGCATCTATTTCCGGTAAGGATGATTCAATAAGTTTAGCACTATTCTTTTTAATGTCTTTTTCAATTCTTTTCATCTTTATAGACTCCTTTGATCTTATTGATCGCCTGAACGTAACGATATTTCGCGGTCGAGACTGGGATGTTCATTAGCTCACTGATTTCTTTCCAAGAAAGGCTAAATGTTAATCGGTAACCAATGATTTTCTTTTCTTCTTTAGTCAAGTCGTAAGGAAGAAAGTAATCCAATTGGCTAACTTGCCTATCCGCGCATATATCTTCTAATAATTCACTACTTTGCTCGTGCGAGCGTTTCTTTGCGTAATCAATGGCCTCGTTTTTCGCCATTGAACACAAATAGGAATGTAAGGAAGATGGTTCGCTGACTTCATTTCTTTTAGACAGTATTTTTACAAATACGTTTTGGTAGACATCATCACAATCTTCTTTTTGATCTAGATAAGTTGCAATGATGAAATAAAGAAGGGCTCGATAACTTTTGTAGACGATAGCGGTTGCCTCCTCTTCACCTTGAAGAAAGAGTTTAGCGGTTTTGATGGTCACGTTCATTTTGAAAGCAGCTTTCACTAGTTAAGACGAATAAATAATTGAAAATGGATAAAAATATTTTTTTCTAAAATAATTCTAACAAAAAAATCCTGAATTTCTCAGGACTTAATTTACTGTTTTGGTGGATCCGACGAGGATCGAACTCGCTACCTCCTCCATGCCATGGAGGCGCTCTCCCAGGTGAGCTACGGACCCACAGTGCGATATTTATTATACATTAATTCATTTTTTAGACAATAAAAATTTATGAGTTTTCATTGATTATTTTCCAGTTAATGAATTCATCAATGATTTCATAGAGCTTTAAATAGCGGTCTTCTATCGCTCCAACGTGTTCCCCTAGTTCCATAACTTTGTTATCAGCGGGGTTATATAAATCCCATGTTGGAAGGCCATTAGCGTTTGGATCACCTGTTTTAGCGAAGTTAGTCCAATATGAAACCATCGTGTCCGCTAAAGCGAGATCACTATCGTTATAGCAATAAGAGCGATAAGTGTGTTTGACATTGCCATAGGCATATATCATTTCACCAGCGTGATAAGTGCCATGATAGCCATTTTCTTTAGTGAATTGGTAACGGTATACTTTTACACCATTTTGATACGCCATATTTGACCAGGAATGATGTGGCTGAATAAACCAATAGACAGAGAATATTTCATTAAAGGCACTGAAAGCATCTTTTTCGATTTCATCTTTATAGAGGTCATACATCTTTTGACCAATTTCTTTATTAAAGGTTTTTTGTAATCTAGATAAGATATTGCCTTTATTTGTAGGATTGAATAAATATGTTGGGACTACGAAAGCATCAGCTTCTTTAACGTTATAACCATTTAATAATGCTTCTTCATTATTTTCATTTGCTAAATAGACATCATATGGATCTTTAGTAAGGGCATAACCATCTAAGGTCATAGATGGGTTTTCATATTTAGTGCTTACTAGTTTAGAAGCTCTCACTTTTCTTAAATCATCAACAGATGAACACTTCTGCTCTTTCATAATCTTTTGGCCAACTTCCTGCGCTGCTTTCATGGTGCGGTATGTATGAGGAGCTTGTTTAACCACTAAGGAACTAGATTCACCAATGGCTCTTTTAAATAAGCCTTTGGCTAATGGAGATGTGCATAAAGCGGAGATGCTAGATGAACCAGCACTTTCTCCAGCAATAGTAATGTTATCTTTATCACCACCAAAACTGGCAGCGTTATCATTGACCCATTGTAATGCGGCAATTTGATCTAATAAGCCATAATTACCAGTTGTGCCATTTGGGGATTCTTTGGCCAAATCAGGATGGGCAAAGTAACCGAACACCCCTAAACGATATTGAATGGTAATCATAATGACACCACGTTTAGCAACTTCTTCACCGTTATAGTCTTCATATGCACTACTACCGGTAGTTAATGAACCACCATGGACATAGAATAAAATTGGCAAATTAGTGGACACGTTACTTGGTTTCCAGATATTTAGATATAAAGAATCTTCACTCATATTCTGAGCAGGATGCATTTTATAATCTGGATGCCAACCCTTTTCAGAATAGATATCCACTAAGGAGTTAATAACGGCAGGTTTAGTTGGTTGCATGCTTCTAGGGGCAAACTTATTGCATTCTCTAACACCTGACCAATTATCTAATGGTTGCGGTTCTTTCCAACGTAGTTCCCCTATTGGTGCTTTAGCGTATGGAATGCCAGCGTAGACTTCCACACTTTTATCTTTGTTATAAACACCTCTAATATCACCGTTCACTAAATGCATGACTTCAGTGTGTTCTGGATTCTTATTAGTGACCGCCATTCTTTCTTTCACTGTAGGTTTTGCCAAAGGTAAAAGAATGACATTTAAAAGAATAAAAGATAACCAAGGGATAAACCTAAATAGTTTTCTTTTATTGTTAAAAACAATAATTGCCCCAATAAATAAAATAATATTAATTATAGATAATATAAGGATAACAAGAGGTCCATTAGCGAGATCTAAATAGAAAATCACTATAGCGCTCACTAAGAGGGCTAATATAAGGGAAACAACTAATGGAACAATTCTTCTCTTTTTCATGTCGATATTTTAACATTTTAAAAATGAACGCAAAACAATATGCATTAAAAAAGGATTCGATTGAATCCTCTTTATTGTATAGTGGCGCGCTTGAGACGATTTGAACGCCCGACTTCTTCCTTAGGAGGGAAGCGCTCTATCCAGCTGAGCTACAAGCGCGTGACAAATAAATTATTTGTCGTAGCCGTTTGGGTTCTTGGACTGCCATCTCCAGGAATCACGGCAGGCATCTTCGATGTTAAGTCTGGTCTTAAAGCCCATTTCTTCGTAAGCTTTAGTGACTTCTGCATAGTTTTCATCAACATCACCAGGACGTCTTGGGCAGATAACATATGGAAGTTTCATGTTGTTAGCCTTTTCAAAAGCTTTAACAAGTTCTAGAACAGATGTACCTCTACCAGTACCTAAGTTATAAATCACTAAGCCTGGTTTTTGTTCGAGTTTCTTTAAGGCGCATAAGTGACCATGGGCTAAGTCCACAACATGGATATAGTCTCTCACACCAGTACCATCAACGGTCTTATAATCGTTACCATAGACGTTAAGATGTGGACGTTTACCAACGGCAACTTGAGTGATATATGGCATTAAGTTATTTGGAATGCCATTTGGATCTTCACCGATAAGGCCGCTTTCATGAGCGCCGATTGGGTTAAAGTATCTTAAGATAGCGATGTTAGCTTCTTTATGTTCTTTAGCGTAGTCCTTTAAGAGATATTCGATATCTAATTTAGTTTGACCATATGGGTTTGTACAACCACCGACTTTATCAGTTTCTTTAAGTGGGACGTGTTCAGGAACACCATACACTGTTGCGGAGCTAGAGAAGACTAAGTTAGTAACTTTGAATTCATCCATGAGTCTTAATAAGACTTTGCTACTACCAACATTATTATCGAAATATAATTGTGGCTTTGCCACAGATTCAGCAACACTCTTTAAGCCTGCGAAATGAATGATGTCAGTGATTTTTTCTTTTTGGAAAACTTCTTTGAGTTTTTCATAATCACAAACATCAACTTCATAGAATCTTGGTGATTTGCCTGTAATCTTGTTAATTCTATTTAAGACTTCTGGCTTGGAATTAACGTAGTTATCAACGATAACGACATCATAACCGTTATTCAATAATTCGACGACTGTATGGGAACCGATATAACCTGTTCCACCGGTAACTAAAATAGCCATAATAAACCTCCGTTAGCCAAATATATATTTTACTTTATGAGCGCGAGGAATTCATCTTCGTTTAAGACGGTAATGCCTAACGCTTGTGCTTTATCTAACTTACTACCTGCTTCTACACCGGCGATAACTACGTCAGTAGCTTTAGAAACAGAACCAGTCACTTTTGCCCCTAAATTTTCAAGTAATTCAGTGGCTTCTTTTCTACCATAACTAGATAACGTCCCCGTTAAAACAACGGTTTTGCCTGAGAAATATGAGTCCGCAGCGGACACTGTTGAACCCTTATATTCAAAGTTCACATTTTGGGCTTTTAAAGCATTAACAGTTTCCATATTTCTTTCATCAGCGAAGAAGTTAACAATACTTCTAGCAACGACTGGACCAACATCAGCGATTTCTAATAGTTCTTCTTCCTTCGCGGCAATGAGATTATCAATATTCATATATTTTCTCGCTAGTGTTTTAGCCATCTTTGCACCGACTTCTTTAATGCCTAAACCGAATAACACTCTTTCAAGGGAATTAGCTTTACTATTTTCAATAGCCTGGATAAGGTTATCTACTGATTTAGATTTCCAACCATCTAAAGAGATGATTTCTTCTCGATGTTCATAGAGAGTATAGATTTCACTAACTTTTCTAAAGAAACCTTGGTTAAAGAATTGTTCAGCCACTCTTTCGCCTAAGCCTTCAATATCCATGGCGTCTTTACTAGAGAAATGGATGATACTTTCAATTTGTCTAGCGTCACAATGTGGATTTAAGCAGAAATGCATCGCATCTTTCTTCACTAAAGGTGAACCACAGACTGGACAGTTATTAATCATCACAAATGGGATTTCTGTACCTGTACGTCTATCAATAACTGGACGCACCACTTCTGGAATAACATCACCCGCTTTACGGATAACAACCATGTCACCAATCTTTAAATCTTTATCGATGACAAAGTCTTCGTTATGAAGAGTGGCTCTTTGAACGACTGATCCAGCCACTCTAACTGGTGTTAAAACAGCGTTAGGGGTAATCTTACCAGTTCTACCAACTGTGAAGATAATATCTTCTAATTTTGTTACCACTTCTTCAGGTGGGAATTTATAAGCAATAGCCCATCTTGGGGTTTTCGCTGTATAACCGAGCTTGTCATATAATGACATATCGTCAACTTTAATGACGATACCATCGATATCGTACGCTAAAGATGGACGCTTTTCGGTATATTCATCAATGTATTTAAGCACTTCTTCAATGCCGTTACATAGTCTTCTTTCTGGGTTTGTTTTAAAACCAAGAGAATCTGCCATCTTGAGAGCTTCACTATGGTATCTAATGCCAAAATCACTAGCGTTAACAAAGTAATACCAGAAAGCATCTAAGCCACGGGAAGCGGCAATAGAGCTATCTAATTGCCTAATGCTACCAGCGGCAGCGTTTCTTGCATTAGCGAATAATGGTTCGCCAGTTTGTTCTCTTTCTTTATTAAGTCTTTCTAAGGACTTCTTAGGCATGAAAACTTCGCCTCTAATTTCGAAGTCTTCATTTAAATTGATGTGGGATGGTATTGATTTAATGGTCATGACGTTAGCGGTCACATCTTCACCAGTGGTACCATTGCCTCTAGTCGCAGCGTACTCTAAATTACCTTTGTAACTTAATGACATACCTAGACCATCGATCTTCATTTCCGCCATATAGATGACTTTATCTAAACCGGTGATTTCTCTCACTTTCTTATCAAAGTCTCTTAAGTCATCTTCGTTAAAGGCATTGGCTAAAGAAAGCATCATTCTTTTATGAGTGACTTCTTTAAATTTATCTTGGACAATGCCACCCACTCTTTGGCTTGGGCTTAAAGGAGAACGATATTCAGGATTATCGTTTTCAAGCATGATTAATTCTTGCATTAAGCGGTCGTATTCCGCATCGCTTACTGAAGGGTTATCTAATACATAGTATTCGTAGTTGTACTTTTCTAATAGATTACGAATCTCATCTATTCTTTCCTTAACACTCACGCTTCATGTCCTCCTTTAGAAACACTTGGATGGGTTCCTAAAATTGATTTTTCTCCATGTTCTTCAAAATTAACTTTAATGATGTCGTCACCTTCTAAAGCGATAACAATACCTTTACCAAGCTTTTTATGAATGACAATATCTCCAACTTTCCAATCAGTCACATCGTTAGTGACATCATCAAAAATAGGTACGCTTGGTTTCTTTTCTTCTCTTTCAAAATCTAAATGATCACCATCATCAAAATGATACACCTTTGGTCTTTGTGGTTGAAGACGTGGTCCACTATGGAACATATTATCTCTATTCTGCACCACTTCATTACCAGATTCTTTTAGGAACTGGGAAGGGATTAAACTGCCTTGTAAGACATAGGAATAATCCATCGCTAAGGTGAGATAGAGTTTCTTTTTCGCTCTTGTCATAGCGACATACGCTAATCTTCTTTCTTCTTCCATGGCAATATAGCCACCTTCTAGCATTGCTCTTTGGTTAGGGAAGACACCTTGATTGAATCTCAAAACAAAGACCACAGGATATTCCAAACCTTTCGCGGTATGGACAGTCATTAAGGTGACATGGTCACCATCAATGATTTCATCTTGTGCGCTTAATAAAGCAATATTTTGTAAATATTCATCAAATGTGGATGATGGATTGTTCTTTAAGTAGTGACGGATATCTTCAAATAAGGCTTTAACGTTTTCGATACGTTCATCACCATCATCTTCTTTTCTTAAGTGTTCTTGATAGCCAACAGACCAAATCATATCCTCTAAAATTTTAGAGAATACTTCTTCGTTCTTTTTAATATCTTCTCTAGCAATATCAATGAGCTTGACCATGCTCTTAAGAGAATTGATTAAAGATGATTTGATTTCTGAATCTTTTGGATCAACATCTTCGATATATTCATACATTGATTTATTGGCTAAGCTAGCTTCATTTTTTAATAAGTTTTCTGATGTTTCGCCAAAGCCTCTCTTTGGCACATTTAAAATGCGTGAGAAGGAGATATCATCTTTTGTATTCACGATTAAATGGAAGTACGCTAAGACATCTTTAATTTCTCTTCTTTGATAGAACTTGGTGCCACCAAAAATCTTATATGGTATTTGATAACGGGTTAAAGCCGCTTCAAAATCCATGGTGATATAGCTGGAACGATATAGCAGAGCGATGTCGCTATAGTTATAACCGCCATAGTCTTTAAGCTTCTTGATCTCTCTAGCAACATAATCTGCTTCTAATCTACCAGAAGGGGAACAATTAACAGTAATTGGTTCACCACCCAGTTCATTAGTGTATAGGTTCTTAGTGACTCTGAGTTTGTTATGAGCAATAAGTTTATTCGCAGCGTTTAAGATGGATTGAGTACTACGATAGTTTCTATCCAAAACGATAGTAATCATATCTAAATAGCGTTTATTTAAATCCAAAATGATGTTTTGATTAGCCCCTCTCCAAGTATAAATGGTTTGGTCTGGGTCACCGACGACATACAAAGAAGTGAATGGCTTTTGTAATAAACTAATCATCTTCCATTCAGTATCATTGGTGTCTTGAAATTCATCGATAAGAATATGGTCAATCTTTTCTTGCCATTTCATACGAATATCAACGAAGTTCTCTAAGATGTAGTTTGTTTGAAGGAGTAAATCATCAAAGTCCAAGGAATAGTTTTTATATTTCTCTTCTTCGTATGTTTGATAGATTTCCAAGCATGTTTTTTCGTCTTCAAATTGTTGGTTAACAATCTTAATGTCATCAGGATATTTGCCAAGTAGTTTTTGTTTTCCAATATAGCCTAAAGCTTTGCCAACAATCTTATCGCCTCTTTTAAAGCCCATTGTAGCAGCGATATCTTTGACCAATTTGGTTTGATCTTCTTCATCAAGAATTGTAAAAGAAGCAGGGAAACCTAAAACAGATATTTCATGACGTAAAAAATAAGCTGCAAAGCTATGGAATGTTCTAATAGTTAAGTCTTGGCTCATTTCTGGAAGCATCTTATCCACTCTGGCTTTCATTTCATTAGCGACTTTATTAGTGAAAGTAATTGCTAAGATTTTCCATGGCAAAACATGCATTTCACTAATGAGATAGGAAATACGGTATGTTAGAACTCTTGTCTTACCACTTCCCGCACCAGCAATGATACGGACATGTTGGGCTTCAGTAGTGACAGCCTCAAATTGATTTTCGTTTAATTCGTTTTGATAATTCATATATTGTTAACAATATATTAACAAAGAAAAGCACGTACATGCAATATTTAACTAACTCTTTTATCGATAAGAAATGATAAACACTTATCGATACCAGCGATATTTTTGATAACGACTTTGTTTTCTATTTCCAGAATTGTCGGTGTTCCGATAATGCTTAACTCATCGATATCCGAAATATTTTCATGTATTTCTTTATTAATTGGGATATTTGAATTTCGGGTATTTATGAAGTAAGTTGGTAAAATCTCACTTTTAGCGAAATCTATGATTTCATCCATCATATCGTGACAATGGCCACAGGTTTTGGAATAAATAAAAATGAGATAGTTATTTTCTTCTTGTTTCAAGACATCTAACCATAAAATTTCATGATCATTGATGTATTCTTCTTGTTCGATGGCGTTTTCTATATTCGTGGTATCGATTGAAGGCGAACACGATGCCACTATCGCTAGACTTGTTAGCGAAACGAATAGCAAACGCAATATCATACAAAAAGTATACGAGTTTTTGTTATTTTTGTTCACAAAAAATGTAAAATATTTATATGGCGCTTTTTAGCAAAAAGACAACATTGGTGCATAACATCACATATATGGCCATCATGACGGCAATAAACCTAGTTTTTATTGTCCTTGATACTTATGTGCCACTTATGATGGTTTTACTTATTTTGTTATTACCATTTGTCAGTGCGGTTGTTTCTTATTTCTGTCAAAAGAAGTACTACATCATCTACGCTATTGCGAGTATTGGCTTATGCATGATTTTCAACCCATTTGACACTTTGTTTTATGTTGTCCCTGCAATATGCTCAGGCTTTGTAATTGGTTTACTTTTAGACAAGAAGATCAATCCTTTCTGGATGATTCTCTGCTCGGTATTAATTGAAGTAATATTGAGTTACGCCTTTATTCCGCTTGTGAATTTCTTAAGCAATGAGAACTTTGAAGATAAACTTTTATTCATTCTTAAGCTCACTGATTTCCAATATCGCGAAGAATTAAGACACCTATTCCTCTTATTTGTGGCCTTAGCGCAGTGTTCTTTAACTCACTTTGTTTTATTAACAGAAATTAAGAAGATTGGTGTCGAAACTAATACACGTGTTAACTCTTTTATTCCTTATATAGTAGGATTACTTGCTTGTTTAGCGATTGGCTTAATCTTCGCTTTTACCTATCGACCACCATCACTAGCGTTCATTGCGTTGTCGTTCTATTTTGGAATGTTTTTATTATTTAATATTGCCGTTTGTAAGAAACCATTGGTGTATGTTGTTTTAGGAATAAACTTCCTAATCATGTTTGTTTTATTTGTTTTATTCTTTACGAAAATAGATAAACCAATGGGCTTTATGCTCTTTGGTTTATTCCCTCTTGGAATTGCAATAACAAGTTTCTTTCAAAATTGTTTGCTAAATAGAGAGTCTAATATTTAAAATAATATTACTATGGTGGATTTACTCAAGGCGTTCGGACGCGGTATACTCTATGTTATTTTATGCCCATTCTTCTTAGTAGTATTGGCGCTTTTCGCGGTGATTGGCCTTCTCGCGTTTGTTTTCCAACTATTTAAATCTATCTTCTATTTCTTCACTGGTCAAAAATTCTTCCCAGAATTACCTGAAGATAAACAACTTAGACTAAAAAGAGAGGCTGAGGAAGCGGCTAGAAACCCACAACCACAACCTCAACAACAAGCCCCTATACAGAATCAGCAAACCAATAATGTGTTTGAAGAAATATATAACGAACAACCAAAGGCAGCTCCTGTAGTTACTCCAATGAGAGAACCTGAAACTGTAGAACAAGCCTGCTTCCAAGAGGAAGTTAAGCCCGAACCTGCTCCTGCACCTGCTCCTGCTCCAGCGCCAATGCCTGAGCCAGAACCAGAATCAGAACCAGCGAGTAATGAATTACTCTCTGATGAAAATGCAGATGATGCACCACTCGCGGATTTCTTAGATCCATTTAATGACCAGCCAGTCATGAGAGATGAAAGCAATGAAATCCTAGAAGTTTATAAGCCAAGAGGAAATAATGATTCCTTTGACGCTGATGAATATGAAGACGACACCGACAGCGGTGTTGATATTAGATTTGATGATTGAGGTAAATAATGAATCCAGCACTATTGATTAAAATGACAGAAAATGACAAGAGAGTGATTATCGCCCTTCTTTTCATCGTCATTATTATCTTTGTTCTTATCGGTGTGATTGGCTCAATCATGATTAGAACCATGAAGTGGCAAGGCAAGAAGTGCGATACCTTAGTGAGTGATGTCGTGACAAACCACATCGTTACAACACCACATCAATTAAGAAAATATGCCGCTAAAAAGAATATCCGTCAATTCATTAAACAAGCTTGGATTGGTATTCTCATTATCATTGTTGGTGTGGCCACCATTCTCATTAGAAACGCAATTGTGAAAGATTGGACATACGATCCATTTAACACCACTAATGGTTTTGGAACATTATTATTCACTTGGGATTTCAGTGATCCAGAAATCTACGCCACATTCTTTGGCAAATGGAAAGTTATCTCTGATTGGCCAAAGTTAGCGAATCAACCACACTTTGCCGTAGAAGCTATCTGGTCATATATTTATGTTCCATGTGTAGTTGTCGGTGGTACTTGGTACATGATTGCCGCTCAAGCATATTTAGCAAGAACCATTAGAGCGATTAAACTCTCTAAGAAAGTGTTTGAAAAGAGTCTTGATAACTTTGATCAAAACACTCCTACACCACCAACAAACAATCAACCAGTTCAACAATAAAAGAAAACCTCTCGAGTGAGAGGTTCTTTTTTTAATTATTAATTAACTTGATGATAATGGCTATTATCTCGTAAGCCGCATATCCAAAGATGAGGATATCTAGCGCAATAACGATCCATAATAGACGTGTTTTAAGACGTGCCTTGCGGGCAAGTTTTTCACTATCGACAACTTCTTCTATCATGGCGTTACCTCCTAGTATTTAATGCTATTGCTTGTTCTTGGATATGGTTGGACATCACGGATGTTTTGCATACCGGTGATGTACATTAATAATCTGTCGAATCCGATACCGAAACCAGAGTGTTTGCAGCCACCGTATCTACGGGTATCTAAGTACCAGTCTAATTCCTTATCGTTACCGAGTTTTTGCATCTTCTTGAGTAAGATGTCATATCTTTCTTCTCTTTGAGAACCACCGACGAGTTCGCCAACGGCTGGGACTAATAAGTCACAAGCAGCAACGGTCTTACCATCATCGTTTTCTCTCATATAGAAGGCTTTAATTTCTTTTGGATAATCGGTTAAGAATAATGGACCCTTAACGATTTCTTCGGTGAGATATCTTTCATGTTCGCTTTGTAAGTCCATACCCCATTCGATATTGTTGTTTTCGAATTTATGGCCTTCAGCGACCGCTTTCTTTAAGAGTTCAACACCTTCAGTGTATGTCATTCTCTTGAAGTCACTATTAGCGACGTGATTGAGTCTTTCTAATAATGTCTTATCAATCATGTTGTTGAAGAATTCCATTTCTTGTGGACAAGCAGACATGATGTAGTTAATGCAGAACTTCACACAGTCTTCAATAACATTCATGTTACCTTCTAAATCAGTGAACGCCATTTCTGGTTCCACCATCCAGAATTCAGAAGCGTGACGAACTGTATTGGAGTGTTCCGCTCTAAAGGCTGGACCGAATGTATAAACATCTCTAAAGGCTAAGGCGAAAGGTTCAACGTGCAATTGACCAGTAACTGTTAAGTTGACCTTGCGACCATAGAAGCTGTTTGGATCTTTTGTGTCGTGTGTGACAACGTCAAAGACGTTACCAGCACCTTCACCATCGTTAGTGGTGATCAATGGTGTGTGGACATAAATGAAACCATTGTTTTGGAAGAATTCATGAATCGCAAAGGAAAGAACACTTCTCACACGATAGACCGCTTGGAAAGTATTCGCTCTTGGTCTAATGTGGGCGATTTCTCTTAAGAATTCAAAGCTGTGCCTCTTCTTTTGAAGTGGATAGTCATCAGCGACATCACCTTCTAAGGAACAGGATTCCACAGCAATTTCAAATGGTTGTTTATTATCTGGAGTTAAAACTAATTTACCAGTGACTTTAATAGCCGCACCGGTCTTAAGGCTTGATAAGATATCGTGATTAGCGCACTTATCGTTATATACTAACTGCACACTCTTAAAATATGTGCCGTCATTAAATTCCACGAAACCGATAGAACCGTTATCGCGGTTGGTTTTGACCCAACCTTCAAGTTCTAATGTTTCTAAGGAATTAATCTCTTCTTGGTCGCCGTTAAGGACGATGTCATAGAGTTCGAAATTGGTAATCTTCATAGGTTCCATATTAATATGCTCCTTAACTTTTATTCTAGTTATCTTTGATAACTTTGTCACTTTAATTTTGGAATTCGTTCCATTTTTCGATAGACCAGTTAGGATCAACCCCTAAATCTAGTCCAGCGAAAACCTTCATATCATACAAGTGTTCAGCGACCTTTGCAATCATTGCTGCATTATCTGTGCAGCACCACATTGGTGGAATGATGATGTGAGCGCCTAATTTATCACACTCTTTTTGCATCTCTGCACGTAGGTACGAGTTAGCGGATACACCACCCGCGAGAACGACTTGTTTAACGTCATATTCTTTGATGGCTTTAACCGCTCTTGAGACGACCATACCGACAGCGACATCTTGGAAGCTACGGCACATATCGGCCACTCTTATTTCTTCTCCTTTTTGTTGGAGATTATGCACTAAATTAATGACATTGGTCTTCAGACCAGAGAAAGACATATCATAAGTATGTTCGCCACTTAATGGTGTCGGTAAGTGATATGTATGTTCGCCTTCTTTGGCTAATTTATCGATTGGGATACCACCTGGATAAGGTAGTCCCAAGACTCTAGCTACTTTATCGTAACATTCACCAATCGCGTCATCTCTTGTTTCACCAATGATTTCAAAGTTCATATGGTCTTTCATGATGACTAATTCGGAGTTACCACCACTGACGACAACCGCTAACATTGGGAACTTAAGTTCTTCATTAAATTCATTAGCGTAAATGTGTCCCGCTAAGTGATGGACTGGAATTAATGGTTTCTTGTAGAGCATTGCTAGTGTTTTAGCGCATTGCATTCCCACATGAAGCGCACCGATAAGACCTGGGCCTCTTGTAACTGCAAAGGCATCGATGTCTTCCAATTTAACGTCAGCCTTTTCTAAAGCTTCTTTTAAGACTAATGAGATATTCTCACAGTGAAGTCTAGAAGCAATCTCAGGCATAACGCCACCATATTTTTGGTGGACTTCTATTTGTGTGTTGATGACATTAGAAAGGAGCTTACCATCCTTGGTAATTGCCACGCTTGTTTCATCACAACTTGATTCTATTGCTAATATTAATGCCATGTTATTTCACCTGTAAAATCATGTAATATGCATCATCACCGTTATCGTAATAATGCGGTTTTGTTGTTTCAATTTTGAAACCATGTTTCTTATAGAAGTTAATAGCGGATGTGTTATTGGTTCTAACTTCAAGAGTTAGTGTTCTTACTTTTTTCGCATAGCAGTCGTTATAGATTTCATCCATCATCGCTGAGCCTAATTGCTTTCTTTGCAAATATGGATGAACAGCGATTTGACAAATTGTCGCGCTATCGAATGTTTCCCAATAATCACAGAAGCCAACTACTTGGTAACCCTGTTCGTTATTAATTGAGAGTTCAATAACCCAGAAATGGGCTACCGGATTTTCCTTTAGTTCGTAAAGGATATTTTCTTCTCTCCAAGCCCCATGAGGAAAACATAAGCCTTCGATTTCCATGATGACTTTGAGATCATCTATTTTTGCCTCTCTAATGTTCACGAATAGGTTTTGCATATTAGTCCTTCATGTACACTGGTTTCAATGAAAGTGGGTTAATGGATTCTAATGAATCTTTAAGGTTTAACATCTCTTGAAGATTGTTAGCCATCACACCTTCAATGTTTAAATATTTGGTTTCACCACAGACACTGTAGTCTGGATGATCTTTAATGTAGTTCATGACTTCATCGTTTTTCATAATGCAGTCATTGAGTAAGATTTTTTGGTCTTCATACACACCAACGTAAGAACGACCACTTCTCGCGTTGATTAAACAAATCGACGGACGTACACCATCTTTTTGTGCTCTTAACGAACTAACTGCATATAGCTTAGCATCCAATGCAACCGCGATTGTTTTAGCGATTGTAATCGCGATGCGAACGCCTGTATATGAGCCAGGACCTTTAGCGACAACTACTTCTTTAATGTCTTCTTTTTGGATGTTGTGTTTCTCTAAAAGCTTGTTAAGTTCCACAATCATATATTCTGATTGTCTTTGCCAAGCTTCATAAGAAATGTATTCCAATAAGAGGTTATCTTTGGCAATGCCAACTGAAAGGTTGGTATTTGAGGAATCTAATAGAACTGTAATCATTACTTTAATCCCTCCATAAGCTCTTTATCATCGCTTGTAATCTTAATGTTTCTCACGTTATCTTGGACGTGAGTAATATTCACTTCAATGGCGGTTTCTGGGATGAGATCTTTAATGAATTCTGGCCATTCAATAACGGTAATACCGGTTTCATAACCAATGTATTCATCTAAACCAATATCGGTATTCACATCCGCGAGACGATAGGCATCAATGTGGATGAGTGGTCTATCACCATCGAAGTAAACTTTCATAATGTTGAATGTTGGAGATTGAACAACGCTTTTAATGTTTAAAGCTTTGGCAATACCTCTAACAAGAGTGGTTTTTCCTGCGCCTAAATCACCGGTTAAACAGAATGTTGAACCAGGTTTACAGAGGGCAACAAATTTCTGCCCAAGTTGCATTGTTTCTTCGGCGCTTCTTGTAGTAATTTGATATTCCATTTTATTCTTTCTTTGTGCTTTCTAAATATTGTGCGAAATAGTTGTTGATTAAATCATCATTAAATGGGAATTCGCGTTTACGCATTCTTTCAACGATGATTTTTGTTTGGTTCTTTAGAACCGCATCTAATTCGTCACTATATTGATAGGTATTTTTATGATGTAGATATTCTTTTTCATCTAAAACTCTAATTTCATTGTCATGAAAGAGTTTGGCGTCTAAATCATAATCGATGTATTTGATTGAGTCTTTATCGATGATGCTTGGAGAAGCGATATTGCAGTAGTAGCAAACGCCATCTTTTTTCAACATACAGATAACATTCCACCATTCCTTTTTAGAAAAGATGGTAACCGCTGGTTCTTTAGTAAACCAGCAGCGGCCATTGGCCTCAATAACCTTGGCCTTTTTAGTCGCTATGACTAGATAGTCTTCGTTGTTTTCTAAAACTAAACCACGGTCCCAAACACGATGTAAGGCACCATTATGTTTATAACAACGGATGCTATACCAACGTCCGACGGATGACATATTATTCTCCCGCTAATAACTTAACGATTGAATCAACATCTTTGCAGGATTGTTCAAATCCTTCGTAGTCAAATGGCTTGTCAAATGGGATAGCCATTACTGCGTCATCATAACTTAAGTATGCAGCGGAATGACCGGCCCAAACGGCAATGTTGATATTGAATAGACGATTGTCTAATCTAAATCTACGGACATCATTAACAAAGTTACTGCCTAAAACCTTACGGAAATCAGCGCCTTCTGGTCCATAAACAACTAAATCTTCTTTTTCTTCTAGGGCCACCAAATCGTCAACATCGTTTGGTAAATCGTATGGTTGTTTAGGATTCTTGTAAACGATGACAAAACGGCCTTCGAATTCTAATTCATTTGGTAAGGAAATGTATTTTCCAACAAATAAAGGTGGGACTTGCACTCTTTTTTGTGCAGGTCTTAATAAGGCAACTTCGCCATATAAGACGTGATGACCTTTATATTCCATTCTCACAATGTTTCTGGAATTGGTGCCGGCTATTTCTTTGTAAATGCCATCGCCAGAGAAATCAGTTGTGACCATTTTTTCTTCTGGATTGTAGCTCACATTTTCATATGTGTCTTTGAATTGTCTGTCTCTTAAGATTTGAGTGACAGAAGCCATATAGTCTTTAGTCTTATTTGGAAAGCCCTTTCTACTTAAAACGTAGTAAAGGATCATACCTAAGAGAAGAGCGCCTGCTGAACAATAGCCAACGATTTTTAAGATTTGGTTATTATTCATAATTAAGAACATCACGCCAACAATTGCGACAAGAACCGCAACCATTAAGATGTTGCTAATTCTTCTTTGTTTAACGTATGCCTTAAAAAGGTCTTTTCTTTTTTCTTCAACAATGAATTGGTAAGGTTTAGATTCTTCTTGTTCTTCTTCTAAACCCTCAACATTTTCCTTGATATCTTTTTCTTTCATGGGAGTTCCTCCAAAACTGTAATAACTATAACACAACAACATTATAAATGTTACTGATTTATATCGCGTATGTGACAAAAATCCATTTGCATTACTTAAACAAAAGTTTATGATTACTGGTGGGAGCTGAACGAAATTCGGCTGAGAGGGTCCTTCTTGGGACCGACCGTACCTGATCTAGGTAATTCTAGCGGAGGGAACTTTTTTATTTAAAACTGTTCTTCCCTCGACTAGTTTGAGGGTTTTTATTTTTAAGGAGGTCCAATTATGGAAGAAAAAACTCAAAACTTTTGGGCTAAATATGGTTGGCTTTTCGCTATTGGTAGCGCAGTCTTAGCCATCTTATTTATGTTCTTACCAATTCTTAATTATGAAATCAGAGAAGCGGTTTATGACACAACAACATGGGATAGGATAAGTAAGACAGATTACGTTTATAACGTAAACCTAATTACCTACTTCACTTCTAATTTCAAATTAAATTACACAATGTACATCACATTAGGCTTAATTGTCTTTGGTATCGGCTTTGCTGTCGCTAGCAAATTCAAAAAAGAGTTATTAACCGCTGGAGGTATGTTCTTCTTACTTGCGATGTGCATGATTATCTTAAGTAAAGAATTCTTTAAAGCAGATGAAAATGCTGTTGTGGAATACGCTAAAATCGTTGGTGATGCTAGCCAAGAAGGTTTTGAAGCTTCATTACATGATGTTTCTCTATCTTGGGGTAGCGGTTTAGGTATTGCTTTTACTAACTTTGCCTTTGCCTTCACAATGGCGAGCAACAAACAACATACAGTGAGAGAAATCGTTGAAGAAGGCATGTTAATTTCTCTTGCTTTCGTCCTTAACTTCATCAAGATTCCAGTTGGCCCAACAGGTGGTTCTATTAATTTCCAAATGTTGCCATTAATGATTATTGCCTTAAGACATGGTCCGCAACATGGTTTCATTGCCGGTGGTATCGTGTATGGTTTATTAACATGTTTAACTGATGGCTATGGCTTTGCTTGCTATCCATTTGACTACTTAATTGGTTTCGGTTCTGTGGCTGTGATGGGCTTCTTCAGAAAGTTCGTTTTCTCCAAAGAACAAAAGAACTACAACGTCAAAGGTTTAATCTTCATTTTCGTAGCTGGTTTATTATCCACAGTTGTGAGATATATCGGTTCTAACGCTTCTTCAATTGTAGTGTATGGATACTCATTAAAAGCGGCATTAGAATATAACGCCTTCTACATTCCATTATCTGGATTAATTTCCACTCTCGCGTTCATGGCGATTTATGGACCATTAATCAAGATCAATCAACGTTATCCTGTTAAAGAGGAAACAGTTACTGAATAGCTAAATATTAGGCCAGTTGATTTCTTTGAGACCGTTGTCACGAAGATATTGATTGGCCTTTTTAAAATGATTATTTCCAAACCATCCCCCGTGATTAGCGGCTAATGGGGATGGATGAATGCATTCTAAGATTAAATGAGAAGGGTTATGTAAATAACTTTTTAATTTTCTCGCTGGTCCTCCCCAAAGAAGGAAAATTATTGGGGTAGTTTGTTTATCTAAGACTTCTAGCACTGCCGCTAAAAACTGTCTATATTCTTCAATATTATGGCTTAAAGCTTGATGCGCTCTTACGGAAAGAATTGAGTTTAAAAGAAGAACGCCTTGATTTGCTAAATAGGTTAAGTCGCCAGACGAGAAATTCATTTTGCAGTTATATTCTTGAGCAATCTCTTTATAAATGTTCACTAAGGATGGAGGAACCTTAATTCCTTCAGGTACTGAAAAAGATAAACCCATTGCTTGACCTGGTTCATGATATGGATCTTGGCCCACTATCACCACTTTGACTTTATCTAACGGTGTTAATCTAAAAGCATTGAATAAAAGTTCTCTTGGTGGGTAGCAGGTATAATCTCGATATTCTTTGTTTAGGAAATCGTTAAGCTTTAAGCAAAACTCTTTGTTTTGGAGTTTCTTGAAGAACTCATTCCATGTCTTTGGTGTCTTTTCCATGCACCAATTTTAACATTTTTATGTTATTCATGAAGATAAAACTTTATAATGTAGGCGTGTTTGGCCTCGCCAAACAGAACTAAGTTTATGAAGATTATCTATTTTACAACCGCGCTTAAGAAAGAGGACTATGTTGCCTTTTCTTCAGCATGGGAATCTTTAAACACATCAATTCAAAATCTTCATAACCGTTTAATTCGCGCTCTAGCGTTAACTCACGAAGTAGAAGTCATTTCAATTCGTCCTTTTTCAAGAAGATACTGTAAACTCAGAAAATTAGAACCAGAAACCAAAGTTGAAGGAAAGATTACTTGGCACTACGTTGGTATTAAAAGATTGAAAATTGCTCGTAATATTTCAGTCAAAGCGCAATGCAAAAAGATCGTTAATAACATAGAGCTTAATGACGCAATTATTATTACCGACACATTGAATCCTAATGTCTTAGCTAACGCTATCGGGATTGCTAAAAAGAGAAACTTACCAATTATTGGTGTTTGCACCAATACTCCTAGCATTATTAATTCTACTGGCCCTTCATATACCAAGTCCTTGCTTAATAAAGCGGGTAACTTATCAGGCTATATAACGTTAACACCTGGATTAAATGAATTATTTAATAAGAGCAACCGCGCTAACATGTCGTTTGAAGGTATCTTGGATACCAAAGCTGTTGCAAAGAATAAGAACCACTATGGACAATACATTTTCTATAACGGTTCTTTAGAAGAAAGATTTGGTGTTTATGAATTAATCAAAGCCTTTAAGGAACTAGATAATCCAAACATCAACTTATATATCTCTGGATATCACGGAAACAAGGAACACCTTAACAAGGTGATTAATGGTAGCCATAACATTATCAATATGGGTATGCTCCAAAGCGATGATGTTATCTCTTTAGCGAATCAATCACTAGTGAACATCAATCCATGTCCATATTCTGAAGACTATGACCGTTATTTGATTCCTGATAGTCTTGTTGACTACTTAAGCGCTGATTCTATTTTAGTGAGTGTCAGAAATCGTCATTTCAAAAAGTATTTCGATAGCGACGCTATATGGATCAAATCTAATGAAATCTATGATTTATTAAAGGGCTTAAAAGCCGCACTTAATATGAATAAAACCGAGAGAAGCGAAACGATTAAGAAGGCTAATGCAGACGCAAATAAGATTTATTCAATGCAAATGATTAACCGCCGCACTATTCTCTTCCTTAAACAATTTTTAAAACAAAAAGACTAATTTGAAACAACCTAGTTGCATAAAGTTTGCCTTTTTATGAAATAAATAATAAAATCTAAGCACATTTATGGAAAACGATCTTATCAACCAACAAGAACAACTAGCGAAAAATCTCGCTTATTATCGTAAGGCCAGCGGTCTTACCCAATTAGAGCTTGCGGAAAAATTCAACTATTCCGATAAGTCTGTTTCTAAATGGGAAAGAGGCGAAGGCTTCCCAGATATTTTTGTTTTGAAATCACTCGCGGATTTCTATGGTATTAACATTGATGATTTCTTTCAAAGCGAACATAAAGCAGTAAAGATTTCACAAAGTAAAAAGAGAAAACAAACATATCTTAAACTTCTATCTATCGGCTTAGGCTGGTTAGTAACAACTCTCACATTCTTCTTGCTTAATACCTTATTGGGCGATTCATACGCCTTTAAACCATGGTTAACATTTATATACGGCACATTAATCACTGGCATCATCTTAGTGGTTTGGGAATTTATCTATCATAATAGATTCTTAAGAATGATTGCCGCGTCCATCATTATTTGGACATCAGCGTTATCATTATTCCTCACCTTCTTAGTGGTGATGAACTTAGCGTTACCTCTATTGTTTGTGGTAGCAATACCATTAGAAATACTCGAAATCATCTGGTATCTATTCAGAAGAAATAGAAAGAAGTAAAAAGAAAACTGGCGCTTGCCAGTTTTTTATTCCTCATCCATTCCGTCATTGATAAACAGAATACCAAGAGTTTGTGGACCACAGTGGCTGGTGATTGTGGCACCAGCATTGGTTTCATAGATTGTTTTAAACCCACGATTCTTTAACGCTTCGATAGCAACGGCGACCATTTCTGGTGTTGCTTGTGTATGTGTCACGAAGGCGACGGAGAGATCTGGATTTGCAAATTGTTCTAATGTGTCTTTACAATATCCTGCGATAACTTGTGTCTTACGACCAATATACTTTTTAGCAGGAGCCATTTTACCGTCACTCACGATGATTTGTGGTTTGATTCTAAGAATGGTAGCACCAAATCTTAATAAGCCAGAGCATCTACCACCTTTATGTAAGTATTCAAGAGTTTGGATAACAAAGCTTGCTTGAACATAAGGGATACGTGCCTTAACTTTCTTGACGATTTCTTCTGGCTCAAGGCCTTTGTCTCTTAACTTAGCAGCATAGATAGCTTGTAAAGCAATACCGGTAGATAAGCTTCTTGAATCGATAATATAAACGTTATCGTATTTAGTGGACGCTAATTCAGCATGGCTGAAAGATGAAGAGATTTCAGAGCTTAATGAGATATGAATAATAGCGTCATATCCTTTAGCAATTAAGCCATCAAAGTATTCACGATATTGGAAATCGTTAATCGCGCTTGTGCGTGGTAAGACCTTTTCCTTGGCAACGAAGTCAAAGATGTCTTGTGAGGTGATTTCTCCATCTAAATAGGCGGTTTCACCTAATAAGACAGTGAATGGAATCATCTCTAAGTTATATTGTTTAATTAGTTCTTTTGAAAGGTCGACAGTAGATTCGACAGATATAGCAATTTTCATAACACGATTATTATAGCCGATTATTTTTTCATGTCCACACTAGCACGCATATCTGCTGAAATTGGTACAGTGTAACATGGGGGATATGTTACATTTCGATAGCTTTTTTATCGGCTTCATCGAATTTTTTTAGTAAATCTTCAACGGTCAATTTTGCTTTTTCTTCGCCTCTAACATCAAAAATGATATGGCCAGTATGGAACATGATAAGACGGTTACCGTATGTAATAGCGTCTTTCATATTGTGGGTAATCATCAATGTTGTCATTTGATTTTCTTTAACAATTTTATCTGTTAGTTCTAAGACTTTCTTTGCTGTTTTTGGATCAAGAGCGGCGGTATGTTCGTCTAATAAAAGGATTTGTTTAGTTAAGTCAAATTGACGAATCTTCTTATCAAATTCCTCGTACGCGTTAGCGAGCGCTTCGCGTTTTTCTTTGAACGATAAGTATTTGTTCTTTCTAATTTGCGCTTTTTGATTCTTGTATCCCACTAAAGCGGGTTTATAGACACTTTCAAACTCCTTTTTAGCGACATCATAATCTTTTTCTGAAAATGTGATGTAATCCTTTTTAACGGTCTTATGTGTCGGTTTATTACGCATCGTGGCCATTAAAAGTGTTAAAGCTTGTCTTTGACCACCAGACATCACACCAACTTTTTGATTAAGTCTATCTTCTAAACCTAAATCAAATCTCTTTAATTCACGGATGAATTCTTTTTTGTGAGATTTTCTAAAGCCCCATAAGAATGGTGAGTGTTTTCTACCACGTCTATAGGCAATTTCTAAGTTTTCAATGACTGACATTTCACCACATGTACCCATCATTGGGTCTTGGAAGACGTGACCAAAATAAGCGGCACGTTGATGTTCTTCCATCTTGGTAATATCAACATCGTTTAATAAGACTTGTCCTGAATCTGGTTTAATAACACCAGTAAGAATGTTCATTGTGGTACTTTTACCAGAACCATTACTACCGATAATGGTGACGAATTCACCACTTTCGATTTGCAAATTAACATGGTCTAGAGCCACTCTTAAGTCTTCTTTATTACCAGTGAGGTTGAATGTTTTGGTAACGTTTTTAAGTTCTAGCATAACTATTCAGCCTCCTTGTTCTTTCTAGAGAAGAGTTTTAGTATGCCTGATTTAATCATTGGTAAGCAAAGCGCTAAAGCGATTAAGAAGGCATATAGTAATTTAGTTAAGTCTGTTGGCATCTTGAATACCTGTGTCGCAATCATGATGATAGCGAAGTAAAGGATGGAACCTAAACTGATGGAGATAAGAGCGTTTTTAAACGATCTCTTACCAAATAATGTTTCACCAATTAAGATACTCGCTAAGCCAACGACAAGATAACCAGTCGCGCCTTGAGCATTCATGCCACTATCGATTTGGGCGATAAGAGCACCCGCTAAGCCGATAAGAGCGTTACTAATAGAAACGCAGATAATTGTGGTTACTGTTGTGTTAATGCCTTGTGATTTAGCCATTTTCTCATTGATACCAGTGGCACGGATAGCCATGCCGTATTCTGTGCCAAAGAAGAAATACGCTACGCCTAAGACAATTGCGACAATCACTGCCACGACCATGATTTGTTGCCAACCATGGAAGATGCGTGGATCTAAGAAGCCAAAGATTGTTTTAGAGTTATCGATGCCATTGATTTCAGAAGCAAAGATTCTGCCATTGGCTAAACCAAATAATAATAAGGCAATAGAACCAGATGCGGTCATGGTGATAATACCACTAAGTAACTTTGGTATTTTTAATACTCGATTCAAAAAGCCAGTCACAAAACCGCACAAGCCACCGGCTAGCATGCCGACAAATGTGGCGAGAATTGGAGGTACGTTTTGTGTAATCATGAGGGCGCATGCAGCACCACCAATTAACAAACTACCTTCAGCGGTCATATCAGCGAAATCGAGTATTCTAAATGTTAAGAATACACCGAGGGCCAATAGACAGCATGGTAACCCCATGCTTAATGTCAAACGTATTAGCTCTGCGAAATCCATGATTATTTAGCTTCTTTCCAAGGGAATTCTGCTGGTAAGTCTTCTGCTTTGAAACCAGCATCTTCTAAGTTCTTTTTATTGAATGTGTATGAGCATGTTTCTGCGGTATTGAAGAACACAGGTACATCTTTAATAGCGGAACCTTTTAAGATTTTAGCCGCTAATTCAGCAGTTTTAAGTCCTAAATCATAGTAGGAGATAGAAACAGTAACTTGACCACCATCAAGCATACCTTCTTCACCAACGATGACTAATGTTTTATTTTGTCCTAAGCCGTCTTTGACTTTAGCCATGTTACTAGCGACTGTGTTGTCTGTTGGAATCCAAATAGCATCAACTTCAGCGGCTAATTCCGCGATGTTTGTCTTAATTGTGAATTGGTCAACGCATGTCTTAGTGACAACTTCTAAGCCTTCAGTTTTAGCAACTTCTTCCGCCATTTCTGCTTGAACACGTGAATTTTGTTCATTAGCGCAGTAGAAGATACCTAACTTTTTAGCATCAGGAATCATTTTCTTTGTTAATTTGATTTGATTGCCTAAAGCTTCTTCTGGTTGTAAGTCACTTGAACCAGTGACGAAACCTTCTGGAGCTTTATTGTCTTTAAGTAAACCCGCACCAACAGGATCAGTCACAGCAGTGAATAATAAAGGAGTTGTAGAACCAATATTTTCTTGTGCGGCTTTTAAGGCTGTAGCACATGGAGTAGCAATCGCCAAATTGAGTTTGTGCTTTTTGCTAGCCATGCCTTTGGCTAATGTGGAGTTAGTAGCCGCTATTGCTTTAGCGTTTTGAACGTCAATCTTCAAATCACCGAAGCCAGCGTCTTTAAGGCCTTGAATAAAGCCTTCTCTCGCATTGTCTAAGGCAGCGAATTCACCAAATTGGAGAATACCAATATCAGTGCTTTCGTTTGAGCAGCCTGTCATCATAAATGGTGTAAGCATGAGTGGTAAGAGCGTGAGTAATTTTGTCTTTTTCATTTTAATGTCCCCCTTAATGAAATAAAAATTGGTGTCCTGTTTGGCACCAACTTGTAATCAATAACACCTTAATAGCTAAAAGGCCAAGATTATTGATTACCTCTTGGATAATAGTAGCTATAAAAGTAATAAAATGCTCTTTTCATAATTTTACTTGGCTATAAGTTTAGCACTATACAAAAAATGCGCAACAAAAACTTTTTTTGCTATTTATTTATCTTGATAATATCGTTGCTTTTTAGTGCGTGTGATGTTCACACTACGTTGTAACCTATTGATACGCGCCCATCTAAAAATTTATTTTATTACTTCCACTATTCTGATGTAGCAGCGTAAAGCATACTCGCCATCATGGCTTTCACCTGCGAGCATACGCGAGTTATCGCCAAGAGAGACAATTCTTGTCGCGCCCGCTTTAGCTAATAAGCGAGTGATTCCTTCTTTATCCTTAATGTTTTTATTAATAGAAACTGTTTGTAAGAGGTTTTTATTTGGTTTTAAGACATTTACTATCTCTTCTTTAATAAGTGGCTTAATCCAGATGTTTTGGAACAAATATGATAGCTCTAACTTGTGATCTTCTTTAACAACAACGGAAACACCACCATCTTGATAAATGTTATCAACGTTACCTTCTAACTTATCGTTATAAAGAAGTAACGAGTTTTTAGCCTTCATGGTTAAAGGCAAAGTATTCATTTCTTTGCTAACTTTAACAAATATTGGTAACGCTCTTTTCGCTAAGCGATGTAGTTCATCTATATCATTAGTGTTTAAATAGATACCTTGAGAAGACGAGCAAAATAATTGGTTAGATAGGCATATGGATTTGCATAAGTCCATGATTTCTTGATCAGTGACATTGTTATCTACATAGCTGAATGAGATTTTATGTCCCCAAGAAATGATAGATGAGTGGATATCCACGAACGCTCTCGCGGCCTTTTGCGCTTCATCTCCACCCCAAACAATTGTCGCATCCGCAAATGAAGATAGCTGCTTAATTGTTTCAACTTCTGTACTTGGTACATCAAAGACATAAATATAGTCTTTTAATACTGGTGCTTCTTTGATTAATTCTTTCAAAAGAAGAATTGATAAACCATTATCACCGGTTGGTAATTTTAAGATATTGATATTGCCCACTAAAAGACCTTCAACCACACTATATGCTGGCAATAAATCAACATTACCTGCAGCGATATGGAATAAGATACCTAATGGTTCATAATAACGATTATTATTTTCATCTAAAGAAAGAAGACCATTTTTTAAATCGCCTAGTTCAATATCAATCTTTTTTAATAAGCCTTCTTTGGAAAAGACTTTCGCGTATCTTTCTAAAGACGAGTATGGCATGTTAAGGGATTTTAATAATGGTAAGGCAATGTTATCAAATTCATGGTTAATCACTCGTTTATAAAGCTTATCGCAAGCATCAATTACTGTAAGATATGAAAGAGACTCACCTTTTTCCAAAGTTAAATACATATCTTCTTTCAAAGAAGAGATTAATTTATCTTGTTTCTCGTTAGGATATATTTCACCTTTATATAAAATCATGATTTATCTCCTTTTAAGAGCTCTTCCGCCCCCGCAGCGCATGTCTTAATATCTTCAACGCCACTTCTACCTAGTATTTCTAAATACACGCTCTTTTCCCCACATGGACATATTTCTTCATGAAGGATGCCTAAGTCATCAGTCATAACTGATAGAATTGGTGTCCCTACACTCATAGGGGTCAATAGATTGATTAAACCCACTTGTCCTGGTTTTAAAGGTTTAAGCGTTTCAACATCACGAATAATGACTCTTGCGTAGTTAGGGATATGGAAATGATGATAACGGCAATCGGTATATAGAATCGGATGTTCCACCGCTCCAAAGAATTCAAAAATGTGCTTATCATCAACGCCTAAAACTTCATACGCTAAATCATAGAAGACTTGCTTATCAACTTTTTCTTTATAAAAGGACTTCCAACCACCACCTAAGGATATGACTGATCCTTTAGGCAGTTTTAATTTAATGCCCTTAGCTTTCATTTGTTCTAAAAGGAAATATGTATAAGCAGGGAAACCTAATGTTCTAATTGGCGTTTTGCCTTTGGAATACTTAATAAATTTCTTTTCTAAATTATCTAAATCAACTTTGTAGCCATCTTTAGTCCATCTAATCGCATAGTCCTTGCTTAAAGCGGGAGAAAGGAAAGTAAATCCATGAGCGGTTTTAGCAATCGCTTTATCATTACCCTTATGTGGTTCATAACCAAAAACGATATATCGATGGGGCCTCAAAGACCATAAATGATGGTAAGAAAACACTCTTCTCACCATATCCCAACCTCTTAATAAATCAGTAAAGGTGAGACCAATTAAGGAAACATTCTTTCCACTTGTGCCACTTGAGGTGGCTTTAACCCAATAGCGGTTACTCTTTAAAGATAAAAGATTATGGTGTTTGAAATATAAAGTTGGTAAAGGAGGAATCTTTTCTAAATCCTCGTAAGAATTAATGTCTTCTGGAGAAAAATGCATTCTATCTAAGAGGGTTTTATAATCCTTATTATGCTTATAATGAAACGAGCAATTCTCTTTCATTGCTAAATAAAATAAATCATCATCAAGACAATATATTTTCTTTTTCCTTGTTCTAAATAAGGAAGACATTTTGCTCATATCAAAAGAATACTCTATAAAAAATAAAAAGTCATCATAGCGATGACTGATTATGCGTTTTGGTGGAGCCGAGGAGAATTGAACTCCTGTCCCAAGAAGGCTCTTCAATAACGTCTACAGTTTAGACGATATTAAGATTTAACACGTTTTCGTATATCGACTCACTAGGACGTGCGAGATAAACCGAGTTTCGGCGCTAGTAACTTATCGACTCTAGACACCTATCCTTTTGGTATGACACCCTACTCAAGCGTGAAAGGATAAAACCTTGAGGGATGCTCTGCCCGGCGCCTTGCGTCGGAACCCTATGTCGGGAGCTAAATTAAGCTAAGCAGAGAGATTGAGCTCTAGGAGCTCTCATATAACTGTTGTCAGTTATTTTTGTTTCGATGATAACGTCATCACTCGACTGCAGTTAGAGCCTAACCATTCCTGGTCGAAACCAATACGACCCCATGTGCGATTATTTTATATATAAACTATTTATTTTGCAAACAAAAAGGATGCCATCCTGATGGACAGCACCCTATTTTGAATGATTAATTATTCAGCTTCTTCTTCTGGTTCAACGACGTTAACTTTAACGCTCGCTTCAAAACCGTTCCATTTAATTGTCACGTTTTGTTCACCAGCTTCGTTGAAGGTTGCTGTAATACTGCTGATACCTCTATTCTTATCGTCATCAACGTATTCGATTGCAACTTTACCATTATCCACACTCCAAGCAACATCAACTGGTTTGAAGATTGAGGAGAATGTTAAGTTCTTCAAGACACGGGTTGGAACCCATGAACTCATATCAAATTCTTCACCCTTGATAGCTTCGAGTTCAGCGTTTTGAGTATCGATAGCAATAGCGACTTCTGGAGAATATTCATAACCACCGAGAATCATACTACGGTCATCGCCCCAGCTCATTCTTAAGTAAGCATATACTTGGTATTGATAGAAGCCTGGAACAGCTTCAGCGATTAATGAGTTATATTTTTCAGTTGGTTTATCACTAATTTTATCGTTGATAGATGGGTCAGAAACCATCTTTAAGCAGTCTTTAACACCTTCAGCGGCAGCTTTGGAAGAGTTGAACCAGTAACCTCTGATATTTTGGCTACCGATTTTACCACCATAAATGCCATCATCCCATAAGCAGATGTAACCATATGTAGCAGAGTAGTCACCTTGCCAACCTTCGGAGTAAGAACCTTCAAAGTAGTAAACCATATAGTGGTTGTCTCTCTTGGTGCTTGTGGTCACATTCTTGACATCAGTTGTGAAATCATAAGAATCTTGTTCTTTTTGGACCACTTTACCTGGTTTGAAATCATAGACATATTCATCGGCAATCTTTTTCACTTCTTCAGTAATTGGATTGAAACCTTCGACTGGGGCAGCGATACTTGCTTTTCTTTGTAAATCTGCTGCGATGAGAGTACTTGTTAATACCGCGGCTAAGACAACGACACCACCAACGCTAACTTTGACGATATGTGGAACGTTATCCTTGGCGATTGGCATATCAGCGTTCGCTTCTTCTTCACTCTTATAGAAACCAATGAATCCTGCAGCAATAGCAGAACCAATGATAAGAAGGAGAGTAACAAGATAGAATACGTTGATTGCAAGGTTACCACCTTGATAGAAGACGTTATTGACATAGTCAGCGATAAGGTTTGGAATAAACATCACTTCTTTGAATAACGCCATTGCAAACATCACGATAGCAATGATATGAATGAATCTATATTGTGGTAACACTAAGACAACAATATCAACGATAGCGCCAGCGAGTAAGAACATACCGAGCACTTCTGGGTTGACAGCACTTGTTGCCATCGCATTTTTGAATGTTGCGAAATAGATGATAGTTAAGATAAGAGCGATTAAGACATCAGCCGCGACAATGAAATAGCCAACAGCTTTGTTTTTAAGATTGAAAATCTTTTCCATTTTAATTACCTCCTATTCTGCCGCTTCTGCAGGTGCAGCGTTTTTCTTCTTGGTAACGATTTCAGTGAAGACATACATACCAAAGAGAGCAACAGTCGCAACACCAGCACTAATTGTTAGGGCATCAATGGTGATCTTCCACCATGGAGCTTTACCAACGTCACCGCTGGAAACGCCACCCATCCAAGATCTGGAAATAGCGTACATAACGTATTTGTTAGCGCGTTGTAAGTCTTTCAAGAGATAACCATCGTCGTTCTTTTCGATGTATTCTTTGATTTGGCTACCACGAGCGCCGTCTAAACAGAATAAGTCTGTACCACTATGTAACATAGCAGGACCATTGGAATATTTTGATGTATTACCATCACGATCGGCATAAGCATCGTCGATGATTAAGCCTTTGTATTGCCATTCACCTCTCATAACGTTTTGCATTAATGGAGCATGGCAGGCTGCGTATCTAGCACCAATTCTGTTATAGGATGTCATGATACCCATACCACGGCCTTTTGTTAAAGCACCTTCGAATGGTCTTAAATAGATTTCTCTAATAGCTTGTTCGTTACAATATGTTTGAACGCCTTTTCTACCACTTTCTTGGTTGTTCAAGAAGCAGTGCTTAATGTTCATAACTAAGCCTTTCTTTCTTGCAGCACCAATAATGTTAGCGGCAGTGTTGTAATTTAAGATACCATCTTCTGACATATATTCAGAAGCACGGGATGTGTAAGCTGTACGGTGAATGTTAGCACCAGAAGCGTTAACAGCAGCGACACCACAGAAGAGGGCGTCTTCACCATAGAATGCACCGAACTTGGCTTGCATAGAGTGATCCCATGTACCTGTGTATGTTGGACCAGTTGGGAAACCGGTTGCCCATCTCTTATCACCATATTGGTAATGGGAGAGGAGGCCTTCTGGACCTTCAGCAACGGAGTTACCTTTCTTTTGAACTTTCTTAACGTCTAAGATACCACGGTTATCGGTCATGGAGATAATAAGGTCATCTAAACTCATTTGTTTAACGAATCTTTCCCAAACATCTTCACCCTTCATACCAGCAAATTTACCTTCTGTAATTTCGCCTTCAAGTGGCACTTTAGCCATATCATTGAATGTCACTGTCACTTCTTCATCGTTGAGAATGAATGGAACACTGTATTCTTCGCCAGAAGTATTCTTATAGGATGGAGCATCAGCTGGTTTGGAATAGTATTGAGACATGTTAAGGTCACCACTGGAAGCAGGACTTGTTGTGGTGCTGCTTGGCCATGTGCCTTCCCAGTCTGTTCTGTCTAAGTAAGTGATTTGTGATTTGTTATTCTTTTTAGCTAAATAGTTGTAATCTGCATCATCGAATTGGTTTTCAACTGGATAATTTTCATTATAGTGAGAATTCTTATATGCATTGAATGTTGAACTATCGTCAGCAATAGTTAATTTCTTAACTGCTGCGGATTTGCCAACATAGGCTTGGCCGTTATGGTCGACTAAGTCATTAGCTTTATCTGGGTGAGCAACAGAGATGATGTTATTTAATGCTTCGTGAGCGCCATTACCAACTGCAAAGTAGTAATCACCACTTTCTAAGATGTATTGTTTGTTCACTTTATAGTCATATGTCGCTAAGAAGTAACGATCAAATGTGACTGTTGCTGTACGAGATTGTTTTGCTGGAACATCAATCTTGTTATAGCCCATTAAGGCGATTGATGGTCTACCTAAACCATTATCTTTATCGAATTGGGTATATGGTTGTTGGACATAAAGCTGAACGGAAGCTTTACCATTCATGTCGCCTTTGTTTTCAACATCCACAGTAGCGGTAATTGTATCGTCAGAGGCGTTGTACTTTAATTCAGTAATCTTTTGTTCAAAGTTACCATAGGAGAGACCATAACCGAATGGGTAACCCATTTCAGTAGCGTAGTCCCAGTTAGCTTCCTTCATGGAGCAACCTTTACCACCGGTAGCGTTGCCTTGGCCTAAGACAGCGTCTTCATATCTGGTTTCGTAATATTTATAACCGACGTAGACACCTTCTTTGTAAACAACAACACTATTGTTACCAAAGTTTTGATAAGCCGCAGAAGAAGAGGCGTTAGAGGCAAATGTATCAACTAAGTGACCAGATGGGTTAACGACTTCCATAACTATGGAGCCATCTGGTCTGGTTTGAGGAACCATCTTCTTTTCGCCTGGATCATATTCAGTACGTGGTTTTTCACCAGCTAAGACGTGTGGAATACCACCAGCGCCATAGTAGCCTGGAACACCAACATAGACACATGCATCAATACCGTAATCTGGATTATTGACCCAGTCCATGGACATTGGCATTGGGGAGTTGATAAGAACGATGATTTTCTTAAAGACACCAGCCTTCTTTTGAGCCATAGCTAATTCCAAGACTTTGATTTCATCATCTTTGATATCTAATTGTTTTGCTGGTGGGTCAGAGTCTTCTGTACCGATACGAACGAATGTGATAATCGCTGCATCGCTATAATCCTTAAATGAATCAATGACATCTTGATCATAAAGGCTGGCTTTATAATCAGCTTCAACTTTTGTACTTGGAGTTGTCATTTGTCTTCCGGTAAGTTTTGCGTACTTATCGAAGATTGTTTTGTTAATAAAGAAGCCACTATTCTTGAAAGCTTTGTCTAATGTGACCTTCAAGTTTGGGTTTGGCGCGGCACCGCCAGCACCAGAACGCATGAATAAGTTCTTACTACCTTGACCGAGAAGAGTAACGTGTCTTTCTTCTTTACCTAATGGGAGAGCATTATTTTCATTCTTTAAAAGAACTGAGCCTTGTTCGACTGCTTCTTCACAGAATTTGTAAGAGTCAGCGATCATTTCATACCAGCCTTCATCTGATAATGAACCCTTAGCGTCTTTGTAAGCAGAACCTTCGACTTCAGCACTGTCAATGGTGCCAATTCTTTGTGTGGATAGACCTAACTGGTCGTTGATAAGACCTGCGTTAACTGTCGCTAAATCACGACCAGCTAAAAATAGTGAGGTGAGAACAATACCAACGGTGGATAGACCTAACCATAATTTTGGTTTTGCCATAAGCTTTTCCTTTCTTGCGCATTATATTCGCGCGTATAAAAATGAGCAAAAATATTTCAATTGAATTATTTGTGCTTTTTTTCCTCTTTTATTTAACTATATTTCGCCCACACAGGCGCATGACTTTCATGCGATATAGGCATGTATACATGTGTGAGTGCTATCTATAATAGAACAATAAAAAACATCGGTTGCCCGATGTTGAACATTTGCTTGTTATTTAAGCTGTTGCTCGAAATCCGTTAAAGCTTGAACAGATTCAGCAATGGAATAGATGCTCTCAAATTCACGAGTGATTTGACTAATCTCTTTTTGCTCCATGCCTAATCTCTTACGGTATTCCTTTGGTGTATAGCCAAAGTGCTTAATGAACATTCTGTTCATATATTTAGGATCAGAGAAACCTGATTCATAAGAGATTTCTAACAACGTCTTTTCTTTATTAGGCATTAAACGGATACATTGTTCCATTCTCTTAATGTTGACATAGTTTTGGAATGTCACACCGAATAATGATGTGAATAAATGTGAGAAGTGAGTTGGTGATAAATTCTCTTGCTCAGCGAGATCTTGTAAACGAATTTGTGTTTCAAAGTTCGCGTCGATATAAGAGATAATACGTTCCACTCTTAAGTTCTTTTGCTTTAAGTTTGTCTTTTGTGCTTCAGAGATAATTTCGTATGGCACTTTCTTATAACAAGTTGTTAAAACTTTAGCGATATTAGAAAGAATATTTAATTGATATAAAGGTTCTTCAACGAAATAAGCTTTTGCAGAATTCACTAAAAGCAAAATCAAAGATTTTAATTCATCTTCGTTTAAATAGTCTCTTAAATTGCATGAATTAAAAACTGTAGTTCTGATTTGTGGGAAGTATTCTCTTAAGCAGTGATTGGAAATCTGCGCGAATAAGAATAAAGGCGCATCATCCATATTCTCCATATCTAAAGAATATAATGGGTCACGCATATAGGAATGCACTTCACCAGAGTTGATTAAATAAGCGTCCCCTGTTTTAAGGTTATAGGACTTATTTTTGATTTTAGCGATACCACTACCTCTGAGAACAATGAAGATCTCAAATTCGTTGTGGATATGTTCTTTTCTAAATTGGATGCGGTTGACTAAAAATTTAACATGTTTGAGTTTTTCGTAACGAATTAATTCAACGTCTAACTGTTTCATCGTCAAATACTTTCTCCTGCCTTCAATAACTTAGTTATTTGGCTACTTCATATTATCATTGCGCATATTTATCCACAACACAATTTTGCTAAATCTTGGGGCATAATGTTGCGCAATTTTAAATATACACATAGTGTATAAAAAATGGATTATTTAATGATATGAGTGAAAAATTAGCCAACCTTAAAAAGTTGAATATATTGCCTAATAGCATTTTTGCCTATTTTTTGATTGAAATAGACAAGAAAAAACGACATTCAGTTAAGAACGTCGTTTTATTTTTTTAATTATTCGCGCTAATTAGGCAGCTCTTGTATAACCAGGAACGAATTTTTCTCTAATTGTTTCGAGTGTATCGGCTTCAATTTCGAAATCTTCGTTCATGTGTTTGAACATTTTGTCTGCAAATGTTGCGCCTTCTAAAGCGTTGGTTTTGTTAACCCAGTTGTCAAATTCATCTTCGTGCCAGACTTTTCTTTCACCAGCGAATCTGGTTAAGGAGTAGTCTCTACCACAGTCATCAACACTGACACCGCATAACGCTAATAAGAAGAAGGAGACAATGCCTGTACGGTCAGCACCATGGGTGCAGTGTAAGGCGATTGGCTTTTCATCAGCAACAGCGATAGCTTCGAAGATCTTTTTATATGTTTTAGCAATCTTCTTATCACTACCGGAAGCGTTTTGGCCTTCCCAACGGATGTTTTCTGTACCAGAAGCAACAGCGCCGTTTAAGAGTTCAACGTCCCAACCTTCAGAAGAAGCTGGAGAATTTGCTGGAGGTCTATCTCTCATATCGATATCGACTTTGATACCTAATTCTTTAATTGTGGCTTTGCCTTCATCGGTAATATTGGCTCTACCACCATTGTCGAATTGAGCACATCTATAGTATAAGCCTTGTTTAACACGGCCGTTTTCCACTAAGGATGTTTTCCAACCACCACAGTCACGGAAGTTAATGACGCCATCCACTCTGATGTTACGTGGAGCTTCATCTTTCACTTTGAATGTGTAGATTTTAGCGGCTTCTAACGCTTCTTTGCTAGCAGCAGCTCTGTAGTAGTATTGTTGGTTGATTTCAGAATTGTAGAAGTCATAGGACTTTTCTTTGACAGTCACTTCTTTTGCGTTAGCGAAGTCAATTGTCTTAGCAATTTGAACAACGTATTCTTCAGCTTCAGCGGCTTCTTTGAATTCTAATTTGATAGCTTCTGGCTTAGAAACGTCACCAAGGAGTTTGGCTTTGTCATCTCCTGTTGGGTTGTCAGCGCTAACAACTGGAACGTATTCTTTAATATTCTTCCAATCATCTTTAAGATAGCTATCCATTAGATCAGTGTGGAATTCTTTTTCACCTAAATCGAAGTCTGCCTTTGGACCTTCATCTTTAGATGAGGTATGATTACCACAACCTGTTAAAACTAAAGAACCGAGCAATACAAATAATAATGCTTGTTTTTTCATTTTAAAAAACCTCTCTCTATGTCATATATTCTCACATGATTAAGCTTATTAAAATAGGATTATTATATTTTTTGTGGCTGTTTATCATGTGCAAATGCACGTATATACGCAACCTTTATAACATATAGTCAGTAAATTGTAATCTTAAGTGCAACACTCTGAGATAGCTTTAGACATCAATGTTGATGGAGATATCCAGTTGTTACATTTCCTAGGTCTATTGTTAAT